>NZ_JAJUWT010000013.1 GCF_021390395.1 Saccharothrix sp. S26
GGTCGGAGAACGTCGGCCGCCTGGTGCTGAAGCTCCCGCCGGCCGCCGCGTGGGCTGCCCGCACGCAGACGTTGGGCGTGTCCGGCAGCGCGGACGGCGTGAACTACAGCCAGGTGGTGGCGTCGACGGGGTTCCGGTTCGACCCCGCGTCCGGCAACCAGGTGACGATCCCGGTCTCCGGCGTCCACCGGCACCTGCGGCTGACGTTCACCGGCAACACCGCCTGGCCGGCCGCGCAGGTGGCCGAGCTGGAGGCGTACGCGTCCACCACGACCACGACCACGACCACGACACCGCCGCCGCAGGGCAACGTGGCGCGCGGCAAGCCGGTGCAAGCCGCGGCCAACGGTGGCTTCCCGGGCGGCAACGCGGTGGACGGTGACGTGAACACCTACTGGGAGAGCCCGAACAACGCCTTCCCGCAGACCTTCACCGTCGACCTGGGCAGTCGCGTCGCGGTGAACCGGATCGTGCTGAAGCTCCCGCCCGCCGCCGCGTGGGCTGCCCGCACGCAGACGTTGGGCGTGTCCGGCAGCGCGGACGGCGTGAACTACAGCCAGGTGGTGGCGTCGACCGGGTTCCGGTTCGACCCCGCGTCCGGCAACCAGGTCACCATCCCGGTCACGGCGGAACACCGCTACCTGCGGCTGACCGTCACCGGCAACACGGGCTGGCCCGCCGCCCAGCTCGCCGAGTTCGAGGCGTACGCGGCTTGACGCCTCGGCCGGGGGTGGTCGCACGGCAACGACGCCGACCGACCACCCCCGGCACTCGGGAACGGCAGTACCCCAGGCAGTACCCGGCACGTCGGGCGTCACCGGCGGCACTCCCGAACCGGTGGCACCCTCGGCACCACCGACCGCCCCGGCTCCCGCGGCACTCCCGAACTGGCGCGACCCCAGGCAGCACCGACCGCCCCCGGTTCTCGCGGCGTCACCGGCGGCACCCCGGCCGTTCACCCGGCCCACCTACCGTTCCGCGCACAGCGCGCCGGGGTGCGGCGCGCCACGGCAGAACGGAAAACCTCCATGAGGAGACCGCTGGTCATCGGCCTGTCCGCGCTCGTGCTGGCGTCGGTGGCGGCACCGGGCTCGGCCGCGCCGACCGACCGCCGCGACTTCGGCCGCGCCACGCTGACCGGGTTCGCGTCGCTGCCCGCGGCCACGTTCGTGCCGGCCAGTGAACCGTCCGGCTCGGCCCTGGGCACGGCACCGGTCAACGGGATCGTGCCGCCGTTCGCCGACCAGCCGGTGCAGGGCTTCAGCGGGGTGCTGCGCAACGCCGACGGCACGTTCGACGTGCTGTCCGACAACGGGTACGGCACCAAGGCCAACAGCGCCGACTTCACCCTGCGCGTGCACCGGATCGGCCCGGACTTCGGCACGGGCGCGGTGGACGTGCTCGGCGGCGTCACGCTGACCGACCCGAACGGCCACGTGCCGTTCCCGCTGACCCGGCCGGACCGGGTGCTCACCGGCGCCGACTTCGACGTCGAGTCGATCACCCGCGCGGGCGACGGCACGTACTGGATCGGCGACGAGTTCGGCCCCTACCTGCTGCACTTCGACCGCGCGGGCAGGCTGCTCGCGCCGCCTGCCCCGCTGCCGGGCGTGTTCGCGCCGGAGAACCCCGCGGGCACGCCGAACCTGGGCGGCAGCAAGGGCTACGAGGGACTGGCGCTGTCCGTGGACGGCCGCAAGCTCGACGCGCTGCTGGAGGGCACGGTCGCGGGCGACGAGCCGGGCACGTTGCGGCTCAACGAGTTCGACCTGGACAGCGGCCGGTACACCGGCGTCCGCTGGACCTACCGGCTGGACCGGCCGGAGCACGCGATCGGTGACGCCATCACGGTGGACCGCAACCGGCTGCTGGTGGTCGAGCGGGACGGCGCGCAGGGCGTGGACGCCCGCGTCAAGCGCGTCTACCTCGCCGACAAGCGCGACCGCGACCGGGACGGCTAGCTCGACAAGACGCTGGTGGCCGACCTGCTCGACCTCGCGAACCCGCGCCGGCTCGGCGGCTTCGGCGAGACGTTCACCTTCCCGTTCACCACGATCGAGGACCTGGTGATCCTGGACGACCGCACGATCGGCGTGCTCAACGACAACAACTTCCCGTCCTCGTCGGGCCGCACGCCGGGCCGGCCCGACGACAACGAGTTCATCACCGTGCGGCTGGGTGACGACCTCGACGCCGACCCGCGCGTGCTGCGCCGCCGCTAGCCACCGGGCGGGTCTCTCCCGGCCGACCGCGAGCGCGGAGCCGAACTCGAACGGTCGACAACGTCGTCACCTTCAGTAGAGTCGGTCGGGAGAGATCACCAGCGCGGAGGATTGCGATGAAGCGGAACATCACCTGCCCCTGTGGCGAGCACATCACGGGGCAGGACGAGGACGACCTGGTGGCGAAGACCCAGCAGCACCTCAAGGAGAACCACCCCGGCCACGACTACTCGCGCGACGAGATCCTGTTCATGGCCTACTGACATCCCTCCTCGCCCGGGTCGGGGTGCACGGCGACGAGCAGCAGCGCGTCGAGCAGCCGCAGCCAGTCCCGCTCGGTGAGGTCGCGGCCGGTGAGGGCGGACAGGCGGGCCAGCGCGTCCAGCAGCCGCCCCGCCAGCTCGGCGGCGTCCTGGCCGGTCGCCTCGGCCAGGACGCGGACGTCGCGGCGGAACCTGGTGGTGCGGCCCAGGCGGACCAGCGCGGCGGGCAGGTCGGCGGGTGGCGCGGTCTCGTCGTCGTCGGTGAACCCGATGGTCAGGCGGGTGCCCAGCGCCCGCGCCAGCCGGGTGAGCGCGTCGGTGGTCGGGTTGCCCCGGCCGTTCTCCAGGTTCGCCACGTACGGCACGGAGAGGCCCGCGTCGGCGGCGACCGCGGCCACCGTGCGCCCGCTCGCGGCACGCAGCGCGCGCAGCCGTCGGCCCAAGTCGTGTCCCACAGCGTCAATTCTGACAGAACACTATCCCTGATGGCTATCTTCTGGAGATAGTCGTCGGGTGATGGCTGCGCTGAGGGTGCGGGATTTCCGGTTGTTGTGGGCGGCACGGACGGTCAGCGTGTTCGGCACCTGGCTGCTCGTGGTCGCGGTGCCCGCGCACGTCTTCCACCTGACCGGGTCGGTGATGGCCGCGGGCGCGGCGCTGGCGGCGGAGTTCCTGCCGCCCGTGCTGCTGGGGCCCGTGGCGGGGGTGCTGGTCGACCGCTGGGACCGGCGGCGGCTGATGGTCGCGGCCGACGTGCTGCGCGCCGCCGCAGTCCTCCTGCTGCTGTCGGCCCGCGATCCCGGCGACCTCTGGCTCGTCTACGTCGCCTTGGTGGTGGAGAGCACGGGCACGGTGGTGTTCCGGCCGGCCGCGCAGGCGCACACGCCCGTCGCGGTCGGCACCGGCACGGCGTTGAGCGGCGCGAACGCCCTGAACTCGCTCACCGACGGCGTGGCCCGGCTCGTGGGCGCGCCGCTGGGTGGCGCCCTGATGGCGCTGGTGGGCTTCCCGGCGCTGGTGGTGGCGGACGCGGCGAGCTACCTCCTCTCGGCCGCGTTGATCGCGGCGATGTCGCGACGCGAAGGCGGTGACAAGGGCGGCGGTGTCCGCGAGGACCTGGCCGCCGGGCTCGCGTTCCTGCGATCGGAACGGACGGCCAGGTCGCTGCTCGTGGTCAGCACCGTCTTCCTGGCGGCCAACGCCTCGCTGAGCGCGCTGCTGGTCCCGTTCGGCCTGACCACGCTCGGCGGTGCCGGACCGGTCGGGCTGGTGATGTCCGGGCTGGGCGTCGGCTTCCTGCTGGGCGCGCCGGTGAGCCGCGTGCTGGTCGACCGCCTGCGGTCCGGCCCGCTGCTGGCGACCGCGCTCGCCGTCACGGCGGTGGGCTTCGTGCTGCTGTTCGCCTCGACCTCGCTGACCTCCGCGCTGCCGTCGGCCGTCGTGATCGGGTTGGCGGGATCGACGGCCCTGGTCGTCACGCAGACCACCCTGCAACGGGTCACTCCCACCGACGTGCTGGGCCGCGTCGGCGCGGTGCTGTTCACCGGTGAGGCGGCGGCGACGTTCGTCGGCGCGTTGGCCGGTCCCGCGCTGGCCGAGCTCACTTCCACGCGCACGACCGCTTACGTGGCGTGCGCGGTCACCGTGGTCGCGGCGGCGTACGCGACATCCACACCCTCCGTTCACCAACCGTTCGCCCGGTGATCGCCGCTTCGCGCGTCAAACGAGTCGAGCGGGGGACATGATCCCCAAAGGGGAACACGGGGGGTGAACGGGTCCAGTGAAGCGCCGGTTGTCCATCGGCTTGGCCGTGGTGTTGTTGGCCGCCGTCGTCGCGGTCGTCGTGTGGGGCCGTTCCGACGACGCGGAGGGCGGGTCGCGAGGTGAGCTGACGACCGTGCGCGGGGTCATCGGGTCGGAGAAGCTCGCCTTCTTCAGCGACCGCCGCGTGGTCGACGCGTTCGCCACGCACGGCCTGGCCGTCGAGGTGGACACCGCCGGGTCGCGGCAGATCGCCACCTCCGTCGACCTCGGCAAGTACGAGTTCGCCTTCCCGTCGTCCTCGCCCGCCGCGCAACGCATCCAGCGCGACCGCAAGACCACCGCGGCGCACACGCCGTTCCAGTCGCCGATGGCGGTGGCGACGTTCGAGCCGATCGTGCGGCTGCTGGAGGCCGCGGGCGTGGTGAAGAAGGGCGCGGGCGACTACCAGGTGCTCGACGTGGCCGCGTACCTGGAGCTGACCAGGGCGGGCACCCGCTGGGACCAGCTGCCCGGCAACACCGCCTACCCGGCCCGCAAGAACGTCCTGGTCACCACGACCAACCCGGCCGAGTCGAACTCCGCCGCGATGTACCTGTCGATCGTGTCGTTCGTGGCCAACGGCAACACCGTGGTCGGCACCCCGGAACAGGAAGCGGCCGTGCTGCCCGACGTCACCCGGCTCTTCCGCGACCAGGGCTACACGCAGAACAGCTCCGAGGGCCCCTTCGAGGACTACCTCGCGGCCGGCATGGGCAAGACGCCGCTGGCGCTGATCTACGAGTCCCAGTACCTCGACCGGGCGCTGCGCGCCGACGGGTCGATCCGCGCGGACATGCGCCTGCTCTACCTCGCACCGACCGTCTACTCCAAGCACACGCTGGTCCCGCTGTCGGACCGCGGCGACCAGGTCGGCCGGCTGCTGAGCACCGACCCCGAGCTGACCAGGCTCGCCGCCACGTTCGGCTTCCGCACGTCCGACCCGCGCGTGTTCGCCGACGTGGTGGGGGACAGGGCACCCGCGGACCTGGTGGACGCGGTCGAGCCGCCGTCGTTCGAGACGCTGGAACGCCTGCTCGACGCGGCAGCCCGGTGATGGACGAGTTCACCCTCACCCCGCCGGAACCCGTCACGCCGATCCCGGTCGAGCGCGCGGCCGGCCTGATCGCACTCGGCGACGACGTGCGCGAGGACGTCGCCCGCCGCGGCGAGCGGTTCGCCGAACGCCTGCGCGAGCTGGACGTCCGCTCGCCGGAGTTCACCGCCGTGCTGGACGACGTGCTCGCCGTGGGCGAGGCGGACATGCGTGCCGCGGCGGGCGTGGCTGGCGCGATGCTGGACCGCTCGGCCCGCGCGTTGCGCGACGACTCGCCGCAGGTGCACGTCACCACCTCGTTGTCCGGCCTGCGCCGCACGGTCGCCGAGCTGGACCCGGCGAAGCTGCCGATCACCGGCCGCAAGCTGCTCAAGGTCTTCCCCGCGGCCAACGCCGCCAAGAAGGCCCTCGACCGCTACCGGGCGGCGGGCGAGCCGGTGAACGCGCTGGTGGTGGAGCTGCGCCACCGGCAGGACGCGCTGCGCCGCGACAACGCCGCCATCAAGGGCGAGCGGGAACGGCTGTGGCGGGCCATGGGCAAGCTGGCCGAGGCCGCCGCGTTCGCGGAGGCGGTGGACGCGGCGATCGAGCGCCAGGCCGGCGTGTTCGACCTGACCGATCCTGGTCGGGCGCGGGCGTTGCGCGCCGACGTGCTGCACCCGATCCGGCAACGCCACCAGGACCTGCTGACGCAGCTCGCCGTGAGCGCGCAGGGCTACCTGGCGCTGGACCTGGTGCGGCGCAACAACGACGAGCTGATCCGGGGCGTGGAACGCGCCGTGACCACCACCGTGTCCGCGTTGCGGATCGCCTTGCTCGTCAGCGGCGCCCTGGCGAGCCAACGTGACGTGCTGGACGAGGTGGCCGCGTTGCAAGCCACCACCGACGGCCTGATCCGCGCCAACACCGAGCTGCTGGACCTGCAAGGGGCGGAGATTCGCCGGGCGGGCAGCGACCCGGCCGTCGCGGTCGAGACGATCCGCGCGTCGTTCGACCGGATCTACGCCGCGATCGACGCGGTGGACGGCTACCGGGCGGACGCCGTGCGCACGATGGCCGTCACGGTGGAGTCGCTGTCGGGGGAGATCCGCCGCGCGGAAGAGCACTTGCGCCGTTCGCACGACGCGGCGGCGGTCGAGGGGGACCGATGAGAACAGCGTTCGTGCTCGCCGCGGTGCTGGTGCTCGCGGGCTGCACCGGTGACGCCGAGCCGGACCCGGCACAGCCCGCGGGCCCGGCGGAGCCCGGCGTGCTGCGGGTGCTGGCCGGCAGCGAGCTGACCGACCTGCAACCCGTGCTGGACGAGGCGGCCGAGGCCACCGGCGTGGAGGTGAAGTTCACCTTCACCGGCACGCTGGAAGGTGCGGAAGCCCTGGCCAAGGGCGAGGTCGACGGCAAGTACGACGCCGTCTGGTTCTCCTCCAACCGCTACCCGGCGGGCATCCCCGAGGCCGCGCGCCGGCTCGGCAACCAGGTCAAGGTCATGAGCTCGCCCGTGGTGCTCGGCCTGTCGACCTCGGCGGCGAAGCGGCTGGGGTGGGCGGACCGCCGGGTCGGCTGGGGCGAGATCGCCGAGCGGGCCGGGCGCAAGGCGTTCAGCTACGGCATGACCGACCCGTCGGCGTCGAACTCGGGCTTCTCCGCCCTGGTCGGCGTGGCGTCGGCCCTGGCGGGCGCCGGCAACGCGGTCGACGCGGGCCAGATCGCGGCCGTGACGCCGCAGCTGAAGGGCTTCTTCGCCGCCCAGTCGCTGTCCGCCGGGTCGTCGGGCTGGCTGTCGGAGGCCTACCGGCGCCGCGCCACCGGCCAGGACGCCGGCACCCGGGTCGACGGGCTGATCAACTACGAGTCCGTGCTGCTGTCCATGAACGCCGCCGGGAACCTGCCCGAACCGCTCACCCTGGTCTACCCCTCCGACGGCGTGGTCACCGCGGACTACCCGCTGACCCTGCTCGCCGACTCCGGCGACGACGCGCGTGACGCGCACCGACGCCTCACCGACCACCTGCGCACGCCGGACGTGCAGCGCGAGATCATGGAGACCACCCATCGGCGGCCGGTCGTGCCGGGCGTCGACCCGGACTCCCGGTTCGCCGTCCGCGACCTGGTCGAGCTGCCGTTCCCGGCCGCCCGCGACTCGGTCGACGCCCTGCTCTCGGCCTACTTCAACCAGATCCGGCGTCCGTCGCGCACGCTGTACGTGCTCGACACGTCCGGCTCGATGGCCGGTGACCGCATCGAGTCGCTGCGCGCCGCGCTCGTCGGGCTGACCGGCGCGGACGACTCCCTCACCGGTCGGTTCCGCCGGTTCCGCAGCCGTGAGGAGGTGACCATGCTGCCGTTCAACACCTCGCCCGGCACACCGCGGACGTTCACCCTGCCCGAGGGCGACCCCGGCGCGGAGCTGGCCGAGATCAAGGCCTATGCGGAAGGGTTGCGCGAAGGCGGCGGCACGGCCATCTACGACAGCCTGTCCCGCGCCTACCAGGTGATGGAGCCGCTGGTCGCCGCCGACCCGGACCGGTTCACGTCGATCGTGCTGATGACGGACGGCGAGAACGCCAACGGCTCGGGCCTCCCGCAGTTCCAGTCGTCGTTCGGCTCGGTGCCCGCGTCCGTGCGGCAGGTGCCGGTGTTCACGGTCCTGTTCGGCGAGGGGAGCAGCGCGGAGCTGGGCCAGGTCGCCGCGATGACCGGCGGCAAGGTGTTCGACGCGCGCTCCACCGCACTCGGTGAGGTGTTCCAGGAGATCCGCGGCTACCAATGATCCGCTACCTGGGCTCGACCAAGAACCTCGTCGGCTGCGTCGGCGGGCTGGTCGGCGTGCTGCTGCACCTGACCGGCGTGGTCGGCGGGCTGTGGCCGGTCGTGGTGGCCGGGCTGTACGCGGTGGGCGCGCTGCTCGCGCCGCCGGAGAAGATCCGGCTCGTGCCGGTGGACGTGGTCACCGAGACCGGTCTGCTGCGCGGGGAACTGGAGTCGCTGGTGCGCGAGGTGAACGCCCAGTCGTCCCGGGTGCCCGAGCCCGCCGTCGCCGCCGTGGGCCGGATCGGCGCGGTGCTCGGTGACCTGCTCGGGCGGCACGACGCGCTGGCCGCCGACCCGGACCTGCGGCACACCGTGGTCCGGCTGGCGCGCACCGACCTGCCGCTGTCGGTGCAGACCTACCTGAACCTGCCGTGGTGGTTCGCGGTGAAGCAGCGGGCGGGTGGTGAGCCGAGCCCGGGCGACGAGCTGGTGACCCAGCTGGGGCTGCTGGAAGCCGAGGCACACCGCCTGGCCGGACGCGTGTACGCCGCGGACGTGAACCACCAGGCCGACCACACCCGCTACCTGCGCGAACGTGACGCGGGCGAATCACCCTGACCGCGTGTCGAACGTTCGGGCGTAGCGCGCGCATGACGACCCTGGCGAGGGCCTGCCGGGGACGTTAAGGGGTCGGCGCGGCGGTCGCCTCTCGGCGAGTGGCTCGACGCGGCTCCAGCCGAACGGTATTCCGCGAAGGCGCTTGGTGAGGCCCGGGGACACGGACCGCACCGACCGAGTGTTCCAACGGTCCACGCTGGCCCGGGTGTTCCCGTTCCCGTGTGGCGTGCGTCACGAGCCGGACGTGGAATCGGCCCCCGCCCGGACTCCGAGGTCCGAACGGGGGCCGACGGCTCGCGGTGACCGGGTGCTACTTGGCGCACGCGGGCAGGTGCGGGTGGCGCTCGCCGCGCTCCACGGACTCCTTGGCCAGCGTGCACTGCAAGGCGTCGTACGCCGGCTTGCGGGTGAAGTCGTCCCACATCACCGTCGCCGCACCCTCGCCCTGGAAGAACACCGGCACCCAGGAGTACTTGTCGGTGAAGCCCCAGATCGTGAAGGAGTCACAGCCTTCGACGTTGAGGCACGCGACCAGCGTCCGGTTGTAGTAGTCGGCCTGCTTGGCCAGCATCTCCGGGGTCGGCACGCCGTTGGCGGGCAGGTCCATCCGCACGTCCAGTTCGGTGATGGCGGTGCCCAGGCCCAGGTCGGCGAACCGCTTCAGGTTCGTCTCCAGGTCACCGGGGAAGCCGTACCGGGTGCTGAGGTGCGACTGCGCCGAGAAGCTGTGCACCGGCACGCCCTGCGCCTTCAAGTCCTTGATCAACGCGTAGTAGGCGTTGCTCTTGGCGTTGACGCTCTCCACGCCGTAGTCGTTGAAGAACAGGTCGGCCTTGGGGTCGGCCTCGTGCGCCCAGCGGAACGCGTCGGCGATGATGCCGGGGCCCAGTTCGCGGATCCAGATGTTGTCGGTGGTGCGCAGGGCGCCCGACTCGGTGAAGATCTCGTTGGCCACGTCCCACTGCTGGATCTTGCCCTTGTACCGGCCGACCACCGTGGTGATGTGCTCGCGCAGGATCTCCCGCAGCTCGTCCGCGGTGAAGTCGCCCTGCTCCAGCCACGCCGGGTTCTGGCTGTGCCACAGCAGGGTGTGGCCGCGGACGACCTGGCGGTTCTGCTGGGCGAACTTCACGATGGCGTCCGCCATGCCGAAGTTGTAGCGGTCGCGCTCCGGGTGGATGTACTCCCACTTCATCTGGTTCTCGGCGGACACCGAGCTGAACTCCTTGGCCAGCACGGAGCGGTACTCGAGGTCCTTGGTGAACGGGTCGGGGTAGGGCTGCGACTCGTGGTGGCCGCCACC
The DNA here is from genome assembly GCF_021390395.1 of Saccharothrix sp. S26. Taxonomy (GTDB): domain Bacteria; phylum Actinomycetota; class Actinomycetes; order Mycobacteriales; family Pseudonocardiaceae; genus Actinosynnema. The sequence goes on from NZ_JAJUWT010000013.1 coordinate 10,012, forward strand.
GGCGGCGGCGGTGCCGATGTAGAACCCCTTGGGCGCCACCCAGCGGAGGCTGTCCTTCTTCGCGTGGCCGGGCGGCTGGTCACCCGGACCGGGCGAGGCCGCGGCCACGAGTGCCAGGGGCGAGGTCAACGCCATCGCGGCGAGCGTGGCGGTGACGAGGCGGATCGACTTCATGGCGGTCTTCGCTTTCTCGGACGACTACGGCGGCGGCGTTCGAAAGTTTCGTCATTGATCCGGCAATTTTCGAGATGCCGGACCCTAAGACGCCGTCCGGGCGATCGTCAAGACCCGGTCAAGGCGCCTGGCGGAGCCGGCGAACTCCCTGCCGCGCCGGGGCTGTCCGACTACCGTGGCCCAGTGGATCCACTACGTGACTGGGGGTCACGCACATGAGAAAACTGGTGACAACGCTCGTCGCCGCGCTGGGGATCGCACTGGTCCCCGGTGTCGCCGCGGGTTCGGCCCCGGCGGGGGCCTCGGGCCTCGGCTGGAACGCGACCTGGGCCGCCTCACCGCACGCGCCCACGGATTCCCTCGGCCCGGGTTGGGGCACGGCCGGGTTCGACAACCACACCGTCCGCCAGGTCGTACGGATCAGCGACGGCGGCGCGGCGGTGCGGATCAGGCTGTCCAACGCCTACGGCACGTCCCCGCTGGTGGTGACCGGCGCGACGGTGGCGCAGGCGGCACAGGGTGCGGCGGTGCGGCCGAACACGGTGCGGCACGTGGCGTTCCGCGGCCACCGCTCGGTGACCGTGCCGGTCGGCGGCGACGTGGTCGGTGACCTCGCGCCGCTGCCCGTGGCGGCGCTGGGCAAGGTGACCGTGACGCTGTACCTGGCCGGCAAGACCGGACCGGCCACCGGGCACACGTTCGCCAGCGCCACGAGCTGGCGGGCCTCCGGCGACCACCGGGCCGACGTGGCGGCGGACGCGTTCACCGAGACGTCGCAGTCGTGGTACTACCTCAACGCCGTGGAGGTGGTCGACCTCGACCCCCGGCGCGAGGTCGTGGTGGCGTTCGGCGACTCCATCACCGACGGCGCCGCGTCCACTGTGGACGCCGACAACCGCTACCCGGACGAGCTGGCCGAGCGGTTGGGCGGACGCCGTGGCGTGGTGAACGCGGGCATCGGCGGCAACCGGGTGCTCAACGACTCCTCGTGCTTCGGGGAGAAGGCCACCACGCGGTTCGAGCGGGACGCGCTGGCGCAGCCCGACGTGCGCACGGTGATCCTGCTGGAGGGCATCAACGACATCGGGTTCAGCCAGTTCCCGATCGACTGCACCACGCCCAACCCCGAGGTGACCGCGGCCGAGCTGATCGCCGGTTACCGGGAGCTGATCGGCAAGGCGCACGCCAAGGGCGTGCGGATCGTCGGCGGCACGTTGCTGCCGTTCAAGGGCGCGGGGTACTACACCGAGGCCGGTGAGGCGGTGCGCGACGAGGTGAACGCGTGGATCCGCACGTCCGGCGAGTTCGACGCGGTGGTCGACTTCGACCGCGCGATGGCCGACCCGGCGGATCCGGACGCGTTGCGGCCCGCCTACGACAGCGGTGACCGCCTGCACCCGAACGACGCGGGCTACCGGGCCATGGCCGAGGCCGTGGACCTCTCGGAGCTGTAGTTCCACCGGGTTCAGCCACGTGAACGCCCTCCCGGTACGGCACCGAGAGGGCGTTTCGTCGAATGGCGGTCGAATCCGCGTCGAATGCGAACGCGTTGTCCGCCAACACTTCCCCTTTCCGTGCACGGCTCGTTACAGTGCGATTTGGGAGCGCTCCCAGCCCACCCATGGTCATTGCCCAACATGGTTGTCCTCAACGAGGAGGAAAGAGTGGCGCTCATATCCGTCCCGGCGAACAAGAGACTGCTCGGCAAAGCACTGGCGACGATCGCGGCCGTCGCCGGGCTCATGGCGAGCATGATGACCGGCATCGCCCAGGCCCACGGGTCGACCGTCGACCCGCCGTCGCGCAACTACGGCTGCTGGCAGCGGTGGGGCAGCGATTTCCAGAACCCGACGATGGCCCAGCAGGACCCGATGTGCTGGCAGGCGTGGCAGGCCGACACCACCGCGATGTGGAACTGGAACGGCCTGTACCGCGAAGGTGTCGCGGGCAACCACCAGGGCGCGATCCCGAACGGCCAGCTGTGCAGCGGCGGCCGCACCGGGGGCACGCGGTACGCGGCCCTGGACAACCCGGGACCGTGGAAGGCCGCGACCAAGCCGCGGCAGTTCACCCTCGACATCTGGGACCAGGCCCGGCACGGCGCGGACTACCTGCGGGTGTACGTGACGAAGCAGGGCTACGACGCCCTGTCGACACCGCTGGGGTGGAACCACCTGGACCTGGTCGCGACGACCGGCCGCTACGCGCCGTCGGACCACTACCGGGTCGCGGTGAACGCGGGCAGCCGCACCGGCCGCCACGTCGTCTTCGCGATCTGGCAGGCCAGCCACTCCGACCAGTCGTACTACTTCTGCAGCGACGTCATCTTCCAGTGACCCGCTGACCGTTCCGCGCCCACCCGGGCAGGGGTGGGCGCGGAACGCTGTCCGGCACCTTGCGGGGTCCGTCGCTCAAGACCGACGTGGTGGTAGTCGCGCAACGAGAAGCCGAGCCTTTCCAGAACGAGCGGCACACCACCCGCCTCCACGGGCATGCATTGCGCCGCGAACTGCGGAAGGCAGAGCGTGACCCCCTCGTCCACGGCCACCTGGGCCGCGGTGATCGGCAGCGCGGTCGGGATGGTCGCGGCCGCCCAGTCGAACTCGCGCATCACCCACTGGGATCGCGCCGACGTCTCGATCAGCAGCAGCGGGAAGACCTCGCACTCGCCGATCCGGGCGGGCAGGACTTCGTCGAGCCTGTGCTCGAGCAGGCTCCGCTCGTCCTCCATCACCACCTGCATACCGCGGGATCGCAGGTCATCGGCGATCACGTCGGCCGGCGGGCGGTCGCGAAAGCTGTAGCTGGTGAAGACCCGCGGCCCAGTCCGCGCAACGGCCACACGTCATGGTCCGGCACACCGCGATGTCAGGTCGTCAGACGCGAGTGAAGATCGCCGCAGGGTGGCCGGACCGCGGTCCGGCCACCCTGCTCGGTGCATGAGGGCCCAGGTCAGATCTTGCCGGTGCCCGCGCCCTGGGTGACGAGTGACTTCACCGAAGCCGGCGGGTCGAGCGTGTACTGGTAGTACGTGCGCGGATCGGTGACGGTGCCGCCCACGACCGGCTTGCCGCTGTTCACGTAGACGTTGTTGCGCTCCACGATGTTGCCCTTGGGGCCGGAGTAGCTGTTGGTCATGGGCTCTTCGACGTCGTCGAAGTAGTTGCCCTCGATCCAGCAGCCGGACTGCGCCTGGCACGCCGGGCCGGTGTCGCTGTTGTTCAGGAAGTAGTTGTTGAAGATGTGCACCGGGTTGCCGAACCGGGTGCGCGGGTTGCGTTGCGAGGTCTTGTCGAAGAAGTTGTGGTGGTAGGTGACCTTCAGGTGGCCGGTGTCCTGCGCGCCGTTGCTGTCGGAGTGCCCGAGTAGCATGTTCTTGGCGTGGTCGTGCACGTGGTTCCACGACACCGTGACGTAGCTGGAGCCGCGCTTGATGTCGATCAGCCCGTCGTAGCCCCGCGAGAGGTCGTTGTGGTCGATCCAGACGTGGTGGCTGAACATCTGCACGTTGATCGAGTCGTCGGTGGCGTTGCGGAACACCAGGTTGCGGATGATCACGTTGTGCACGGCGTCGGCCGGGGGAGTGGTCGTCTCGCTCACCGGCAGACCGACGTTGAACCCGCCGCCGGTGACGCCCGACGCCGCGCCGACACCGACGATGGTCTTGTCCGAGCTGACGTCGTGCATGCCCGCCGGCAGCGTGATCATGCCCTGCACCCGCACCACGCGCGGCCCGGGCGCCTTGATCGCGGCGATGAGGTCGGCGGCGGTGGACACCGTGACCTCCGGGCCGCCCGCACCGCCGGTGGTGCCGTTCTGGCCCAGGGCGTTGACGGCGGCGAAGCCGATGGGTGCGCCGTCGGCGGCGGTGGCCGTGACGGGTGTCGCCACGGCCAGGCCACCGAGCAGCGTCACCGCGAGCGCGACCGCGGTCGTCCTCACCACGCCACCCCCTGCACGCGGCCGACACCGGCGCCGGCCGTGACGAGCCGCGGTACGGATGCCGGGTCGTCCACCACGTAGCTGTAGTAGGTGCGCGGCTCCACGACGCTGCCGAGCGTCTCCGGCGCGCCCGAGCCCGCGTAGACGTTGTTGCGCTCGATCACGCGCCCGGGTCCGCTCTTGTCGTAGCCGGACAGGATCGGGTGGGCGACGTTCTCGAAGTAGTTGCCCTCGACCACGACCCCCGCGTCCATGGTGGACGCCACGCCGTAGAGGGCGTTGCCCCGGTAGTAGTTGTTGTAGACGTGCACGGGCTCGCCGAAGCGGACGCGCGGGTGGCGCTGGTCCGTGCCGTCGAAGAAGTTGTGGTGGTAGGTGACGCGCAGCTTGCCCCGGTCGCTGGTGTAGGTGTCGGAGTGGCCGAGCAGAGCGGCCTTGCTGTGGTGGTGGAAGTGGTTCCACGACACGGTCACGTAGTCGGAGTTGCGCTTGATGTCGAGCAGCCCGTCGTAGCCGTTGGACAGGTCGCAGTGGTCGATCCACACGTGGTGCGCGGAGTTGGTGACGCTGATCGAGTCGTCGGCGGCGTCGGTGAACCGCAGGTTGCGGATGATGACGTTGTTGCCGGGCCGGGTGGTCGAGCCGAGCTGCAACCCGCCGCCGGTGATCTCGGCGGTCGAGCCGACGCCGACGATGGTCTTGTTCGCGACCACGGTCAGCATCTCGTCACCGACCTGGATCCGGCCGGACACCGAGATGACGTACGGCTCCTTGCGGCCCACGTAGTCGGCCAGCGCGTCGGCAGTGGTGACGGTGACGGCCTGGCCGCCCGCGCCGCCGGTGGTGCCGTTCAGGCCCAGCGCGGAGACCCCGGCGAACCCGTCGGCGACGGCGAGCGCGCCGGGAGCGGCCCAGGCCGAGCGGGGCACGGCGGCGGCCACGGCGGCGAGTGCGGTGCCGGCGAGCAACCGCCGACGGTTGATGGCGCTCATGCGTGTCCTCCTGGGTCAGATCCGGCCCACGCCGACACCGGCGGGGACGGTGGTGGGCAGGGTCGACGGGTTGTCGGGGGTGTAGGCGTAGTAGGTGCGCGGCTCGACGACCGTGCCGAGCGTCTGCGGCGCGCCGGAGTTGACGTAGACGTTGTTGCGCTCCACCACCCGCCCGGGTCCGCTCTCGTCGTAGCCGGAGTAGATCGGGTGCGGCACGTTCTCGAAGTAGTTGGCCTCGACCAGCACGCCCGCGTTCTCCGTGGACGCGACGCCGTAAAGGCGGTTGTTGCGGAAGTAGTTGTTGTAGACGTGGATCGGCTCGCCGAAGCGGACGCGGGGGTGCCGCTGGTCGGTGCCGTCGAAGTAGTTGTGGTGGAAGGTGACGCGGAGCTTGCCGGTGTCCTGGCCCGCGTTGGAGTCGGAGTGGCCGAGCAGCGCGGTCTTGCTGTGGTCGTGGAAGTGGTTCCACGACACCGTGATGTAGTCCGCGCCGCGCACGATGTCGATCAGGCCGTCCGCGCCGCCGCTGAGGTCGCAGTGGTCGATCCAGATGTGGTGCGAGGACTGCTGGATGCTGATCGCGTCGTCGTCCGCGCCGGTGAACCGCAGGTTGCGGATGATCACGTTCTGCCTGCGGTACATGTCCAGCCCGCCGCCGCGGATCTCCGCGCCGGGCAGGCCGATCACGGTCTTGTTGGAGCGCAGGCCCTGCTTGCTGCTGAACGTCATGATCCCGTCGACCTGGATCACGTACGGCTCGTTGCGGTCGCAGTAGTCGAGGAACGTGGCGGTGTCACGCACCGTGACCACGGGTCCGCCCACGCCACCGGTGGTGCCGTTCTGGCCCAGCGTGTTCGTGCCGGCGAACCCGTCGGCGGTCTGGAACGGCGCGGCCCAGACCGGGTTGGTGGTGGCGGGGCCGGTGCGGGAGGGCTTGGCCGTCGAGGTGCCCGCGGTGGCCGCGGTCAGGGCCGTCGCGGCGACGCCCGCGAGGAGGCTGCGCCTGCTGATGTCACTCATCGGTGCTCCTGTCAGATGCGGCCGGTGCCCGCGCCGGCGGGCACGACGGTGGGGACTTCGGCGGCGCGGTGCAGCGAGTAGGTGTAGTAGGTGCGCGGTTCGACCACGGTCCCGCGGAGCTCGATCTCGTGGTTGCACTCGACGAGGATGTTGTCGCGGGCGACGATGCGGCCCAGGTCGCCGCTGAAGTCGACCCGGCCGGGGTTGTTCACGCTGAAGAAGTAGTTGCCCTCCAGCACCACGCCCGCGTTCATCGCCGAGGCGACGCCGTAGCTGTTGTCGCGGTAGTAGTTGTTGTAGACGTGCACCGACTCGCCGAAGCGGACGCGCGGGTTGCGCTGGTCGGAGCCGTCGAAGTAGTTGTGGTGGTAGGTGACCCGCAGGCGGCCGATGTCCTGCGCGCCGTTGTCGTCGTCGTGGCCGAGCAGCAGGGTCTTGTCGTGGTCGTGGAACCTGTTCCACGAGACGGTGATGAAATCGCTGCCGCGCTTGATGTCGACCGCGCCGTCGTCGCCGTTGGAGAAGTCGTTGTGGTCGATCCAGATGTGGTGGCTGAACATCTGCACGTTGATCAGGTCGTCCGTGGCCCCGGTGATCGCGAGGTTGCGGATGATGATGTTGTGCACGGCGTTCGCGGGGGGAGTGGTGACGTCGTCGTCGACCGGCAGGCCGATGTTCAGCCCGCCGCCGACGAGCTTGGCGTCGGTGCCCAACCCGATGATGGTCTTGTCCGAGGCGACGTCGTGCATGCCGTCGCTGGTGCCGGTCGGTAACGTGATCGTGCCCTTGACCTGCACGACCAGGGGCTGCGGCCGGGCGATGTAGTCGAGGAACTGCGCGGTGGTGGAGGCGGTGACCACCGCGCCGCCGGCGCCGCCGGTCGTGCCGTTCTGGGCGAGCGCGTTCACCGAGGCGAACCCGTCCGCGGTCGTGGCGGCCGACGCCGGCGTGCCGCCCGGCAGGACGACCGCGGCCGCGGTCAGCGCGGTGGCGGCGACGACCCGCAGCAGGGCGCGCCGGTTCCCGGAAGATGTGGGCATGGCAATTTCCTCTCCCGTATGAGGGGTGAGTGCGGGACTAATCGGGAAAGCGCTCTCTGATCGCACCGTAGCGCATGTTTCCGGCCTGTCAACGGCCCGTGTCGACCGGGCTCCGGGGTTCACATATGTGGTCGAGCTATTCGACGTCCTGGTTCACATATGTGTCGACGAACGCCCATTCCGGGTAACCGGGAATGTTCCGCGCGGCTATTCTCGCCCGCCGCGCGCGAAGGCGGAGCTGGTCTGGAACCACCGACCGCGCCCCGCCGGGCTCGTCCCGACGAGTCGCGGTGGCACCGAGGTTCCAGCGGTGCCCCCACCAGGACTCGAACCTGGGACCTCGCCGTTCGTAGCGGCGCGCTCTGTCCTGCTGAGCTATGGGGGCCGATCGTGCCGAATGTCCACCGAGGCCGACCGGAAAGCACTTCCCGGTCGCCGGAATCCCTGTTCCCCGGCACGGGAAAAGAGAAAGCCGCCCTGGTCGGTCACCCGACGGACGGCTCCCCGAACCGGACCTTCCAACAGGTCACGGCGGGGAGCACGGGCGACCCGATCGGCGTCGACGTGTGTTCGCCATGTCCGCTCCTCGGCTCGGTGTGCGCACATCGTGCCGCCCGGACCGCGGCACCGTCAAACCATTTCCGCGGGGCATTCCGCGAATGCGTCGGCGGGCCGACCGGAATCCCGTGGCGGGCCTGCCCGCGTCCCCGGACGTGGTCGCCGCACGTGGAGTGAACCCGGACGCCGCATTGCGGGAGCGGGCGCGGGGTCGTTGAATCGGGGCCGCGACCCGCCACCGAACCGTGGAGCCTGCCATGACCGAGCTGGTGCTGGACCCGAAGACGACCGCGTTGGTGCTGATCGAGTACCAGAACGACTTCACCAGCGAGGGTGGCGTGCTGCACGGCGCGGTCAAGGAGGTGATGGGCAGCACCGGCATGCTGCCCAAGACCGTGGCGCTGGTGGAGGCGGCGCGGGCGGCCGGGGTGACGGTGATGCACGCGCCCATCACGTTCGTCGAGGGCTACAAGGAGATCTCCGCCCACCCGTACGGCATCCTCAAGGGCGTCGTGGACGGCAAGGCGTTCGTCAAGGGCAGCTGGGGCGCGGCGATCGTGGACGACCTCGCACCCCGCGACACCGACATCGTGATCGAGGGCAAGCGCGGCCTCGACACGTTCGCCAGCACGAACCTCGACTTCATCCTGCGCAGCAAGGGCATCACCACCATCGTGCTGGGAGGCTTCCTGACCAACTGCTGCGTCGAGTCGACCATGCGCTCCGGTTACGAGAACGGCTACAAGGTCATCACGCTGACCGACTGCGTCGCCGCCACCTCGAAGGAGGAGCACGACAACGCGCTGCGCTTCGACTTCCCGATGTTCTCCGTCCCGCTCACGGCCGACGACGTGATCGCCGCCCTGTCCTGACCTGTCCCGCCCCCGGCCGCACCACCACGTGCGGGTGCCCGAACTGCCCGGCCGCGAGGCGTTCCACGGGACGGTGCTGCACTCCAACGAGGTGCGCGACGGGACGTTCGCCGGGCGGCGCGTGGTCGTGGTGGGTGGCGGCAAGTCGGCGTTGGACCTGGCCACGCGCGCCGCGCACGAGGCCGCCTCGGCAACGCTCGTGCAGCGCAAGGTGAACTGGATGATCCCCGAGCGGTTCGTGCTCGGCACGGTCGGGTACAAGTGGATCCTGTTCACCCGGCGGCCGGCATCCGGCCGGGAGGTGACCGCGGACGTCGTCGTGTTCGCCACCGGCCACCACCGCGTCTTCCCGTTCCTGGACCTGCCGGTGCACGACCGGGACGGACGGCTGCGGCTGTACCGGGGCATCGTGCCGCCCGGCGTGGACCGGCTGGGCTTCGTCGGCTTCCGCCAGGTCTTCAACAACCCCATGGGCATGGAGCTGACCGCGCACTGGCTGGTCCGCCACTTCCTGGGCACCCTGCGCGTCGCACCGGACGAGCGGGAGATGCGACGGGCCGTCGAGGCTCGGCTGGACTGGCAGGAACGCGTGCTGCCCGGGTCGGGCGGCTATGACTTCGGCGCCTACGACATCCACTGCGCGGACGAGCTCATGCACGACATGGGCCTGCCCTCCGAACGCGCGCGCAACGCGCTGGCCGAGTACCTGCTCCCCGGCGGCGTCGCCGGCCGCTACCGGAACCTGGCGTCCCCCGACCGCCTCGAGTAGCCGGAGCCGACAGCCGGCCCGGATGACGGCCGGGCACCGGGGGATCGCCTGCCTGGTCGCGGGCGGGGCCCTGCCCGAGGTGACCGCGGGGTGAGTGGATCTCATCCTTCCGATATCTCGACCATGGCCGGCCGGTCCGCCTACGTTCGTCGCATGGCTTACGGCAAGGCACTGCGCGAGGCCGTCGCGGCTCCCGGGACCACCCCGTTGATCGGTGTGTTCGACATGCTGTCGGCGTCGATCGCGGCCCGGCACTACGACGGGTTGTTCGTCTCCGGCTTCGGGTTCTCCGCCTCGCACTACGGCCTGCCGGACGTCGGTTTCATCGCCTGGCCGGACGTCGTCGCCTTCGTGCAGCGGCTGCGGTTGGCGCTGCCCCGGCACCACCTGCTGGTCGACATCGACGACGGGTACACCGACCCGGAGGTCGCCTGCCAGGTCGTCCGCGCGCTGGAGCAGGTCGGCGCGTCCGGCGTGATGCTGGAGGACCAGCAGCGGCCACGTCGGTGCGGGCACGTCGAGGGCAAGCGGGTGCTGCCGCTGGAGCAGTACCTGGAGAAGCTGGACCTCGTGCTGCGGACCAGGACGGACCTGCTCGTCGTGGCGCGCACCGATGCCACCGACGAGGACGAGATGCTGCGCCGGGCCGCCGCGTTCGCCGAGACCGACGCCGACGTGGTCCTGGTCGAGGGCATGCCGTCGGTCGAGGTGATCCGCCGGGTGCGGCGCGCGGTGGGCGGCAAGGCGCTGCTGTTCAACCAGATCGCGGGCGGCAAGTCGCCGAAGCTGTCGCTCGGCGAGCTGACCCGGCTGGGCGTCGACGTGGCGATCTACAGCACGCCGTGCCTGTTCGCCGCCCACGCGGCCATCGAGGACGCGATGGTGCGGCTCAAGGAGCGCGACGGGGTGCTGCCGGACGACTCGATCGACGTCGCCGAGTCGCAGGCGCTGCTGCGGGACAACGTCAGCCGCCACCACGAGCTGCCCGCGCCGCGCGCCTCCCACCCCGCCATGACCCGCTGAAAGGCGAGGTCAGCCCGGGTCGCCGCGGCGCTTGCGGTGCACCACCCAGCCGAAGTCGACCAGCAGGACGACCACGATCACCACCAGCAGCACCGCGAGCCAGGTCAGGCCCGCCCGGACGCACAGCACGGCGGCCACGCCGTTGAAGACGACACCGAACCCGGCCAGCCACAACCGCAGGGTCAACGCGCTGCGCGGCGGCGCCGGTGGCGGCAGGTCGTCGTCCGGGTGGCCGGCGCCGGTCACGTCCGCCACTCCTCCTGCCAGCCGTGGTGGGTGTCGTAGGCGGCGGCGAGCAGCAAGAGCACGGACCGGTCCGAGGAGCCCTCGACCTCCTTGCGCAGCCACTGCGCCTTCTCCGCGAACGGCACGGGCGCGCGTTCGAGCTGGGCGTGCGCCTCGCCGGGCACGAGCAGCAGCTCGCGGCCGTCGTCGGAGCGCAGCACCGCCAGCCGTCCCCGGCGCTCGGCCTCGTCCAGCAGCGGCAGCTCCTCGCGGGCGAGCCGCTCCTCGTCCTCGGTGAGCCGGTCCAGCACGAACCGGCGCAGGTCCTCATCGGAAAGTCGGTCGGGCTCCACGTCCATGGCCCTGGGGTATCCACTCGCACCCCGGCCACACGTCGTGGCGTGCGGGTGATCGCGTCGCCCGGTAGGAATAGGTGATGACCAGCGCTTACGAACCCGACCCACGGCGGTGGCACGCGCTCGCGGTCACGCTCGTCGCCGGGTTCATGAGCCTGCTCGACGTGAGCATCGTGTCCGTGGCCCTGCCGTCCATCCAGCACGGCCTGGGCACCACCCCGGCGGGTGTGCAGTGGGTCGTCTCGGGCTACGCGCTGGCGTTCGGCTTGGCCCTGGTGCCCGCCGGACGCCTGGGCGACGCGATCGGGCGAAGGACCATGTTCCTGTGCGCGTTGAGCGGGTTCGTGCTGTTCAGCGCGTTGGCCGGACTGGCGCCGACCACGGAGGTGCTGATCGTGGCACGGCTGGCCCAGGGCGTCTCGGCGGGCGCTCTCGCGCCGCAGAACTCCGCGTTGATCCAGCAGCTGTTCCGGGGCGCGGAACGCGGGCGGGCGTTCGGGTTCTTCGGCTCCACGGTCGGCGTCTCCACGGCCGTCGGGCCGGTGGTCGGCGGCGTCATCCTGGCCGTGGCCGGCGAGGACGAGGGCTGGCGGTGGATCTTCTACGTCAACGTGCCGATCGGCGTGGTCGCGCTGGTGCTGGCCGCCCGGCTGCTGCCCCGCGCCCGCGGCGGACCGCGCGGTCACCTCGACCTGGTCGGCGCGGCCCTGCTGGGCACCGGTGTGCTGGCCGTGATGCTGCCGCTGGTGCTCGCCGAGGCGGGCGGGCTGGCGCGGCTGTGGTGGTTGTTCGCGGTCGGCGTGGCGCTGCTGGCGCTGTTCGTGCGCTGGGAACGGCGCGTCGCCGCGCGCGGCCGGAGCCCGATGCTGAACATCGCGCTGTTCACCGGCACGCCCGGTTACGGCACGGGCGCGTTGCTCGGGACGGTGTACTTCGTCGGGTTCGCCGGCATCTGGCTGGTGTTCGCGCTGTACTTCCAGACCGGGCTGGGCTACACGCCGTTGCAGTCGGGGCTGGCCGTGACGCCGTTCGCGGTCGGGTCGGCGGCGTCCGCGGTGATCGGCGGGCGGCTGGTGGAGCGGTGGGGCCGCAAGCTGACCGTGACCGGGTTGACCCTTGTGGTGGCCGGTCTCGCGGTAACGGCGGTGGTGCTGCGGTTGGCCCCGGCGCACGTGGCCGGGTGGGCGGTCGCACCCGCGCTGCTCGTGGCGGGCGTCGGCGGCGGGTGGGTGATCTCGCCGAACACCACGTTGACGTTGCGGCACGTGCCGGTCGCGATGGCGGGTGCGGCGGGTGGCGCGTTGCAGACCGGTCAGCGCATCGGCTCGGCGATCGGCACGGCGGCGTTGACCGGCGTGTTCTACCTGGTGCTGACCTCGACCGGGCGGGACTTCCCGGTGGCGGTGTCGGTCGCGGTGGGCGGCGCGACGGTGGCCGTATCGCTGGCGCTGGTGGTCGCGATCGCGGAGCTGCGCGCCCGGCCGCGCTGTCCGTCCGCTGTGGAGGGTGCGGAGGAGGCGATCCCGGACGCGCCGTGAGCTGCGCCGGCCGGCGTGGCGCGGGCACGATGGTGGCATGGACCTGCTGCCGCTGACCGAACAGCTGCTCGGCATCCGCTCGACCGCCGACCGACCGGACGACCTGCGCCGGGCGCTGGACCTCGTGCTCGACGTGGTCGGGCCCGGGTTCACCGTGGAGCGGTTCGAGTCGGGCGGCAAGCCCAGCGCGCTGGTCTACGTGGGCGAACGCCGTCCCCACTTCCGGGTGATCTTCAACGCCCACCTGGACGTGGTGCCGGGCGCGGACGAGCAGTTCCGGCCACGCCGTGACGGCGACCGGCTCATCGCGCGGGGCGCGCAGGACATGAAGCTGTCCGCGCTGGTGCTGGCGACGGTGTTCCGGGACGTCGCGTCCCGGCTGCCTTACCCGATCGGGCTGCAACTGGTCACCGACGAGGAGGTCGGTGGGCGCGACGGCACGCTGCACCAGTTGGAGCAGGGCGTGACGGCGTCGTTCGTGGTGATCGGCGAGCACAGCGCGCTGCGGGTGGTGGCGGAGTCGAAAGGTCTGATCACCGTTCGGCTGCACGCGGAGGGACGCGCGGCGCACAGCGCTTACCAGTGGCTCGGCGACAACGCGGTGCTGAAGGTGATGCGGGCGGTGGACGGTGTGCTCGCCGCGTACCCGGTGGCGGCGGGGGAGGAGTGGCGGACCACGGTGAACGTCGCCCGGATCTCGACCGGCAACGAGGCGCTCAACCAGGTGCCCGCGGACGCGACGGCGTGGCTGGACGTCCGGTTCCCGCCCGAGGACGCCGACTTCACCGGCCGGACGCGGGAGGAGGTCGCCGCCCGCTTCGCCGCGTTGTGCCCGCCCGGCGTCACGGTCGCGGTCGACCACGTCGAGCCCCCGCACCGGGCGGACCCGGACGGGCCCGACCTGCTGGCGTTGCAGCGCGCCGCCCGTGCCCAGGGGTATTCGGGTGAGCTGCTGCGCAAGCACGGCGCGGCCGACTCGCGGTTCTACTTCCAGCGCGGCATCGACGCGGTGATCTTCGGCGTGGGCGGAGACGGGCAGCACGGGCCGGACGAGTACGCGGACCTCACCACGGTCGAGCCGTACCGGCGGGCGTTGATCGCGTTCCTGGAGGGCATTGCCTGACGCGTAACCTCTTGGTTACGCTTCCGGGGTGGACGAGGTGGCGGGTGCGATCGCCGACCCCGTGCGGCGGGAGATCCTGGAGATGCTGCGGGGCGCCGCGCGGCTGTCGGCGGGTCAGATCGCCGAGCGGTTCGCGATCAGCCGTCCCGCGGTGAGCCGGCACCTGCGGGTGCTGCGGGAGAGCGGGCTGGTGCGCGACGAACTCGTGGGCCGGCAGCGGTTCTACGTGCTCGACGCGTCCCGGTTGACGCCGCTGGCGCGGTGGCTGGCGTCGTTCGACGTGCCCGTCGCGCCCGACCGGCCATCGGGGTGGGCGCACCGCCTCGACGCGCTGGAGACCGAGGTCCACCGCACCCGCCGGGAACGCCGCACCGGCGGTCACCCTGCCGACGGTGTGCCTGCCGACGACGTTAAGGAGAACACCGCATGACCCCGACCCCCGCCGGTCGCCTGTTCCGCACGGATCAGGGCAGCGACCTGGTGCTCACCCGGACGTTCCGCGCGCTGGCCGAGGACGTGTGGGCGAGCCTCACCGAGCCGGAGCGCACCGCCCGGTGGTTCGGCCCGTGGGAGGGTGAGGCCGCGCCGGGGCGCACGGTGAAGGTGCAGATGGCGTTCGAGGAGCAGGAGCCGTGGGTGGAGGTCCGCATCGACGCCTGCGACCCGCCCCGGCGGCTGGCGCTGTCGATGGTGGACGAGGCGAGCACGTGGCGGATGGAGCTGCTGCTGTCCGAAGTGGACGGTGTGACCGAGCTGCGCCTGGTGCACCACCTGTCCACGGAGGAGGGCATCGGCGAGGTCGGGCCGGGTTGGGAGTACTACCTCGACATGCTGGTCGCCTCCCGCACCGGTGCGCCGCTGCCCGGCTTCGACGACTACTACCCGTCCCAGAAGGCGTACTTCGAGGCGCTGACGACCGTGAGCCTTCGGGACGCGTGATCAGTCGGGAACGCGGGCGGCGACCTTCGCCTGGAAGTCCGGGCAGGCGGTGATGTTTTCGGCCGCGCAGCCCATCGCGTGCTCCGGCACCGCCGGCGAGGCATGGAGCGAGGTGATCCGCTCGGCCAGCCGGTGGTGGTGCTCGCGGTAGAGGGCATGTCGGGTCGAGCGGTCGGCGGTGGCGGCGGACCGCAGCCTGATCCGGTCGAGGCCCGGCCCGGCGTCCTTGGCGAGCAGGATCATCGCGATCCGCGCCTGGTCCGCCTGCCCGTACCGCTCGGCCACCGCGCCGATCGACATGTGCGCGTTTAACTTCATGTCGACGTGAAGTTGCGCAGTCGGCGGTGTTGTCACCCACCGCCGAGGAACGACCGTGTCCGACCACCCGTCCACCACCTCCTTCGATCGCGCGCGCAGCGCTTCGTATGACGGCCGGGCCGCCTGGCTGCCGGGCGGGTTGTACCGGCGGGTCGCCGAGGACGTGGCGGCGCTCGCCGGTCCGGGCGCGGGCGGTTGCTGCAACGAGCTGGCGAGCCGTCGGGCGGACCTGGTGCTGCAAGGTGTGGACCTGTCGGCCCACATGACCGCCATCGCCGGGCTACGGGCGTCAAGCATCGCGTTCCACGTCGCCGACGTGGTGGCGCTGCCGCGGTCGGACGCCGGCGTGGACGTGGTGGTGTTGACCTTGAGCATGCACGAGTGGCCGGACCGGCGACGTGCGGTGGCCGAGTTACGGCGGTGTGCTGCTGGGGCACGACTGCGCGCTTCGAACGCGAGGTGTTTTCCGGGTTCGCCGGGGTTCGTCGCGTGCCCGTGCGCCCGGAGTGGTGGCCGGTGGCGTTGTTCGCCGGCGTGACGGCTCGGGCGAGGTGATCACACGGTCGGTGAGCTGCGCGTTTCGGTGGTTGGGAGTACGGTCGGGGGACACGCAGCGGGTTGAGCCAGCAGCCACTGCCTTCTTCGACCCCGAGGAGGCTGCGGGCCGTGATGACGGAACGTTTCGGTCACCCGTTCAGGGTGGATCGGCAAGTGCACGGCTATGCCGTCGTGGTGCGCGTCTCCGGCGAGGTGGACGCGATGACCGTCCACGAGCTGAACCACGAGATCGCCGTCAGCCTCGCCCTGGCCACCCCACCGGCCCCGGTCGTGGTGGACCTGACCGACGTCGACTTCTTCGCCGCCGCCGGCCTCAACGAACTCCACCGCGGCCACCTGGCCGCGAAAGCGGCCGGCGTGCAACTGCGCGTAGTCGCCAGCCACCGCCACGTCCTCCGACCGTTCGAGATCAGCGGCCTGGACCAGGAAATCAGGCCGTGCCCCACCCTGGCCGAGGCCCTGGTGGTGCACCTGCCCCGAGGCGCCCGCCGTTTCGTCCCCCTCCCCGCCACCTGACCACAGTCCTCGCGCTCGGGAGAGGCATTGACCCCGAGGTGCCGCGGCCACCACGCACCGACGACCACCGATAAGGCCCACAGGTGCGCTGGTGCTGCCGCGCAGGCGGCCTGGCATCTGACGGTGAGCCCGGGGCAGCGATGACTGCGGCGGTGGGCGCGACTCGCGGGCACACCGCAACCGCCAGAGCAGGGTGGTGATGGAGGTGGTCTCGGTGCGACGGGGTTCTGGGTCGGTGTGGTTCGGCCGATGGTGGTGGGTGGCGGGCGCTCTTGGGTGTTGAGTGCTGATTCGGCGATGTTCGCGGCCAGTGCGGTTAGCTGGGGGCGCTGGGTGCAGGGGAGTTCGTGGGGGTTGGGGCGTGAGTGGAGATCGCGGTGCATAGGTCGACTCCTGCGGTAATGGCGGGGTTCTTTGGGGTCAGTGGGGTTGGCTGGGAGCACTGGGGTGGCGTGGTGCGTGGGTTCACAGTGGTGGTGATGGAGGTGCTGTCGGCGCGACGGGGTTCTGGGTCAGTGCGGTTGGTTGATGGTGGATGGCGAGAGCTCCAGGGGGCCTGGGGCCGGTTCGGTGACGTTCGTGGCAAGTGAGGTTGGCTGGAAGCGCTGGGCCGGGGCGGTCAGCCGAAGGTGCTGGTGTAGGCCAGGGCTCCCAGGAGGGGAGCGGTGGCCAGGGTTAGCAGGACGGATTTGCGGGTTGGTCTTGGGCCGTTCAGGGCTTGGCGGATGCCGGTCGGGATGAACGCCGCGCACAGGCCCACGATGGCGATCACCGAGGTGATCTCGGTGCCCTTCAGGACGCCCAACGGGAGCAGGCACGTGGTGGCCAGGGCGAACGCGCGGGCCGGGCCCAGGGCGCCGCTCCGGTAGGCGGCGAAGGCCAGGACCGGCCAGCCGAGCATGATGGTGAACGACAGGAAGCTGAACAGGTGCAGGTCCTGGTAGGACGCACCGACCAGCGCGGTCGCCAGCGGCGCGCCCTGGTGGTGGACCAGGCCGTGGGCCGCCTGGTCGATGCCCGCGTGGAACGTGCGTTCGAACAAGCCCACCAGAACCAGTGAAGCACCCCAAGCGGCCAACACCGGTCGTGTCCGCCCGATCGCGTTGGCCAAGCCGATCACGGCGGGTGCCAGCAGCACGGTGCCGGCGAGCACCGCGGTGTGCGCGGCGGTCATCAGGGCAGGGTGCTCGGCCACCGCGACCAACTGCTGCGGGAAGAAGAAGTGGAACGGCCAGCGCAGCAGCGTGCCCGCGAGCAGCAGGAGCGGTCCGAGGATCATGGTGCCGGCGCCGATCCACCGGCCGGGGAAGGTGTAGGTCATGGGGAAGACGATCCCAGCGGGGGTGGGGGGTGCGGATCGGCCCGCGGTCCGGAGTTGAGGTCAGACCGGGGTCCGATACGGCCGCACGAAAGATCGGTCCGCCGCACACACCGACCCGATCGGCCCGGCCGCACGCAACACGACTTCCAGCGCCCGCGCCGGATCCGACATGTAGACCTGGCTGAACCACGCCATGTTCGCCTCCACCACCACGAGCGACGCCCGCGGGTCGTCGGGCGGACCGGTCAGCCCCACGTCGACCACCACCGCACTGGGCAACCCGGGCAACGCCGCCGCGAACGCGCGCAACGGCGCCGCCGACGAACACGAATCGAGCGGCGCGGGGTCCAGCCGACCCCACGTCGCGTAGCGCGACCCCGCCCGCACCTCGCCCTCCAGCACGAACAGCCGGAACTCGGCCGCGAACTCGACCACCTCGCTCACCAGCACGGCCGTGTCGTCCGGCAGGTCGACGGGCAGCTCAGCCCCGTGCGCGTACACCCGAGCCGGGAAGCTCTTCGCGGACGGCGGCTTCACGAACACCCGCCCGGACAGCGCGCGAGCCTCGTCCAGCGTCATCGCCCGGATCCGCCGCCCGACCAGCTCCGGCGGCAGCCCGGGCAGCCAGTCGTCGGCCGGTTCGAGCAACCCCAACCCCAGCCGTCCGGCGACGCGATCGGCGAACAACGGCCCGCCGTAGTAGTGCGCGGACCCAGCCGGAACCAGGTCGGACACCACGGCCAGACCGCGCTCGACCGCCGCACGGGCCAGCGGCCCGACCGTCGGCAGCACCAGGGGCGGAACGAACAGGTAACGGGTCATAACGGGCCCATAGTGCGCACCACGGCACCCCACCGTCGAACGATTACCCAGGCCGCACCCACATCCGTACCCTGCCGGCATGATCACCTACGAGTGGCGCGGCCGGTTCGAGAACCCCGAAGTCAACGCCCTGCACGCGGAAGGTTTCGACCACGAACCCCTGGACGACGACTGGTGGGGCCAGGTCACCCGCCACAGCCTCGGCTGGGTCACCGCCCGCCGCGACGACGCCCTCGTCGGGTTCGTCAACGTCGCCTGGGACGGCGCGGTCCACGCCTTCGTCCTCGACACCCTCGTCACCGCGACCGAACGCCGTCAAGGCGTCGGCAAGCACCTCGTGGCCAAGGCCGTGGACGGCGCACGCGCCGCCGGGTGCGAGTGGCTGCACGTCGACTTCGACGACCACCTCGAGCCGTTCTACTTCGACACCTGCGGCTTCCAACCGACCGCCGCGGGCCTCATCGCCCTCTGAACCTGAGCAACCCGCGTCACACGGTGTGTAACTCGCTCCGTCACGGGTAGTCGGCGGGAGACTGCCGACGAGGAGGAGCACGTGGACGCGTTCAAACCGGCCAAGGTCGTGAAGGATGCCCTCGACAAGGCCGCGGAGAAGGTCGCCGACCTGGTCACGCCGCCGGTCCCGGGCACGCCCGGCAGCGCATCGCCACCGCTGGACCCGCCGAGCGAGCCGCAGGGCCCGCTGCCCCGCAAGCCCGACCAGGCCTCCCCGCAGACGCGGACCGCGACCGGCGCGGAGACCGGCGCCGCGGCCGACGTGCGGGAACAGCAGGGCGAGTACCTGACCACGTCGACCGGCCTGCGCCTGTACGACACCGACCACTCGCTCAAGGCAGGCGCGCGCGGACCGACGCTGCTGCAGGACCACCACCTGCGCGAGAAGATCACCCACTTCGACCACGAACGCATCCCCGAACGAGTGGTGCACGCGCGGGGCGCGGCCGTGCACGGTGTCTTCGTGGGCTACGGCAATGCCACGAACGTGTGCAAAGCAGGCTTCCTGGCCGAAGGCGTGACCACCCCGGTGTTCACCCGGTTCTCCACGGTCGTGGGTTCCCGCGGCTCGGCGGACACGGTGCGTGACACCCGCGGCTTCGCCACGAAGTTCTACACCGACGAGGGCACCTTCGACCTGGTGGCCAACAACATCCCGGTGTTCTTCATCCAGGACGGCATCAAGTTCCCGGACATCGTCCACGCGGCCAAGCCGCACCCGGACCGGGAGATCCCGCAGGCGCAGAGCGCGCACGACACGTTCTGGGACTTCGTCTCCACGCACACCGAAGCCACCCACCACGTGATGTGGCAGATGTCCGACCGCGCCGTGCCGCGCTCCTACCGGATGATGGAGGGCTTCGGCGTCCACACGTTCCGCCTGGTCAACGCGGAGGGCCAGACGTCGTTGGCGAAGTTCCACTGGAAGCCGAAGCTGGGCGTGCACTCCCTGCTGTGGGAGGAGGCCCAGCTGATCGCGGGCGTCGACCCGGACTTCCACCGGCGCGACCTGTTCGACGCGATCGAGTCGGGCGCGTACCCGCAGTGGGAGCTGGGCATCCAGGTCTTCCCGGACACCCCCGAGCAGACGTTCGAGGGCATCGACCTGCTCGACCCGACCAAGATCGTGCCGGAGGAGCTGGCCCCGGTGCAGGCGATCGGGATGCTCACGCTCAACCGCAACACCACCAACTTCTTCGCCGAGACCGAGCAGGTGGCGTTCCACGTGGGCCACCTGCCGCCGGGCATCGACGTGACCGACGACCCGCTGCTGCACGCGCGCCTGTTCTCCTACATCGACACGCAGCTGAGCAGGCTCGGCGGCCCCAACTTCAACCAGATCCCGATCAACCGGCCGCACGCCCCGGTCAACGACATGCTGCGCGACGGCTTCCACCAGCACGCCGTGCACAGCGGCGTGGCGCCGTACAAGCCGAACACCCTCGACGGCGGCTGCCCGTTCATGGCGGGGCTGGAGACCGGCGCGTACGTGGAGTTCCCCGCGCCGGTCGCCGAGTCGGTCAAGGAGCGTCGCTCACCCGCCTCGTTCGCCGACCACTACAGCCAGCCGCGGCTGTTCTACCGGAGCCTGACCCCGGTCGAGAAGGAGCACCTGATCCGGGCCTTCACGTTCGAGCTGGGCAAGTGCTACGAGCAGGCGATCAAGGAACGCGAGCTGCGCGTGCTCGCCAACGTCGACGCCGACCTGTGCGCGCAGGTGGCGGCCGGTCTCGGGCTGCCCGTGCCGGAGGCGACCGAGCCCGCCCCCGAGGTCACGCCCAGCCCCGCGCTCTCGCAGATCGGGCAGGTGTGGCCGCCGGACGGCCGGTTGATCGGCATCGTGGTGGACGCGGACGACCCGGCGAGCCTGGACGGGCTGCACGGCCTGCGCCAGACGATCAGCGCGGCCGGCATGGTGCCGTTGCTCATCGCCGCGCGCGGCGGTCAGCTGGACGAGGGCCTGGTGGCGCAGCGGACGTTCCTCACCGCCCGCTCGATCGAGTTCGACGCGTTGCTGCTGGCCGCCGCGCCGCCGCCCGCCCCGGACGCGATCCCGGCCCGCGACGACAAGGCCGGTGCGTCCGGCGCCACCGTCGACCCGCGCGTGGTGCTGATGGTCCAGGAGTGCTACCGGCACGCCAAGGTGATCGGCGTGTGGGGCAACGGCGAGGCCGCCCTGGTCGAGGCCGGGTGCTCGGCGGGCGACCTGGGCATCGCGGTCGGCGACACCCCGGCGGACGTGTTCGCCGAGGTCCAGACGCTGCTCGGCACCCACCGGGTGTGGGACAGGTTCCCCGCGACCGTCGCCTGACCCGACGACGACCGGCCGCGGACGGGTGTCCGCGGCCGGTCGCTCATGTCAGCACAAGCACATCGTGTAGTTCGCCTGGTACGTCGTCGCGGTCGCGGGCGCGGTCACGTTGTGCGTCTGCGCCCCGCCGTCGGACCAACTGCTGTACTTGTAGCGGAATATCAGCGCGCCGCCTTGCGGGCTCGGCGCGCTGATCGAGTTGTTCGAACCGACGATCACCGTGCGGGTGAACGGCGTGGTCTGCGCCGTGCCGCCGACGCTGAGCTGCAAACCGCTCGGGTTCGTCGTGAACGTCAGCGCCACCGTCCGCGGGTCGAGCTTCGTCGTGGTGCTCTTGACCCGGCCCGACGAGTCGGTCGCGGTCAGCGTCAGCTCCAGGTGCGACGGGTACTCGTGGTCCGGCGCGATGAACGAGCCCGACGCCACCCCCGACCAGGTCTGCACCACGTGCTCGTGGCACGAGCCGCTGGTCGCGCAGTGCTGGATGCTCAGCTTCCAGCTCAACGCGGACGCGGCCAGCGCGCCGTCCTGCGGGTCGGTGGCGTGACCGGAGAACGGCACGTCCTGGCCCACCACCCAGTTCAACGGCGCGGTCGGCGTGTCGATCACCGGCACGGGGTCCTCCGACACCGGGGTGCCGACCGTGACGGTGACCGAGGTGGTGCCCGACGCGCCCGCCTGGTCGGTCACCCTGAGCCCGACCGCCACCGCCGCCTGGGCGGTGTAGGTGCGGGTCGGCGTGGCGGAGGTGGAGTCGTCGTACTGGCCGTCGCCGTCGAGATCCCACGCGTAGCTCAACGTGTCGCCCGGGTCGGGATCGGTCGACCCCGTGCCGTTGAACTGCACGGTCAGCGGGGCGGGCCCGGACTGCGGGGTGGCGGTGGCGACCGCGGTCGGCGCCTGGTTGCCGGTCGGGTAGCTGACGCGGCGCAGCTGGCCCGCGCCCAGCGCGATGTAGAACAAATCGCCGCCGGGACCGGTGGTGATCTGCACCGGCACGTTCACCCCGGTCACGAACGGCACCAGCTTGGCCGGGTCGGGCTGGCCCGCGGTGGTCTGCATGGCCCAGATGCAGCCGCGTGAGCTGTCGGCGAAGAACAGCGCGCCGTCGTAGGCGGGCGGGTAGTTGCTGGTCGACTCGAACGCGATGCCCGACACCGACGAGCCGCCGGTCGGGCACGGGTCGGTCGCGACGACCTTCGCCGAGTGGTTGTAGGCGTAGTACGGCGTGGTCTGGCCCGCGCCCGTGTAGAGCGACTCGCACAGGGTCAGGTTCGCGCCGTCGTAGCCGCCCTGGCGCGCGGAACCCTCGTAGCAGGGCCAGCCGAAGTTCTCCGCCGTCGCGTCGTTCACGTCGGCGATCCGGTTGACCTCCTCCCACGTGTTCCAGCCGACGTCGCCCACCCACAGCTCCTCCGTGCCGGGGCGGAAGGCGAAGCGGAACTGGTTGCGCAGGCCGTGGGCGATGACGCGCTGCGCGTTGGCGTCGGCGTGGCCCGCGAACGGGTTGCCGGGCAGGCCCGCGCCCGTGTCGGGGTCGATGCGCACGATCGAGCCGTCGAGGCTGACCGGTTCGCCCGCCGGGCGGCGGATCGACTGGGAGCGCAGCGCGCCGCCGCGTGCGGTCGGGGCGGTGAGGTTGGTGCCCGCGGGCGAGGGCGGGTCGGCGCACGGGTTGCCGACCTGGCCGTAGTCGGCGAAGTTGAAGCTCGCGCCGTCACCGCCGCCGACGTAGAGGCCGCCGTCGGGGCCGAAGACGACCGAGCCGATGGAGTGGCTCGGGTACTGCTGGCACCAGTCGGTGACCAGCGGCTGTTCGGCGGTCATGGTGCCGCCCGCGCCCATGGTCAGCTTGGACACCCGGCCGGTGACCACGCAGCCCTGGTCGGTCGCGCCGGGCGGGGTCGGGCACTGGTCGCCCCAGCGCGGGTGCGTGCCGCCGGGCACGGCGTCGTAGGTGTAGGCGACGTAGACGTACGGGCGGGTCGGGAACTGCGGGTCCACGGCCAGGCCGAGCAGGCCGCGGTCCCAGAAGTCCTGCGTCTGCGGGCGCAGGTCGGCGAACACGGTGGCCGTGGTGTCGGCGAGCGAGTCGAAGACCTTGACCAGGCCGCTCTTCTCGGCGATGAACACCCGGCCGTCCGGCGCGAACGAGACGGCGGTGGGCGTGGTGAGGCCGCCGATGGCGAGGGTGTCGGTGAAGCCCGCGGGCACGGCCGCGGAGGCCGTCGGGGGAAGTGCCACCGCGGTGGCGGCGACCACGAGGGTCGCGGCGGCTACGGCGGTCACACGTCTCGACCGGGGCGACAGTCGTGGGCGGCGGAGTAATCGCATGGTCCGGTTCGTTCCCTTCGTGACACTTTTGGGTGAGCACGGAAGGGTTACATGCGTGTTGCCGATTACGCACTGCTTTGTCGGGCGGGATTTCGGCTACCGCGCGGTCTCATCCGGGCGGCCTATCGGTCACCCCGATAAATCGGCACAGTCGTGGTCCGACCGGCCGACCGTGACGCGGCGTTCAGTCCAGCACGGCGTCGCGCCCGATCCTGACCCGGGTCAGCAGGAACCCGGCCGCGGCGGCGAGCGGGAACATCACCACCCCGTAGACGGCGGCCGGGACGGCGAGCTGCTCGCTGCCCAGCACGGTCACCGCGACCGTGATCGCCAGCGTGCTGTTGTGCACGCCGACCTCGAACGCCGACGCGACCGCCTGCCGCTCGCCGACCCCGGCCAGCCGGGGGAGCAGGTAGCCCGCGGCCAGGCTGCACGCGCAGAACAGCACGGCCACCAGCCCGACGTCGGCCAGGTAGCCGCCGACGTTCTCCCGCTCGGCGACGATCGTGCCCACGATCACGGCGACCAGCACCACCGCCGAGAAGATCCGCACCGGCTTGTCCGCGCGGTCGGCGAACGCCGCCGACCAGCGGCGCACCAGCATGCCCAGCACCACCGGCGCCAGCACGATCGCGAACACCTGGGCGACCTTGCCGAACTCCAGCCCGACCGCGCCGTCGGCCACCGGCTCGAAGTGGTCGAGGGCCAGGTTCACCACCAGCGGCAGGGTGATCACCGCGAGCACCGAGTTCACCGCCGTCAGCGTGATGTTGAGCGCGACGTCGCCGCGGAACAGGTGGCTGAACAGGTTCGCCGTGGTGCCGCCGGGTGAGGCGGCGAGCAGCACCATGCCCACCGCCAGGACCGGGTTCAGGCCGAACGCGACCACCAGCCCGAAGCACACCGCCGGCAGCACGAGCAGTTGGGTGGCCAACGCGACCGCCACGGCACGCGGTTCGCGCGCGATGCGGGCGAAGTCGGCGACCGTCAGCGACAGGCCGAGCCCGAACATGACCACGGCCAGCGCGACCGGGAGGCCGACGCTCGTCAAGGCGGAATCCACGGCGATCACCTGCGTCTCTGCGTCGAACCCGGACCGGGAGGAGCGCATCGTCCCCCAGAACGGGACGAATCGGGAGGTTTCACGCCGGTTCGATGGCAATCGGTGATCACGGCGCGAGCCGGCCGAGTCCGCGCGCGTGGACCCGCTCGGCGGGCCGAGCGGGTCCTGAGCGTTCAACTCGGGGGTTCTGAACGTAGGACACGCGTGACGCGAACGTAGGACTCTCGCGTTCTGGACGTAGGACTCGCGGGTCAGGGTTTGTGGGAGACCAGGAGGGATTGGCCGGGGGAGGTGGTCAAGGGGTGGGTGGTCGGGGTGGTCAGGCCGGCGGAGGTCAGCCAGGTGGTGATCTCGGACGTGCCGTAGACCTGGCCGCCCTGGCCGTGGAACAGGTTCAGGCTGAACACGCGGGCGAAGGCGTCGGAGGCGCGGTCGGGCGGGTGCTCGTCGTGCTCCAGCAGCACGACCGCGCCGCCGGGGCGCAGGGCCGAGGCCACGCGCGCCAGCAACGCCTCGTTGGCCTCGGCCGTGCGGCCGTGCACGACGTTGAACAGCAGCACGGTGTCGTAGCCCTCGCCCAAGTCGAGCGTGTCGTAGTCACCGGCGCGCAGGGTGATCCGCCGGGACAGGCCCGCGTCGGTGACCGCCGCCGCACCCACCGCCAGCGCGTCGGGCAGGTCGATGACGGTCGCCTCCAGCGACGGGTGCGCCGTGCACAACCGGATCGCGTGCTTGGCGTGCCCGCCGCCCACGTCCAGCAACGTCGACCCGACCGGCACGATCGAGGCCACCTCGGGCGCGATCGCGTCCGCGTGCCCGGCCAGCATGCCCTGGAACCGGCGCAGCACCTCCGGCCGCTCGGCGAGCCACGCGTAGAAGTCGATCGCGGGCTTGCCGGTGCGCACCGACTCCTCCAAGCCCTGCCACGACTCGAACAGCACGACCGACCAGAACTTGTCCACCTCGGCGTAACCGCCGCCGGTCAACCACTTCGCGGTCTCGGGGGTGGCGGCGTAGCCGTCGGGCCCGCGGGTCAGGTACCCGAACGACACCAGCGCCTCGGCCAGCAGCCCCGTGCCGCGCGGGTCGGCGTCGAGCGCGGCGGCCAGCGACGGCAGCGGGCGCGGGCCGTCGGCCAGCGCGTCGAACAGGCCCAGCCGCAACCCGGCCGCCACGGCGCGGTAGCCCGCCGTGGCGAGCAGGTCGGGGAACGACGGCGGGCCGTCGTCCGGCTCCAGGTGCAGTGGCATGGTCAGCCCCTTTCCGGCAGCACGCCCGCGGCGGCGAGGAAGTCGACGTGGCGGGCGATCATCTCCGCGTCGGCGGGCGGGAACTCCACCCCGACCGACGCCGCTGCGGCCCACGTGGCCGAGCAGTCGAACACCGGGTGCGCCCGGTGCGTGGTGGTCAGGCCGAACGCCAGGGGGCCGAACGCGCTGTCCGGGCTCTCCAGCATCAACGACCGCCAGTCCGCGTACTCCAGCAGCCGGGTCGGGTAGCCCTTCGCGGTGAGCACCTCGCCGAGGTCGGCGTAGCTGAACCCGTCGGCCCGGTAGTAGTGGAAGTCCCGGCCCAGCGTGGACGGGTCGGCCGAGATGCCCGCGATCGCGCCCGCCAGCCGGTCCACCGGCAGCATGTCGATCACGTCGGGTGTCTTCGGGACCGCACCGGCGTGCGCGCAGGTGGCGATCTGGCGGCTCAGGTACGACTCGGTCTTCGCGGTGCCGGTGCGCACGTCGCCCACGATCGCCGCGATCCGGTGGATCGACACGGGCACGCCCCGGTCCCGCGCGAGCACGCCCATCATGTCGGCGACCCACTTGGTGGTGTGGTAGCCGGTGTCCAGCCCGGTCGGGTCCTCGGGCCGGTCGGCCTCGGTGACCAGCCGCTTGTCGTAGTTCACGCCGAGGAACACGCCCAGCGTCGACATCAGGTGCAGCGGCTTGGTCGAGTACCGGGTCGCCAGCCGCAGCACGTCCACCGTGCTGCCCACGTGCGGCGGCATCATCCACTGGTAGGTGAGGACGAAGTTCATCACCGCGCCGTTGTGGTAGATCGCGTCCATGCTCTCGGCCAGCGCGTCGAAGTCCTCCTCCGCCAGGCCGAGCAGCGGCCGGGACATGTCGCCGATCACCGGCACCACCCGGGACAGCCGCTCCTCGGGCACGTCGAGGTGCGCGCGCCGCAGGTTGGCGCGGACGCGGGCGAGCGCCACGGCCGGTGTCTCCGCGCGGACCAGGCAGTGCACCTCGGCGTCCGTGCGGGACAGCAGCTCGCTCAGCAGGTGCGCGCCGAGGAACCCGGTCGCCCCGGTCAGCAGCACGCGTTCCGCCGGCCCCGTCCGCACGGGGTGGCGCGGCTGGATGTCGTCCGGCGGTATCGCGTCCACCCGCATCTCCGGCACGGTCGGCAGGCCCGACTTGTACTTCTTGGCGAACGTGTGGTCCGACGCGGCGGCCTGCTCCACCACCTCGGCCAGCTCGGCGAGGTCGGCGGTGGCGAACAGGGCGCGCAGCGGCACCGTGACGCCCAGCAGGGACCGCACCTTGGCCAGCACCGCGGCGGCGATCAGGGAGTGCCCGCCCAGGCCGAAGAAGCTGTCCCGGCGGCCGACCAGCGGCACGTCCAGCACCTCCGACCATACCTCGGCCAACGTCCGCTCGACCGGGGTGCGCGGCGGCTCGTACGGCGTGAGCCGGGCCGCCGGGTCGGGGTCCGGCAGCGCCGCCACGTCGACCTTGCCGTGCCGGGTGAGCGGCAGCTCGTCCAGCACCACGACCGCGCCGGGCAGCATCGCGTCCGGCAGCCGACCGGCGCAGAACGCCCGCACGTCGTCCAGCTCCGGCGCGGCGGCCCGCGAGCGCGGCACCACGTAGGCCACCAGCGTGTCACCGCGCACCGCCACGGCCGCCTCGGCGACGGCCGGGTGCGCGAGCAGCGCCGACCGCACCTCGCCCGGCTCGATCCGGTGACCGCGCAGCTTGACCTGGTCGTCCACCCGGCCCAGGAACTCCAGCACGCCGTCGGGCAGCAGCCGCACGAGGTCGCCGGTGGCGTACATCCGACCGCCGGGGACGGTCGGGTCCGCCAGGTACACCGCCGCCGTGCGCGCGGGGTCGTTGCGGTAGCCGCGCGCGGGGGCCAGGCCGCCGACGTGCAACTGACCGGGCACGCCGACCGGCGTCGGGCGCAGGTCGGCGTCCAGCACGTACGCGCGCACGCCGGGCAGCGGCCGTCCGATCGGCAACGTCGCCGCACGCGCGTCGACCTCGGAGGCGTCGACCGTGCGGTAGGCCGTGGCGCAGACGGTGGTCTCGGTCGGGCCGTAGTGGTTGACCAGCGCGACCTTCCCACCGGTCAGCGCGGCCCACTCGGCGACCGCCCGCGTCGGCACCGCCTCGCCGCCGATCATCATCACGGTCAGCGGTCCGGGGTCGACGTCGAGACCGGCCAGGTCCGCCACCCAGCGCTTGAACAGCGCCGCGGGGGAGTCGACGGCGGTCACGGCGTGGTCGGCGCACAGCCTGAGCAGGTCCGCGCCGCCGATCGCGGCCGGTTCCGGGTGCACGACGACCGCCGCGCCCGCGCACCACGCCGGGAACACGTCGCCGACCGAGGCGTCGAAGCTCAACGGCGGGATCATCAGGATCCGCTGACCCGGCCCGAACCCGTGCAGGTCGATGAACGCGCCGGTCAGGTTGGCCAGCGTGTCGTGCTGCACCTGCACGCCCTTGGGCACGCCGGTCGACCCGGACGTGTAGACGATGTACGCCAACCCGTCGGCGGGCACGTGGACGTCCGGTGGTGCGTCGGCCTCGCCGGTGAACGCCTCGTCGGCGGTGTCCAGCAGCGCGCCGTGGAACTCGCCGAAGCGGTCCCGGTCGGCGGGCGCGGTGATCACCACGGGCGCGCCGCAGTCGGCCAGCAGCCCGGCGAGCCTGGCGGGCGGGTGCGCCGGGTCCAGCGGCACGTACGCGCCACCGGCCTTGAGCACGGCCAGCAGCGCCACCAGCGCGTCCGGCCCGGCCTTGAGCGCCAGCCCGACCGGTGTCTCCGGACCGACGCCCCACCCGGCCAGCACGTGCGCGACCCGGTTGGCCCGCTGGTCGAGCCGCGCGAACGTCACCTCCGTGCCGTCGGCCAGGTCGAGCACGGCCGTGACGTCGGGGTGCGCGGCGACCTGCTCGGCGATCCGGGTCAGCACGCCCGCGTGGCGCGGCGACGGGGTGTCCGGCGGCTCGCCGTTGAGCCGTCGCGCGGCCAGGCGGTCGGCCTCGGTCGTGGTGTCCAGCGCGGACAGCCGGGCGGCCGGGTCGGCCACGAGCGCGGCGAGCACCGCGAGCAGGTGGTCGGCCAGCCGCGCCACGGTGTCGGCGTCGAACACGTCGGCGCTGTAGTCGAGGTTCGCGGGCCAGTCGCCGTCGGTCTCGCGCACGTGCAGGGTGAGGTCGAACCGGCTGGTCTCGCGGTCGATCGGCAGCTCGACCGCGTCCATCCCGGCCCACGAGCCGGTGGTGCCGCCCCGGTTGAGCACCAGCATCACCTGGAACACGGGGTGGTGGGCGAGGTCGCGGCGCGGCGCGACCCGGGCGGCGACCTCGTCGAAGCTCACCTCGGCGTGGTCGAGCGCGTCGACCGCGGTGGCGCGGGCGCGGCCGAGCAGGTCGGCCACGGTCGGGTCACCGGACAGGTCCAGCCGCAGCGCGGTCGTGGTGACGAACATGCCGACCGACCGCTCCAGCTCGGGGAACGGCCGGTGCGTCGTCGGCGCGCCGATCACCAGGTCGTCCGCGCCCGACCGGCGCGACAGCAGCACGCCGAACGCGGCCAGCAGGCCGGCGAACGTGGTGCAGCCGTGCGCGCGGGTCACCTCGGCGAGCTTCCCGGCCAGCGCGGCGGGCACGGTGAACCGGTGGCTGCCGCCCGCCGTGGTGCGCTGGGGCGTGCGCGGCCGGTCCAGCGCCAGGTCCAGCACGTCCGGTGCGCCGGCCAGCCGGTCGTGCCAGTGGTCGAGCTGGCGCTGTCGCTCGCCGTCGGCGAGCCGGTCGGCCTGCCAGTGCACGTAGTCGGGGAACTGCGCCCCGACCGGCTCCGGCGTCACGCCCGCGTAGACGTCGCCGACCTCGCCCGCCACCACGCCCAGCGAGAGGTCGTCGCACACGATGT
Organism: Saccharothrix sp. S26; assembly: GCF_021390395.1. Lineage (GTDB taxonomy): Bacteria > Actinomycetota > Actinomycetes > Mycobacteriales > Pseudonocardiaceae > Actinosynnema. The sequence goes on from NZ_JAJUWT010000013.1 coordinate 39,505, forward strand.
GGTGCGCGCTGAACACGATCGCGGTGTCACCCGGTCCGACCCGCACCACCCGCACCCGCAGCAGCGGCGCGAGCGCCAGGTCGAACGGCGTATCCACTTCGGACACCAGGTGCGCGGTCAGCTCGTCCTCGCCGGACACCGACGAGAACGCCACGTCCGCGGGCACGTCGTCCAGCACCTGCTGTTCGGGCACGCCGTCGTTCTCCACGATCCGGGTGCGCAGCGCCTCGTGCCGCCCCATCACGGTCCGCACGGCCGCGCGCAACCGGTCCTCGTCGACCTCGCCCGCGACCCGCAGCGCGGCGAACATGACGTACGCGCCCGCGTCCAGGCCGAGCCGCCCGGTCAGCCACAGGCCGCGCTGGTTGCCCGACAGCGGCACGACCGCGCCCTCGGGCCGGCGCGGCACGGCCGCCCGTGGCGCGGCGGCCAGGCCGCGTTCGGCGAGCAGCTTCGCCAGCAGGCGTTCGCGGTGGTCGGAGAGCTCGGTCATCCCAGGGTCCTTTCAGGTGACGGCGTCTCGTCGGGCACCGCGTCGGGCAGGTCGTCCACGGTCCGCAGCCGGGGCCGCGACCAGGCGCAGGCCGCCAGCACGAGCATGAGCACGCCGACGACCAGGAAGATCAGGGCGATGCCGCGGCCCTCGCCGACGCCGATCAGCGCGCCGACGCTGCCGGCCAGCGGACCGCCCGCGGCCATCAGGGGTTCGGCCACGCCGTCGGTCAGCGGGCCGATCAGGAGGAACGCGACCGGCATCGCGGCGGTGCTCAGCATCCGCACCACCGCCAGCACCCGGCCCAGCACCGCCGGGTCCACCTTGGTCTGCAACAACGTCACGCAACACGTGTTGATCAACGGCAGGGTGCACAGGAACGCGGGCGCGGCGATGCCGATCAGCCACGGCGAGGGCGCGAGCGAGTGCAGCACCAGGAACACCCCGCCCAGGGCCAAGCCCAGGTAGATGCCGTGCACCCGGCGCTTCGGCCCGCCCCACACGCCCATGACCAGCCCGCCCGCGAACAGCCCGCTGCCACCCGCGGCCATCAGCACGCCCAGCGTCGCGGGGCTGGAGAACGACAGGATCAGCGGCTGCACGAGCCCGCCCGCGATGGCGAACAGGAAGTTCCACACGCCGAACACCGCGCACAGCGCGAACAGGCCGGGAGCGCCGCGCAGCCACCTCAGCCCCGCGCCGATGCCCTCGCGCTCGTCCTTCGAGGCACCCGCGGGCCGCACGGCGTCGTCGGGCAGCCGCGCCAGCAGCAGCGCCCCGACCGCGACCACCATCGACACGAAGTCGATCAGCAGCACGCCCCGCAACCCCACCAGGCCCAGCAACGCGCCGGCGACCAGCGGCGCGGCGATCTGCACGCCCTGCGTGATCTGCATGAGGCCGTTGATCCGACCCAGGTGCTCCTTGGGCACCAGCGCCGGCACCAGGGCCGTGTAGGCGATGATGTGGAACGAGTTCAGCGTGGCGGTCAGCGCGGTGGCGACGTAGACCTGCCACACCGCCAACGAGCCCGTCGACACCGCCACCAGCAGCAGCGCCGTCACCACGCCCGCGCCGGAGTCCGCGAGCAGCATGATCCGCTTGCGGTCGTACCGGTCGGCCACCACACCCGCGTACGGCGCGAGCAGGATGCCCGGCACGACCGCGCAGAACTGGATCAGCACGAACGTCGTCACCGACCCCGTGCCCAGGTACACCCACACGCCCAGCACGAACGCGGTCAGCGCCGAACCGATCACCGACACCAGCTGACCGGCCCACACCACGGCGAACCGGCGCAACCCCGCCGGGGCGCTCATCGCTGGTCACCGAGCATGGACTCGACCTCCTCGGCCGACATCCCGGCCAGTCGCACGCGCAGTTCGGCCACCGCGGTCACCCGCTCGGGGTCGTCCAGTGAGAGGAGCGCGGCGGCGACACCGGCGACGGTCGGCGTGGCGAACATGCGGCCGATCGGCACCGACACGCCGAACGCCGCCTGCACCCGCGCCAACGCCTTCGCCGCGAGCAGCGAGTGGCCGCCCAGGGTGAAGAAGTCGTCGTGCGCGCCGACTCCCGGCACGCCCAGCACCTCGGCCCAGATGCCCGACAGCACCTCCTCCACCGCGTCACGCGGCGGCACCCGTTCGCCGTCGACGTCCCACACCGGCGCGGGCAGCGCCTTGCGGTCGGTCTTGCCGTTGGGCGTCAACGGGAACGCGTCCAGCACGACCGCCGTGGCGGGCAGCATGTAGTCCGGCAGCCGTTCGGCCAACCGGGCCCGAAGTCGGGGCCACAGCCCGTCGCGCGGCACGTCCGCCGGCACGACGTAGGCCACGAGCCGCTCGTCGGCGGCCAGCACGACCGCCTCGCGCACCTCGCCGGAGGCCAGCAACGCGGCCTCGACCTCGCCGAGCTCGATCCGGAACCCGCGCACCTTCACCTGGTGGTCGGTGCGGCCCAGGAACTCCAGCGTGCCGTCCGACCGGTGCCGCACCAGGTCACCGGTCGCGTACAACCGCTGACCGGGCTCCTTCGCGAACGGGTCCGGCACGAACCGGCTCGCGGTCAGCCCCGGCCGGTCGTGGTAGCCGCGGGCCACGCCCGCCCCGCCGATGTGCAGCTCGCCGACCACGCCCGGCGGCACCGGCTCGAGCCCCGGTCCCAGCACGTACAGCCGGGTGTTGCCGATCGGCGGCCCGAGCACCACGGGCGCGGGGGAGCGCTCGACCAGGCCCGCGGACGACCAGACGGTGGTCTCGGTGGGCCCGTAGGCGTTCCACAGCAGCGCGTCGTCGGTGAGCAGGTCGTCGGCCAGGTCGCGCGGCAACGCCTCGCCGCCGCAGATCCGGGTCGTCACCCCGGCGGGCACGCCGCCGGCCGCGTGCAGCAACCGCCACGTCGCCGGGGTGGCCTGCATCGCGGTGACCCCCCGGTCGACCAGCAGCTCCCGCAACGCGACCCCGTCCGCGCTCACCTCCGGCGGCACCACCAGCACCTCCGCGCCGGCGGTCAGCGGCAGCAGCAGTTCCAGCACCGAGATGTCGAACGACAGCGTCGTCACGGCGGCCAGCCGGTCGGCGTCGGTGAGGGCCAGGAGCCGCTGGAACGACACCAGCAGGTTCACCACCGCCCGGTGCGGCACCTCGACGCCCTTGGGCGTGCCGGTCGAGCCGGACGTGTAGATGATGTACGCCAGATCCTCGCCGGAGGCCGGGCACGGCTCGGGCGCGGGCTCGAAGCGGTCGGCGTCGGCGAGGCGCAGCACCGTGCCGCCGAACGGCAGCTCGCGGTCCGCGACCAGGACGGCCGCACCCGAGTCGGCCAGCATCGCGGCCACCCGGTCGCTCGGCCACCCCGGGTCCAGCGGCACGTACGCCGCGCCCGCCTGCCACACGCCCAGCACCGCCGCCACCAGGTCCGGGTCGCGCGGCAGGCACAACGCCACCGCCGACCCCGGCCCCACGCCGTGCGCCCGCAGGAGCGCGGCCACCTGTCCGGCTCGCGCGCGCAGCTCGGCGTACGACAGCCGCGAGCCCACGCCGGACACCGCCGTGCCGGTCCCGGTGACCAGGTCCAGCGCGGTCCGCGCGGGCGGCAGCTCCAGATCGGTGGCGTTGAAGCCCTCCAGGACCTCCCACCGCCGCACGCCGGTCAGCCCGTCGAGCTCGCTGATCCGCCGGTCCGGGTGCTCGGCGGCGGCGAGGAGCAGCGCGATCAACCGGTCGGTGAACTCGGCGATGGTCGACTCGTCGAACAGGTCGGTGTTGTACTCCACGCCGAGGGCGAGAGTGTCGCCCTGCGGGTCGGCGGCCACCGTCAGGTCGAACTTCGCCACCTTCGGATCGGGCACCAGCGGTGCGACCTCCAGCCCCGCCAGCTCGATGTCCATCGGCGGGGTGTTGGTGAAGATCAGCTGGGCCTGGTAGATGGGCGCGTGCCCGGTGCTGCGCTGTGGGCTCAGGTGCTCCACCAGCCGCTCGAACGGCAGGTCGGCGTGCGCGAGACCGGCCGCGGCGACCTGCCGGACCCGGGCCAGCAGCTCGCTGAACGTCGGGTCGCCGCCCACGTGCGCGCGCAACGCGAGCGTGTTGACGAAGAACCCGATCAGCCCTTCCAGATCCGGGTGCGAGCGACCCGCGACCGGCGTGCCGACCACCACCTCGTCCTGCCCGGCCAACCGGCCGAGCCGGGCCGCGAACCCGGCCAGCAGCACCATGAACACGGTGGCACCGTGCGCGCGGGCCAGCTCCTCCAACGGCCGGATCGGGACGTAGCCGTACCGCAGCGCGCCCCGGTGGGTGACCACGGGCGGTCGCGGTCGGTCCGTCGGCAGGGTCAGCAGCTCCGGCGCGCCCGCGAGGTGCCGCGTCCAGAAGTCCAGGTGCCCGGCGGCCAGGTCGGCCATCCGGTCCCGCTGCCACACCGCGAAGTCCGGGTACTGCAACGTCAACGCGGGCAGGTCCGGGTCGCGACCCTCCAGGGCCGCGCCGTACGCCTGCCCCAGCTCGCCCAGCAGCACCGACAGCGACCACGCGTCGGCGATGATGTGGTGCATGTTCAGCACCAGCACTTGGTCGTCGTCGGCGAACCGGCCCAGGCTCGCCGCGAACAGCGGCCCCCGGTGCAGGTCGAACCCGATGCCGCCGCGTTCGTCGGCGAACCGCTGCGCCCGCGCGTCACGGTCGCCGTCACCCAGCTCGTGCGTGGTGAGGGTCGCCGTGCCGGTCGGCGCGACGAGCTGCACGGGTTCACCGCCCGAATCGGGGAACGTGGTGCGCAACGACGCGTGCCGGTTCACCAGGACGTCCAGCGCGCGCTGCAACGCGGCCCGGTCGACCGGTCCGCGCAGCCGCAACGCGACCGGCACGTTGTAGACGGCGCTGCCGGGCGAGAACTTGTCCAGGAACCACAGGCGTTGCTGCCCGAACGACAACGGGTAGGCGGTGGGCGTGGCGGCACGGGCGCGCAGCCGTTGTGCCACCAGCTCGCGCTTGCGCGCCGAGGCCGCCGACGCGCCGGTGTCCCGCAGATCGGTCATGACGTGCTCCCGGACCTGGTCAGCCGGTCCGCGGCGGCCCGCACGTGCTCACGCAGGTGCGTGGGCACGCGGTCGCCGAACCGTTGCAGGTAGGCGGCCACGGTGGTGTCGTCGTCCCGCAGGAACGGGAAGTCCGTGGGCACCATGTGCCGGATCGCCAGCAGCGGCACGGGACTGTGCAGCGGGCGGAACAGCGGGTTCCACAGGCCCGCCTTCTGCGGCGGGCCGGGGTGGAACTCGCCCAGCATCAGCCCGTCGCGGGTGTACTGCGGCTTGAGCAGTTGCTGCGCCCGGTCCACCACGCCGAACTCGGTCAGGTCCGGGAACAGGATCACGATGGTCTTGAACTGCGCGCCCGGCCCCTTCCTCGGCTCCAGCTCGGCGAACCAGTCGCGGTAGTGCAGCAGCAGCGCGGCCAGCTCGTCGGGGTCCTGCGGTGCGCCGGCGTGCACGGACAGGTAGAACAGACCGCGTTGCAAGGACGTGTCGGTGAACGGGCACACCGCGCCCCTCCGCCCCAGGTCCGGGTGCGGTCCGCACAGGTACTCACCGGCCCACTCGAACACGGTCCTCAGCGCGGGTTCGTGCGCCGCGACCGCGTCGGGCAGCCGAGGCGCGGCGAAGTCCGCCGGCTCGACCAGGGGGTGGGCCTGGTGGGTCGGATGGATCAACATCAACTCCACCTGCCTTTGTTCCGGGACCGGCGGGCCAGGCCCGCCAGCGCCGCACCGGCCACCGCGGCCGTGACGCCGCCGAGCACGCGGTCCTGCCGCCGTGCCCGGGTCAACGCCTCGCCGTAGGGGACCGTGGTGTGCGTGATCAGGGTGTAGAGCGGCACCCACGCGTTCGGGAAGAGCCGGTGCAGCGCCAGGTCCACCTTCTTGCGGGCGGTGAACAGCGGCGAGCGCACCTTGTCGCGCAGCTCCACGAAGTTGCGCTTGGACAGCTCGGCCAGCACGTCGGTGTGCGGTCGGCGCGACCTCTCGAACAGCGCCAACGCGCCGGGCAGGTCGTGCGGGTGCGCGGCCAGCGAGCGGTCGAGCACCGAGCAGTCCTCGAACGCGGCGTTCATGCCCTGCCCGAAGAACGGGTACACGGCGTGCGCGGCGTCGCCGATGAGCACGATCCCGCGGCCTTCCCCGGCCGTGACGTGCCACGGGGCCGTGCGCACGGTGACCAGGCTCGCGGGCGGGTGCGCCAGGAACTGCTCGACGAGGTCAGGGATGAGCGTGAGCGTGTCGGGGAACCGGTGGGCGAAGAACGACCGCACCCGCTCGGGCTCGGTCAGCCCGGCGAACCCCCGGTCGCCGTCGAACGGCAGGAACACGGTCGCGGTGAGCGAGCCGTCCACGTTCGGGTGCGCCACGATCAGCCCGTCGTCACCCGGCCACACGTGCAGCGCCCGCGGCTCGGTGCGCGGCTCGCCGTCGTCGCCGGTCGGGATCAGCAGCTCCTTGTAGCCCCACTCCAGGAACTCCTGGTGCAGGTCCATCCGCAGGCCGCGGCCCAACTGCGCGCGCACCGCGGAGAACGCGCCGTCCGCGCCGACGACCAGGTCGGCCGTGCGCACGGTCCCGTCGTCGGTGGTGACGGCCGGTTCGACCCGGTCGACGGCGGTCACCCGGCAACCCCAGGAGAAGCCGACGCCGAGCCGTTCGGCCTCGTCCACCAGCGCGACGTTGAGGTCGTGCCGCAGCACGGAGTGCAGGATCTGGTCCTCGGCCACCCCGTAGGGCTGGAAGCGCAGCGTGCCGTCCGGCAGGTGCACGGCTCGGCCGCGCATCGGCACGGTCAGCGGCGCCAACCGCTCCAGCAGGCCGATCTCGCGCAGCGCCACGATCCCGCGCTGCGACAGGCCGAGGTTGATCGACCGGCCCTCCTCGCGCACGCCCGGCGCCCGCGGGTCGCCCCGCCGTTCGAGCACCTCCACGTCGAACCCGCGCCGCGCCAGGTAGACCGCGGTCAACGAGCCGGCCAGCCCCGCGCCGACGACGAGCGCCTCGCGGGTCATGCCTCGTCCTCGTCGGCCAGCGTGCCGAGCAGCCGGTCGATCTCCTCGTCGGACAGCTCGTCCAGCTGGTCGAGCAACGGCACCGGTCCCCGGCCGACAGCGGTCGTGCCGCGGTCGAGGTTCGCGCACAGCTCCGCGATGGTCGGCGCGGCGAACAACGTCGCCAACGGCAGGTCGACGTCCAGCGCGACGCGGACGCGGGCCAGCATCTGGGTCGCGGTCAGCGAGTGGCCGCCCAGGGCGAAGAAGTTGTCGTGCACGCCCAGCGGCGCGTCCGCCGCCATGCTCAGCACTTCACGCCAGATCTGCGCCAACCGCCGTTCGGTGTCGTCGCGCGGCTCGACGCGCTCGACGTCGTCGGTCGTCCACACCGGGTCGGGCAGCGCGTCCCGGTCGATCTTGCCGGTGCCGGTGCGCGGCAACTCCGGCAGCACGACGATCGCCGCCGGCAGCATGTAGTCGGGCAGGCTCGCGGCCAGGTGCGGCCGCACCCGCCGGCGCAGCTCCTCCTCGCCGACACCGGTGTCGGCGGGCACCGCGTACGCCACCAGCCGCACGTCGGCGGCGTGCGCCGACCAGGCGACGACGACGGCGTGCGCCACGTCCGGGTGGGCGCGCAGCACGGCCTCGATCTCGCCCGGCTCGATCCGGTAGCCGCGCACCTTGAGCTGCCGGTCGGCGCGGCCCAGGAACTCCAGCTTGCCGTCGGCGTGGCGCCGGACCAGGTCGCCGGAGGCGTAGAGCCGCCCGCCGGGCGGCCCGAACGGGTCGGGCCGGAACCGCTCCGCGGTCAGGTCGGGCTGCCCGTGGTAGCCGCGGGCCACGCCCGCGCCGCCGATGTGCAGCTCGCCGATCACGCCCGGCGGCACGGGCCGCATCAACGGGTCCAGCACGTGCAGCGAGGTGCCCTTGACCGCCGGGCCGAGCCGCACGGGTTCCGGCGCGGGCGAGACCACGCCGGCCGCCGAGTACACCGTGGTCTCGGTCGGCCCGTAGCCGTCGATCAGGGTGGCCCCGTCGGTCTGGAGGTCGTCGGCCAGGTCGCGGGTCATCGCCTCGCCGCCGCTGATCCGCAGCCGCACCCGCGCGGGCACGCCGCCCGCCGCGACGATCATCCGCCAGCTCGCCGGACCGCCCTGCACGACCGTGGCCCGCGTTTGCTCGATCCGCGCCCTGAGCACAGCGCCGTCGGCCACGTCGTCCGCCGGGATCACCACGAGCGTCGCACCGCTGATGAGCGGGGCCAGCATCTCCACGGTGGACACGTCGAACGCGGGCGTGGTGATGGAGGCGAGCCGGTCGTCCGGCGTCAGCTCCATCAGCTCGCCCATCGCGCGCAACAACGCCGCCAGCCCGCCCTGGGTGCACCGCACGCCCTTCGGCTTGCCGGTCGACCCCGAGGTGTGGATGACGTAGGCCAGCGCCCCGGGGTGCTGCGGCGCGGCCGGGGGAGGCGTGTCCGGACGGGCGTCGAGGTCGGCGGTGTCCAGGTCGACCTCGGTCCACGGCCCGGTCAACGGTCCCGTGACCGCCCGCGAGGCACCGTCGGTGACCAGCACCGGCACGTCCGACCCCGCGGCCATGGCGGCGAGCCGGGCCGGTGGCCACGACGGGTCCAGCGGCAGGTAGCCCGCGCCGGCGCGCCACGCGGCCAGGATGCCGACCACCATCGGCGCGCCCCGGTCCAAGCACAGCGCCACCGGCTGGTCCGGCCGCACGCCCGCCTCCAGCAGCACGTGCGCCAGGCGGTTCGCCGCCCGGTCCAGCTCGCCGCACGTCAACGCGCCCTCGATCGCGACCGCGTCCGGGTGCCGCGCCAACGCGGCGAACACCAGGTCCGCGGCGGTCTCGGCGGGCACCTCGACGGCGGGCTCCTGCGGCGCGTGGTCACCCAGCCACAGCTCGGCCACCCGGTCGGCGGGGGAGGCGTGCACGGCGGCGGCGAACACCCCGTGCAGCGCGGCGATCGTCTCCGGCGTGAACAGCTCCGAGTCGTACTGCCAGCGCGCGAACCACCGCTCACCCGCCCGTTCGACGGTCAGCGACAGGTCGAACTTCGCCCCGCCGTTGGCCACCGCCTCGGGCCTGATCGTGACCGGACCGGCCGTCCGCGCGGGCGGCACCGGCTCGACCGCGAACATCACCTGCACCAGCGGCGCGTGCGCCAGGGTCCGCTGCGGCGCGGCGATGTCCACCAGCCGCTCGAACGGCAGGTCCTGGTGCGCGAGCGCGGCCACGGTCGCCTCCTCGGCCGCCGCGACCACCTCGCCGAACGTGGTGTCCGGCGCGAACCTCGCCCGCAACGGCAGGGTGTTGGCCACGAAGCCGACCAGGCCCTCGGTCTCCGGCCTGGTGCGCGCCGCGACCGGCGTGGCCACCAGGAAGTCCGCCTGCCCGGTCACCCGGTGCAGCACGCACTGGAACACCGCCAGCAACCGCGCGAACGACCCGTCCGGCACGTCCAGCCCGGCCCGCAGCTCCGCGCCCCGGCCGGTCGGCGCCGCCGGTCGGGCCCGGTCCGTCGGCAGGGACAGCACGGTCGGCACGCCGCGCAGCGCCTCCCGCCAGTACTCGGCGTCGCCGTCGAACGCGCCGCCCTCGGCCTGCTCCCGTTGCCACACCGCGTAGTCGGGGTACTGCACCGGCAGGTCGGGCAGCCCGTGCGGCACGCCGGCGACCTCGGCCGCGTACAGCCGGGCCAGCTCGTCGAACAGCACCGCGCACGACCAGCCGTCGGCGATCGCGTGGTGCAGCACGAGGACGAGCACGTGCTCGTCCGGCCCGACCTCCACCAGGCCCGCGCGCAGCAACGGCCCGCCGTCCAGCGCGAACGGGCGGCCCACCTCCTCGCGCACCACCGCGTCCACGTCACCCGACAGGCGCGCCAGCGGCACGGTCAACGCCGCCGACACCACCTGCACCGGCACGCCGTCCTCGGCCGCGAACCGCGTCCGCAGCGCCTCGTGCCGGGCGACCAGCGCGTTCAGCGCCACCCGCAACGCCTCGACGTCCAGCGGACCGTCGAGACCGACCCGCCAGCCGATGTTGTAGACCGGGCTCGCGGGCAGCAGCTGGTCGACCAACCACAGCCTGCGCTGCCCGGACGAGGCCGGGAACCGGAACACCTCGTCCTCTTCTGGTATCACCGCGCTCACCGCGGTCCCTCCCCCCTCAGACCGACACCCTGCGGCCAACCCCTCCGGTCGACCGCCACCACCCGGAACTCCGCCGTGTGCCGAGCGCCCGCGGCGTCGGTCAACCACAGCTGGTCCGGACCGGGCAGCATCTCGCCCACGCCCAGCGGGGCGTCCGGCTTCTCGCGGTCCAGCGCGCGCACCGCGTGCGCGAACAGCTCGACCGACGGCTGGCTCTCCAGGTCCACGTAGAACGGCTTGTGCTCCACCGGGCTCTTCACGAACACGAACCTCGGCATGCCGTGCTCCCGCCGCCACGCCTGCGCCCGCAGGAAGCGGGTCCGCTCGTCCGGGGCGAACGCGAACGCCGACCTCGCGGCGGGTAATCGCCAGCCCTCCCTGGCGACGACCAGCCGGTCCAGGCTGACCCGGGGCGTGTGCTCGCCCGCGGGCAGCAACCGGAAGTGCTGCACCAACTGCGCCATGACCTGCTCGTTGAGCAGCTCGACCAGGTCGACGTCCACCCGGCCGTCCCGGCTGCGCGCCACCAGCCGCCCGTCGCTCTCGGTCACCTCGCACGCCCCGACCGGCACCGCGTCGCGCAACCCCGGCCCGCACGCGTCGTGGCCGAACACGATCTTCAGGTCGTCCGGCGAGACGAGCGCGTCGGCGAGCCGTTGCGGCGTGCCGCCCTCCTCGCGCGTGGTGGCCAGCACGACCCGCGGTCCGGCCATGTCGTGCCGCATCGCCGCCCGGAGCTGGTCCGGGTCGGGGTGCTGGGACACGAACAACGCCGCGCGCATGGTGTTCACGCCGGGGTGGACCTCGCCCAGCACCCACCGGTAGTCGCCCGCGCGGATCGCGTCCTCGTCCCGGGCCGCGATGAGGACGTCCGGGCTGTGCTGGACGGCTCCTCGCCAGCCGGGGCGGGGCGCGGCGAACGCCTTGAGCACGGCGTCCCGCACGTCGGCCACCCGGTAGTGGGCCTCACGGCCGTCCGGCGCGTGCCCGAGGGCCTTGGCCCAGCGGTCCTGCAAGGTCCGCACGAGCCGGCCGATCAGCCGCTCGTCGAGGCGGAAGATCGTGTCGTTGGCCCACAGCCAGAAGTCGGCCAGCCGCACCCGGTCCGAGCCGGTGGCCGCGACCCGCTCCCGGTACACCTCGCGCAGCGCGCGCCCGTACAGCGCCGAACCGGCGAAGGTGAACCACCGTGCGGCTTCCAGCACCAGTGACAAGGGCGTCCACAGCGTCTCCACCAACGCGGGGGAGAGGGTGACGTCGAGGTCGCGCCGGCACTCCTCGTGGACGACCGTGCGGCCCGCGTAGAACAGCCCCGGCCGGCGCACGGCCGCCGTGCCCGTGATGGCGGTGAACTTCTCGTGCAGCGCGCCGATCGCGTGCACCAGCCGGTCCGGGTCGCCCACGGCGGCGGCGACGTCGTCACGCCCGCGCTCGATCTCGCGCAGCGCCCGTTCGGCCCCGGCGCGGGCGTCCGGGTCGCCGATGGCCGTGATCTGCTCGCGCAGCGCCGTTTCCGGCACCAACGCCTCCGGCGGCACCTCCAACGTCCACGCGATCCGCTTGGCCTGCCGCAGCCGTTCGAGGGTGGCCAGCACGTCGTCGACGGGCCGGTCGAGGTCGCGGGCGATCTCGGGCGCGCGGCGCAGCCCGTCGCAGGCGGCGAGCACGGCCGCGTCCGCCGCGGGCAGCCGCACCGGGTCGGTCATCGGCACGTGCAGGGTGTCGCCCACGACCTCCACGAACGGCATCCGCCTGGGCACCGCCCACGGCCGCACGGCGTCGGTGGTCAACGCCTCGGCCAACTGCTGGACGGCCCAGTTCTCCAGGTAGGTGGTGCGCGAGGCGATCAGGTCCGGTCCCGGTCGCGCGGTGATCGCGGCGGGCGCGTCGTCGGCGACCCTGGCCCAGCCGACCGGCCCGAAGTAGCCGATCGTGTCGTTCTTCGCGCAGTACCGCTGGAGGTAGCTGACGACGGTGTGCTCCCAGCGGCGGTAGTCGACGTTGCGCGAGGTGGGCCGGTCGCCGGACAACGCCTGGTGCAACGCGTCCACGGCGGTCTGGAGGGCGCGCGGGTTCTGCCACGCCACCGCTTCGCGGAACTTCGCGTCGCCGCTGACCACGCGCAACACCTCGGCGGCGGCCGTGCGACCCGCCTCGAACCGCGTGCCGTACTCGGCGAGCGACCGCTCGTGCCGTGCGGCGGCTTCGGCGGCCGTCGCCAACGCCCGGTCGACTTCGTCGTCGGACGTCGTCGAGTGGACCGGTCGCGGACCCACGACCAGCACGGCCGCCGATCCGCCGTCGGGGTCGGGCGCGGTCCTGACTGGCGTCGCATCGGGGTCGGCCGCGACCAGGACCGCGGGCGGACCGGGGTCCGGGATGGGCAGCGCGACCGTCACCGGGTCCGGCGGCGCGAGCGCGGCCAGGGCGGCGCGGGCCTCGGCGAACCGCCCCTTGCGCACCAGCCTCCCGATCCGCCGCAACGCCGACCGGCGCTCGCCGCTGGAGGCGTCCTCCACCTCGCGCAGCACCCGGAACGCCGCCCACCGCGCCTGGCTCACCTCGTCCTCGGCCGCGAGCACCGCCTCCGCGGCCCGCGCCGCGTCCGGGCTCGCCACGGCCAGCAGCGGCTCGACGCCGAAGCCCGTGCCGCGCAGCTCCACCCACCGCCACGCCGCCCAGTGACCCGCGCCGGGCAGCACCAGGTGGTCGGCGACCGGCCGGGCGGACGTGCGCTGCGCGGGCACCAGGTACGCCGACCGGTCCCGCCGCGTGATCGGCGCACGACCCGTCGACGACCCCGCCGCCGCGTCCACCACCGCCGCGCACGCGGCCAGCGTCCGAGCCCGGTGCAGGTCGGCGACCGGCACCTCGACCCCGAACTCCTCCCGCACCCGGAACGCCAGCCGCACCGCGAGCAGCGAGTTGCCGCCGACGGCGAAGAAGTCGTCCTCCGCGAACACCTCCGGCGCGTCCAGCAGGTGCTCCCACAGCGCGGCCAGCCGCCGTTGCGTGGGGGTCGACGGTCGGGTCCGGTCCGTGCCCCGCGCGCCCGGGGCACGGACCGACCTCAGCGCCGCCCGGTCCACCTTGCCGCTGCGGTTGAGCGGCAGCTCCGGCAGCGGCACGTACCGCGCCGGGCAGAGGTAGGCGGGCAGCCGTTCCGCGACGTGCGCGCGCACGTCGTCGACCTCCAACGAACCACTCGGCACGACGAACGCCACCAAGTGCCTGGCGTCGTCCTCGCCGAACGGCAGCACGGCCGCCGCCGCGACCGCCGGGTGGTCCCGCAACACCGCCTCGACCTCGGCCGGCTCCACCAGGAACCCGCGCACCTTGACCTGCCGGTCCGCGCGCCCCAGGAACTCCAGCACGCCGTCCGGGCGCCACCGGGCCAGGTCACCCGTCCGGTACAGGCGAGCGCCGGGCACACCGCCGAACGGGTCCGGCACGAACTTCGCCGCGGTCAGCGCCGGCGCGCCCCAGTACCCGCGCGCCAGCCCGTCCCCGCCGGTGTACAGCTCGCCGGTCACGCCGACCGGCACCGGCCGCATCGACTCGTCCAGCACGTACACCGCGGTTCGCTGGACCGGCCTGCCGATCGGCACGGTCGCGCCCACGTCGGCGGCCGACCGCACGACGTGGCACGTGGTGAACGTGGTGTTCTCCGTCGGCCCGTACCCGTTGACCACGGGCTTGCCGCCGCGTGCCGCCAACGCCGCGCGCACCGCGTCCGGCGCCAGCACGTCGCCGCCGGCCAGCAGCTGCTCCACGTCCGCGAGGACCGCCGGGTCGAGCTGGTGGAACAGCCCGGCCGTCAGCCACAGCACGCTCACCCGGTGCGCGCGCAGCAGCTCGGCGAGCACCGCCGGGTCGAGCGGGCCGTCCGGCGCGGCCACCACGCGACCGCCGGTCAGCAGCGCGCCCCACACCTCCAGCGTGGTGAGGTCGAAGGCGGTCGCGGACAGGTGCAGGAACGTCTGACCGGGCCCGAACCGGCCGAAGTTGGGCCGCGTGACCAGCCGGACCACGCCCCGGTGGGGCACGGCCACGCCTTTCGGCGTGCCGGTCGACCCGGACGTGTAATTGACGTAGGCCACGCTTAATGGATGCGCGGGGACCGCCGGAGATACCGGCGACTGCTCCGAAAGGTCGCACTCCGGCAGCACCACGGACGCCACGCCGTCGGGCAGCGCGCGTTGCCGGTCGGACACCACGAGGGGCGTGCCCGACTCGCGCAACGCCAGCGCGTCCCGTGCGGCGGGGTTCGCCGGGTCCAGCGGCAGGTAGGCCGCGCCGGTCTTGAGCACGGCGAGCATCGCGGTCACGAAGTCCGCGCCGCGCGGCAGCGACAACGCCACCGGCAGGTCGATCCGCGCGCCCCTGGCCAGCAGGAGGTGCGCCAACCTGTTCGACCGCTCGTCCAGCTCGGCGTAGGACAGCCACCGCGTGCCGTCGAACACCGCGTCCGCGTCCGGCCGCGTCCGGACCTGCTCGGCGAACAGGTCGGGCACGGTCGCGTCGGCCGGGAAGTCGGTGGCGGTGTCGTTCCACCCGTGCAGCACCCGGGTGAGGTCGCGCGGCCCGCCCAGCTCGCGCACCGGCCGGTCCGGCGCCTGCGCCAGGCCCGCCAGCAGGTCGCGGACCTGCGCCAGCACGGCGTCCGCCGCCCAGTCCGGGAACCGGCCGGTGTCGTGGATGAGCTGGAAGCTCAGGCGCGGCTCGGCGAACGCGTACAAGGTCATGGCGTAACCGGGGGTGCGCAGGATGCGGACCCGCCTGCCCGGCGGCGCGGACGGCCGGGCGGCCAGCACCGTGCCGAGCTCCCGGTGCTCGAACAGCACCAGGCTGCGCATCAGCGGCACGTCGTGCCCGGACGCGCGCTGGATCACCGGCAACGGGCACAGCTGGTGGTCGCGTGCCCGCACGGACCGCTCCCGCACCGACCGCAGCCAGTCGGCCACCGACGCGTCCCGGTCCACCGGCACCCGCAGCGGCACGGTCGCCAGCAGCAGGCCCACCATCTCCTGCGCGCCCTCGACGGTGCCGTGCCGCGCCGCCCTGGTCACGCCGAACACGGCCTCGTCGGCGTGCGCGTGCGTGGTGAGCAGCAAGCCCCACGCGGCCAGGACCACCGTGTTGACGGTGACGCCCGCCCGCGCGGCCAACGCCCGCACCGCCTCGGTCTCGGCCTCGGACAGCTCCACCGCGGCCGTGGCCATGACCGGCGTGTCCGGCCCGGCGTGCTCCAGCGGCAGGGGACCGGGCTCGGCCGAGCCCGCGAGCTCCGCCGCCCAGAACCGCTCGTCGGCCTGGCGTTCGGGGTGGTCGGGCGCGGTCCGCGCGTCGTGCCACCGCGCGTAGTCGGCGAAGTCCGGCCGCGGCGCGAAGTCCAGCGCGCCGCCCGTGAGCCGGGCCGCGTAGTCGTCGTCGATCTCGGCCAGCAGCATCGCCAGCGAGCGGCCGTCGAGGATCGCGTGGTGGAACGTCGCCACCACGACGTCGCCGGGCAGCGCCACGACCCGCAGCGCCGGCCCGGACACCGGGTCGACGCCGGTGCGCCGGTCGGCCGCCAGGAACGCGTCGAGGTCGGTCACCGAGTCGTCCACCAGCAGCGGGACGTCGTCGGCCGACCCCGGCCACTGGTCCATGCCGCCGTCCGCGCGCCAGGCGAACCGCGCCCGCAGCACCGGGTGCCGTTCGACGGCGGCCCGCCACGCGGCCAGGTACGCGGCGGTGTCCAGGCCGTGCGGCCAGTGCTGCACGCACTGGATGACGTCCGTCCCGGCCGACGGGTCGCGCAACCCGGCCGCGATCATTCCGCTCTGCAACGGCAGCGCGGGCGCGAGCGGCAGCGCAGAATCCGTGTGCACCAAAAACCTCCCCGACGAATGTGTTTCGGGCGCGCACGACCGAACCGGCCGCCGGGAAATTCCCGGTGACCTTTTCCGGACAGGGTTGACCGCCTTTTGGCGCGGACGTGCGGTAAAGCGCGGGTGCGCGCTGGGGCGGAGCGTCAGCCGCGGTGCGCGGCGAGGTGCTCGCGGACGCTGCGCGGGCGCATGTCCGTCCACGCCCGGTCAATGTGGGCCAGGCAGTCTTCCCTGGTGCCACGAGTGCCCTCGGCCCGCCACCCCGGCGGGAGGTCCCGGTCGGCGAACCAGACCGAGTACTGCTCCTCGTCGTTCACCACGACGAGGAATTCGTGGTAATTCGTGGTGCCGTCAGTCATGCAGTGATCTCCTGCCCTGGGCGGATGCGGGCGGGTCGCCGGTTCGCGCAACATTACGCCGGGCGTCTCGTAATGAGGAATCCTCTGAACGGTCGAACCGGTCATTGGATATGCGTGGCGGGCACTATTCAGCCTCCCTATGGAACGTCGCGCGGCGTGGTCGAGCGGTTACCGGAGGCTTTCCTGGGAGCGGTCCCGGTCAATTCCTGTCAAGCGTGGAATCCGAGCTCTTGTTATCGTTAACAGGTTGCCGCATTGCCGCCGTTCGGCCCAGTCTGTCGAATCGCGTTCGACTACAACGGCTTCCGGAGTGCGGGGATGCGGGCGGCTATTGAACCGTCGGCGATCGTCCTGTTAGCGTTAACAGGCGCGCTTGGAGTGGCCGGAGATCCCGGCCGCTGCGATCCGCCACCCGCCGCCACGCCGTCCGATCGGCCCGCACCGGCTCGCACGCCCGCCGGGCCACCCGTGTTCGTCCATGCAGCGTCGCAGGGAGAGCAACCATGAGATCGACTTATCGGGGCGCGCGCCGCGGCGGCGTCGTCCTCGCCACCGTCACCACGCTGCTCGGCGCGGTGACCGCGGCCCTGCCGCCGTCGGCGTCGGCCGCGGTGGTCGACACGAACGCCTCGTACGTGCTGGTCAACCGCAACAGCGGCAAGGCGTTGGACGTGTACGACCTGGCGACCGCCGACGGCGCGCGGATCTCGCAGTACACGCGCAACGACGGCGCGTGGCAGCAGTGGCAGTTCGTGGACTCCGGCGGCGGCTACTACCGGCTGAAGTCGCGCCACAGCGGCAAGGTGCTGGACTTCGCCAACACCGCCGACCGGACCGGGTTGACCCAGTGGACCGACCGCAACGGCACCAACCAGCAGTTCCGGCTGGCCGACTCCTCCGGCGGGTACGTGCGGCTGATCAACCGCGCCAGCAACAAGGCCGTCGACGTGCTGGACTTCTCCACCGCCGACGGCGCGCAGCTGATCCAGTGGCCCGACACCGGCGCCACGAACCAGCAGTGGCAACTGGTGAAGCTGGGCGCCTCGGCACCGGGCACGTTCACCAACCCGATCAAGCGCAACGGCCCTGACCCGTGGCTGCAGTACTACAACGGGTACTACTACCTGGCCACGACGACGTGGAACTCCACCATCACGATGCGCCGCTCCCGCACCCTCGGGGGCCTGTCGAGCGCGCCCGACCAGGTGGTGTTCAACCTGACCAGGCCCAACGGGTGCTGCAACATGTGGGCCCCGGAGTTCTACCTGCTCAACGGCCGCTGGTACCTGTACTACGTGGCCGGGCAGAACGTGTCCGACTACAACCCCACCCAGCGGCTGCACGTGCTGGAGTCCGCGGGCAGCGACCCGATGGGCCCCTACAGCTTCAAGGCCGACCTGGGCAGCACGTGGGAGCTGGACCCGAGCATCCTGCAGCACAACGGCAAGCTGTACCTGATGGGCAGCGCCATGGACGGCACCCAGTCGCTGACCATCACCCCGCTGTCCAACCCGTACACGATCAGCGGCGCGCGGCGCACCATCTCCCAGCCCACGTTGGCCTGGGAACGCCAGACCGCCCCGGTCAACGAGGGCGCGGAGCCGCTGTACCACAACGGCCGCACCATGATCGTGTACTCGGCCAGCGCGTGCTGGGGACCGGACTACAAGCTGGGCCTGCTCACCCTCACCGGCACCGACCCGCTCAACCGGGCCCACTGGACCAAGTCGCCCAACCCGGTGTTCCAGCGCAACGACGGCAACGGCGTCTACGCGCCGGGCCACAACGGGTTCTTCAAGTCGCCCGACGGCACCGAGGACTGGATCGTCTACCACGCCAACGACTCCGCGTCCGGCGGCTGCGACATGAACCGCTCCACCCGCGCGCAGAAGTTCACCTGGAACGCCGACGGCACGCCCAACTTCGGCACCCCGGTCCGGCTCGGCACGACGCTGCCCGCCCCGTCCGGCGAGCCCACCTCCTGACCGACCGCCCTGCCCGGTGGCCGGCGGCCCGTCTCCCGCCGCCGGCCACCCCCTTCCCGTGAACAGAGGTCGCACGATGCTGCAACGACGCACGTTCCTGGCCGGGGGCCTGGCCTCGCTGGCGTTGGCCCGGTCCGGGATCGCCGCGGCCGCGCCCGGTGACTCCGCCTACGTGATGGGCTACTTCACCGAGTCCCCGAACAAGGTCGCCGACCGGTACGCGCTGCACCTGGCGGTCAGCACCGACGGCCTCACCTGGACCCCGCTCAACCAGGGCAACCCGGTCGCCACGCCGACCGCGGGCACCGGCGGCCTGCGCGACCCGTTCATCATGCGCAAGCAGAACGGCGGGTTCATCGTGCTGGCCACCGACCTCACCGGCACCGACTTCACCCGGCAGAACCAGTACATCCACGCCTGGGACTCGGCCGACCTGCGCTCGTTCACCGGGTACCGGCGGCTGAAGATGCACTCGATGCCGACCCACACGTGGGCCCCGGAGGCGTTCTGGGACGCCTCGCGCGGCCAGTACGGCATCATCTACTCGGCCAACAGCGGCGGCCGTGACGCCTTCTACGTCAACTACACCACCGACTTCGTCACGGTGGGCGCGCCGCAGCTGTTCTTCGACCCCGGCTTCAACGTGCTCGACGCGACGATGCACGTCGGCAGCGGGATGAACTACCTGTACTACAAGAGCTTCACCGACGGCCGGCTGTACGGCGCGCGCTCCACGACCCTCAACCCGCGCAGCTTCGACCGCGGCACCTACACCAGCGGTGTGATCAGCGGCGGCATCGAAGCACCCATCGTGGTGAAGGCGCACAACCGCAACGAGTGGTGGCTGTGGGGTGACTCGTTCTCCCCGGTGAACGGCGAGCTGTACGCGTGGCGCAGCGGTGACATCAACAGCAACTCGTGGACGCCGCTGACCAAGGCCCAGTACACCCAGCCGCTCAACGCCAAGCACCCCACGATCTGCGGCATCACCGCCACCGAGCACGCCAACCTGCTGTCCCGCTGGGGCGCGCCGAGCTGGAACCGGATCAAGTCCTACAACTTCCCCGACCACCTGATCCGGCACGCCGACAACGCCGCCCGCATCGACCCGTACCCGTTCGACCCGTACCAGGACTCGCAGTGGCGCCTGGTGCCCGGCCTCGCGTCCTCGGCCGGCGTGTCGTTCCGCTCGGTCAACTACCCCGACCGCTACCTGCGGCACGTGAACTACGCCCTCACGCTGGCGGTGGACGACGGCAGCTCGACCTTCGCCGCCGACGCCACGTTCCACCGCGTCGCCGGCCTGGCGGACTCGACGTGGACCTCGTTCCGCTCGCACAACTTCCCCGACCGCCACCTCCGACACGCCAACTACGTCCTGCGCATCGACCCGATCAGCACGGCGACGGACCGCGCGGACGCCACGTTCCAGGTCGGCCACTGACCCAAAGGTCAGCCCGACCGGGCGGTGGGCGCGGCAGCTCGGCGGCGTGCCGCGCCCACCGCAGCTTCGGTCCCGGTGGCTGCTCCTCGGATGAGGTGGTTCACCGGGCCGGTAGCTGGGCCAGCGTCCGGGTGACGTTGTGCTCGACGATCTCCAGCATCCCGGCGCGGTCGGGGAAGTCGCCGTCCAGCAGGCGCAGCGGGCCGGCCACCAGGGACAGGTAGGTGGCCAGGCGGTAGAACGCGAGCCGGGCCGGGTCGAGGTCCGGTGTGGCGAAGTGGCGGTAGTGGGGGCCGAAGCGCAGTTCGAGGAAGGCGTGTTCCCACTCGACGTCGAACGGCATCACGCCCTCGATGTCGATGAGCACCGGCTCGTCCAGGTCAGCGTCGACCAGGACGTGGTCGGGGCCCAGCTCGCCGTGCACCAGGCCGAACCGCGACCGCGGCACGACGGCGGCGTGCCGCGTCACCAGGAGCTCGGCCAGCCGTTCCCGCGCGTCGGCGATCCGGTCGACCCGGGCGGCGGCCTCGGCGAGGTGGGTGAGCGCCCGGCGCAGCACGACGTGCTCCACGCCGTGCTGCGCCGGGTCGACGCGGTGGGCGTGCATCGCGCGCACCGCGTCACCGAGCCGTGCCAGCACGCGTTCGGCCCGCCGCGGCTCACGGGCGATCGACTCCTCCAGCGTGCCGCCGCGCACGTCCTCGACCACCGCCACGTCACCCAGCGCCCCACCCGGCTCACGCAGGAGCACCCGGGGCACGCGGACGCCCACGGCGGAGAGCCGGTCGTGCGCGTCCTCGAACAGGCTCAACCCCGTGGCGTGCGGGAACTGCGCGTCCGCGTGGGCGTCGGGCCAGAAGTCCTCGTCCGGGTGCCAGACGTAGGCGACCCCACTGCCGCCGTCGGCCAACCGCAGCCGGTAGACCCCCTTCTTCGTCCCACCCCGCAACCGCTCGACCGACACCAACTCCCGAGGCCCGAACGCCTCCCGCGCCACACCGCGCAGGTCGTCGACCCCGAGCTGCCCGCGCCTCACGCTTCCCATGCCGACGATGGTCACGCACGCGCGATCACCCTGTCTTCCGGTTTCGACCTCGTCGGGGGGTGCGGAGCGGCATGATCGCCGGTGGGGGTGGGGATGTGTCGAAGGTTCTCGTGTGGTTCGTGGGCGGGGTCGCCGTCGCCGCGGCAGCGGTGTGCGGCGTGGCGGCGCGACCCGCATCGGTCGCGGGGCAGGCCCGACCCTGGTCCGGAACCGTGCCGTCGAGCGAGGTCGAGGCGGCTTGGGCGCGCTGCGCCGAACTCGTGGCCGCGGCGGAGACCTTCACCTCGGGTCCCGCGCTGCTGCGGGAGGACGGCTACCTCGTCGTGACCGCCATCTCGCGCACCGCGCTGGTGAAGTGCGAGGTCCGCGAGTCGTCGGTCTCGGTCAGCTCCAGCGACGTCGACGGCCCCCTCCGCGACCACCCGTTCGCCATCACCATGGGGTCGGGTCGCACGGACGGGTCGGGGAGCACCACGGTCGGGTACGCGGGCGAGGACGTGGCGGCGGTGCGGTTCCGCGCCCCGGACGGCCGGGTGGTCCCGGGGCGCGTGGCGGCGGGGGTGTTCCTGGTCGACCTGCCCGGGTCGGACGAGTACTCGGACTTCACCCACGAGGCGTTCGACGCGGCCGGGGCGCTGATCCCCGGCCGCTGAGCCGCGTCACGGCAGGATCGAGTCGACGTAGCCGCCGTCCACGCGCACCGCCGCGCCGGTCGTCGCCGACGCCTGCGGTGAGGCCAGGTAGACGACCAGGTTGCCGATCTCCTCCGGCTCGATCAGCCGACCGAGCAGGGACTGCGGCCGGTGCACGCGCATGAACTCCCGCTGGGCCTCCTCCCACCCCAGCGAGCGGTCCACCAGTTGGTAGACGAAGTCCTCCACGCCGCCGGTGTGCGTCGGCCCCGCGATCACGCAGTTCACCGTGACGCCGCTGCCCGCCGCCTCCTTGGCGAACCCCCGCGACACACCCAGCAGCGCCGTCTTCGACACGCCGTAGTGGATCATCTCCGCGGGGATCACCACGGCCGAGTCGCTGGCGATGTACTGCACCCGGCCCCACCCGCGCTCCCGCATGCCCGGCAGGTAGGCCCGGGTCAGCCGGACGGCCGCGAGCACGTTGACCTCGAAGTACCGCCGCCACTCGTCGTCGGTGATCTCCAACGCGGGCCGCGCGCCGAACACGCCGACGTTGTTCACCAGCACGTCGACCTCGGGCAGTGCCGCGACCAGCGACGCCGCGCCCTCCGCCGTCGACACGTCCGCCGCCACGCCGACCACGTCCGCACCCGGCACCACCGCGCGCAGCCGTGCCGCGGCCTCCTCGACCACGTCGGCCTTGCGCCCGTTCACCGCCGTCCGCGCGCCGGCCCGCGCCAGCGCCGCCGCGATCGCCTCGCCGATGCCCTGCGTCGAACCGGTGACCAACGCCGTCTTCCCGCTCAGATCCAGGTGCATGGCGACGATGATCGCGCACCGGGCGCGACCCCGCCGGTCACGAGTACAGCGACCCCAGGAACTCCACCAGCAGCCGTTCCCTCAACGCCGGACCGGCCGCCGCGAGCAGCGCGTTCACCGTCGCCATCCGGTCGGGCAGCACGCGGTCGCCGCCGCCCAGGCCCGCCGCCGCGAGCAGCCCGGCGAACTCCTCGGGCGTGAGCGAGCCGGGGTCCAGCGCGCCGAGGAACGCGACGATCTCCGGCTCGACCCGCACCGGCCCGGCCTCCGTCGCCGCCTCCACCGACGCGCGCAGGTCGGCCAGCAGCTCCTCCTCGTGCCCCGCGTTCGCCGCCGTCACGGTGAGGTGCAGGTTGGCGGGGGAGGAGCGGTGGGCGAACTGCGGCTGCACGTACCAGTTCCGCGCCTTCATCTCGTCGGCCACGGTGAACACGTCGAAGTCGTCGCGCGAGGCCGTGACCGCCAGCAACGTCGCCGCGGGTGTGCCCAGCACCCGCAACCCGTCGATCTCCTCGATGCCCTCGCGCAACACCCGCGTGCTCTCCAACGCCTGGAGCGCGAGCGTGCGGTAGCCCTCGTCACCGATGTGCCGCAGCACGGCCCACGCGGCAGCCAGCGGTCCACCTGATCGGGTGGACTGGGTGGTCGAGTTCAGCATCGTGTAACCAGGCCACGCGGCCGACGCGAAGTACTGGGTCCGGCGCAGGTCGGCCGACGCGTGCAGCAGCACGGACGTCCCCTTCGGGCAGTACGCGTACTTGTGCAGGTCCACCGAGATGCTGGTGACACCCGGCACGGAGAAGTCGAACGGCGGCACGTCCGCGGCGTGCGGCAGCACCCACCCGCCGATGCACGCGTCGACGTGGCAGCGCACCCCGCGCGCCAGCGCGGCGGCCGCGATCTCGGCGACCGGGTCGACCACCCCGTGGGCGTACGACGGCGCGCTGGCCACCACCAACACGGTGGAGTCGTCGATCGCGGCGGCCATCGCCCGCGGATCGGCCCGGAACGTCTCCGGGTCGACCGGCACCAGGACCGCCCGCACGCCGAAGTAGTGCGCGGCCTTGTGGAACGCCGCGTGCGCGGTCTCCGGCAGCACCATCGAGGGTCGCTCGACGTCCGGTCGCGAGTCCCGCGCGGCCACCACCGCGAGCAGGCACGACTCGGTGCCGCCCGAGGTCACCGAGCCGACCGTCGCGTCACCGCCGCCCAGCAACCGGGCCGCGGTCCGCACCACGTCGTTCTCCAGCCGCAGCAGGCTGGGGAACGCGGTCGGGTCGAGCCCGTTCACCGACGACGCCAGCGCGTGCGCGGAGGCGGCCAGCTCGTCCAGCCCCGGCAGCGCGCTGTCGTAGACGTAGGCCAACGTCCGCCCGCCGTGCGTGGGCAGGTCGCCGGCCCGCAGCGCGCGCAGCTCGGCCAAGACGTCGTCGGTCACGTGGTCTCCTCACGCAGCAGGGGCAGGGCCGCCAACGCCAGCACGGCCGGGATGACGGTGAAACCGAGCAGCGCGGCCGTCACCGCGCCGGAGGACTGCACAGCCGACCCGTCGGTGCTCGCGGCGTACCCGCCCGCGGCCAGGACCAGCCCGTACACGCCGGGGCCGAGCGCGAGCCCCAACGTCTCGCCCGCCGTCCACACCCCGGAGAACAGGCCGGCCCGGGTCGTGCCGGTCCGCCGTTCCTCCGCGGTGATCACGTCCGGCAGCATGGCCAGGGGGAACACCTGCATCCCCGCGTACCCGACGCCGATCACGGCCATCAGCGCGAGCACGGCCGCGACCGGCAGCACGCGTGAAGCGGTCAGCCCGGCCACCGCGACCGCGAACACCACCGACGCGGCGACCAGCCCGACCCGCTTGCCGTGCCGCCGCCCGACGCGCTGCCACAGCGGCATCACCAGCAGCGCGGGCCCGACGAACCCGGCGAACAACGCCGTCTGCAGGCCCGGTTCGCCCAGCACCAGCCGGGCGAAGTAGTCGACGCCCGCGAGCATGGTCCCCAGCCCCACGGCCTGCACCACGAACACGGCCAGCAGCAGCCGGAACGGCCGCGACCCGCGCACCACGGCCACCAGTTCGCGCACACCGGCCGCCGACGAGACCCGCCGGGACGCCGGCGCGCCGCGCGTGCCGACGAACGTCGCCACCGCGCCCACCACCATCAGCGCCGCGACCGCCACGCCCATGCCGGGGTAGCCGACCGCGTCCCGCACCGCGGCGCGCCCGCGCCGCTGACCAGGATGGCGAGCGCGAGGAACGCCATCCGCCACGCCATCAGCCGGGTGCGCTCGTCGTAGTCCTCGGTGATCTCGGCCGCCATCGCCACGTACGGCACCTGGAAGAACGCGTACGCCGTCGCGCACGCCAGGAACACCACCGCCACGTACACCGCCGCACCGACCCCGGTGAACGGCCCGGCGAACAGCAGCGCGAACAGCACCGCCGTCACGATGCCCCCGCGCAACAGGAACGGCCGCCGCACCCCGGCGCGGTCGCTGATGCGACCGGCCACGGGGTTGAACAGCACGTCCCACGCCTTCGGCACGAGCACCAGCAGCCCGGCCACCGCGGCGGGCACGGCCAGGCTGTCGGTCAGGTAGGGCAACAGCAGCAGTCCGGGCACGGTGCCGAACGCGCCGGTGACGAACGACCCGGTCGCGTACCCCGCCCGAGTCCCGCGAGTGATCTGCCGCATAGGCGGAAGAGTTTCGCATTCGACCCGCTGCCTGGGCGAGGGCCGATCCGCCGAGCCCGGATGCCGGGACGAAAGCGTTGCTTAGACGCAACGATAGTTTCAGTGATGACCAAAAGAGACCATCTCGGGACAAAGAGCCGGACACCCGCCTCGACGCACCGGCCCACAACGACAGACCGGTGCGTCGAGGAGCCGACGTCAGCCGGCCGGGACCGTGTCGACGTGACCCACGCCGGACGAGCGGTAGGCCGACACGCGGGACTGGACCTGGGCCGGGCTGAGCACCTGGTCCTTGGCGAAGTACACGTAGTCCACGTGCTGCTGGTAGGCGCGGTCACCGGGCGTCCCCACCAGGCCGCCGGAGATGAACCACAGGTTGAAGTTGATCGACATCGGCGTCTCCGGGTAGTACTTGTCGCCGTGGTCGGCCACCTGCGCGCCGTCCACGAAGTACTTCACCCGGCCGCCCGACACCTGGATCACCAGGTCGTGCCACCCCGCGTAGCTCCGCCGCTGCTCGGTGTGGACGTTGTCGGCGACCCACGGCTCGTTCTGGTAGGTCTCCCAGGTCGTCTCGTAGAGGATGTTCGCCGGCTCGCCCCACCCGCCGTTGGGCAGGTACTCGAAGTCCAGCTCGCCGTAGTTCGGGTCCATGGCGCTGTTCAGCGGCGTGATGGTGAAGAACGTCTGCACCACGTGGTCGCCGTCGGGTCCGTAGACCGGCGCGTCGGAGAACTTCACCCGCGCCGCGTACGTGCCCTCGAAGAACTTCCGCTGGTGGTACAGCTCCGTCTGCCGCGCCGACGAGCCGTTGGTGGACGATTCCAGCCGCAGCGACTTCTGGCCGTCCACGGTCGGGAACGTCACCTGCGCCGGGTCCCACACCGCCCCCGGCACGCCCGGACCACCGCCGCCGGAGCGGACGGTCCAGCCGCGCTGCGCGATGCGCGAGTCGGCCGAGCCGGTGTAGTCGAAGTCGTCGAACAGGGCCGGACCGTTGGGGTTCGGCGGGGTGGAGGAGGTGGTGGTCGTGGTGGGGCCGGTGCCGCCGGGCGGGGTGCCCCACAGCAGGGTGGCGCCTCGGTGCACGGTCACGCGGGACCAGGCGGAGTAGGTGCTCACCGCGCGGAACGAGTAGTCGTCGGACTGGGTGATCGGGCCCCAGTTGGACCGGTAGAACCGCAGTTGCAGGTCGCCGGTGTCGGCACCGGGCCCGAGCGAGCCCGCGCCCGCGGTGAACCCGACCTCCAGGTAGCGGTCGGCGGGCCCTCCGGTCAGCACGCCGAACGTGCCGGTGACGTTGCCGCAGCCGCGCACCGCCCAGGAGCAGGCGAAGCGGTAGCCGACGTCGGGTGTTTCGCTCTTGAAGTAGTAGCGGACCTTCAACTCGCTCAGCGGCACGGTGGTGCCGCCGGTGTTGACCAGCTTGAGCCACGGCTCGACCTGGTCGGCCGTGGCGCCGGAGGCGCTGGTGCGGTGCTGGGCGGTGACCGAGTCGGCGGCCAACGCCATCGGTGCGGCCACCAGGGCGGCGACGGACACCGCGGCGGCTCCGATCGCGGCGATCATGCGTGCGGACACTTCGGTTCTCTCCTCGAGTCAGCAGGGTGGGACAGGGGAGCGGGCGTCGTCCTCCTTCCGCGAGAGGGGAACGGAGAGCGCGCTCAGGCGGCCGGTGTGCGTGCGCATCCGTTCGGTGAAGTCGGTCCAGGACGGGTGTTGCGCCCAGAGGGTGTCGGCCAGGGCGGCGAGCCGGGGGTACGCGAGCCGTTCGAGGTGGTGCGCGGTCGGCACGTACTCGGTCCACAGCGCGCACTGGGCGCCGAGGACGCCGTCGGGCAGGGGCAGGTGGTAGACGTCGTGGGCGGTGACGACGAGTCCGGGCTGGCCCGGTGGTTCGGCCGGGTCGTCGGTCGGCGGGTAGTCGAGGTAGGTGGAGCGGTGCGGGGCCATCACGACGTCGTGCCCGAGGTCCAGCGCGGCTCGGGCGTCGGCCGCGTCGCGCCACGGCATCGTGACGGTTCGGGGGTCGCCGATCGGTTCCCAGGACACGGGGGTGCGCCCGCGTTCGGCCAGGTGGTCGGCCAGGGTGCGGAGGAACCAGCCGTGCAGCTCGTGGGGGCCGGCCAGCCCTTCGCGGCGGACGCGGCGCAGCGCGCTGGGGCTGGACTCCCATTCGGTGGTGGGGCATTCGTCGCCGCCGATGTGGACGTGGCGGCCGGGGAACACGTCGACGACCTCGTCCAGCACGTCGCGGCAGAACTCCAGGGTGTGGTCGTGCATGCCGAGCACGGCGTCGCTGATGCCCCACCGGGTCCACACGGGTTGTCGTCGTCGGGGGAAGTTGCCCAGGTGGGGGTAGGCGGCGAGGGCGGCGCGGGCGTGGCCGGGCAGGTCGATCTCGGGCATGACGCGCACGCCGCGTTCGTCCGCGTAGGACACGAGGTCGGTGAGTTCGGCGCGGGTGTAGGAGCCGCCGTGGGGGATGCCGTCGCCCGTGGTCTCGGCCCGCCACGCGCCGACGGAGGTGAGCCGGGGGTGGCGGGGCACGGGCATGCGCCAGCCCTGGTCGTCGGTGAGGTGCAGGTGCAGGACGTTGAGCTTGTGCACGGCCATGAGGTCGACGAAGCGGCGCACGACGGCGATCGGGTGGAAGTGGCGTGCGACGTCGAGCAGCACGCCGCGCCAGGGCAGCCGCGGTGCGTCGCGGACGTCCACGCCGGGCAGGGTCCAGTGCGTGCCGGGTGCCGGTCGCGGGCCGAGTGCGGTGGGTGTCACGAGTTGGCGGATGGTCTGCACGCCGTGGGCCAGGCCGTGCCGGGTCGCCGCGCGCAGGACGACGGCGTGTTCGTTCGCGGTGAGGGCGTAGCCCTCGTCGCCGAGTCCGACGAGCCGGTCGTCCAGGGCGAACACGACCCGGCCGTCGTGGTGGGTCGGCAGGGGCAGGCCGGTGGCCGGTCGCAGGAGGGTGCGCAGCAGCCGGGCCGCTGCTTCGGCTCCGGGGGTGGCCCGGATGGCGGTGTGGTGATCGAGCGTGAACCGGCCGTGGCGCCGGATCAGCCGGGTGGGTCGTGGCACGATCACGTGGTCTCCCGGGTCCTCAGCCTTTGACCGCGCCGCCGACGATCCCGGTGGTCACCCGGCCCTGGAGGGCGAGGAACACCAGCAGCACCGGCAGCATGAACAGGGTGGAGGCGGCCATGGTCGCGCCCCAGTCGGTGCCGAACGTGCTGCTGAACGAGGACAGCCAGACCGGGAGGGTGCGGTCGTCCTGGTCCTTGATGATCAGCACGTTGGCGAAGGCGAACTCGTTCCAGGCGGTGATGAAGCCGAACAGCGAGGTCGCCAGCAGGCCCGGTGCGAGCAGGGGGAACACCGCGCGGCGGAACGCCTGCGCGCGCGAGCAGCCGTCGACGAGCGCGGCTTCTTCGAGGTCGACGGGGATGGCGGCGAGGAACCCGCGCAGCGTCACGACGGTGAACGGCAGGGTGATCATGAAGTAGACGAGGGTGAGCATCCAGAGGGTGTCGAGCAGCCCGGTGTCGCGGGCGATGACGTAGATCGGGATGAGCAGCGCTTCCCACGGTGTCATCTGGGCGATGAACACCATGAGGATGAACCCGCGGCGTCCTTTCCAGCGCAGTCGGGCCACGGCGAACGCCGCCAGCAGTGCCACGGCGAGGGACAGCAGGACCGCGCCGCCCGCGACCAGCAGGCTGTTGCGCCAGAACGACCAGAAGCCGTGGGCGGACGTGGCGGTGGCGAAGTGCTCGAAGGTGGGTGACAGCGGCAGGAAGCTCGGCGTTCCGGCTTGGATGTCGCGGGTGGGTTTGAAGGCGGTCAGCACCATCCAGTACACCGGGAACACCGAGACCGCGAACACGACCAGGGCCGCGAGGCCGCGCAGCAGGCGGCCGGTCACGAGACCTCCTCCTGCCGGTAGAGCCGGCGGAAGTACGCGAGCAGCGCCAGGACGAGCAGCAGCACCATGAGCATGGACACGGCCGCGCCGAGGTCGTAGCGCTGCAACGACTGCGCGACCTGGAACGCGTAGACGGGCAGGGTGGTGGTGGCCTGGCCGGGTCCGCCCTGGGAGATCACCCAGATCTGCACGAACGCCTTGACGACCCAGATGACTTCGAGGCAGGTGACCAGGCCGAACATGGCCCGCAGCAGCGGGAACGTGATGGTGGTGAACACCCGCCAGGCGCCCGCGCCGTCCATGCGTGCGGCGTCGTACAGCTCGGCGGGGATCGTGACCATGGCCGCGTAGAGGGACAGGGCCGCGAACGGCACGGACTGCCAGACGATGAGCGCGACCAGGATGGCGAAGGTCGCGGGACCGTCGGCGAACCAGGTGTAGTCGCGGTAGCCCTCGAAGCCCAGCCGGACCAGCGCCCAGTTGACGACGCCGAGCCGGGACTGGAACAGCCACTGGAACACGGTGGTGGCCGCGATCACCGGGGTGGCCCAGACGAGCACCAGGCCGGACATGACCAGCAGCCGGGTCCACCGGCCGAGCCGGACGAGCAGCAGCGCGACGAGCGTGGACAGCAGCATGATCAGCACGACGTTGATCGCGGTGAACAGCAGCGTCCGCCGGACGACGGCCCAGAACTCGGCGTCGGTGAGCACGCGGGTGTAGTTGGCCAGGCCGACGAACCGGGCGTGGCCGCGGACCAGTTGGGGCAGGCCGAACTCCTGCGTGGAGATGATCACGTTGCGGGCCAACGGGTACAGCAGGAGGAAGGCGGTGGCCAGCAGGGTCGGCGCGATGAGCAGGTAGGGCAGCCAGGAGGTGCGGCGGCGTCGCGGCGGGGGAGGGGTCGACGGCGGGCGGTGCGGCACCGCCCGCGTCGGCGTGGTCGTCATCTCACGCGCCCGAGTTGAGCGCCTGGGTGATCACCTGGTCCGCCGTTGCCGCGGCGGTGGCCGGGTCGGTGCCGGTGAGCACGGCGGTGAGGAACTCCTTGATGGGGTTGCGCGCTTCGACGGCCGCCCAGTTGGGCGAGTTGGGGGTGGCGCGCCCGTTGACCGCGCCCGCGGCCATCGCGGCCGCGCCGGGGTCGTCGCCGACGGCACTCGCGAGGGACGTCCGGTTCGGCACGTAGTTCATCGCCTTGGCCAGTTCGACCTGCCACTTGTCCCCGGCCAGCGCCTTGACCACCTCGTAGGCGCCGTCCTGGCGGGTGGAGGCGAGGGGGATGATGAGGTCGGAGCCGCCGGTGAACACCGCGCCGGGCGTGGCGGCGGTCTTGCCGGGGATGGGGAAGAAGCCGAGCTCGTCGGCCAGCTCGGGGTTGGCCTTGGCGACGAGCTTCGCGGCGCCGGGCACGGCGATGAACTGCGCGACCCGGCCGCCCGCGACCACGTCGGTCTGCTGCGGCTTGGCCTCGTCGGAGTCCTTCGGCCCGTCGCCCAGCGCCTGCAACCTCCGGTAGAAGTCCGCGCCCGCCAACGCCTGCGGTGTGTTCAGCGAGCCGGTCCACTTCCCGTCGTCCTGCCGCGCGAGGTCGCCGCCCTCGTCCCAGATGAACCCGGACAGCACGTACCAGTTCTGGCCGGGCAGGTAGATGCCCTGGGTGTCGCCCTGGTCGAGCTTCGCGGTCGCGGCCAGCCACTCGTCGCGCGTCTTCGGCGGCGTGACGCCGGCCGCCTCGAAGAGGTCTTTGCGGTAGATGACGACCCGGTTGGCCGCGTAGAACGGGATGCCGAACTGCTTGCCGCCCACCGCGCCGGGTTCGGCCAGGCCGGGGATCCAGTCCTGCCCGCCCAGCTCGGCGACCTTGGCGGACAGGTCGGTGACGCCGTCGCTGGCGGCGTACTGGGCGACCTGGGTGTTGCCGACCTCGATGACGTCGGGAGGGTCGGTGCTGGCCAGCGCGCTGGTGACCTTCTGGGTGATGCCGTTCCACTCCTGCACCTGGATCTTCAGGTCCAGCCCGGGGTGGTCGCGCTCGAACTCGGTCTCGAAGCGGCTGACGAAGTCGTCGGTGGCGGTGTCCTTCATCAGCCAGACCGTGACGTCCTGCTCGCCGCCGGAGGCGCCCGGCTCGGCGCCGCAGGCGGACAGGACCAGTAACGACGCGAGGACGAAGGTGGCGGGGCGGTTCGGCACGTCTCACCTCTCAGCTGACCAATTGGTAAACCCAGGTGGAGCCTGTCCGAAGATGGCATAGACCAATGTGGTCGTCAACACCCAGTTCACAGCCGTGAGAGCGCTCTCGATCTTGGAGCAGCGGCACCTGACCACTGGTCTGCCATACTGGTCCGCGACCGGCGGACGAAGCGAGGCGGCATGGCCGAACCGATCCTCAAACGCGAACGGGTGCGCGACTACCTGCTCGAACTCATCGAGACCCACCCGCCCGGCGCCCCCATCCCGGCCGAGCGGGTGCTGTGCCGCCAGCTCTCGGTGTCACGGCCCACGCTGCGCTCGGCCGTGGACGAACTGGTCAACACCGGTCTGCTGGTCCGCCAGCACGGCCGGGGCACGTTCGTCGCGCCCGCCAAGATCACCCAGGAGCTGGTGTCGGCCGACCGGGCGATGACCCTGCCGCAGGCGGGCGGGGCGTGGACCAGTCGGGTGCTGGAGCACGCCCGCATCCCGGCCGGCGCGCGCGTCGGCCGCAGGCTGCGCGTGTCCCCGGCGGCCGAGATCACCTACATCGCCCGGCTCCGGCTGGTCGACGGCGCGCCGATGGCGATCGAGCACCTGCACGTGCCGGTGGCCGTGGCGCCCGGCCTCACGGTCGAGGACATGGAGTCCGGCAACTTCTACGACCGGCTCGCCGACCACGGCGTGCACGTCAGCGACGCGGTGCAGTCCATCGAGCCCACGGTCACCAACGACGCCGAGTCGCAGCTGCTCGGCGTGCCGGTGTTCGCGCCCGCGCTGCTGTTCGAGCGCCTGACCAACGACAGCACCGGCCGTCCGGTGGAGTACGTGCACTCGCTGTACCGGGGCGACCGCTACCGGATCGTCTCCCGGCTGTCCCTCGCGCCCTCGGCCCCCGCGCCCGGCGCGCGGACCGGCCACCACCCCGGCATCCCGCCCGGCGACCTGTCCTCCGGCCCGGTCCGCTCGGCCACCACCGGTGACGTCCAGGACGGGCCGTAGCCGCCGTCGTTCCCGCTGCGGGCGGTCGCGGGTGCTGCCAGGATGGGCCCGCCCGCACGACCTCGAGGAGGACACGGTGACCTCTCGGCTCAACCCGTACATCAGCTTCGCCGGCAACGCCCGCGAGGCGATGGAGTTCTACGAATCGGTCTTCGGCGGCACCCTGCGGCTCAACACCTTCGGCGAGTACGGTGCGGCGGACGCGCCCGAGGCCGACAAGATCATGCACAGCCAGTTGGAGACCGACAGCGGTTACACGCTGATGGGCGCCGACACCCCGCCCGGCATGCCGCACAACCCCGGCGACAACATCACCATCAGCCTCAGCGGCGACGACGCCGACGAGCTGCGCGGCTACTTCGCCAAGCTCTCCGACGGCGGCAACGTGACCGTGCCGCTGGAGAAGCAGATGTGGGGCGACGAGTTCGGCGCCTGCCAGGACCGGTTCGGCGTGCAGTGGATGGTCAACATCAGCGGCACGTGAGCACGCCCGCCGCTCCGCCTCGTACCATCGGCACGTGACGGGTGGAGGGTGGCGGTGAACGGGCTGGGCGAGCTGGAACGGGCCGCGATGGACGTCCTGTGGGACCGCGGCGAGCCGGTCGCGGTGCGCGACGTCGTGCGCGCGCTGGCCGACCGCGACCTGGCCTACACGACCGTGATGACGGTGCTGAACCGGTTGGCGAAGAAGGGATTCGTCCGCCGCGAGGCGGGTGAGGGCCGCGCCTGGTACTACGCGCCGGTGGCCAGCCGCGAGCAGTACGTGGCCCGGCTGATGCTGGACGCGCTGTCGTTGACCGGCGACCGGGAGACCGCGCTGGCCCACTTCGCGCAGTCGATGACCGCGCCCGAGGCGGAAGCGCTGAGCCAGGCGTTGGACGAGCGGTGAACGCCGCGCTGCACCTGGCGGCGACGCTGGTGCTGTGCGTGGCGGCGGCCGGTCCGCTCGCCCGCGCCCGGTGGGTGTGGCGCGCCCCGCGCACGGGGATCCTGCTGTGGCAGATGCTCGGCCTGTCGTGGGCGCTGTCCGCGGTGGGGTTGCTGCTCGCCCTGGGCCTCGCCTCCTACGACGCCCCCGTGCCGGTGGCGTTGGCGCGGTGGGCCGACGACGCGGTGCGCGGCGAGGTGACGCCGGCGGCCGTGCTGGTCGTGCTCGGCCTGCTGTCCGCGTTGGACCTGGCGATCGGTCTGCTGTGGACGTGGTGCTCGGTGCTGCGGGTGCGGCGGCGGCACCGCGACGTGCTGGCGCTGGTCGCCCGCCGCGACGACGCCGCGCCCGGCGCGTTCGTGCTGGACCACCCGCAGGTGGTCGCCTACTGCGTGCCCGGAGCGCGCTCGGCCGTCGTGCTCAGCTCCGGGGCGCTGACCGCGTTGACCCGCGACCAGGTCGACGCCGTGCTGGGGCACGAGCACGCGCACGGCCGCGAGCGGCACGACCTGGTGCTGCTGCCGTTCAGCGCGTTGTGCGCGGTGCTGCCGAAGGTCCGGTTGGCGCGCTCGGTCGCGCGGGCCGTGGCGCTGCTGGTGGAGATGCGGGCCGACGAGAGCGCGAGCCTGCGCCACGGCGCGCAGCCGCTCGCCGCGGCGCTGCGCCGGTTCGGCTCGACGCGGCCGCCGGAGGGCGCGCTCGGGGCGGCCGACGTGGCGGTCGAGGCCCGGCTGGACCGCCTGGCCGGCCTGCCGCCGCTGCCCGCCGCCCTGCGCTGGTCCGCCTTGGTCAGCGGCCTGGTGCTGGTCTCGACCCCGGTGAGCTTCCTGATCTGGTGACACCCTCCCCAAGGGCTACTACAACGTGTAGTGCTACGTTGCGTAGTAGTCACTCGGAGGGGTTTGTTCGATGATCCAAGTCCTGGCGACCGCGTTGACGGTCGTCGCGGTGGCCGCCGCGGTCTGGGCGCTGGTGCTCGCCGTGCTCGACCACCCGATCACCCTGCGCACCAGGCCGACCCTCGGGCTGGCCGCCGTCGTCGTGCTGCTCGAAGCCGGTCTGCTGGTGCAGGCCGTGGTCGGGGTGGTGTCGCTGCTCGGCTCGGACCGCGTGCTCGACCGCGCCACGTTCGTCGGCTACCTGCTCGGCGTGGCGGTCGTGCTGCCGCTGGGCGCGGTGTGGTCGGTGGCCGAACGGTCCCGGTGGGGCGCGGGCGTGCTGACCGTGACCTGCCTGAGCGTGCCGGTGATGATCCTGCGGCTCGACCAGCTGTGGGCCGGCCATGGGTGACCGCCTCGCCGCGCCCGCGCTGCTGTCGGACTGGCTGTTCACCAGCGCGTTCGGCGTCTACATGCTCGCCGCCCTGCTGTGCTCGGCCGAGTACGCCCTGACCCGGCACGCCGCCGCGCCGCCCGCGTTCGCGGTGCGGCTCGGGCGCAGTGGCGTCGCGCTGACCGTCCTGGGCGGACTGCTGCACCTGGGCTCGGTGGTCCTGCGCGGTGTCGCGACCGGCCGCGTGCCGTGGGGCAACATGTACGAGTACCTGTCCGCGGTCGGCCTCGTCGCCGTCGTCGCGTGGCTGTACCTGCTGTCCCGGTACGACCTGCGGCGCATGTCGGTGTTCGTGCTGCTGCCGATCGCCTCGCTGCTGTTCCTGGGCGGCAACCGGCTCTACGCCGAGGCCGCGCCGCTCGTGCCGTCGCTGCGCTCGTACTGGATCATCGTGCACGTCGCCGCGGCGATCATGGCCAGCGGGGTGTTCCTGCTGTCCGGTGTGGTCAGTGCGCTGCACCTGGCGGGCTCCGGCGAGTTCTCCCGCAAGGGCGGGGGCGCGCCGAGCCGTCGCCTGCCGCCCCTCGACGACCTCGACAAGATCGCCTACCGCACCGGCGCGGTCGGGTTCCTCACGCTGACGTTCGCGATCATCACCGGCGCGGTGTGGGCCGAGCAGGCGTGGGGCCGGTTCTGGGGCTGGGACCCCAAGGAGACCGTCGCGTTCGTCTCCTGGGTCTGCTACGCCGCCTACCTGCACGCCCGCGCCACGGCGGGCTGGCGCGGCCGCCGCTCGGCGTGGCTCAACGTCCTCGGCATGGTCGTGGTGCTGTTCAACCTGTTCTTCGTCAACCTGGTCGCGGTCGGCCTGCACTCCTACGCGGGGGTCGACTGAGCGGGCGCGCGGAACGCCGAGCGGTAGGCGTGGGGGTTGGTGCCGACCACCCGCTTGAACCGGTCCCGGAACGCGGTGGGCGAGCCGAAGCCGACCCGCGCCGCGATCCGGTCCACCGGGTGGTCGGTGGCCTCCAGCAGGTGCTGCGCGCGGCGGATGCGCGCGCGGTGCAGCCACTGCAACGGCGTCGTGCCGGTCTGCTCGCGGAACCGGCGGTTGAGCGTGCGGGTGCTCATGCCCGCCCGGGCGGCGATGTCCTCCAGGCCCAGGTCGTGCTCGCAGTTGTCCTCCAGCCACCGCAGCACGGGTTCGAGCACCGAGCCGCGCGGCACGGGCGGCTGCTCGTGCACGATGAACTGCGCCTGGCCGCCCTCGCGCTCCAGCGGCATCACCGACAGGCGGGCGGCGTCGGCGGCCACCGCCGAGCCGTGGTCGCGGCGGATCAGGTGCAGGCACAGGTCCAGCCCGGCGGCGGCGCCGGCCGACGTGAGCAGGTTGCCGTTGTCGACGTAGAGCACGTCCGGGTCCACCTCGACCTCCGGGTGCCGGGCGGCCAGCGCGGCGGCGGCCGCCCAGTGCGTCGTCGCACGCAGCCCGTCCAGCAACCCGGTCGCCGCCAGGACGAACGCGCCGGAGCAGATCGACGCCAGCCGCGCGCCGCGGGCGGCCGCCGTCCGCAGGGCGTCGAGCGCCTCGTCCGGGACCGGCGCGGTGACGTCGGCGCACCCCGGCAGGATCACCGTGTCCGCCGCCACCACGGCGTCCAACCCGTGCGGCGGCCGCAGGGTGAACGCGCCCGCGTCGACGGTCGACGTGACGCCGCAGACCAGCACCCGGTAGGCGGGCCCGCCGTCGGGCAGCCGCGTGCGGGTGAACACCTCGATCGGCGTGGACAGGTCGAACGGGACGACCCGGTCGAGGGCGAGGACGGCCACCGTGCGCATGGCCACCACGCTAGGCGTTCGCTCGCCGCAGCCGTTCGGCCGCCTGCTCCCGCACGGCCTCGCCGCACACCGGTGGGGTGCCGTGCAGTGCCTCCCACCGGGCGTTGTGCGCCGCCGGCCACAGGCTCGCCGCCCACGCGACCTCCAGCTCCCGCGGGGTGAACCGGCGTCCCCGCAGGTGCTGGTAGGCGTCCAGGAACGCGGCGGAGCTCTCGACCGGCGCGAGGGTCGGCGGCGAGTCGTTGCCGAACGTCCCGCTCGCCGCACCCACCAGCGCCGCCTCCGGCTGCCACGCCAGGCTGTCCCAGTCGTGCACGACCCACACCCGCCCGTCGCGCCGGCGCAGGTTCTGCGCCTCGAAGTCGGCGTGGCCCAGCACGTTCGGCAGCCCGGAGGCCGGCAGCCGCGCCCGGACCCGCGTGGCCACCGCCACGACGTGCGCGGGCACCGCGCCCTGGTCCTTCCCGTCCAGCACAGCGATCGACGGCCACAGCCCCGGGTCGGCGTGGTCCCACCGCGCCCAGCGCGGGTTCGGCAGCGGCGGCGCGATGGCCGCGTCCGCCAGGTCGTCCATCAGCCGGGCGAACACCGCCGCGTACCGCACGGCGACCTCCGGTGCGTCGCCGCCGAGGACTTCGCCGCCGGGCCGCAGCTCCTCGGCGTGCACGGCCAGCCCGCCGACGGCGACCGCCGGCGTCAACGGACGGGCGCACGGGAACCCGCGGTCGGCCAACCGGGACTGCGCGGCCACGCACGACGCGGCCCGGCCCTCGTCCTCGCGCGCCTTCACCACCACGTCCCGCCCGTCGGCCAGCCGCAGCCCGAACGTGGTCGACATCCGTCGCGCCACGAACAGCACGGCGACGGGCTCGTCGCCCAACCGGTCCGCGCACCACCCCGGCAGCCACCCCGGCACGTCGTCCACCCGCACGTCCACGACTGTGCCAGGCGAGGGCTTGCCCGAGTGGCCCCGATCACCTACCGTCGAGTAAAAGTGAATGCATTTCGCGTATGACGGTCGGGGAGTGCGGATGAAGGTCTCGCGACGGTCGTTGACGGCCACGGCGCTGGTCGGCGCGCTGGTCCTGGTCGGGCTGCCGGCGGCGGGCGCCGCGCCGCAGCCGTACCTGGTCGGGCGGGGGATCTCCGACGTCACCGGTCCCGCCGCCGAGAACGGCATGATGGGCTACTCGTCGTTCGACCAGAAGACCACCGGCATCCACCAGCGGCAGCGCTCCCGCGCGTTCGTCGTGGTCGACCAGGCCACCGGCAAGCGCGTCGCGTACGTCAACGCCGACCTGGCGATGATCTTCCGGGCGGTGCAGGAAGCGGTGCTGGCCAGGCTCCAGACCCGCTACGGCTCGCTCTACACCCGCGAGAACGTGCTGCTGTCGGCCACCCACACGCACGCGGGCCCCGGCGGCTACTCCCACAACCTCGCCTACAACCTGTCCGTCCTGGGCATGCAGCCGCAGACCCTGGCCGCGATCGCCGACGGCATCACCGAGTCGATCGTGCGCGCGCACGAGGACCTCAAGCCGGGCGAGCTGTCCCTGGGCCGCGGCGAGCTGACCGACGCGAGCGTGAACCGCTCCCGCGTGGCGTTCGAGCGCAACCCCGACAAGGGCCACTTCCCGCTCGGCATCGACCCGGCGATGACCGTGCTGAAGTTCCGCCAGAACGGGACCGAGGTCGGCGCGATCAGCTGGTTCGCCACCCACAACACGTCGATGACCAACAAGAACACCCTGATCAGCCCCGACAACAAGGGGTACGCGTCCTACCAGTGGGAGCACGACGACCGGGGCGTGCGCTACCTGGAGGACCGGCCCGGGTTCGTCGCCGCGTTCCCCAACACCAACGCGGGCGACATGTCGCCGAACCTCAACCTGCGCCCCGGCTCCGGCCCGACCGAGGACGAGGTCGAGAACACCCGGATCATCGGCGAGCGGCAGAACCGCAAGGCCCAGCAGGTGTTCGCCGGCCCGCAGACCCCGGTCACCGGCTCGGTCGACCACCGGATGAGGTTCGTGGACATGGCCGCGGTCACCGTCGACGGCCGCTACACCACCGACGGGCGGCCCGGCACGACGTGCCCCGGCGTGGTCGGCGCGTCCACCATGGCGGGCAGCGTCGAGGACGGCCCGGCGATCCCCGGCTTCCACGAGGGCATGACCAGCCCGCTCAAGGCGCTGTTCGAGCCGCTGGACGTCGAGGTGCCGCAGTGGCTGCGGGACTGCCAGTACCCGAAGGCGTCGCTGGTGCCGACCGGGCTGGTGCAGGCCACGCCGAACGTGCTGCCGCTGCAGATCGTCAAGATCGGGCCGCTGCACCTGGTCGCCGTGCCCGGCGAGGTGACGATCGTGGCCGGCCTGCGGATCCGGCGCGCGGTGGCCGCCGAGGCGGGCGTGCCGCTGGAGAACGTGCTCGTGCAGGGCTACGCCAACGACTACAGCCAGTACATCACCACCCCGCAGGAGTACGACCTCCAGCAGTACGAGGGCGGCTCCACGCTGTTCGGCCGCAACACCCTGCCCGCCTACCAGCAGGAGTTCGCCGCGCTCGCCGCGTCACTGCGCGCCGGCACACCGGTGGACCCCGGTCCCACGCCCGGCAAGCCGCCGTTCACCGGCATCAACCTCCAGACCGGCGTGGTGTTCGACGACAAGGCGCCGTGGCACTCGTTCGGCCAGGTCCTCACCCAGCCCGCCGCCGGCTACGCGCGCGGCCAGACCGCCACGGCCGTGTTCGTCACCGGCCACCCGAAGAACAACCTGCGCCGCAACGGCACGTTCCTCGAGGTGCAACGCCTGGTCGGCGGCACGTGGACCCGGCACGCCGACGACGGCGACTGGTCCACCCGCTACCGCTGGCAGCGCGAGGGCGTGGCGAACTCCACCGCCACCATCACGTGGACCATCCCCGCCGACACCCCGGCCGGGCAGTACCGCATCGTGCACCACGGCGACTGGAAGAGCGGCTGGACCGGCGCGATCACCCCGTTCACCGGCGCGACCACGTCGTTCACCGTCGGCTAGGGGCCTTCGCGGTCCAGGGAGCCCCAGGTCGTGGCGGCGTGCTCGTCGACCAGGCGCTCGCACTCGGTGAGTACGTCATCGGCGATCCACCCGATCGGGTGGTGGCACTTGACCAGGGGCTCGTTGTCCGGGCCGCGGCCGACCTCGACGCCTTCCAGGATCCACGGCCGCGTGCCCGGCCCTCGACGTTCCCGCAGGTGGCGGTAGTCGTGCAGGCGACGGGCCACCCACAGCCGCAGGGGCCGGTCGCCCCACCAGGGTTCGATCGCCAGCGAGTTGGCGGACAGGCCGGGCAACCGCACGCCGCTCAAACCGTCGCGGCTGCGCCGGTCGCTGTCCTGCTCGGGGCCCTGTGACCAACGCACGTACAACTCGCGTGCGGGTGCCCGTTCTTCGACCAACGTCACGAGGTCGGCCAGGTCGGCGAAGGTGCGCATGCGCCCGGGTTACCGCGAGAACCGAGGTTCGAACACCGATCTCACGGGTATGGGCTAGACATGACGGAAGCGACCACGACCGCTCGCCACTCGCTGTGGTCCGAGGCGATCCCGCACGGCCGGTTCCCCGCGCTCACCGGCGAGACGGCGGTGGACGTGGCGGTGGTCGGCGGTGGCATCACCGGTGTCACCACGGCGTTGCTGCTCAAGCGCGCGGGCCTGCGGGTGGCACTGGTGGAGGCCGACCGGGTCGGCAGCGGCGTCAGCGGCAACAACACGGCCAAGGTCACCGCCCTCCAGTCCACCGTGTACTCCACGATCGAGCACAAGCACGACGCCGAGACCGCGGCCGCCTACGCCGACGGCAACACCGCCGCCGTGGAGCGGGTCGCCTCCCTGGTGTCCGAACTGGGCATCGACTGCGACCTGCGCCGCATGCCCGCCTACACGTTCGCGTTCGACGAGGCCGGCCGGGCCGCCATCGAGCAGGAAGCCCAGG
Organism: Saccharothrix sp. S26; assembly: GCF_021390395.1. GTDB lineage: Bacteria > Actinomycetota > Actinomycetes > Mycobacteriales > Pseudonocardiaceae > Actinosynnema. Next base: position 79,693 of record NZ_JAJUWT010000013.1, read on the forward strand.
CCGCGGCCAGGGCCGGGCTGCCGGTGACCCGCGACCGGGGCGAGCTCATGGGCGTGCCGTTCGCGGTCGCGGACGCCGTGCGGCTGGACGACCAGCTGGCGATCCACCCGGTGAAGTACGTGCGCGGCCTGGCCGAAGTCGTCGACGGCGACGGGTCACGGGTCTACGAGGCCGGCCGGGTGCTGCGCATCGAGGACGGCAAGCCGACCCGCGTGCACACCGACCGCGGCACGGTCGTCGCCGAACGCGTCGTCGTCGCCACGCACTACCCGATCCTGGACCGCGGCCTGTACTTCGCCCGGCTGGAGCCGGTGCGGTCCTACTGCGTCGCGGTCCGCCTCGCGTCGGGCACGCCGCCGACCGGCCTGTCCATCAGCGCGGGCAGCAGCCCGACGTGGTCGCTCGCGAGCGCCGGCGACCTGCTGATCGTCTCCGGCCAGGGCCACGCGACCGGTTCCGCGCCCGGCGAGCCGTACGAGGAGCTGACCAAGTTCGCCGCCGAGCACTGGGACATCGCCGAGGTCACCCACCGCTGGTCCGCGCAGGATCCGACCTCCTACGACAACCTGCCGATGATCGGCCCCTACACGCCCGGCTCGACCACCCTGTACGGCGCGACCGGGTTCATGAAGTGGGGCCTGAGCAACGGCACCATGGCGGCCGAGGTGCTCACCGACCTGATCGTGGGTCGGGACAACCCGCTGGCCGCGCGGTTCAGCCCGCACCGGCTGACGTTGGGCTCGACGCCCAAGCTCGCGAAGCTCAACGCCAAGGTCGCCGCGGACCTGGTCGGCGACCGGCTGAAGTCGGCCGAGGTGGACTCCGTCGCGGACGTCCCCGTGGGCGAGGCGCGCGTGGTGCGTGACGGCAGCGGCAAGGCCGGCGTGTACCGCGACGAGGCAGGCGGCGTGCACGGCGTGTCGTTGCGCTGCACCCACCTGGGCTGCCTGGTGCGGTTCAACCCCGCCGAGCGCAGCTGGGACTGCCCGTGCCACGGGTCGCGGTTCGACGTCGACGGCGCGGTGCTCGAAGGGCCCGCGACCAAGCCGCTGCCCCGGCGCGACCCTTCATGACGGTGGGCGTGGAGGAGGAGTTCCTCCTCGTGGATCCGCGGACGCGTCGACCGGTCGCGCGTGCGGCCGACGTGCTGGCCGGTGTGCGCGACCTGCCGCCGGGCGCGCAGGTCCACCGCGAGCTGAGCGGCGCGCAGGTGGAGTTCGCCAGCGGCGTCTGCGCGACGCTGGACGAGCTGCGCGAGCACCTGGCGGCCGGGCGGCGGGCGTTGGCCGAGGCCGCGCACGCCGAAGGGCTGTGGCTGGTCGCCTCGGGCACACCGCCGCTGGCCGACCCGCGACCGGCGTTGAGCGCGGGGGAGAGGTTCGAGCGGATCGAGGCGGTCTACCGGGGTCAGGTGGACGGCTACCAGTGCTGCGGCTGCCATGTGCACGTCGGCGTGCCCGACCGGGAGACCGCCGTGCACGTGGTCAACCACCTGCGGCGGTGGCTGCCGACGCTGCTGGCGCTGGGCGGCAACTCGCCGTTCGACCGCGACCGGGACACCGGGTACGCGAGCTGGCGGATGATGGACCAGGCGCGGTTCCCCGGCTCGGGCGTGCCGCCGTTCTGCCGCACCGCCGCCGAGCACGCCGACCGCGTCGACCGATTGGTGGACAGCGGCGCGATCGTGGACGCCAACCAGACGTTCTGGCTGGCCAGGCCCTCGCCGCGGTACCCGACCGTCGAGGTCAGGGTCGCCGACACCGCCGCCGCGGTGGACGACGCCGTGCTCCAGGCGGGCCTGACCAGGGCCCTGGTCGACACCGCCCGCACGGCCGGGGCCGCCCCCGAGCTGGACGACCAGGTGCTGGCCGCCGCGGTGTGGTCGGCGGCACGCTACGGGATGTCCGGTCCGGGCGTCGACCCGCTCACCGCGCGCCGGGTGCCCGCCGCGGAGCTGGTCGAGGCGCTGCTGGAACACGTGTCCGACGCGCTCGGCGACGACCGCGAGCCGATCCACGCCCTCGTGCGCGACGTGCTGGCGAAGGGCACGGGCGCGCAGCGGCAACTGAGGGCGGGATCACCCGAGGCCGCCGTCGACCTGCTCGCGTGCACACCCACCGGAACGGGTAGTCCACGGCCATGACCACAGTGGACCACGCCGTCGACCGCGCCGTGCTGCCCGCGCCGCGCGGCCCCTTGTCCGCCGCCGTCGTGGACGCCCTGCGCGGTGACCCGCCGGCCGCCGGGCTCCCCGAGCCCGGGTCGGCCGACCCGTACGGCGAAGACCTGCAACTGGCCCTGCACGTGTGCTACGAGCTGCACTACCAGGGCTTCGCGGGCGTGTCGGACGACTGGGAGTGGGATCCGGCGCTGCTGGCGTTCCGCTCCGGGCTCGAACGGGTGTTCCTCGACGCCCTGCGCGCCGACGTGCCCGGCGGCGCGGACCTCGAGGGCGTGCTGGACGAACTGCTGGTCGAACCCGTCGACGGCGTCGGCGTGAGCCACTTCCTCAAGGACGAGGGGGAGTGGTGGCACGTGCGGGAGTACTTCGCGTTGCGCTCGATCTACCACCACAAGGAAGCCGACCCGCACGCGTGGGTCATCCCCAGGTTGCGCGGCACGGCCAAGGCGGCGCTGGTGGCCGTCGAGTTCGACGAGTTCGGCGGCGGGCGCGGCGACCGCATGCACTCCCGGCTGTTCGCCGACCTGCTCGTCGGCGCGGGGCTGGACGACGGCTACCTGCGCTACCTCGACCACGCGCCGGCCGTGATGCTGGCGACGGTCAACCTGATGTCGTTGTGCGGGCTGCACCGCTCGTTGCGCGGGTCGCTCGTCGGGCACTTCGCCGCCGCCGAGATCACCACCGCCCCGAGCGCCACCCGGATGGCCAAAGCGCTGGAACGGCTCGACGCGCACCCCGACTGCGTGGAGTTCTTCACCGAGCACATCGAAGCCGACGCCGTGCACGAACAGGTGATGCGGCGGGACGTGATCGGCGACCTGCTCGCCCGTGAACCGGAGCTGACCGAGTCCGTCGTGTTCGGCGTGCAAGCCACCGAACTGCTCGAACAACGCCTCGGCGACCACCTGCTCACCGCGTGGCGAGAGGGGCAGACGGCGTTGCGCCTGCCCCTCTGAAGCACTTCCCCTACCGTCGTTTGCGGTGGCTCGTGTCGCACAGCGGGTAGCGCTTGCTGCGGCGGCACGCGCACACCGCGACGACGAACCGGTCCGAGCGCACCACCGTCCCGTCGTCCAACCGCACCTCGACGGGCCCCTCCACCAGGACGGGCCCACCGGGCACCACCGTCACCACCCTGGCTTCACGCGGCGTCGGCACGGATCACCACCAGCTCCTCGTGCTCCTGGCCCTCGTTGATGAGACCGCGGCGCGACAACCACTCCGCGCGGCCGCGCATGACCGGTCCGAACGGGATCGTGCGGCGGGCCACGACCGATGCCTTCAACCCGCCGCCGCGCAGTTGGCGCAGGGTGACGTCGGGATCGGACAACGTCGAGTGCACGACCAGGCCCATGCCCTTGTCGGCCAACAGCAACGGCATCACCGCGCACAGCCGGTCGAGCACCGAGCGCCCGTCCACGCCGCCGTCCCACGCCCGCGCGGGCCCGCGCCGCGGCACCGCCACGCTGGGCACGTACGGCGGGTTGGCCGTGACGACGTCGAACTCGGCGCTGCCGACCAGGTCGCCGAAATCACCGTGCCGCACCTTCACGGCCAGCCCGCGCAACCGGGCGTTCACCCAGGCCGCGACGAGAGCGCGCCTGCTCAGGTCGACCGCCGTGACCTCACTCGCGCCCGCCAGTCCCGAGGCGACCGCCAACGCTCCGGTGCCGGTGCACACGTCGAGCACCCGGCTGCCACGCGGCATCCCGGCCTCCTCGAGCGCCTCGGCCATCAGCCACGTGTCTTCTTGGGGCCGGTACACGCCCGGCGGCCTCCACAACCACATAGGACAGTGGTTCCCGGCGCGCCCGACCGCAAACGACAGGAATGGATGGCCACGAATGGGGAACCCCCATGGTCCCAGAACAGGGAGGTCGGATGGGCGTGGTGGAGGCGACCCGTGCGGTGGCCCGCGAACACGTGCTGGTGGCGATGCTCGGCAACATCCCCCGGTTGGTGTCGGACCCGGTCTGGCGCGCGGACGACCCGGACGAGGGACGCGGTCTGGGCGTGCTGCTGGTTCCCGGTTTCGGCTTCGGTGACTGGAGCCTGCAACTGGCCAGGACCTGGCTGCGCAAACGCGGCTACGCCCCCATCAGGGCGCGCATCGGCATGAACGTCGGCTGCACGTCCGAGCTGGTCGACCGCCTCGAACGCCGGCTGGAGCAGCACGCGGAGGCCACCGGCGGCCGGGTCGTGCTGTTCGGGCAGAGCCGGGGCGGCGGCCTGGCCAGGCTGGTGTCCGTGCGCCGGCCGGACCTCGTGCGCGGCTTGGTGATGCTCGCCAGCCCGGTGCTGGACCAGCTCGGCGCGCACCCCAGCGTGGTGCGCGTGGCGCGGACCCTGGCCCGGCTCTCCCGGGCCGGTGTCCCGGGGCTGCTCGACGAGGACTGCTTCGCCGGCCCGTGCTACGACACCAACTCCACGGCCATGGCGGAGCCGTTGCAGGTGCCGGCCATCGCGGTGTTCTCCCGCAACGACCTCATCGCGCCGTGGGAGCTGTGCGCGGACCCGTGCGCGGACTGCGTCGAGGTGGGCAGCACGCACACCGGCATGGGTCTGGACCCCGAGGTGTACCGGCTCCTGGCCCCGCGACTGGCCGCGTGGGCACGAGACCGGGAACCGGTCACGACCTCCGCCGCGGAGCGGCCGATGGCAGAGGCCGCCGCGGCGACCACGGGCTGACCCGGCGCCGCTCCCCGGTGCGCTGACCTGCCGCTCGATTGATGGTGGGCCGACCCAACGCCTTTCGGCGGCGAGCCGACCTGCTGCGTCGGCGGGCTGATCCAGCGCCTGCGGACGACGGGCTGACCTGCCGCCAACCTCCGCGGGCTGGTCCAGCGCCCTGCGGCGGCGGGCCGGCCTACCGCCTCGGCGGCACGTGCAGGCGGGAGCCGGTTGCCTCCGTGCTCGGCCACCACGCGCCGTCCTCGGCCACGTAGAACATCCGCGGCCCGATCTCGCTGATCGTGCGCACCGCGTCCACCAACCGGTCGACGTGGTCCACCCCGATGCCCAAACCCAGGCTCGCCCGCACGGCGGGCCGCTCGCCGGACAGGTGCCGTGCCAGCGGTCGGGCGCAGAAGTCGCCGTGCCGCACGCCGATGCCGTACTCCACCGACAGGGCGGTCGTCAGCAGCGCCGAGTCCACCCCGTCCACGGTGAACGCGACCATCGCGACCCGTTCGCTGGCCGGGCCGAACAACGACACCTCGGCCACCTCGGGTATCTCGGCCAGTCCCGTGCGCAACCGGGTCAGCAGCACCGACTCGTACGGCATCACCGAGTTCCAGGTGGTCCGCAACGTCTGGCAGGCCGCCGCCAGCGCCACCGCGCCCACCACGTTCGCCCCGCCCGCCTCGTGCCGCGCCGCGCCCGACGCCCACGTCACCGTGCCGTCGCCGACGTGCACGGTGGCACCGCAGCCCGCCAGGTGCGGCCGTGCCGCCTCCAGCCAGTCGGGCCGCCCCGCCAGCACCCCGATCCCGAACGGCGCGTACATCTTGTGCCCGCTGAACGCCACGTAGTCCACGTCCAGCGCGGCGAGGTCGATGGGCTGGTGGGCGGCCAACTGCGCCGCGTCCACCGCGATCCGCGCGCCGTGCCGCCGGCACAGCGCGACCACGTCCTCCAACGGCATCAGCTCGCCGGTCACGTTCAACACGGCGCTCACGGCCACCAGCACGTCGCCGCCCAACGCCCGCAGCGCCTCGTCCAGCGACCCCAGCATCTCCTCGACCGACGCCGGGATCGGCAACCGGTGCACGTCCCGCCACGGCAACAGCAACGCGTGGTGCTCGCTGGAGAACACCACCACCGTCGTCCCCTCCGGCACGGCCATCGCGAGCAGCTTCAGCGCGTCGGTCGTGTTGCGCGTGAACACGAGGTAGTCCTCGTCGCGGCAGCCGACGAACGCCCGCACCACCCGCCGCGCCTCTTCGAACCGGGCCGTGGCCATCGCGGCCAACGTGCCCGAACCCTCGTGCGAGCTGGCGTACCACGGCAGGAACGCCTGCGCCGCCTCGGCGACGGCGACCATGCACGGCGCCGTGGCCGCGTGGTCGAAGTTCGCGAACGACGCCGTGGCCCCGGAACCCAGCGGCACCTGGAGGTCCGCGCCGAGCACGGCGGGCAGCACCGACCGCGAGCCGTCCGTCGGCCGCGGCTGCGCGAACGGCCGCACGGTCCGGTCCGGGTCGAGGAACAGGGTCACCGCGCTTCCCCGGCGAGCGAGCCCTCGGCGAACGCGACGTCCTCGTCGGGCAGCGCGTCGAGGTAGTCGTGCACGCCGTCGTAGGCGAACGTCAGCACCCGCGACCCGGCGGGCAGCGACCGCGCCACCCGGCAGGCCGCGACCAGGTTCGCCGCCGACGAGATGCCGACCGCGAGACCCTCGGTCCGCATCACCCGCCGCATCATCTGCCGCGCGTCCTCGAACGACACCTGCTCCTCGTCCGACACCAGGTCCAAGTCGAGCACCGCGGGGACCAGCCCGACCGCCAGCCCCTGGATCGAGTGCGTCACGAATTTGTTGTCGCGCAACGAACAACCCTCCGGCTGCACGGCCACGACCCGCATCGACGGCCGGTGCTCCAGCAGCACCCGACCCACCCCGGTGATGTGCCCGCCCGTGCCGACGCCCGCGACCAGCGCGTCCGGCAGCCGCGGCCCGAGCGCGTCCATGATCTCCACCGCCGTGGTCCGCTCGTGGATCGCAGGGTTCGCCGGGTTGGCCTGCTGGTTGAGCATCACCCAGTCCGGGTTGTCGAACAGCAGCCCCAACGCCATCTCGGCGTGCGAGTTGTTGCCCAGCGTGTGGTCGGAGAGCCGCACCTCGGCGCCGTAGCTGCGCAGCAGCCGCTGCTTGGCCGGGCTGTAGTTGTCCGGGATCACCAGCACCAACCGGTAGCCCAGGATGGCCGCCGCCATGGCCAGCCCGATGCCGGTGTTGCCGCCGGTGGACTCGATGATCGTCTGCCCGCTGCCGCGGACCAGCTCGCCGTCCTTCTCCGCCTCCAGGATCATGTTCAACGCGATGCGCACCTTGTGGCTGCCGCCGGGGTTGAGCAGCTCCAGCTTCACCAGCAGCTCGCGGTCCAGGTCCGGTTCCAGCCGCGACAGCCGCACGACCGGCGTGTCGCCGATCGCGTCCAAGACCGAGTCGGCGATGCCCTTGCCCATGCTCACTCCTGCGTCACGTGCGGGGGGACGGTTTTCTCGCGCGGCGCGCCGAAGGTCGCGATCGCGGTGTAGCGGCCCAGCCCCGCGTCGAAGTCGAACAGCCGCGAGCCGAGCACCTCCTCGCGCGAGGTGTCCACGACGAGGTGGCGCACCGGGTACACCGGCGTGCCCTCGTAGACGGCGAACCGGTGGTCCTCGTCGCTGAAGTACGCGCCCGCGTCGGGGTGCGAGTGGTAGATCACGCGGACCGGGTCGTCGCCGTCGAACGAGTCCTCCAGCTCGCGCAGGTCGTCCACGCCGAACGCGTACCCGGTCCGGCTCTCCCGGTCGTACACCCCGGGCCGGTCCTCGATCACGTTGACGCAGTCCTTCACGCCACTGGCCCGGATGAACCCGCACGCCTCCGCCGGGTAGCGGGCCAGCACGTGCCGGTAGACCTCGGCCAGCGCCGCCTCGGTCGGCCGCCCGTCGTCGTCGACCGCGGGCACCGGGGCCGGTGTCGCGGGCGGCGGCAGCACCTTGCGCTGGTTCCACTGCGTCACGCCGAACGCGCCCAGGATCACCAACGTCAGCAGCAGGTCCACCCAGCCGAACGACGCGCCCTCGATCACCACGGCGAGGAACTGCGCGATGATCGGGAACAGCACGAACGCGAACGACACGATCACCGTGTCCATCCGCTGGAGCAGCCAGAAGTACACCGCGAACCCGATGGCGGACGCGACCACGCCCAGGTAGATCGTCGCGCCGACGCTGCGCGCGGTGAACGCGTCCGCGCCGGGCCGTTCGACCAGCAGGCCCAGACCCGTGAGCAGCACGCCGCCCACGGCCATCGGCAGGGTGTTCAGCGTCAGCGCGGGCATCCGGCCGCCGTGCTTCTTGATCATGATGTAGGCCAGCGCGTGGATCACCGCCGCGCCGAGCAGGGCCGCCACGCCGATCACGTTGGTGACCGCGACGCCCTGCGAGTGCACGATCAGCGTGCCCAGCGCGGCGAACGCGACCAGCACGGCCGCGGCCTGCGTGGTGGTGATCCGCGTGCGCAGGATCGGCACGCTGAACACGATCATCAGGATCGACACCGACGACACGCAGATCGACGCCAGGCCCGACGACACATACAGCTCGCCGTAGTTGAACAGGAAGAACGGCACGGTGAAGTAGCAGCCCACCATGAAGGCGAAGAACCAGCCCATGCCGCTCGGGTAGCGCAGCGGCTTGCGCAGCGCGAGGCAGGCCGCGATGAACGCCGGCCCGGCGACGACGAAGCGCAGGCCCGACGCGGTGAGCGGCGGCATGTCGGTGATCGCGAGCTTGATCGCGATCCAAGTCGAACCCCAGATCAGCACGACCGCAGCGAAGCTGACCGCGACCAACGCCTTCCGCTGTCGGGGAGGACCGGACGTCGAGGCGGCGGCAGCGGGCCGTGGCGCCTCGATCTCGGGAGCGGACATGGAGCGGGATCTCCAGACTGGGTTCAAGGGTGTGCTGTTCGGGCGACGACGGCGAGCCGGCGGCAGCGGATCGTGGCGGACGGGGTGGGTCGGTCGCGTTCAGCCGGCGGCGCGGGGGAGCGAGGCCACTCGCGACTTGCGGGCCAGCGGGATGCCCACCGTGACCTCCGACCCGCCGTGGCGGACCCGGATGTGCGCCACCGACCGCAGCCCGCGCGCCCGCGGCGAGATCTGGAACGTGAGGCACTTGGCGTTGTTCTGCAGCACCGACCAGTCGCCGGCGGCCAGCGGCAGCTGGGTCGGCCCCAGCAACTGCACCTCCAGCCCCGGCCGGTCGAGGTCGTTGCCGTGCAACCGGAAGCGGTACTCGCCGAGCCCTTCGACACCGTAGACGGTGATCGGCCGCGGCCCGGCGACCATCTGGTACTGGTGCAGCACGGCCACCTGCGCGCCGGCCGGCACGTCCGCGCGCACCAGCGCGTGGCTGCCGATCATGACGTCGTCGCCGACCGTGATCGGCCCGAGCACGCGGGCGAAACCACCGACCTGCACCCGGTCGCCGAGCGTCGGGTGCCGCCTGCCCCCGGGGTTGTCCGCGATGCCCAGCGCGCCCAGCACCACCCCTTGCAGGATGTAGCAGTCCGCGCCGATCGTGGCGTCCTCGCCGATCACCGTGCCCATGCCGTGGTCGATGATGAACCGGGGGCCGATCGTCGCGCCGGGGTGGATCTCCACGCCCGTGCGGACCTTGGCCAGTTCGGAGATCTTGCGCGCCAGCACGCGCTGCCGCCACGGGTCGCCGCACGGCGCGGTCAGCACCTCGTGCGCGACGCGGTAGGACAGCACCGCCTGGAAGCACGCGTACGCCTCCAGCACGTACTGCCACGAGCCCAGGCTCGCCGGATCCCGCCGCGCGAGCGCCAGCAGGTCGCCCACCGCGAGGTCGGCGGCGCGGCGGGCCGCGGCGGCGGAATCGAGGCCGAGGGCGGCCGAATCGGACACGTGCGGCGCGAGCACATTCTCCGCCGCGCGCACAATTTCCGGGTAAGCGGCGTCCGGTTCCCGGTCCACGGGACAGGCGGACTCCTCTCGAACGACAGACACCGGTTCCCCCTAGTCAACAGATGATGTCGCGGTCGGGGACATTACCTCGGTCTCCGCAGTTCGGCGACCGCAGTTTTGCGGCTCGATCAGCCGAACGGACCGCTTGATGCGCCGATCGGTCGCACTTCGTTACGCCGTCGTCGGGCAGGTTCACTGCATTGGACCAGTGGTTGGGATCGTGATTAACGCAGATTAATAAATCCGAAACACCTCGCAGTGCGATACTTCACCCGGTTGTCCCAACGACGTCCATGCGTCGGCTATATGACCAGGTCAGGCGCTATGAAGCGGTCCGAGGTCGCTCCTGCGGGGTGGGCTACCATCCCGTCGGCGCACCCGTGGCCACCTGATCGACCGGTGGCCGCAATGGTCGTGCGGGTACTGGGGAGGCAGCTTGTCCGGGGGTTTGTCGCAGGATGCCGTGGATTTCCACGCGTTCGAGTTGGCGCGCTGGCAACGCGTGGTGGACAGATATCACCGGTCTTGGGGTGAGTTGACCGGTTCGGCCGGTTCGGGCTTGCTCGACGCGATCGGCGTCGAACCGGGAACGCGGTTGCTCGACATCGCGACCGGACCGGGATATGTGGCCGGTGCGGCTTCCCGAAGAGGGGCCCGCGCGGTCGGCGTGGACTTCTCCGCGCAGATGATCGCGAAAGCGCGGGCGCTGTTCCCGGCGGTCGAGTTCCACGAGGGCGACGCGCTGGACCTGCCGTTCCCCGACGGCGCGTTCGACCGGGTCGTGATGAACTTCGGGTTGCTGCACCTGAGCGACCCGCGGCGCGCGATCGAGGAGGCGTTCCGGGTGCTGTCGCCCGGCGGGGCGTTCGGCTTCACGGTGTGGGCCTCGCCCGACGAGGCGGTGGGGTTCTCGCTGCTCTCCGACGCGATCATGGAGTTCGGCGAGCCCGTCGCACTGCCCGAGGGCCCCGACTTCTACCACTACAGCGAGCCGGACAACTGCCGCGCGGCGCTGGTCGACGCGGGGTTCGCCGACACCGGCGCGCGGGTGCTGCACCTGGACTGGCGGCTGGCGAGCGTGGACGAGCTGTTCCCGGCGTACCGGCAGGCGACCGTGCGCACCGGGGCGCTCCTCGACGGCCAGAGCGACGCCGACCGCGAGAAGATCGAGCAGCGGGTGCGGGAGACGGCGGCGCGGTTCGCCGACGGCGACGGCGGGTTGGTGATCCCGATGCCCGCGATCGCGGTCTGGGGCCGCAGGTGAGCACGTCGGTGTTAAGTGAAGAACCGCCCGCGCTCGGTGACGAATGTTCGGTGATCATTCACTCTGAAGCGTGATCTTTCGTGCGATCCTGCCTGCGTGCGGCCACCCTGCGCCGCCGCACCCGGGAGGAGACACCCCATCGTGCGACTACGACCCCTGCTGCACCCCCTTGCCGTCGTCGTGTCCGCCCTCGCCGTCGCCGCGGCCCTGCTGGTGCCCACCGCGGCCGCCGGCGCGACCCCGATCACCGTCGCCGAGGCCATCGGCCGGCAGAGCGGCGCTTCCGCCACCGTGCGCGGCTACGTCGTCGGGCAGCCCACCGCGACCAACACCGTGGTGCGGTCCGGCTTCCCGTCCGACTACGCGCTGGCGCTGGCCGACTCGCCGAGCTCGACCAACACCGGCCAGATGCTGTACGTGCAGGTCACGTCGGCGTTCCGGGCGCAGTGGGGCCTGCGGACCAACCCGGGCCTGCTCGGCAGGCTGATCGACGTCACCGGCCCGCTGAACGCCTACTTCTCGCACCCCGGCCTCACGTCGCCGACCGCGTTCGCCTTCGCCACCACGTCACCCACGTCCACCACCACGACCACGACGACCGCCGGGCCGACCGTCACCACGACCCCCGGCGGCGACTACGACGACACGTACTACCGCACCGCGCTCGGCAAGACCGGCGCGTCGCTGAAGACGGCGTTGAACGGGATCATCCGCACCAACACCAAGCTGTCCTACGACCAGGTGTGGGAGGCGTTGAAGGTCACCGACCAGGACCCGGACAACAGCGCCAACGTCATCCTGCTCTACACCGGGCGCTCGCAGAGCAAGACCACCAACGGCGGCGACCCCGACGACTGGAACCGCGAGCACGTCTGGGCCAAGTCGCACGGCGACTTCGGCACCGCGACCGGCCCGGGCACCGACATCCACCACCTGCGGCCGACCGACGTGTCGGTGAACGCGGAGCGGGGCAACAAGGACTTCGACCTCGGCGGCTCGCCGGTGGGCGAGGCACCCGGCAACTACACCGACGCCGACTCGTGGGAGCCGCGCAACGCGGTGAAGGGCGACGTGGCGCGGATGCTCTTCTACATGGCGGTGCGGTACGAGGGCGGCGACGGCTACCCCGACCTGGAGCTGAACGACAACGTCAACAACGGCACCGCGCCGTACCACGGCAGGCTCTCGGTGCTGCTGCGGTGGAACGCCCAAGACCCGCCGGACGCCTTCGAGAAGCGGCGCAACCAGGTGATCTACGACCGGTACCAGCGCAACCGGAACCCGTTCATCGACCACCCGGAGTGGGTCGCGGCGATCTGGGGCTGAGCACGCGCGGCGAACGCCCGCCTTCGGTCCCCACTGGGGTCCGGGGCGGGCGTTCGTGCGTCCTCGGCGAGCCGATCGCCCGATTCGGTGTTGACCGTTCACGATCACCCTGTTCAACTGAACGTACGACGTGTTCGAACTAGGGGGAGTCATGCGGGCGGGCATCACCATCCTTCCGGAGTACCGCTGGGCCGAGGCCAAGCCGCGGTGGCAGGCGGCGGAGTCGTACGGGTTCGCCCACGCCTGGACGTTCGACCACCTCGGCTGGGGCCCGCTGGTCGACCACCGCTGGTACGGCTCGGTGCCCACGTTGACCGCCGCGTCGCTGGTGACGTCGCGGATCGAGCTGGGGTTCATGGTCGCCTCGCCGAACTTCCGCCACCCGCTGCCGTTCGCGCGCGACGTGCTGGCGCTGGACGACGTCTCGGACGGTCGGATCTCCGTGGGCATCGGCGCGGGCGGGCTCGGCGGCTACGACGCGACGGTGTTCGGCGGCGCGGGCGTGGCCAGTCCGGCGCGGCGGTACCGGGAGTTCGTCGAGCTGCTGGACGCCCTGCTGACCCGCGAGCGGGTCGACTACTCCGGCGAGTACTACTCGGCGGTGGCCGCGCGCACCGCGCCCGGCTGCGTGCAACGTCCCCGCACGCCGTTCATCCTGGCCGCGAACGGCCCGCGCGGGATGGCCCTGGCCGCCCGGCACGGTCAGGGTTGGGTCACCCTGGGCACCGCGCGCGATTCGCTGGAGTCCTGGTGGAAGTCCCTGGCCGAGCTGTCGTCCCGCTTCGACGACGTGCTCGCCGCCGCGTCGCGCGACCGCGCCGAGGTCCGCCGGTTCCTGCAGACCGACGCCGCCCCGGTGTTCTCCCTGTCCAGCGTCGAGTGCTACCGCGACTTCCTGGGCCGGGCCGACGAGCTGGGCTTCACCGACGTCCTGGCCCCGTGGCCGAGGCAGGACGGCCCGTTCGCCGGCGACGAGTCCATCCTCGACACCGTGGCCGCCGACGTGCTGCCGACGCTGTCGACCGGTCGTCGTCACAATGAGTAAGTCCATTGTGGACGATTCGCGTGGTACCCGGCGCACCCGATGTGTGGGGCTCCGCACAGCGCCACCACCCCGATCCCGTACCGCGCCGCCCGCAGCGAGGCCGGCTCCACCGCCTGCGACGCCGACCACAACCCCCGCGCACGCCGAGCGTCGGCCAGCACCGAAGCACGCGGCCCGAGTCGAACAGCGGCAGGTACAGCCGGGTCAGGTCCACCAGGCCGTGCGTGCTCATCCCGGTCAGGTCGCCGTGGCGCAGCGCCTCCGCCGCGACCGCCGCCCGGTCCGGCGGCACACCCCGCTCCCGGAACACACCGGTGACGGTGTCCAGCAGGATCGGGTAGGGCACCAGGACGGTCATGCTCCTCCGTTCCGCGCGAACCGCACGACGATGTCGCGGACCACGTCGGCGAACCGGTCGAGGTCGGCGACGTCGGCGTGCTCACCGCGCGCGTGGGCGTTGTTGGCCTCCAGCGATCCGGGGCCGAGGACGGCGGTGCGCGCGCCCGGCACGTCGGCCAGCCAGATCGCATCGCAGGTGAATGCGGGCTCGTGCGCGGGCCAGCGCGGGGCCACGGCGTCCAGCAGCGGCACGTCCTGCGGCGGCAGGGCGGGCAGCCCGCGCTTGCGCCACACCAGCCGGGTGATGGCGGCGGCGTCGACGGCGGTGCGGTGGAACGGCGGCACGTCGCGGAAGCGGGCGGTGAACTCGGCCAGCCCTTCGCGCAACGCCGCGTCCAGCGCCACGGCCAGCACCCGCGCGGACGCCGTGCTGCCGTAGGAGAGGTTCAGCAGCAGCTCCCCGCTGCCGTACACGCGGTTGTGCATCCGGCCCGTGTGCAGCCCGGCGACGCAGACCCGGCCGTCCGGCACGCGCCCGGCCAACGCACCCGCCAGGTGCTGGGCGAGGAACCCGAGCAGCACCGACGCGTTGTGCCCGGCCTGCGGTTGGTCGTCGATCGCGTCCTCGCCCCGCACCTGCACGCACGCCGTCATCGCGGCCGTCGAGCGGGGCAGGTAGCGCAGGCCGGTCGGCTCGCAGAAGATGTTCAGGCTGCCGTGGTAGCCGGCCTCGACCAGCGGACGGGTGCCGAATACGCCCATCGCGCCGCCCTCCTCACCCGACACCGCCTGGATGAGCACGCTGACGTCCCGGCCCACCGCCGGGTCGGTCATGGCGGCGCGGACACCGGCCAGCAACGCCACCGCGGGCCCCTTGGCGTCGATCGCGCCGCGGCCGTGGAACCGGACCCCGTCGAACCCGGCGGGCTCGAACGGCGCGACCGTGTCCAGGTGCACGTTGAACATCACCACCGGCTCGGCGTGGCCGACGCGCAGCACCAGGTTCGGCTGCTTGGCCAGGAAGTCCGGGTCCTCGGCGATCGCCTCCCGCACCACCGCGGGCACGTCGTGCCGCAGCACGTCGGCCTCCCGCGCCGGACCCAGGTGCACCGTGCGCAGCCCGAAGCGCTCGGCCGCCTCCGAGTACGCGTGCACGGCCTCCCACAGGCAGACCTCGTCGGTCGTCTCCAGCGGTCCGGCGGTCGGCAGCGCGAGCAGCTCCAGCAGCAGGTCGCGGTCCTCGCCGATCACCGCGCCGACCCGATCACCGCGCCGACCCGATCACCGCACGAGTCCGGCCATCGCCCGGCCAGCCGCGACGAACGCGGTCGCCGCGTCCGGGGCGAGCGCGCCCGACTCGTGCGGGCGCGACGACACGTGCGGCTCCAGCGACCAGGCACCCCGGTAGCCGTGGGCGCGCAGCAGCGCCACGCAGTCCGCCACCCGCGCGTCACCCGATCCGGGCGGCACGAACCGGTCGCCCGTCGCGTCCTTCACGTGCACGTGCTCGACGTGATCGACCACCTCGCGCAGCAACGCGTACCCGTCGTAGCCGTGCGCGACGCCGTTGCCGGTGTCGAACAGCAGCTTCAGCGCCGGGTTGTCCACCGCGTCGAGCAGGTCCAACGCGCGCTCGGCGCTGGTGCCCGCCCAGCCCGAGCAGTTCTCGTGCAGCAGCACGACCCCGGCCGCCTCGGCCAGCTCCGCCAGCATCGAGACCCGGGTGACCACCCGGTCGCGCCACCGCCGCTCCGACAGGCCCGCGTTCGGGTACGACATGATCCGCACGAACCGGGTGCCCAGCGCGGCGCACCGGCGCAGCAGCACGTCCAGCTCGGCCAGGTCGTCCTCGAACGGCGTGCTGATCGGCCGGGCCCAGCCGCCGATCCGCGACGCCAGGCACACCGCCCGGACACCGCGTGCCGCGAGCTCCTTCGCCACCACCGCGAACTCGTCGTCGTCCAGGTCCGCGACCGCCCGCCCGTCCACCGTGCGCAGCTCCACGTGCGACCAGCCCAGCTCGGCCAGCACCGCGAGCTGCCCCGCCAGGTCCGGCGCGGCCTCGTCGGTGATGCCGGCCAGCACCGGCTGCCGTCTACCGGACATGCGCGGCCACCGGGCCGGGCGACGTCTCGCCGCGCGCCGTCGGTATCACCGGCTCGGCGCAGATGTTCTTGGCCACCGACAGCAGCTGCACCACGTCCGTGGCGAACGCGAACCCGCGCGCGTGCTGGTCGCCGGCGGCGTGGAACAGGCGGTAGGCCCGCAGCACCCACTCCGTGAGCGAGTCGTCCCGCAGCACCTCGTGCTCGCGCCGCCCGTTGACCGTGACGGTGAGCTGCGAGTGGTCGTCGTCGTCGCTGACCGCGAAGTGGCCGACCGCGCTGCCCCTCTCGAACTCCACCGTGATCCGGCGCTCCCGCACCGGCGAGGTGAGGTCCGAGCTGATCTCCGTGCGCACGCCGCTGTTGTGCCGCAGCCCTATCCGCGCGCCGCCCATCCGCGGCACGACCACGTCGCCGACGGCCAGGTCGTAGCCCGCCGCGTGCGTGACCCGCGCGCTTCCCGCGAGCCGCAACGCCAGGGCCACGCCGTGCGGCAGCTCCACGTCGAACGCGGTCTGGTGGCTGGGCCTGGTCAGCGACCGGCGGAAGCACGGCTTGTTCTGCACGATCGTGATCGACTTCGGCTCGCCGAGCGTGCCGCGGCGGACCAGTTCCATCAGCCGCACGGTGAGCGAGCTGGTCAGCCACGGTTCCACCACCGCGATCCGCAGCCCGTGCTTGCGGCGCAGCCGGATCACCCTGGCCAGGTCGTCGGTGTCGACGGCCAGCGGCTTCTCCGCGATCACGTTGCGGAAGCCGCGCTCGGCGAGCTCGGCCATCACCTCGGCGCGCGCGGACGGCGGCGTGCACACGTGCGCGACCGTATCGGCGGGGTCGAGCAGCGTGGCGGCCTCGGCGAGGCTGCCCACCATCGCCAGGCCCGGTCGTTCCGCGGGCAGCCGACGTGGGTCGCACGCCACGATCGGCCGGTCGTCGAACAGCTGTCGGACCGAGGTCCGCGCCCTGGCCAGCACCGGCAGGTGCAGATCCGCCCCGGCTCGGCCCAGTCCCACGACAAGTGTGCGCACTAGTGAGCCCCGTCTTGTCTCTCGTCCGGTCTCGAAGGCATCGGGAATGAGTGATGTCAGTTCTCAATTGATGGCCCCGACGTTGTCCCAATCGCGAACGTCTGTCAACTCCGCGCGGGCGAGTTGACCAGGAAGAGTGAACTGCCCGGTGGTCGGCCGCAGGCACGGTGACCTGCCATACGCTCACCTCCGGAAGCGGTGACCGCGGAGGTGAGTGCGCTGACCGTGCCATTCTTCACGCAATCGGCGACATTTTCGGGATTGTGGCCGATAACGCGACGGAACATTGTCGAAGTGATCGAGAACGGCAAGTACTCGCACGGGCGGAAAGTCCTCGAATTGGAACGCGCGCTGGCCGCCTACACCGGCGCCGCGCACGTCGTCGGCGTGAACAGCGGCACGGACGCGCTCGTGCTCCTGCTGCGGGCGTGCGGCCTGCGGCCGGGTGACGAGGTGGTCGTGCCCGCGTTCTCGTTCATCGCGTCGGCGTCCTCGGTGGTGCCGGCGGGCGGGCGGCCGGTGTTCGCCGACGAAGCTCAACCGCAAACCGCTGGTCGCGGGCACGCTCACCGAACCGCAGGTGCTGCGGTTCGCGCTGGTCACCGCCGCGGCGGCGTGGCTCGGTGCGCCGGCGCTCGCGCCGCACCGTCCCGTGTGGACGGTCGTACTGGTGGCTATCACCTGCTTCTTCGCCGTGCAGTACTCGTGGGGCGTGAAGCTGAGCTACCACGGCTTCCAGGAGTTCTTCCTGGCCGCGCTGGGCTGGGCGCTGGTGCTCGCCTCGCACGGCCTGGCCGCCGGTCGCGTCGACGGCGTGGTGGTCGTGCAGGCGCTGATCTTCGGCCTCGGGCCGCTGCTGTTCGGCGTCTACTCCAACACCAACGACGTCGAGGGCGACCGGAAGGTCGGCCGGCCGACCGTGGCGGCCCGGACCTCGCCGCGCGGCAACAGGCGGTTCGTCCGCGCCGTGTCCGCGTGCGAGTTCCTGCTGATCCTCTCCTTGCCGTTGGTCGGTGGGCCGTGGTGGTTCCCGCTCGCGCTCCTGCCCACCGTCGTGCTGCGGCTCAAGCAGCTGCGCGTCGGTTTCGGCCAGGGCGACATCCTGAGGGCCCGGCGGATCGGCATCGACGTGCACCGTGTGACCGTGGCGACGCTCGTCGTGGTGAACCTGGTGGTGCGGTGATGGACCTCGACGTGGCCGTGATCGGCGCGGGGATCGCCGGGTTGGCCGCCGCGCACGAGCTCGCGCGGTCCGGGCGCGAGGTGCGGGTGTTCGAGGCGGCCGACCACGTCGGCGGCCGGATGGCCACCCGGCACGTGTCCGGGTTCGTGGTCGACACCGGCGCGGAGCAGATCTCCACCCGCGGCTACCCGCACACGTGGGAGCTGCTGCGGCGGCTGGGGCTCGACGACGTGCCGAAGATCGGGCGGCGGCGCGGGGCTGGGTGCGCGGGCCCGGCTGGACTTCGCGCGCGCCACCCGGGGCCTGGCCCGGGGCGGCGCGCTCGACACCGGGCGGCCCGAGGCGTCACGGGTGGGCACGGCCACCGTCGCCGAGTTCTGCGCGCCCTACCACCGCGACGTGCCGGAGTACCTGTGCCAGCCGGTGGTGTCGGGGTTCTTCGGGTGGCGGCCCGAGCGCTCGGCCGCCGCGCCGTTCCTGGCCCTGCTGGGCGCGATCGGCCCGTCCACGGCCTGGCGCGCCTACGACGGCGGGATGGACGTGGCGGCACGGGCGCTGGCCTCCCGGCTCGACGTCGTCACGTCGTCGCCGGTGCGGGAGGTGCTGTCCGGTCCGGGGTACGCGCGGATCACCGGGCCCGGGCGGGGAGGTCCGGGCCCGTTCGGTGGTGCCGGCCGTGCCCGCGCCCGTCGCCCGCGGGCTCTACGTCAACCCGCCGGAGCACGAACGGCTGTTCCTGGACGCCTGCGGGTTCACCCCGATGGTGAAGGCGCACCTGATGCTGGACCACCGGCCCGAGTCGGACGTGTACCTGCCGGCCGTGCCACGGTCGGAGAGCCGGTCGGTGTCCGTGGTGCTGTTCGACCACCTCAAGCACCCCGACCGCGCGCCCGAGGGGTGCGGCCTGGTCACCGTGATCGCGAGCCCCGCGGTCGCGCCGGCGATGCTGGACGCCCCGGACGACGAGGTGGTGTCCGCGCTCGCCGCCGAGGCCGAGCGCTTCGTGCCCGGCCTGCGCGCCGCGGTGACCGGCTCGGTGGTCCACCGGTTCCGCCACGGCCTGCCCGAGGCCACACCGCGCGCCCTGGCGTTGCGCCGCGAGTTCGCGTCCCGGCTGGGCGGTCCCGTGGACTACGCGGGCGACTGGGTGAGCTTGAGCCCGTACAGCGAAGCCGCCGTGCGCAACGGCCGCCGTGCCGCCGCACGGGTCCACGGCGTGTCCACGAACACCGGCACGAGGAGGCAACCCGCATGAGGCCGCACGACATGGGCACGCTGTTCGACGAGGTCGCCGCCCGCGGCACGCACACCACCGTGCACCTCGACCGGCCGTTCGACATACTCCCGGCCGGCCACGGCCCGGGTGTCGACTACACCGTGCCGCAGTTGGCCGGGCTGGTCCGCGAGGCCGCCGGCTGGCTGTACGAGGCGGGCGCGCGGCGCGGCGACCGGGTGGCGGTGGTCAAGCGCAACCACTACGACTACGACCTGCTCGCGTGCGCGGCGGTGCGGATCGGGGCGGTGCCCGCGCTGCTGTCCGGGCACCTGACCGACGACGTGCTGGAGGTCCTGCTCAAGCGGCTGGACCCGGCGGTGCTGGTCACCGACCGCGTGCCGCCCGCAGGCGTCGCGCGCCGCGTGCTGTCGCTGGGCCCGTTCGTGCCGGGGGCGCTGACGTTGGACGACGTGCGCGGCGCACGGGTGCCCGCGCCCCGGCGGCGGCACGACGACGAGCCGCTGGTGGTCAACCACACCTCCGGCACGACCGGTGTGCCCAAGCTCGTCGTGCACACCACCCGCACGATCGTGCACCGGCCGGCCCGGTTCGAGGCGGTGCGCTGGCCGGTGATCGGCGTGCGGCGCGACGACGTGGTGGCCAACGCGAGCTCCTACGCCCACGGCCGCACGTTCTGCTGGACGGCCGGCGTGTTCTGCCTCGCCCCGCGCAAGGTCGTGCTGCTCAGCGACCCCGACTCGGCCGCCTCCGTGCTGGCCCGGCACCAGCCGACGACGGTGGAGGCGCTGCCCTCGGCCTACGTGCGGTGGCAGGCGCTCGCGGCGCGACCGGACAACCCGTTCCGGGGCGTGCGGGTGTTCGTCAGCACCTACGACGCCATGCACCCGCCGGCCATGCGCGCGATGATGCACGCCTCGCGCCGCAGGCGTCCGCTGTGGATGCAGGGCTGGGGGCAGACCGAGACGGGACCGCTGACGTTCCGGTTCCTCACCCGGCGCGCGCTGGACCGGTCGCCCGACGCCCGCGACCTGGGCCGCCCCGTGCCCGGCCGGACCCGGCTGCGCGTGGTGGACCCGGTGACCCTCACGCCCGTACCGCGCGGGCACAGCGGGCTGGTGCTGGCCCGCACGGCGGCCCGCTGCGTCGGCTACGTCGGCGAGCAGGACCGGTGGCACGCCAAGACCAGCGGACCGTGGTGGAACACCGGCGACCTCGGCGTGCTCACCCGCGGCGGTGCGGTGCGGCTGCTCGACCGCGAGGTGGACTCCGTGCCGGGGCTGAGCTGCCTGCGGGTGGAGGACCTGGTCGAGGACCGGCTGCCGGAGGTGGTGGAGTGCGTGGTGCTCGGCACGCCGGGCCGACCGCCGATCCCGGTGCTGGTCACGTCCGCGCCGCTGGACCCGGCGGCGTGGCGGCGCGCGGTGGCCGACCTGCCGCCGATGGCCGATCCGCGGGTGCTGGCGTGGGACGACGTGCCGCGCACGGCCACCGGGAAGGTCCGCTGGCTCGACCTGCTCACCCGGCTGGTCGGCGCCGCCGAACCCTGTGGCAGCGGGCGGTGGACGTGACGACCTACGTGTTCGACCAGTCGCACGTCGCCGAGCAGCACCGCTGCCTGGCCGCCGCCTACGACCCGGTCACCTTCGCCCGGCTCGCGCAGACCGGCGTCCGGGCCGGCTGGCGCTGCCTGGACGTCGGCGCGGGCGGCGGCAGCGTGGCCCACTGGCTGACCGCGCGCGGCGCGACGGTGCTCGCCACCGACGTGCGGCCCGACCACGTGCCGCCCGCGCCCCGGCTCACCGTGCTGCGGCACGACGTGGTGTGCGACCCGCTGCCCGACGCCGCGTTCGACCTGGTCCACGTGCGGCTGGTGCTGCGGCACCTGCCCGAGCGGGACGCGGTGCTGCGCAAGCTGGTCGCCGCGGTGAAGCCGGGCGGGTGGTTGCAGGTCGACGAGTTCGACAACTCCTACAGCCCCGTGCTGCTCGCGCCGGACCGGGAGTCGGCCGAGCTGTACGAGACGTTCCTGGCGGTCAAGGAGGGCGTGTTCGACGCCTACGGCGTGGACGGCGCGTGGGGGCGCAAGGCGGCGGGGGCGATGGCCGCGGCCGGGTTGGTCGACGTGGACCCGCGGGTGGTCGTGCACCCCTGGCGGGCCGGGTCGCCGGGCGTGCGACTGCTCGCGCACAGCACCCACATGTTGCGGGACAAGCTGGTCGCGGCGGGCCTGAGCGACGGGCAGTTGGCGGCCGTGCGCGCGTTGCTGGCTAACGAGCGGTTCCTGGCCACGTCCCCGGTCGTCTACTCGGTGCACGGGCGGCGGCCGGCATGACCTCGACGTTGACGGCGGTGCCGTGGGCGGGGCCGGTCGACCTGCCGTTGGGCGGCGAGCTGGACGTCCAGGCGGCGTGCGGGATCATGCACGTGCACGGCAGGCGGTTCGGCCGGCCGACGGCGCTCGGGCTCGACTACGCCTCGATCGTGGCCGCCGAGCTGGACGCGATCGGCGCGTCGGCGCTGGAGGTGGCCCGGCTGCGCGGGATCCCGCTGCGGTCGGTGTCCACGTCGGTGGCGCAGGCGGCGTTGCTGGCGGTGTCGCAGTACCTGGCGGCGGCCACCGCCGACGAGCCGGACCCGACGCCGACGGGCGTGGGCGGGCCGCCGTTCCTGTCCGCCGACGGGGCGGCGTTCGAGGTCGAGGCGTTGGACGCCGAGGTGTGGCGGCGGTTCTGGGCGGCGCTGGACGCCGACGCGTGCGCGGTGGCGTCGGCGTGGCGGCCGTTCCAGCACCGGTTCGCCACGGCGACGTGCCCGCTGCCGCCGGAGCTGACCGGGTTGACCGCGCGGCTGCCGATCGTGCGGCTGGAACGGGTCGCCGCGGCGACCGGGATGACGCTGGTGCGGGTGGCGCACCGGGCCGTGGACGACGTGCCGCCGTACGCGGTGCGGCCGCTGGGTTCCGACGCGGGACCTGTCGGGTCCGGGCCGCCGGGGTCGTTGCCGCTGGCCGGGCTGGTGGTGCTGGAGTCGTGCCGCCGGGTGCAGGGACCGCTGGCCGGGCACCTGCTGTGGCAGCTCGGCGCGTCCGTGGTGCGGGTCGAGCCGCCGGATGGCGACCCGCTGCGGGGCGTGCCGCCGGTGGCGGGCGAGGTGTCCGCCCGGTTCCACGCGGTCAACCGCGGCAAGCGGGTCGTGACGGTCGACCTGCGGACCGTGGCCGGGCGGCGCGAGCTGCTGGAGCTGGCGTCGGGCGCCGACGTGTTCCTGCAGAACTGGGCGCCGGGCAAGGACTCCGCCTGGTCGCTGCGGGCCCGGGACCTGGCCCGCGTGCGGCCGGGGATCGTGTACGCGCACGCGTCCGGGTGGGGCGACGCGCTGGGGCCGCGGCCGCCGCTGGGCACGGACTTCGTGGTGCAGGCGCACGCCGGCGTGCCGTCGTCGCTGATGACGATCGTGGACGTGTTCGGCGGGGTGGTGTGCGCACGCGGTGTCGTGGACGCCCTCGCGCAACGGATCCGGTCGGGCACGGGGCAGGCGGTGGCGTCGTCGCTGCTGTCGGCCGCCGCGCGGCTCAACGCGCGGGCGACCCGGCGGTGCACCGCGCCGCTGGGCGTGCCGGTGTGCACGGACCTGGCCGCGTTGGCGCGCGATCCCCGGTTCGCGCGGGCGTTGGTGACGGACGGGTGCGTGGTGCCCCGGTCGGCTTGGGAGTTCGGATGACGTGGACGTCCTCTACCGGCGTCGTGCTGCGCGACCTCGTGCCCGCCGAGCTGCGCCGGTCGTGGGTCGCGGCGGGGCACTGCCCGGACCGGGACCTGTACTCGCTGTTGCGGGAGCGGGTGGCCGCGCACCCGCGGCGGGTCGCGGTGATCGACTCGTCCGGGTCGCTGGACTACGCGTCGCTGGACCGGGCCGTGAGGTGGCAGGCGAAGTCCCTGCGCGACCTCGGTGTCGGTCCCTCGGACATCGTCGGCATCGACGTGCCCAACGGTCGGGAAGGCGTGGTGGCCGAGCTGGCGGTGGCGGCGGTCGGCGGGGTGGCGGTGCACCTGCCCGACGGCGGTTCCCCGGTGACGAGCACGATGATCACCGACGTGTCGCGGGCCCTGGAAGCGGCTGCCGACCCGCGTTGTGACGTGCCGTGGTCGCCGGTAACGGTCGACCCGGAGGCGCCGGCCAAGATCCTGGTGTCGTCGGGCACTGAGGCCGCGCCGAAGCTCGTCGCGTACTCGCACAACGCCTTCGCCGGTGGGCGGGGCAACTACGTGCGGGCCGTGCACGGCGACACCGCCGTGCCGCGCGACCTGGTCCCGGTGCCGCCGGCGTCGGCGTTCGGGTCGTTCGGCGCGGCGATCACGTTGTGCCGGTGGTGCTGATGCGGCGGTTCGACGTGGCCGAGGCGGTGCGCGTGGTGGCCGAGCACCGGCCGCCGTCGCTGGACCAGCCGGCCGCGTTCCTGCGCGACCGCGGCCTGAGCCGCCGCAAGCTGCCGGAACGCCTCGTGGTGCTGCCGGAACTGCCCTTGGGCCACACCGGCAAGGTCTGCCTGCCCACGGTGACGCGGTCGGCGGCCATGGCCGGTGAGGCGTGACCGGGTCGCGAGGAACGTCGACAGGAGGTCGTGGTGGTGCTGAGGTTGGACCCGTTCGCCGGGCCCGGGTTCGCGTCGTTGGAGGCGTTGGCGAAGGCCGTGGACGACGTCGACCTGCCGCGAGGGCTCGTCGAGCTGGTGCGGTTGCGGTGCTCGCAGCTCAACGGCTGCACCTATTGCACCCGCCTGCACCGTGACGCGGCCGTGGCGGCGGGGGAGACGCGTGACGTCACCGCCTGGCGGACCGACCCCGCGTTCACGGACCGCGAGCGGGCCGTGCTGGCGTTGGCCGAGGCGGTGACCCTGGTGCACGACGGGCGCGTGCCGGACGCGGTCCTCGACGCGGCGATCCGCGCGGTGGGCGAGGTCCGGGTGCAGCAGGTGGTGTGGGTGGTGACCGTGGTCAACGCCTACAACCGGTTGGCGATCAGCGCCCGGCTCACCTGAGGCCGACCACCGGCGCGGGCGTGCCGCCGGACGCCACCCGGGCGATCACGAGCGCGCCGGGCGCGGCCACCAGGCGGACGTCCGTCCGGGCGGGCGAGCCCGAGCCGTCCAGGCGGACCGGGGTGGACTCGGGCGGTGAGCCGTCCAAGGGCTGCGTCACCACGGTCAGCTCACGGCCGTTGTCGGCGCACGCGCGGACGTAGGTGGTGGACGTGGTGAGGTCCGCCGTGGGTCGCGGGCAGTCCTCGAGCGGCATCCGCGTGGTCGCGCCGGTGGCGGGGTCGAGCGCGAACAGGTCGGTGACCCGGCCGCCTTCGTCCTGCTCCACCAGCGGCGTGACGCCGACGTCCGTGCGCACGGTCCAGGGCCGCTCCGGCCGGGTCAGCACCCGACCGGTCTCGGCGTCGAGCAGCCCGTCCGGCACGGCGTCCGGCGTGGCCCGCGCGCCGAACACCTGGAGCAGGACGGTCGACCCGTCCGGCGTGGCGTGCAACCGGACGTCCTGCCGCTCGCCGTTCGCCTCGTCACGCCGGACCTCGTGCCGCCAGCGCTCCCGGCCGGTCGCCTCATCCAAGGCCATGACGCCCAACGTGTCCGCGCACACGACGGGCAGCAGGACGCTCGTGCGGCCCCATGCCACCTGGCCGGACCACGACTCGCACCCGGCCGGCGGCGACCACCGCCACCGCGGCTCGCCGGTGACCACGTCGTACCCGCTGATCACCTCGCCGTCGCGCACGGTCACCGCCCGCGCGCCCGGCATCACCTGACCCGTCTCCACCAACACCGACCGGAGCACCACCTCGAACCGGGGCGCCCCGGTGTCCGCGTCCAGCACGACCACCGACTGCGCCCGCGTGTCGTGCAGCGACCGGTAGGACACCACCACGGTCCGCCGGTCCGTCGACGCCAGCACCACGCCGACCGGGGCACCGGGCCGCGCGTACCGCCACTCCACCCGCCCGTCGGACCCGTTCAGGGCCACCACGGCCCCGTCCCGGGTGGCCACGGCCACCCCGTGCAGGACCGGCACGACGTCCACCACGTCGGCGGGCGGCTGCCACGCCCACTGCCGCCCACCGGGCCGTTCCACCACGGGCTCCGGCGGGAAGCCCCGCGCCTCCCGGGTCTGCGACCGCACGATCACCGCCTCCGCCGCGAGCGGCGCGAACCCCGCCGCCACCGCCACCACGACGACCGCCACCACGCCACCGACCCCGACCCGCCGGCGACCGCGCCCCACCGTTCCGGCCGCCGCGACCGCCGGCTCGGGGTCCGCCTCTGCCGTGACCTGCGGCGTGTCCCCGGACGGCCGTGCCCGACCCGCGGCCACCGAGGCCCGGCCGTCCGCCGGACGCCGTGCCGCCAACGCGACCGCGCCCACCGCCACGGCGAGCGACCCCACGGCCAGCACCGGCAGGTCGTCGCCGGTCAGGCCCACCACCAGGTCCGACACCAGCAGCCACCACGCGGCCGCCGTCGAGCCCGTGGCCGCGACCGCCGCGAACACCCGCGCCACCCGCCCCCCGACCGCGGCCGGCACCGCCACCAGCACGACGCCCACCGCCAGGCCGATCACCGCGGCGTCCGGCCCCGGTCGGGGCACCCCACCCGACAGGAACGGCGCGACCGCGGCGCACAGGGCACCAACCACCGTCATGTACCGCAGCATCACCGGCACCTCCCCGCGTGGGACGGACCGCACCGGTGATCCGTTCCACCGGCCCGCGACCGGGCGGGCGGTCGACCGGCGATGGGGCAGAATCGGCCTGGTGAGCACCAACTGGGCAGGCAACTTCACCTTCTCCGCCGCGCGCGCCGCGCACCCGGCGTCCGTCGAAGAGTTGCAGGACGTCGTCCGCACGGCCGACTCGGCGCGCGTGGTCGGCGCGGGGCACTCGTTCAGCACGATCGCCGACACCGGCGGCACGCTGATCAGCCTCGACCGGATGCCCGAGGTGTTCGAGGTCGGGGACGGCTCCGTGCGGGTGAGCGCCGGGACGCGGCTCGCCCGGCTCGCCGAACGGCTGCACGCCGCCGGCCTCGCGCTGCCGGCCATGCCGTCGCTGCCGCACATCACGATCATCGGCGCGTGCGCCACCGCCACCCACGGTTCGGGCAACGCCATCCCGTCGCTCGCGAGCCTGGTCCGCTCCCTCGACCTCGTCACGGCCGACGGCGGCGTCACCACCCTCACCCGCGGTGACGAGCGCTTCGACGGCGCCGTGGTGGCGTTCGGCTCGCTGGGCGTGGTGGTGGCCGTCGAGCTGGACGTGGTGCCGGCCTTCGAGGTGGAGCAGCGGGTCTACCAGGACATGCCGTTCGACGCCCTGGTCGAGGACGTGGACGCGGTGTTCGCGAGCGCCTACAGCGTCAGCGCCTTCACCACCTGGCAGGGCGTGGCGCACGTGTTCGCCAAGCACCGCACCACCGACACCCGGCACGACCTGTCCTGGACGGGCGCGACGCCGGCGACCGAGCCGGTGCACCCGGTGCCCGGCCAGCCCGCCCTGCACTGCACCGCCCAGCTCGGCGTGCCCGGCCCGTGGCACGAGCGGTTGCCGCACTTCCGCGCCGACTTCACCCCGAGCGTCGGCCGCGAGCTCCAGTCGGAGTACTTCGTGGCCCGCGAGCACGCCGCCGACGCGCTGCGCGCGCTCAACGACCTGTCCGCCGAGATCACGCCGGTGCTGCTGACCTCCGAGGTCCGCACCGTCGCGGCGGACGCTCAGTGGCTCAGCCCGGTGCACGACCGGCCGAGCACCGCCTTCCACTTCACCTGGCAGCCCGACGACGCGGCCGTGCGCGCGGTGCTCCGCAAGATCGAGGCGGCGCTGAGCCCGTGGCGGCCCCGCGCGCACTGGGGCAAGCTGTTCGAGCTGGCCGACCCCGGCGAGCGGTACCCGCACTGGGCCCGGTTCGCCGAGCTGCGCGACGAGCTGGACCCCACCCGGACCTTCCGCAACCCCCTGGTCGACGGGTGGTTCACCGGCTGAGCGCGATCACATCCGCGCGAACCGCCGCAACCCCTCCAGGTCGGGCACGACCACGTCGCGCCGCAGGTGGCTGACGACCACACCGGCCTTGCGCAGGTCGGCGAACGCCTTCTCCGCGGTGCGCGGCTTCATCCCCGCGATCGAGGCCAGCTCGACCTTGGTCAACGGGATGCCGAGCACCCACCCGCCGACCTCCTGCCTGCCGTGCGCGCCGACCAGCTCGGCCAGCACCCGCGCCACCCGCTCGGCGGCGGTGTGGGACAGGAAGTCACGCCGCCGCCGGTTGGCCCACCGCAGCTGGTCGTCGATGACGCCGATCAGCTCGACGAAGCCGTCGTTGCGGCGGTGCAGGAAGCCGTGCAGCTCGGCGCTGGTGATGGGCTTCGCCGTGACGTCACCGCAGGTGATGACGGTCGCCGAGCGGGGCTTGTGGTCCAGCGCGGCCAGCTCGCCGACCAGGTCGCCCGCGACCCGCACGGTGAGCACCGCGGTGTCCCCGCCCTCGTCGTTGACCAGCACCTTCACCACGCCTTCGAGCAGCAGGAACACGTGCGTGTCGGTGGCGTCCTGCACGATGATCTCGCGGTCGGCGCCGTAGCGGACCGTGGTGCCCAGCGACATCAGCTCCTGGCGGCTGCTGTCGCGCAGCCGGGCCAGCAGCGTGCCCGGCGGCCACTCCGAGGCCGACACGCCCTGCCGCACCGAGGGCGCGCCCGGCTTGGCCGTGGCCAGCGAGCGGCCCGCGTCGGCGAACGACGCGTAACCCCGCTCGAACGACGGGTCCGGACCCACCCCGGACAGCAACGCCTCGCACGCCCGCCGCTGCTCGTCCAGCGCCGCCACGGCCGGGTGCTCCGCGCCCAGCGCCGACACCGCCCGCATCGCCGCGTCACGCACCACGTCCAGCAGCCGCTGCGCCTGGCCGCGCGCGCCGTCGAGGTGCGCCAGCTCCAGCTCGGCCGACGCCAGGTTCGCCGTGGCGATCACCGCGTGCGGGTGGTCCGTGCCCAGCCGGGTCGCGGTCCGGTCGGCCGCCGAGCGCAGGCTGGGCAGCGCGAGCCGGGCCCGTTCGGCGGAACGGCGCACCCTGGCCAGCTCGAACTCCGCCGAGGCCAGGTTCGCCTGGGCCACCAGCGCCCGCGGGTGGTGCGTGCCCAGCGCGTTGAGCGCGCGGTCGGTCGCGTCGCGCAGGTCGGTCAACGACTCGGCGACCTCCTCGGCGTCACCGTGGTCGCGGGCGATCCGGAACCGCGCGCACATCAGGTTCAGCCGCAGCACGCACGTCTGCGGGTGGTTGGACCCGAGCACCGCCGCGTTGCGCTGTAACGCCAGTTCCAGCGCGCCCGTCTCGCTCGGTTTCGCCTGCTCCACGACCGCGACGGAGCCGACCGCGACGGGGTCGGGCACCTGCACGGGGTCCAGGAAGTCTCCGACCACCTGGCGCAACGGCGTGCCGCGGCCGAACGCGGTGCTCGGCGGCCTGCGCCGGACCTGGCGGGGCGGGGCCGCCCCCGGGTCGCGCCGACCGCGCGCCACCGAGGCCAACGCCTGCTGGTCGCGCACCCGCGACGCCTCCGGCCCGGTCGGGTCGACCAGCGCCAGCATGGCGATCAGCAGCGCGTCCGCCGCGTCGGCCGAGCCGATCCGGGTCAGCCCGGAGGCGCAGCGCAGCAGGCGGTCGACGTCGCGGCGCGCGCTGAGCGCGTCCAGCGAGCGCGCCAGGTCCACCGCGAGCCGGCGGGCCGCCTGCCGGTCCGGCGCGGACCTGGACAGGACTGCTTCGAGTTCGACCATTCGGCTGTTCATCCGGCACCCCAGGTGGTTGCTCGGTCCGCGACGGCGCGGCTGCGGCGATCGGACGCCGTGTTCCGGCGTTCGGGCGCGGGGAGTCGCACCGCCGGAGTGGAATCCTCGTCCATAGCGGCGATATCGGTTGCTCCGGGCATTCGTTAGCCCATCCCTGACATTGTTACGTTCCGAATGGTCGGATGTCCGAACGTTATCCGCACTATTGCGGAAAAGTGTGCGAGCTTTTTGTCGTAGTGAACATCTTGCCCCGGGTGCTTGGCGAGATCGGGGTGCCGGAAGGGACGAACGCTCGGATTCCGCCTCGCCGTCACGCCGGTGGGCCGCACCGCCCCGGTCCGGTGGCCGTGGCACAGTGACCGCATGCGGGTGGGGGTGTTGGGGCCGCTGGAGGTCACGGCGGGTGGCACGGCGATCGAGGTCGGCGGGGCCAGGGTGCGGGTGCTGCTGGTCCGGTTGGCGGTGGCCGCGGGCCGGGTCGTGACCACGGAGGAGCTGGCTGACGCCCTGTGGCCGGAGGACCGGCCCGCCGACGAGGTGGCCGCGGTGCGGTCGCTGGTGTCGCGGCTGCGCCGGGCCCTGCCCGCCGACGTGCTGCGCTCCGGCCACGGCGGCTACCGGCTGGACCTGCCCGCCGACGCGGTCGACGCGCTGCTGTTCGACCGGCTCGCCCGTGAGGCCAGGGCCGCGCTCACCGCGGGCGACCCGGTCGCCGCTCGGCGGCTGGCGGCGCAAGCGCTGGGGTTGTGGCGCGGGCCGGCGTTGGCCGACGCGTCCGGCGCGCCGTTCACGGTCGGTTACGTCGCCGGCCTGGACGAGACCCGGCTGGCCGTCGTGGAGGACGGCGCGGCGGCCGACCTCGCGTGCGGCCGGGCCGAGCACCTCGTCGCCGACCTCACCGACCTGGCCGCGCGCCACCCGTTGCGGGAACGGCTCCAGTCCCTGCGGCTGCGCGCCCTCGTCGCGACCGGCCGCGCGGCCGAGGCGCTGGCCGCCTACGAGGAGATCCGCCGCCGGTTCGCCGACGAGCTGGGCGCCGACCCCGGCCCGGAGCTGCGCGAGACGCACCAGGAGATCCTGCGCGCCGAACCCGCCGGACAGCCGCGCGCCGGCAACCTGCGCGCCCCGCTGACGAGCCTGGTCGGCCGGTCGGCCGAGGTGGAGCGGATCGCCGGTCAGCTCGCGGACCACCGGCTGGTCACCCTGGTCGGTCCGGGCGGGGCGGGCAAGACCCGGCTGGCCACCACGGTCGCGGCCCGGCTGCCCGGCGGCGCGTGGCTGGTGGAGCTGGCACCCGTGACCGACCCGGACGACGTCGCGCCCGCCGTGCTCGGCGCGCTCGGCCTGCGCGACCAGCGGCCGGTCGACCGTCCCGTGGCGTCGGTCGACCCGATGACCCGGCTGGTGGACGTGCTGTCGCGCACCGAGGCCGTCATCGTGCTGGACAACTGCGAGCACCTGGTCGACGCGGCGGCCCGGTTCCTCGACGAGCTGCTCGGGCGCTGCCCCCGGCTGCGGGTGCTGGCCACCAGCCGGGAACCGCTGGGCGTGTACGGGGAGGTGGTCAGCCCGGTGCCGCCGCTGGACGGCGACGCGGCCGTGCGGCTGCTCGCCGAACGCGCGGCGGCCGTGCGGCCCGGGTTCGCCGTGACGCCCGACAACGCCGACCTGGTCGCGGAGGTGTGCCGCCGGCTCGACGGCCTGCCGCTGGCCATCGAACTGGCCGCGGCGCGGCTGCGGGCGCTGTCGGTCGAGCAGTTGGCCGCCCGCCTGGACGACCGGTTCCGCCTGCTCACCGGCGGCAGCCGCACCGCCATGCCCCGGCACCAGACGTTGCGCGCGGTGGTGGCGTGGAGCTGGGACCTGCTGGCCCCGCCGGAACGGGACTTCGCCGAGCGGCTGGCGGTGTTCCCGGCGGGGTTCGACCTGGAGGCCGCCGAGCGGCTGGCGGGCGACGCCGCGTTCGACCTGCTCGCCGCCCTGGTCGACAAGTCGCTGGTGCAGGTCGTGGCGGGTGGCCGCTACCGGATGCTGGAGACGATCCGCGAGTACTGCCTGGAACGGCTCGCCGAGGGCGGCCGGGTCGCCGCCGCGCGGGCCGAGCACGCCGAGTACTTCCGCGACCTGGCCGAGACCGCCGAGCCGCACCTGCGCGGCAAGGAGCAGCTGACCTGGATCGCGCGGCTGGAGGCCGAGCGGGACAACCTGGTCGCCGCGCTGCACTTCGCCGCCGACAACGGGGACGCGGACACGGCCGTGCGGCTGGCCGCCGCGATGGGCATGTTCTGGACCATGCGCGGCAACCGGGCCGAGTCGGTGCCGTGGCTGCGCCTCGCGCTGGCCGTGCCGGGGGACGCGCCCGCCACGGCACGGCAGGTCGTGTCGGCGTTCCTGCTGGTCAACAACGCGGTCACGGGCGGGTTCCGGAACCTGGACGACCACATCGCCCGGCTCGCCGAGCTGGCCGCCGAGTCCACCGAGGAGCACCCGGTGCTCGTGCTGCTGGAGCCGATGCTGGGGCTGTTCCTCGACGACGCGGAGCGGGCGCTGGCGGCGGTGGACCGGCGGCTGGACGTGCCGGACCCGTGGACGCGGGCCGCGTTGTGGATGGTGCGCGGCGCGGTGCGGGAGAACGAGGGGGATCTGCTGGGCGCGCGTGACGACGTCGCCACCGCGGTCGAGGGGCTGCGCGAGGTGGGTGACCGGTTCGCGCTGGCGCAGGCGCTGACCGGCGCGGCCGAGGCGCACCTGGCGTTCGGCGAACCGGAGGAGGCGACGTCCGCGCTGGAGGAGTCGATCCGGCTGCTCGCCGAACTGGACCCCGACGACGATGCCGCGCACGAACGCATCCTGCTCGCCACCGCGCGCGTGCAGTTGGGTCACATCGACCGCGCCCGCGCCGACTGCCGGGCGCTGACCGAGCCGACGGCGCGGCCGCGGTCGGCGCGCGGGGTCGCGTTCGCGCGGCTCGTGCTGGGCGACCTGGCCCGGTACGAGGGTGACCTGGCCGAGGCGGGACGGCAGTACGAGGCGGCCCGGGAGGCACTCGTGCGCGAGCCGCTGGTGGTGCCCCAGTTCCACGCGCTGATCCTCGCGTCGTGGGCGCACCTGGCCGTGGCGCGGGGTGAGCGCGAGGCGGCCGCGGAGGCGATCGGCACGGCCGTCGAGCACGCGATGTCGGCCAAGGACATGCCGGTGTTGGCGCGGATCGCGGTCGCGGTGGCGGCCGCGCACGCGTGCTTCGGCAACCCGGCCGACGCGGCCAGGGTGCTGGGCGCGGCCGAGCAACTGCGCGGCGCTCCCGACGCCCGCAACCCCGAGGTGGCCCGCCTCGCCGACCGCCTGCGCACCGACATCGGCGACGCCGCGTACGACCTCGCCTACGCCACCGGCGTGGCCCTGGACCGCGCCGACGCGATCGCCCTGGTCCGCGCCGCCTGCTGAAACCGGCCCACGCTGCGGGCGGCGACCGCCTCACCGCCTTGAGACCGCACCCCGCCTTGCGACCGGTCCGCGCTCCCCGCTCGGCCGGCCCTCGCCGGACCGCTGGAACCGGTCCGCGGTGCCGGCCCAGACCAGCTCGCGCCGCCCGCCGAGACCAGTCACACTGCACCGCTCACCGACCCGCAGCGCCGAATGTTCCCGACCGTTGACGCAACTCCTCGGTTGCCATAGTGTAGCAACCAATCGGTTGCTACTCAGAGGAGGACGGCATGGGGTTCCCGGATCGGATCGAACGGGTCGTGGAGATCGCGCAGCCGCCGGGCGTGGTGTGGGCCGCGATCACGACGGCCGAGGGCTTGGGCGCGTGGTTCGGCGACGAGGCGTCGATCGACCTGCGGCCCGGCGGCACGGCGCGGATGAGCTGGAACGACGGCCCGACGGTCGAGCTGCGGGTGGAACGAGTGGAGGAGCCGACCGTCTTCGGCTTCACGTGGCCGGTGTTCGGGCTGCCCGACGACGACCCGCGCCGCACGTACGTCGAGTTCACCCTGGAGCCGGTCGGCTCGGGCACGCGGCTGACCGTGGCCGAGACCGGCTTCGCCCAGCTGCCCGAGGACGCCCACGGCAAGGCCTACGACGCCCACAGCGAGGGCTGGACGAGCGAGCTGGGTGAGCTCGTCGACCACGTCCATGGCGCCTGACGCCGAGGCCGTCGCCGAACAGGTCTTCACCGCCCTGGCCGACCCGACCCGGCGCGCCGTCCTGGCCGCGCTGGCCTCCGGCGGCCCGGCCACGGCTACGGACCTGGCGGATCGCCTGCCCATCACCCGGCAGGCGATCGCCAAGCACCTCGCCCTCCTGGCCGACGTGGGCCTGGTGACGGCGGAACCGGGGGAGCGGCGGCGCGTGCGGTACCGGCTGCGGTCCGCGCCCATGCGGGTCGCGCAGCAGTTCCTGGCCGCGCTGGCCCGCGACTGGGACGGCCCCCTCGGCGCCCTGAAAGACCACCTCGACCGCGGCGGGGCCGCGGCCGACCCGAAACCACCACGAGGACACCATGACTGACCAGGGGTTCACCGCTGGCTTCACCGTCGACAAGTCGGCGACCGAGGTCTTCCACGCGATCCTGGACGTGCGGGGCTGGTGGTCGGAGGAGGTCGAAGGGCCCACCGGTCGGCCCGGCGACGAGTTCGACTACCACTTCCGAGACGTGCACCGCTGCCGGATCCGGGTGACCGAGGCCGTGCCCGGCCGGACGGTGTCCTGGCTCGTGCTGGAGAACCACTTCGACTTCATCGCCGACCAGTCCGAGTGGGTCGGCACGACCGTCACGTTCGACATCACCGAGCGCGACGGCCGCACCGAGGTCCGCTTCACCCACCACGGCCTGGTGCCCGACCACGAGTGCTTCGACGTCTGCGCCAACGCGTGGACCTTCTACGTCACCACCAGCCTGCCGAGCCTGATCACCACCGGCGAGGGGCAGCCGAACAGCGACGGCCACGCCCGCGTCCCCGAGGAGTCCACCTACTAGGACACGCGCGTGTCCTACGTCCGGAACGCGCGTGTCCTACGTCGGGAACACCCGAGTTGAACGCTCAGGCGCGACGGCGGTAGGCGTGCACGGCCAGCGGCGCGAACACCGCCACGAACAGCGCCGACCAAGCCAACGTCCACGCCACCGGGCCGGCCACCGGACCGCCGACCATCAGCCCGCGTGACGCGTCCATCACGTGCGTCACCGCGTTGACCTCGACCCACGACCGCAGCCACCCCGGCAACGTCTCGGCGGGCGCGATCATGCTCGTGCCGAACGTCAGCGGGAACAGGGCCAGGAACCCGATGCCCTGCACCGCGCCCGGCTGCCGCGCCAACATCCCCACCAGCACGAACGCCCAGCTCAGGCTGAACGCGAACAGGATCACCAGCAGGCACGCCGCCAGCGCGGGCAGCACACCGGTCTCCACCCGGAACCCCATGAGCGTGCCGAACAGCAGCAGCGACACGACCGCCACGACGTACCGGATCAGGTCGCCGAGCACCGAGCCGACCAACGGCGCGGACCGGCCGATCGGCAGGCTCCGGAACCGGTCGAACACGCCCTTGCCGATGTCGGTGTTCAGGTTCACCCCGGTCGCCATCCCGCCGAACATGGTCGTCTGCACCATGATCGCGGGCAGCAGCAGTTGCAGGTACTCGTGCGTCGACCCGGCCACCGCGCCACCCAGGAGGTACACGAACAGCACCACGAAGATCACCGGTTGCAGCGTCACGTCCAGCAGCTGCTCCGGCGACCGCATCGTCTTGATCAGGCTGCGCCGGGCCAGCGCCAGGCTGTGCCGGGCTAGGGCGAACGGTCGCCGGTCCGCCTCCTGGCGCACCGCCACCGGTGCGGTCGCCACCGTCGTCATGCCGCCACCTCCGTGTGCTTGCCGGTCAGCGTGAAGAACACCTCGTCCAGGCTGGGCAGCCGCAGCGACAGCTCGGTCACCGCGATCCGCCGCTGGTCCAGCCGCCGCACCACCTCGGTGAACGCCGCGTCACCGTCCACCGGCACGGTCACCACGCCCCGCCCGGTCGACTCCGGCCGGTGCCCGGACACCTCGGCCAGCACCGCGGCGGCCTCCGCCAGCCGGGCCGGGTCCGCAGGCCGCACCAGCACGGTCTGCCCGCCGACGATCCGCTTGAGCGACGCCGGCGTGCCGTGCGCGATCACGCGCCCGTGGTCGATGACCGAGATCTCGTCGGCCAACGCGTCCGCCTCCTCCAGGTACTGCGTGGTCAGCAGCACGGTCGCGCCGTCGGCCACGAGTGCGCGCACCACGTTCCAGATGTCGTCCCGCTTGGCCGGGTCCAGCCCGGTGGTCGGCTCGTCCAGGTAGATCACGTCCGGTCGGCCGACCAGGCTCGCCGCCAGGTCCAGCCGACGGCGCATGCCGCCGGAGTAGGTCTTGACCTGCCGCCCGCCCGCCTCGGTGAGCTCGAAGTCGCGCAGCAGCTCCGCGGCCCGCGCCTTGGCCTGCGCCGTGCGCAGGTTGAGCAACTGCCCGATGAGCACGAGGTTCTGCGTGCCGGTCAGGTCCTCGTCCACCGAGGCGTACTGCCCGGTCAGCCCGATCAGCCGACGCACCCGCGCCGCGTCGGACACCACGTCGAGCCCGCCGACGGCGGCACGTCCGGCGTCCGGCCGCAGCAGCGTGGCCAGGATGCGCACCGCGGTGGTCTTGCCCGCGCCGTTCGGGCCGAGCACCCCCAGCACGGTGCCCGGTCGCGCGGCGAGGTCGACGCCGGCCAGCGCGGTCGTCTTGCCGTACCGCTTGACCAGGCCCTCCGCCTCGAAGGCGTACTCCATGTCCGTTCCCCTTCCTGTGTTCGGGGCGGACAGTCCCGGATGGACATGTCATCGGGCGCGCAGATCCGTGTCAGGCCGCGTGTCGAGACCCGTGCCGATGACATGCCGAGGTGTTCACAGACGTTCGCAGGCGTTCCGGGCCGTTCCGGGCTCAACCCGCCGGCACCCGCCGGACCGTTCGACGTTCCGCTTCCCGAAGCGGAACGCGCGCGTTCGGTTCTGCGCAACGCTTCGCTGAGTCATCCTGAGCCCCTCCGCACCCCCGGTCAGCGGTGCCCCGTTCCGGGGACGGACCTTGTCCGACGCGTCCGCCCGCTGCTGACCTTGCCGGGGTCCGACGTCACCCCAGGAGGAACTCTCGATGACCGTTGCCCACGACGATCCCCACGTCGCGCGGCTGTTCGACCACCTGGCACGGCTCGTCTGCGACGGCGTCGGCGACCCGCTCGACCTGCACGGGCAACTGCTCGAGCTGGCCATGGAGAACTCGCCGGACGTGGCCCGCTACTGGAAGCAGGTCGGGGTGGGCGTCGGCGTCCCCGACTCCGCCTACAAGGACGGGGGTCCGCACCTGTTCCCGGACGCGCCACCGGTGCGGGTGTTCCGCACCAGCGGAACGACCGGCAGCGTCCGCGGCACCGTGCGCTACTCCCGGCTCGGGCTGGAGCTCAAGCGCCTGGCCATCACGGCCAACGCGAAGCGGCACCTGCGGCCCGACGACGGGGTGCGGCCCGTGGTGCTGCCGTTCGCGCCCTCCGAGGAGGCCGCACCGGAGATGGCGATCGCGTTCGACATGGCGCGCGTCGCCGAGTCGTGCGGCGACCCGGAGCTGAGCACGGCCGTCGTGGGCGCGGACGGGGTGGACTTCGACCTGCTGGCGCAGCGCCTGGACGCCGCCGTGGCGGAGGGCCTGCCGGTGGTGCTCGTCGGCGCGACCTTCGCGTTCGTCAACATCTGCGACGCCTTGGAGGCGCGGGGCCGCAGCTGGGAGCTGCCGCCCGGCTCGCGGATGTACGACGGCGGCGGCTTCAAGGGCCGATCCCGGGTCATGCGCGTGGACGACCTGCGCGCGGCCGTGCGCCGGGTCTTCGGCATCGAGCACCACGGCAACATCTTCGGGATGACCGAGCTGGCCAACATGCTCTACGACGCCGCCGACACCCCGGTCGGGCCGTTGGGCGAGCGGCCCAAGGGCAGCCACCCGGCGGGCGGGCCCAAGGTCCGCGACCCGCGCACGCGGGAGCACCTGACCGAGGGGCAGGGGCTGCTGGAGGTCACCGACCTGTCGCTGCTGGACCGGCCGCACGTGCTGCTCACCGGCGACCTCGGCATCGCCGGGCCGGACGGCGTGGCGATCGCGGGCCGCATCGCGGGCAGCACCAGCCGCGGCTGCTCGCTGACCCTGGACGAGATGACGGCAGGTGCGGCATGACGGTGTCGTGGACCCCTGGCCGGCTGACGGCCGACGGCGTGCCGTTCACCCTGAAATCCGGCGCGCACGAGTGGCGCGGCGTGCGACCCGCCGACTGGGCCGCGGTCGGCGACGGCCTGCGGGCCGCGCACGAGGACCTGCGCCGGCTGCCCGTGCGCCGGATCGTCGACGCCGTCGACGCGGTCGTCGACCTGTGGTCCAAGCGGGACTTCACCGCCCGCCGCGCGGCCGTGCGCAACGCCGCGCTGGTCACCGGCATGTCGGAGGAGACGATCGACCGCGCGCTCGACGCCGAGCTGGGCAACCTGCGCGCCGAGCCGCTGCTGGCGGCGTTGACCCGGGAGCTGGGCGACCCGGAGGTGCTCGACGGCTTCCGCGGCGGCACCACGGCCGTCGGTCCGCGCACCGTGCTGGCGGTGTTCTCCGGCAACGTGCCCGGCCTGCCCGCGCGGTCGCTGGTGCGGGCGCTGCTGGTGAAGGCGTCCGTGATCGCCAAGATCCCGGCCCGCGAGCCGCACTTCACGGCCGCGTTCCTGCGCACCCTGCACGACGTGGAGCCGGTGCTGGCCGACGCCGTCGTGGCCACCTACTGGGACCGCGACGACGAGGCCGTGCTGGAGGCGGCGCTGGGCCAGGCCGACGCCGTGATCGCCTACGGCGGCGACCAGGCGTGCGCGGCGATCCGCGCCAAGGTCGGGCCGCACCAGCTCTACGAGGAGCACGGGCACAAGCTCTCGTTCGGCATCGTCAGCGCCGAGTACGCGGTACTGCACGGTCCCGCCGAGGTGGCGCGGCGGATCGCCGCCGACTGCAGCGAGTTCGACCAGCACGCGTGCCTGTCGCCGCAGGTCTACCTGGTGCAGCGGGAGCACGCCCGCGCGATCGCCGAGCACCTGGCCGCCGCGATGCGGCGCGAGGCGCGGGACAGCCCGCCCGGGACGATCGACGCGCAGGACGCCACCGTGCTGCAACACCGCCGGCTCGTGGCGGAGTGGCGTGCGGCGACGTCGGACTACAGCGAGGTCTGGGCGTCCGGCGGTCTGGAGTGGACCGTGGTGCTGGACGACGCGCTCATGCCGCTCAGCGGTGCGGGCAACCGGGTCGCGCGCATCGTGGCCGTGCCGGACGTGGACGCCGCGGTCGACGCGATGCGGCCGTTCGCCAGGCACCTGCAGAACGTCGGCCTCGGCGCGGTCGGCGAGCAGTTCCGGCGCACCGCCCGGGAGCTGGCCGTGCTCGGCGCGAGCCGCGTGTGCGCGCCCGGCGCGATGACCAAGCCGTCCATGGTGTGGCGGCACGACGGGCAGCCGCGCATCGCCGGCCTCGTGCGCTGGTGCGACATCGAGCTCCACCCGGAGCTCGGCAGACCCTAGCCCCGCCCGGGGCGACGACTGGCGCCGTGCGCCGCCCGTGCGGGTGGGGCACGGCCATCCTCTGGGGAGGATCAGCAATGTCCGTAACGGGGATCGGCGCGCCCGGCGCGCCGGCGGAGACAGACCGCCGCCGAGTGGTGGAAGCCGTGGCCTTCGTGCGGGACCGGGGCACCGGCGACGCGTTGGCCGCCGTGGTGGGTGACGGGCCGGCCGCGTCCCTGTCGGGGCACCTGGAGTTGGCGCACGCCGCGGTGCTCGTCGACGCCGCACGGCCGGTGGACGTGATCAGGGCGTTGGCCGACCTGGGCGTGGTAGCGAGCGAGCCGTGCCCGAGCGGGGTCGTGCGTGGTCGGGCCGGGCAGGAGTTCGACGTGCGGGTCGTGTGCGGCGCGGTCGGCGCGCGTGAGGTGCGCCTGCTGGTGCCGCGTGACGGCTCGGCGTTGTCCGAGGCCGACCGGGAGGCCGGGTCGCACGTGGCGTTCCGCGTCACCGGTGACGACGTGGTGCTGCGCGGGGTGTGCGAGACGTTGCGGGAGGCGGGCCTCGCCGCGGACGGCGGCGACCACGACGGGCAGGCGGCCACGTTCTACTTCCGCGGCGCGAGCCGGTTGGCGGTGCGGGCCGACGGTCACCACGCCGAGCTGCTGGAACGCCACGTCGGACGCCCCGACCAGCCGCGGCGCACGATGCTGGACCTGATGACCGGCGCCTGGCGGACCCGGGCCGTGGCGGCGGCGGCCGAGCTGGGGATCGCGGACCTGCTCGCCGACGGCCCCCGCGACACCGCCGACCTGGCCGCGCGCACCGGCACGCGCCCGGACAAGCTGCGCCGCGTGCTCGCCTACCTGGCCGGGCTGGGCGTGCTCCGGCGCGACGGCGAGCGGTGGGCGTTGACCGAGGCGGGCACGATGCTGCGCGGTGACGTGGCCGGGTCGCAGCGCGACCTCGCGCGCATCTACGGCGGCCTGTTCTACCGGTCGTTCAGCGGGCTGGAACACGCCCTGCGCACCGGCGAGAGCGGGTTCCGCCACGTCTACGGCGCGCAGCCGTTCGAGCACTTCGCCGCCCACCCGGCCGACGCGCGGCTGTTCGAGGGCGCGATGGCGGCGGGCACGGCGTTCCTCGAACTGGTGCCCGGCCTGCTGGACCTGCCCGCCTCCGGCACGGTGATCGACGTGGGCGGCGGCGACGGGCGGCTGCTCGACCTCGTGCTCACGGCCGCGCCGGGCCTGCGCGGGGTGCTGTTCGACCGGCCGCACGTGGCTGGCGCGGCGACCGAGGTGCTGGCGGCCCACGGTGCGCGGGCGTCTGTGGTCGCGGGCGACTTCTTCCACGACCCCGTGCCCCGGGGCGGCGACCTCTACCTGCTGTCGCGGATCATGCACGACTGGGACGACGAGCGGTGCTCGACGATCCTGCGCAACGTGCGCGCGGCGATGGCCGAGGGCGCGACGCTGGCCGTGGTCGAGCGCCCGATCCAGGACGACCCGCGCACGTTGCTGCCGTTGGCGTTCAACGTCCACATGATGGTCAACACGGTGCAGGGCGGCGAGCGGACCACCGAGGAGCACCGGAGGTTGTTGGCGGCCAACGGCTTCGCTCTGGAGGATCTCCGCGAGCTGCCGCTGGACATGGCGGTGCTGGTGGCGCGGGCCACGGTGTGAGCGCTCTCACCGGTCCGGATGCTGGAAATCGGCTTCCTCGTCGTCCACCCGGCCGACGAGGATCGCCGCGTGCCCGTCTTGAGCGAAACCCCTGCCACACCCCGCTCCCACTCCTTCGTCCCGCTCGTGTCGATGAGCCTGCTGACCGGTGTCGGGTACGCGTTGGCGGGCCCGTTCCTGTCGCTGTTCCTGATCAAGGAGGTCGGCGCCGGCCCGGTCGCGGTCGGCGCGTTCCTGCTGATCAGCGCCCTGGCGTCGATGCTGGTGAGCACGCTGGTCGGGCGGTTGTCCGACGCGCGGGCGATCCGCCGCACGCTGCTCGTGGTCGCCGGGGTGTCCGGCGCGGTGGGGTGGGTGCTGTTCTCGGCGTTGCGGAACTACTGGCTGCTGCTGGTGGTCGCGGTCACGTTCTGGGCGGTCTCGTCCTCGCAGATCCCGCAGATGTACGCCTACGCGCGGCAACTGCTGGAGCGCAGCGGTTCGGCGAGGGCGCCGCTGGCGATGAGCGGCCTGCGGATGACGATGTCGATCGCCTGGGTGGGCGGTCCTCCGCTGGGCGCGCTGCTGATCGGGGGCGGCGGGTTCACCTGGCTGTTCGGCGTGAGCGCGGCCATCTACGTGGTGGCGGTCGTGGTGGCGCTGACGTGGCTGCCCGAGCTGGGGCCGGCCGCACCGCCGGTGCACGAGGTGGCGCGGCGGTCCGGGCTGCGGCGGGAGGTGGTGCTCGCGGCGCTGGCGTTCGTGCTGCTGCAAGGCGCGACGACGGTCGGCGTGACGGCGATGCCGTTGTTCGTGACCGAGAGCCTGGGTGGCACGACCGGTGACGCGGGCCTGGTGCTGGGGTTGTGCGCGGCGCTGGAGATCCCGCTGATGCTGGCCTTCGGCGCGTTGGCGCTGCGGGTCAACCACCGGGTGCTGGTGCTGTCGGGTGGTGCGGTCGCGCTGGTGTACTACTCGGTCATGCTGCTCACCCAGGCGACGTGGCAGGTCATGGCGGCGCAGGTGCTGCACGCCGTGGTCATCTCGGCGGTGATGGGCGTCGGCATCTCCTACTTCCAGGACCTGGCGCCCGACCGGCCCGGGTACGCCAGCACGCTGTTCACCAACACCTACAAGACCAGCGCGATGCTCACCGGGCCGTTGGTGGGCCTGGCGCAGCACTTCGGCTACCGCACCGCGTACGGGATGGGCCTGGCGATGTCGGCGGTGGGCGTGGCCCTGCTGCTGGCCGCACGTCGGAAGGTGGCCGCGTGATCGAAGAGCTGCGGCGGCGGCAAGCCGAGTTGCAGGCGGGCGCGGACGCGGTGGTGGCGGACCTCGGACTGGCTGAGCCGCTGTCGGCGCTGGGCGAGCCGGTGCGGACGGGCAGCTCGGCGTTGGGCCTGATGGTGGTGCCCGACATCGACATCACGGTGGTGTGCCGGTCGTTGGACGTGGCCGCCGTGGTGGAGCTGGCCGCCCGGCTCGGGCGGCACGAGCGGGTGCGCGCGGTGCGGTTCCGCAAGGACCACGGCCGCTGGAACGCCGAGCCGGACGCGTACCCGGACGGGCTCTACCTGGGCCTGAAGTACCGCGACGGCGACGGGCCGGAGTGGAACGCCGACATCTGGTTCGTGGACGAGCCCGACCGCCAACCCGACCTCGGGCACGTGCGCGCGTTGCCGGGCCGGCTCACGCCCGAGGCGCGGGCGGCGATCCTGCTGATCAAGCACGCGCGGCCGGACTACCGCAGCTTCGACGTCTACCGGTCGGTGCTGGACGACGGCGTTCGGACACCCGAGGACTACGACGCGTGGCGCACTACGCACGGTCAATGAACCGACCGTCCGGTTTGCGCTCATCGAGCGGTTCTCCGCGAAATTCGGGTCTCGGGGCCGGTGGCGTTGCTAGACCTTCCTGCAGGGGGAGGAGGTCACGGTGCCCAAGGGTTTCTACACCGACGACCGGGGCCGCGTGCGGGTGCGGTCGGCCGCCGGCGGGGGAAGGCGCAGCAGGTCGGCGCTGATGGCCGGGCTGATCGCGTTGAGCGCGGTGGGGTACGGGGGAGCGGTCGGGCTCAGCGCGGGCGGTGCCGCCGGTGGCGGCGGTCCGGGGCTCGGCGTCGAGCAGCGCAAGGAGGAGAGCGGCGAGCTCGCGCGGCTGGGTGACGCCGACGCGGCGTGGCGGCGGATGGGGCTGCGCGGGCTGAAGCGGACGGAGAAGCAGCACGCGGCGTGTGAGGACGCGTCGTTCGGCGGTGTGCGGGAGTTCCTGCGGCGGCACGGGTGCGCGTCGGTGGACCGGGTGCTGTTCATCGTCGGGGACGACGTGGGCAACTCGGCGGTGATCGCGGTGGCGTGGGTCGGGTTCGGCTCGCGCGGCGACGCGCGCGCGTTCCAGGATCTGGTGGACGCGGCCGGCACCGGTGACGTCAAGGCGTTGGGCGCGGCCCAGGTGGGGCTGCCCGACGTCGCGTTCACCGGGGCCAACTACGGCTCGGAGCGGGACCGGACCACGGTCGCCGTCGCCGAGGCCGAGGTGGCGACCGGGTACGTCACGCCGGAGGTGCTCGACGCGTTGGCGGAGGTGGCGGCGCGGCTGCCCCGGTGAACACCGGGTCGCCGAACGACGCCCGGCGGGCGGCCCGGCGCAACGTGCGCAGCAGCACCGGGCCGGTCACCAGGACCAGGACCGTGGTGGTGATCGCGCGGCCGACGTC
Source organism: Saccharothrix sp. S26 (assembly GCF_021390395.1). GTDB lineage: Bacteria > Actinomycetota > Actinomycetes > Mycobacteriales > Pseudonocardiaceae > Actinosynnema. Next base: position 122,905 of record NZ_JAJUWT010000013.1, read on the forward strand.
CCAGCCCAACGACGTGGCCAGGCTGAACAACACCACGCGCACCAGGTTGTCCAGGATCGGCGCGCCCGGCTGGAACGACAGCGTGGTGCTGCCCGCGCCCAGCGCGAACGGCCAGAACGACAGGTTCAGCAGCAGCCCGTAGACCAGGGACGCGGCGGCGCTGTACGCGGCGAGCAGGGCGAGTTCGGCCCGGCCCCGCCACGACGGCAGCAGGCCCGCGCCCAGCGCCACCCAGGCCGCGCCGAGCATCTGGTACGGCAACCACGGCCCGACCCCGCCCGTGAGCAGGGCGGACGCGAACAGCATCGTGTTGCCGAGCACGAACCCGAAGCCGGGCCCGAACACCCGACCGCCGAGGACCAGCAGGAAGAACACCGTCTCGACCCCGGCCGTGCCCGCGCCGAGGGGCCGGATCGCCGCGCCCAACGCCGACAGCACGCCCAGCATCGCCACGGCCTTGGCGTCCAGCCCACCCTCGCTGATCTCGGCCAGCACGACGGCCAGCACGAGCGGCAGGAGCAGCGCGAACGTCCACGGCGCGGTCGCACCCCGTGCGATCACGGCGTCCGGGGAGACGAGCAACGGCCACCCGAACGCGACCACGCTGATCCCCGCCGCCACGACGAGCGCCAGGGTGGCCCGCGGCCGGATGCGAACCGCCCGGTTCGCCGGCCTCATCGGGCCGCCAGGGCCGTGCGCACGTCGGCCACCGTCAACCAGGGCTCCGGGGCCAGCACCTTGGCCACCTGCGGCGAGAAGATCGGCGACGCGGTGACCACCTCTGCGGTCGGGCCGTCCGCCACCACCTCGCCCTCCGCCAGCACCACCACGCGGGTCGCGTACTCGGCGACGAACTCCACGTCGTGCGTCGCCAGCACGATCGCGTGACCCCGGTCGGCCAGCTCCCGCAACGCCGCCGCCAGCCGGGTCTTGGCCGGGTAGTCCAGCCCCCGCGTCGGCTCGTCCAGCAGCACCGCCCGCGGTGACGGGGTGAGCGACACGGCCAGCACGAGCGCGAGCCGCTGCCCCTCCGACAGGTCGCGCGGGTGCCGGTCGTCCGGGATGCCGGGCGCGAGCCGGTCCACCAGCGCGCGGCACGTGCCCGAGGGCCGGCCCGACTCGCGGTCGGCCTGCGCGCACTCGCCGCCGACCGTGTGCAGGTACAACAGGTCACCGGGCTGCTGGGGCACGAGCCCGATCGCCTCACGGCGCGGACCGGGCTTGAGCGCCGCGGGGTCGACACCGTCCACCGCCACCTCGCCGCCGGACCGCTTGCCCGTGCCCTGCACCGCCCACAGCAGGCTCGACTTGCCCGACCCGTTGCGCCCCATCACGGCCACCCGCTCGCCCGCGCCGACGCTCAACGACACGCCCCGCACCGCGTCCACAGTGGAGTACCGCACCCGCAGGTCGCGCACCCGCACCACCTCCGCCGACCCCGGTGACGTCACCTCGGGCGGCGACGCGAGACGGTCGCGCAACGGACCGGCCAGCCGCCGGGCGTCGCGGATGGACACCGGCACCGGCTCCCACCCGGCCAGTTGGCCCAGCCGCACCACCGGCGGCGCGACCGGCGCGTCGGCCAGCACCGAGCCGGGCTCGCCCGCGACCGGCGGCTGCCCGCCGCCGGGCAGCCACACCACGCGGTCCGCGTACTGCGCGACCCGTTCCAGCCGGTGCTCGGCGATCACCACGGTCATGCCGAGGTCGTGCACCAGGCGGTGCAGCGCGGCCAGCACGTCCTCCGCCGCGCCGGGGTCCAACGCCGACGTCGGCTCGTCCAGCACCAGCACCGGCGGGTGGGCGGTGAGGGCCGCGCCGACGGCCACCCGCTGCTGCTGGCCGCCCGACAACGTCGCCAGCGGCCGGTGCCGCAGCTCGGCTAGGCCCAGCAGGTCCAACGTCTCCTCGACCCGCTTGCGCATCACCGGGTTCGGCAGCGCCAGCGACTCCATCGAGTACGCCAGCTCCTCCTCGACGGAGTCCGTGACGAACCCGGCCTGCGGGTCCTGCCCCACCATGCCGACGACGTCGGCCAGCTCGCGCGGCGGGTGCGTGCGGGTGTCCCGGCCGGCGACCAGCACGCGGCCGGTGAGCGTGCCGCCGGTGAAGTGCGGCACGAGGCCGTTGACCGCGCGCAGCAACGTCGACTTGCCCGAGCCGGTGCGCCCGACCACCAGGCACAGCTCGCCCTCGGGCACGTGCAGGTCCACCCCGGCCAACGCGGGCGCGGCGGCGTCGCGGTAGGTGACGGAGACGTTCTCGAACCGGATCACGTGTTCACCCTGTTCCTGGCGATGACGACGGGCGCGAGCGCGCACAGCAGGCCGATCGCGGGCAGCAACGGCAGTTCGGGCACGGTCAGCGGCACGGTGCTCGGCGTCAGCGCCGAACCGCCCCAGCCCCGGGGCGCGAGGAACGTCGCCAGCGCCGCGACCACCCCGGACGCGACGATCAGCAGCTCGCGGGAACCCCACCGGTCCGGCCGGTACCGGCTGCGCCGCACCCGACGCGACCCCGTCCACAACCCGGCGACGGCCGCCACCGCGCCCGCGACCAGCATCTCGATCGCGGGCGTGCCGCCGCCGAGCAGCCCGTACGCGCCGACGCACAGCCCCAGCAACCCGCCCAGCACCAGCGCCCCGGTGAGCACCCTGGCCCGCTTCGGCAGCCCCGCCGTCCGGCCGTACCCGCGCGAGTCCATCGCCGCGGCCAGCACCAGCGACCGTTCGAACGCGTCCTCCAGCACCGGCACCATGAGCAGCCGCATCGCCTTCACGCCACGCACCACGTCACCCCGCAACGCGCGGGCCCGCCGCACCGACCGCGCGCTGGCCACGAGCTGGGGCGCGACCGTCAGCGCCACCACCACGGCCACGCTGACCTCGTACAAAGCGGCGGGCAACGACCGCAGCAGCCGCTTGGCGTTGGCCAACGCGTTCGCCGCGCCCACGCAGCACAGCAGCGTCGCGAGCTGAAGCCCTTGGTACACCGCGAAAGCCAGACCCTCGGCGCTGACCGGCCCACCCAGCCGGATGCCCTTGGCCCACTCGGGCAACGGGATCTCGGGCAACGTCACCAGCACCGTCGGGCCGCTCACGCCGCCCAGCAGCACGTGCAGCACCACCCGGACCGCCAGCACGACCAACGCGAACTTGAGGAACACCCCGTACGCGCTCGCCCACGGGCTGTCGTCACGGCACGACACCGCCACGTATCCGGCCACCGCGATCACCAGCGCCAACAGCAACGGGTTGGTGCTACGTCCGGCGACGGCGGCCAGGCACAACGCCCACACCCACCACGCGCCGGGGTGCAGGCTCACTCCGCCGCCTTGGCGCGCCGCCGCGCGGTCCACACGCCGAGCCCGGCCAGCGCGGCGATCATCACGATCCCGACGACGAGCCCGACCGCGCCACCGGAGTCCGCAGGCGGTTCCGCCACCGGTGGCGGGGTCGTCGGACCGGCCGTCGTGCTGCCGGTCACCGTTCCCGCCGAGGAGGGCGGGGTGGTCGTGGTCTCGGGAGTGGTCGACGCGGTCGTCGTCTCGGACTGCTCGGACGTCGGCTGCACGGCTTGGCCCGGCTGCTCGGGCACGACCGGCTGCCCGGGTTGGGCAGGCTGCCCCGGCTGCGCGGGCGGGGCCGGTTGGCCGGGCGCGGGTGGTTGCGGCGCGGGCGGGGCGGGCTGCGGCGCGGGTGCCGGTGGCGCGATGCCCGGTGGTTCACCCGCCCCGAACGACCAGCCCTCCGCGCTGCCGGGCGCGGGGTCGTACGCGGCGGCACTCGTGCCGCTGTAGACCCACGACCCGCCGGGCTGCCCGTGCCAGTAGCCCCAGTACGCCGTGGTCGGGGACGTGTTCACGCACGGGTCACCGCTCGGCTGGCCGTTGATCCGGCACACGAACCCGGGCTGTCGCGCCGCGAACGTGTAGCCGAACCCGGCGGCGGTCAGCGCGGCCGTGCCCGTGGCCGGATCACCCGCGGCGCACCCCGTCCGCACGCCGCCGCCCAGCGACCGGAAGTCCACGACCACCGTGACGCCCGAGCAGTCGGCCGCCTGGGCGGTCGGCGGCGCGCACGTCAGCGCGAACCCGACGACGGCCAGGGCCGCCAGGGCCCGTCGCACGCCGCCCCTCACGGCGCGACGAGGACGGCGGCCGTCGTGCCGCGATCACGTGCGGTCACTTCCGGGCCTCCGCGTGCCGGCGGCGCGACACGGCGACCACGAGCACGCCGCCGACCAGCAGCAACGCGCCGACCCACAGCATCGGGCCGACCTGCGCGCCCGTGCGGGCCAGCGAGCCCCGGTTGGCGGCCACGGCCACCACCGCGGCGGTCGTCGTGCCGGCGTCGGAGGTGATCACCGGATCGGTGCTGGTGGTCGTGGTCGTCGTCGTGGTGCTCGTGGTGGACGAGGTCGGGACCGTCGTGGTGACCGGGCAGTCGAGCACCGGCGCACCCGCCTGGCCGCCCCGCGCGGACAGGTCCGCGAAGTTCACCCCGACCAGGCCGAGCACGCCCTGGGCGCTCGCCCGCAGCGACGTGGTCCGGGTGAACCCGACCCGGTCGAACGCGATCGCGCCCCGGTCCGGCTCGGCGGCCGCGCACCCGACCTGCAACGACCGCAGGAAGCCCGCCGCCTTGTCCGCGGCGGCCGTGCGGCCGCCCGCGCGCAGCGCCTGGGCCGCGAGACCGGTGCTGTTGGCGTTGCCCTCACCCGCCGCGCCCTCGTCGCGGAACCCGCCGCCGGGCTGCTGCACGCCGCTGAGCCAGTCGAGCGCCTGGCCCGCCTCGGCCGTCTTGTCGACCGCCAGCAACGCCTGCGCGACCATCGAGGTGGCGTCCACGTGCGAGGCGCAGGTCGTGGCCTCCAGGATCAGCGGGAACCCGCCGTCCGGGCACTGCGTGCCGACGAGGTAGTCGACGGCGGCCCGCGGCGCGCCCCGCCACCGGTCCAGCGCGAGCACCGCGAACGCCTGGGTGAACCCGTTGGAGTAGTCGCCGTACTTCGACTTGTCCTGGAACCGGCCGGACGGCGCCTGCAACGCGGTGAGGCCGGCGATCAGGTCGACGCCGCCGAAGGCGCTCGGGTCCAGCCCGCGTGCCTGCACGGCCAGCGCCAGCTTGGCGTGCGCGCCCGCGAACGACTCGGTGGGGTCGCCGAAGCTCAGGTAGTTGGCGAGGATCTCGGGCTCGGCCAGCCACGCGGTGGCCTTGTCGGCGCTGTCGGACGCGACGCCGGCCGCGGTGAACGCGAACAGCGCGTCCAGCGTGAGGCCCTGGTCGGGGTAGGCGGTGCCGTCGAGGACGTTCTCGAAGTGGTCGCCGTCCACGAGCTGCCGGGCCAGCCAGCCGGCGGCGGCGTCGCTCACGTCGGTCGTCGGCGCGGCCTGGCCCAGGGACGGAGCCGACCCGAGCACGGCGAGGGCAGCGACGACGACGGCGGCGGTCCGTCTCAACGACATGTTCGGCCTTTCCGGGGCGCAAGGCGCGAGCGGACCCCGGACAGCCGCGACCGACTTCCCCCGGGCTCCGACCCGTTGACCTCGACGGTGTCAGGAGCGTGGCACGCGTGGCGGGTGTTCGGGCTCGTCCCGGGTGGGACCTACCGTTGCGGGTCAGCGCCGGATTTCGACCGGCTTCCCCCGTTCCACGCGCGATTGCCGATCGTCTGTCACGGATCTCGGCGTGTCAATCCGCCTCTAGCGCGATGCTGCTCACCCCTACGTACGGTTACCGTCGGTCGATTCGATCTGGGGAAGAGGGGTGTTCGATGACGACTCTGGCGTCCGTGCGCGACGGCTTGGTGGCGTGGGTCGCACGGCGTTCGGCGACGCGGTGGGTGTTGGGCAAGATCGGTTCGCGGGCGTTCGCCCTGCTCCCGGACCGTGCGCTGGTTCCGCTGAAGCGGGACGGGGTGGTGCCGGTCGCCGAGTTGGAGCGGATGCGGGTGGCCGGCGCGGTGCACCGGATCCCGGTGCCGTTCGGCCTGCGCGTGTGGTTGGTCACCGGTCAGGACGAGGCCAAGAAGGTGCTTTCCGACACAGGTGCGTTCAGCAACGACTACGCGCGCCTCGGGGCCGCGGTCGGTCGGCTGGAGCAGTCGCCCGGCGGCCTGGGCTTCGCCGACCCGCCGGACCACACCCGGCTGCGCAAGCTGCTCACGCCCGAGTTCACCATGCGGCGGCTGTCGCGGCTCGTGCCGCGCATCGACGCGATCGTCACCGAGCGGCTCGACGCCATGCAGGCCGCCGGCAGGCCGGTGGACCTGGTCAAGGAGTTCGCCCTGCCGATCCCGTCGCTGACGATCTGCGAGCTGCTCGGCGTGCCCTACGAGGACCGCGACCGGTTCCAGGAGCTGGCGGCGGCGCGGTTCGACCTGTTCGGCGGGGCGGGGCAGGCGTTGGGCGCGATCTCGGAGTCGCTGTCGTACATGCAGGAGATCGTGCGCCGGGAGCGCCGGTCGCCCGGTGACGGGTTGATCGGCTCGATCATCCGCCAGCACGGCGACGACGTGAGCGACGTGGAGCTGGCGGGGTTGGCCGACGGGGTGCTGACCGGCGGGTTCGACACGACGGCGTCGATGCTCGCGCTGGGCGCGATCGTGCTGCTGAAGGACGACGCCGCGCGGGCGGCGATGCGGGACGACGACGCGGCGGCCGCGCCGTTGGTGGAGGAGCTGCTGCGGCACTTGAGCGTGGTGCAGGTGGCGTTCCCGCGGTTCGCCCGGCACGCGTTGAAGGTGGGCGAGCAGCAGATCGAGGAGGGTGACGTCGTGGTGGTGTCGCTGTCGGCGGCCAACCGCGAGGAGGCGTCCGAGTTCGACGCGGGCCGGCCGGCGTCGCAGCACCTGGCGTTCGGCTACGGGGCGCACCGGTGCGTCGGCGCGGAGCTGGCCCGGATGGAGCTGCGCGCGGCCTACCCGGCGTTGCTGCGCCGCTTCCCGAACCTGCGCCTGGCCGACACGCGGCCCGCGTTCCGGACCGCGTCGATCGTGCACGGCGTCGACTCGTTGTACGTGCACACCCGCTGAGCGCGTTCCGAGCGTTGAACTCGGGGGTTCTGAACGTAGGACACGCGCCGCGAACGTAGGACTCTCGCGAGAGTCCTACGTTCGCGGCCCGTGTGTCGAACGTTCGGGTACGCCGAGTTCTGCGTTCAGGTGCGGTCGTTGTAGTGGAGCTTAAGGGATGGTCAGGAGGTTTCACTTTTCTTGAAGGCCGGTGTGGGAGACGGTGGACCCATGACCGGACGTGGTGGGATGCGGATGGGCGCTCTGGCCCTGCTGTGGGGCTCGGTGTTCCTGTGGATCGAACTGGCCCTGACCGGGCTGTCGCCGGTGCAGATCACGGTGATCCGCTGCGCGCTGGGCGCGCTCACGCTGCTCGTGCTGGCCCGCGTGAACGGCCAGCGCCTGCCCCGCCGGCTGTGGGGTCACCTCGCGGTCGCCGCGTTCTTCTGCAACGCCCTGCCGTTCCTGCTGTTCGCCGTCGGCCAGCAGACCGTCGACTCGGGCGTGGCGGGCGTGCTCAACGCGACCACCCCGTTGTTCTCGCTCCTGATCGGCTTCGCCCTGCGCACGGACGGCCCCGTCACGCCGGTCCGCGTGCTCGGCCTGGTCGTCGGCTTCGCCGGCGTCACGCTGATCTTCGCCCCCTGGCAGCAGCAGGGACTGCTCAGCCTCGGCGCGCTCGCCCTGCTCGGCGCGGCGGCCGGCTACGCGGTCGCCTTCGCCTACATGGGGCGCAACCTGGTCGGCAAGGGCGGCCCGATCGCGGTGTCCGCCGCGCAGCTCGTCGCGGCCACCGGCCTGAGCACGGCCCTGCTGCCGTTCGACCACACACCCGCCACCCCCAACGTCACGGCCGTCGTCGCGGTGGTGGTGCTCGGCGTGTTCGGCACCGGCTTCACCTTCGTCCTCAACTACCGGATCATCGAGGACGAGGGCCCGACCAGCGCCGCCACGGTCGGCTACCTGCTGCCGGTGGTCTCCGTCGCCCTGGGCGCGCTCGTGCTGGACGAGCCGTTGAGCCCGCGGACCGTGGTGGGCATGGCGGTCGTCCTGGCCGGTGTCGCGCTGACCCGGCTGGCGCCGGCCCGGTCAGCGGCGGACAAGCGCCCGCCCGAGCGAACCGGCCATTACCAGTTGTCGGTTATGTCCACTGAGCGTGACGGGGCGGGCGGCCGTTCGACCGACCACCGTTGACCGGGGCATAACCGCTGGTCAGGCTGCTGGTCTGGACCTCGGGCGAGTGAGAGGTAGACCCCGTCAACCCTGCGTCGGGGCGCACTCGTCCGGGTTCTCCAGGAGGAGCCGGCCGTGCGTCCTTTCCCTCGAACCCTCGCCGTCCTGGCCGCCGCGACCACCGCCGCCGGCCTCACCACCACCGCCGCCTCGGCCGAACCCCTGCACCAGGCCGAGATCGTCACGGCGACGGCGTCCGCGACCGCCCACCCCATCAAGGACTCCTACATCGTCCTGCTCGGCCCCAGCGCCCGCAGCGGCTCGAGCGTGGCCGCCACGGCGGGCGTCACGCCGACCCACGTCTGGGACGCGGCGCTGCACGGCTTCGCCGCCAAGCTCACCCCGGCGCAGCTGCGCAAGCTCAGCCGCGACCCGGCGGTCGTCACGATCGAGCAGGACGTGCTGGTCACCGACGCGCTCGACGCCACCCAGGCCAACCCGCCGTCGTGGGGCATCGACCGCATCGACCAGACCGCCCTGCCGCTGTCCAAGAGCTTCACCTACAACTACACCGGCGCGGGCGTGCACGCGTACGTCATCGACACCGGCATCACGCCGGGCCACGCGGACTTCGGCGGCCGGGCCACGTTCGACTACAACGCCATCGACACCGACAACACCGACTGCCACGGCCACGGCACACACGTCGCCGGCACGGTCGGCTCGGCCACCTACGGCGTCGCCAAGGGCGTGCGGCTGCACGGCGTGAAGATGATGAACTGCTCGGGCAGCGCCACCACCACGTCCGCCCTCAACGCGATCAACTGGGTCACGGCCAACCACGTCAAGCCGGCCGTGGCGAACACGTCGTGGAACTTCACCGCCTCGGCGAGCCTGGAGACCGCGATCCGCAACATGATCGCCGCGGGCGTCTTCCTGGCCACGTCGGCGGGCAACACCGCGAGCAACTCGTGCGACCGGCTGCCGCGCAAGGTGGAGACGGCCAGCGTGGTGGCGTCGTCCACGAGCACCGACGGCCGGTCGTCGACCTCCAGCACCGGCCCGTGCGTGGACATCTACGCCCCCGGCAACCTGATCGTGTCGACCGTGCGCACCGGCGGCGCGGGCACGATGAGCGGGACGTCCATGGCCACGCCGCACGTGACGGGCACGGCCGCGCTGTACAAGCAGCGGTTCGGCGACCAGTCCTCGGCCACCGTGCACAACTGGCTGAACGCGAGCGCCACGCCGAACGTGATCGTCGGCGGCGACACGGGCGGCACGGTCAACCGCCTGCTGTTCACCAACGGCCTGTGAACCTCCCCGGCGCGCGGGGGTGGCGCCCTCACCCCGCGCGCCGGGGAACCTCAGTCGTCCAGCACCGCCGACAGGTGCCGGGCGATGGTGGACACGTGCGGCAGGTCGATCATCGACAGGTGGTCGCCCGGGACCGGCACCACCTCCAGCGAGCCGCACGCGTCGGCCCACCCCAGGTCGTCGTCGTCCTGCCGGCGCAGGTAACGGGGGTCCAGCAGGGTGGTGAGGGTCTCCCGGTCGGTCGCCCGGTAGAACACGACCCGGCCCGGGTAGTGCCGGGGCGTGAACCGCTCGGCCGCCCGCGCGTCCAGGTAGGACGCGCGCTGGTGGCGCAACGCGCCGGGGCTGATGCCCACGTCGGCGACGGCGGCCAGCACCGCGTCGATCTGGCCCACGTCGTCCAGCCCGGACAACGCCTCCCACGGCAGCTCCACGCGCCGCCCGTAGACCTCTTCGAGGTGCCGGGCGTAGCGGGCGAACCGGTGCCGCACCAGGTCGGCGGGCGTGACGTCGGGCGCGGGCAGCGGGCGGACGGTGTCGATCATCACCACCAGCGCGACCTCGGCCCCCGCGTCCCGCAGCCGGCACGCGACCTCGTGCGCCAGGCACCCGCCGAACGACCAGCCGCCCAGCACGTACGGCCCGGACGGCTGCACGGCCCGCACCAGCTCGGCGTACCGCGCCGCCTTGGCCGGGATGTCCGGCACCTCGTCGATCCGCTCGTACCCGTGGCACGGCCGGTCCTCCAGCAACCCGGCCAACGGCTCGTACACGCTCGTCGGCCCGCCCGCCGGGTGGAACAGGTGCAACGGCCGCCGCGACCCGCCCGCGCGCAACACCCGCACCGGACCGCCCGCGTCCTCGAACGCCGCGCGCAGCCGTTCGGCCATGGCCTCCACGGTCGGCGACGCGAAGACCTTGTCGTCCACCTCGACCCGGCGGCGCAGTGCCGCCAGCAGCCGCTCCCGCGAGCCGCCGAGGGCGAAGAAGTCGTCGTGGACGCCGAAGTCGCGCCGGCGGAGCACCTCGGCCCACAGCCCGAACAGCCACCGCTCGGTCGGGTCGCGCGGACCCACCGGGGTCGACGTCTCGGCGGCCGACCCGCGGACGTGCCGCTCCACGTCACGCAGGCTCGCGCCGCGCAGCAACAGCGGCACGGGCAGCTCCACGCCCAGGTCGTGCTCGACCGCGTTGCGCAACCGCATCGCCATCAACGAGTCCAAGCCCAGTGACGTCAACGGCAGCGAGGGGTCCGGCGCACCGCCCATCACCCGCGCCACGATCGCGCTCACCCGGTCGGCCCGTGGAACTTCGGACGGCGGCTGGAGGAACGACTCGAAGAACGGCCGGTGCGCCAACCGCGGGAACAGCTCCACCACCCGCCGCCGGTCGAACCGCACCACCCCGGTCGCCACCCGCCCGGACAGCAGCAGCGCCTCCACCGCCTGCACGCCCTCGGCCGGCGAGATCGGCCGCAGCAACGGGTTGTCGGTGTCGCGGGCCAACCCGACCCGGCTCCACGCGCCGAAGTCGATCGTCGTCGCGGGCAGCCCGGCCGCCCGCCGCCACCGGGCGAACCCGTCCAGCCACGCGTTGGCCGCCGCGTAGGCGACCTGACCGGGTGAGCCGAGCAGCGCCGCCGCCGAGGAGAACACCACGAACCAGTCCAGCCCGTGCCCGGCCGTGGCCTCGTGCAGCCGCAGCGCACCGGCCACCTTGGGTCGCAGCACGCGCCGGACGTCGGCCGCGTCCAGCCGGTCGAACGGCGCGTCGGCCAGCACACCCGCCGCGTGCACGACGCCGCACAGCCGCGACCCGCCGTCCACCGCCGCCGCGACCGCGCGGTCGGCCACCCCGGGTTCGGCGACGTCACCGGTCAGCACGACCACGTCCGCGCCGAGCGCCCGCAGCTTCGCCACCTCGGCCCGCGCGTCGGGCGAAGGCTCACGACGGCCGCACAGCACGATGCGGGCGGCACCCCGTTCGGCCAGCCAGCGGGCCATGACCAGCCCCAGCGCGCCCAACCCGCCGGTGACCAGGTACGCGCCCGAGTCGACCGCGGACCCCGTCGTGGGCACGTCGACCTCCACCCGCCGCAGCCGTGCCGCGTAACGGGCGCCGTCACGCCACGCCACCTCGTCGTCGGCCTGGTCGGCGAGCAGTTCGCGGGGCAGCGCCGTGACGTCGTCCACGTCCACGACGGTGGCCCGCAGCTGCGGCCGTTCGAACGCCAGCACCCGCACCACGCCCCGCCACGCCGCCTGGTCCGGCACGCCGGCCTCGCCGTCCAGCACGCACGCCGCGTTCCGCGTGACGATCCACAGCCGCCGGGTGTCGTGTGCCAGTCCGGACAGCCGCACGAGGTCCTGCTCGAGGCTGTCGGGCACGAACACGATGCCGTCCGCTCCGGCCGCCGGGTCGGTCGTCACGCGGTGCCCGGCGTCGGTCAGGGCGCCGGCCACGTCGGGGTCGTCGGACAGCAGCAGCCACGTGCGGGGCGCAGGCTCGACGGCCGGCAGGTCGTGCCGCTCCCACCGGGCCTCCAGCGCCAGCCCGGACAACACCGCGGACGCGGGTCGCACCCGGACGTCCACCACCTCCAGCAGCAGCGTGCCGGCGTCGTCGTACAACCACACCGACCCGGTCAGCCCACCGCCGCCGCTGTCGCCGATCACGGCCTCGCAGCGGTGCGCCCGCCGGGGGTCTCCGTGCAGCCGCACGGCACCGATGCCGACCGGCAGGTACGGCCCGCCGGCGGCGAGGTCGAGCGCGGCGGCGGCCAGGGCGTGCAGGCACGAGTCGAGCAGCGTCGGCGGCAGCCGCAGCGCGCGGTCCGGGCCTTCGGGCCGGTCCAGGATGCAGCTCGCCACGCCCACGCCCGCACGGGCCGACCGGACGCCCCGGAACACCGGCCCGTAGTGCATCCCCACCTCGGCCAACCGGTCGTACAGGCCGACCGGCCGCAGTCCACCGCGGACCGGTGGGGGAGGGCCGGGTTCCTCGGCGGGGACGATGGTCGCGGTCGCGTGCCGCACCCACCCGTCGGCGGTCTTGGCGTGCACCTCGACGCGTCCGTCCCGGAACGTGGTGCTCAGCGCGACCTCGTCGGCCAGGGGCAGCAGCGCTTCGAACACCACGTCCCGCACGGACAGCGGACCGGCCACGGCCCTCGCGCCGGCGGCCAGCGCGAGCTCCACGCAGGCCGCGCCGGGCAGCACGGCGGTGTCCTGCACCCGGTGCTCACCCAGCCAGGGCAGCGCGGCCAGGCCCACGTCGGACTGCCACGCGTGCGTGCCGTCGGGCAGCTCGACGTGGTCGCCGAGCAGCGGGTGCCCGGCCCGGCGGGGCGGGGGAGCGGTCCAGTGCGGTCGGTGCTCCCAGGGCGCGGTCGGCACGTCGGTGACGTGGTGGGCGGGGCCGAGTCCGTGCAGGTGCAGCGACGCGAGGTTGTCGTGGAAGGTGGCCACGTCGTCGGTGTCCCGGCGCAGCGAGCCCACCAGCACCAGGTCGGGCGCGTGCTCGGCGATCGCGGGCAGCGCCACGGGGTGCGGCGAGACCTCCAGGAACGCGGTGCGGCCGTCCTCCAGCGCGGCGGTCACGGCCTGGGTGAACCGGACCGGCCGGCGCATGTGCGCGACCCAGTAGTCGGCGGTGAACGGCGGCGCGTGCCTCGGGTCGGCCAGCACCGTCCCGTACAGCGGCACGTCACCGGGCCGTCCGGTGACGCCTCGCAGCGCGGACGCCAACTCGGCCAGGACCGGCTCGACGGCGGGGGAGTGGCCGCTGGTGCGCAGCGGCAGGACCCGCGCCGCACCCCCGTCGGCCTCGACGCGGGCGACCAGCGCGGCGAGCCGGTCGGCGGGGCCGGACACGGTGCAGCGGCGTGGTGCCGCGTGCACCGCCACCGACAGCGCCGGGTCGTCCACCTCCTCGGCGGGCAGCTCGACCGCCGCCATGCCGCCGTCACCGGACGCGTCGACCACGTCCAGCAGCCGGGCGCGGGTGGTGATCACCAGCGCGGCGTCCGGCAGGGACAACGCGCCGCTCACGACGGCCGCGGCGACCTCGCCGGCGGACTGCCCGATCACGGCGGCCGGGCGCATCCCGCGCGACTCCCACAGCCGGGCCAGCGCCACCTGCACGCCGAACAAGGCGATCTGCCCGTCGCCCAGGGCGTGCGACGGCGTCTGGAGCAACGCCCGCACCGAGTGCGGCGCGATCAGCCGGTCCACCTCGTCCACCGCCGCCGCGAACACCGGTTCGGCGGCGAGCAGCCGACGTCCCATGCCCGCCCAGCCCGAGCCGTACCCGGAGAACACCCACACCGCGCCGGTCCGCCGTCGCGCCCGGCTCACCGGGTGGTCCCCGGACGCCACCGCGCGCAGCCCGGCGACCACGGCGTCCCGGTCGGCTCCGGTGACGACCGCCGCGTGCGGCTCGCGCCCACGCCGCCGTGCCAGCGTCGCGCCCACTTCGTGCAGGTCGGCGTGCGTGGTGGACAGCCAGCGCGCCAACTGCGACGCGTGCCGCCGCACGCGTTCCTCTGACGTGCCCGGCACCACCAGGAACGCCGGTCCGTCGGGCCGGTCCACCGGGTCGGGAGCGGGAGGTTCCTCCAGCACCACGTGCGCGTTCGTGCCGCCGAACCCGAACGACGACACACCGGCCGTGACGCGGCCCGAGTAGCGGGGCCAGGGCGTCGGCTCGGTCACCACGCGCAGCCCGGTGAAGTCGATGTGCGGGTTGGGCGCGCGGAAGTGCAGGCTCGGCGGGACCTCGCCGTGCCGCACCGCCAGCACCGCCTTGACCAGCCCGATCACCCCGGCCGCCGACTCGGCGTGGCCGAAGTTCGACTTCGCCGACCCGAGCAGCAACGGCCGGTCGGCCCGTGCCGCCGCGTCCGGCACGAGCACGTCGCGCAACGCGCCCGCTTCGATCGGGTCGCCGAGCAGGGTGCCGGTGCCGTGCGCCTCGACGTAGTCCACCAGGGACGGGTCGACGCCCGCGTCGGCGTACACGCGGCGCAGCAGGTCGGCCTGCGCTTGCGGGTTCGGGGCCATCAGGCCGTTCGAGCGGCCGTCGGAGTTCACCCCGCTGCCCCGGATCACCGCCAGCACCCGGTCGCCGTCGCGGCGCGCGTCGGACAGGCGCTTGAGCACGACCGCCGCGCAGCCCTCGGCTCGGGCGATGCCGTCGGCGGCGGCGTCGAACGGCTTGCACCGCCCGTCGGCCGACAGCAGGCCCGCGCGGTGGAAGGTGAGCGTCACGGCTGGACCGAGCAGCAGGTTCACCCCGGCGACCACGGCGGCGTCCGTCTCGCCCGTGCGCAGGCTCTGGCACGCGTGGTGCACCGCGACGAGCGACGACGAGCACGCCGTGTCGACCGCCAGGCTCGGCCCGCGCAGGTCGAGCAGGTAGGACAGCCGGTTCGCGGCGATGCTCAACGCGCCACCGGTCGCCGTCCACGGCTCCACCCGCCCGAGGTCGGCCGCGCTCGACGCGCCGTACTCGCCGGTGGAGATGCCGACGAACACGCCGGTCCGGGTGCCGCGCAGGGTGTCGGGCGCGATGCCCGCGTGGTGCAACGCCTCCCACGACACCTCCAGCACGAGCCGTTGCTGCGGGTCCATCAACGCGGCCTCGTGCGGCGCGATGCCGAAGAACTCGGCGTCGAAGCCCTTGAGGTCGGCCAGGAAGCCGCCGAACCGGGGCGTGCCGTCGGGCAGGCCCGGCCACCGGTCCGGCGGTGCGGGCGCGACCGCGTCACCGCCCGAGCGCAGGAAGTCCCACAACCGGTCGGGGCCGTCGACGCCGCCGGGCAGCCGGCAGCCGACGCCGACGACCGCGACGGGATCGGCGGTCGGTCCGACGAGCCGGGCGTCCACCGCGGGGGCGGGCGCGGCGAGGTGGCGGGCCAGGCGGGCGATCGTGGGGTGCTCGTAGAACACCGTCGCGGGCAGCGGCACGCCCAGGAACTCGCCCAGCGCGCCCGCGAGCACGACGGCGTCACGCGACGACAGGCCGACCTCGGCCAGGGGTTGGTCGAGGTCCATCTCGCCCCCGGGCAGGTCGGCGAGTTCCGCGACAGCGCGCGCCAACCACGCGCGGAGTTCTGCTTCCGCCGGCGTGCCGAGGCCGCTCATGGGTCACCTTTCATGTGATTTGCACAAAACGCGGGGGAAGTATTCGCGAGGCAGGGGGAAAGTGTCCGCGATCCGGGTGTCTCCGGAGTGAGACCGATCGTGGCCTGGGTGAACGTCGGTGAACAATACGCCGATCGGGTTAACGAGGCTTCGTGTGAAGTAGCCGTTGACAGTTCTCGTACTCGCCGGTAGCTTCTGCGCCCGACCTGGTTGGAAATCGCTTAGGCAAGAGTTGTGACGGCCACACAAAAGCTATTTCGGAATTTGTCATCGCGCAGAGGAGAGGGTGCTCATGACGGTCACCGCGACCACCGCCGGCACGGTCGTGGACGCCGTGCGGCGCTGGGCACGCGAACGGCCCGGCCGCACCGCGTTCACGTTCCTGGACCACGAGGCGCACCCCGACGGCGTGCCGGTGTCGCTGACGTGGGCCGAGCTGGACGCGCGCGCCTGTGGCGTGGCGGCGGAGCTGCGCCGCCGATGCGCCCCCGGCGACCGTGCGCTGCTGTTGCTGCCGCAGGGATTGGACTACGTGGTGGCGTTCGTCGCCTGCCTGTACGCCGACGTGCCGGCCGTGCCGCTGTTCCCGATCACCGGCGACGGCCACCGCGAACGCCTCGACGGCATCCTGCGCGACTGCGCGCCGAAGGTCGCCCTCACCGCCGCGCCCGTCGCCCTCGACCTCGACGTGGTGGTGGTCGGCAGCGTGCCGCCGTCGGCCGAACCTCCCGTGCGGCGGCTCGGCGGCCCGGCCTACCTCCAGTACACGTCCGGTTCCACGCGCACCCCTGCGGGCGTGGTCGTGACCGACCGGAACTTCCAGGTCAACGTGCGCCAAGCGCTCACCGCGTACGGCTTGGCGGACGTGGAGGCGGCGCCGGTGAGCTGGCTGCCGCTGTTCCACGACATGGGGTTGGTGCTCGGTGTCGGCGTGGCGCTGACGACCGGCGTCGAGGCGGTGCTGATGGACCCGCTCGCGTTCCTCTACCGGCCCTCGCGGTGGTTGCGCGCCCTGCACGGGCGACGTCACGTCATCAGCGCCGGGCCGAACTTCGCCTACGACCTGTGCGTGCGGCGGGTGTCGGCGGCCGACCGGTCCGGGCTGGACCTCAGCGGTGTCGTCGCGTTGATCAACGGCTCCGAGCCGGTGCGCGCCGCGACGCTGGCCGGGTTCCAGGAGGCGTTCGGGCCGTGCGGGCTGCGGTCGGACGCCCAGCGCCCGTCGTACGGCCTGGCCGAGGCGACCGTGTTCGTGACCGCCGCGGCACGGCCGACGTCCACCGGGTTCGACCGCGCCGCGCTGGCCAGGGGACGCGCGGTGCCGACGGACGACCCGGAGCGGGCGAGCGTGCTGGTCGGCTGCGGCAGGGCGGTCGACCAGCACCTCGCGATCGTGGACCCGTCGACCGGCTCGCCGGTCGACGGCGACCGGGTGGGCGAGATCTGGGTGTGCGGGGAGAACGTCTCGCCGGGGTACTGGTCGGCCGGGGACGGGTTCGGCGCGCGGCTCGACGTGCCCGGGTTGCCCGAGGGGCCGTGGCTGCGCACCGGTGACCTGGGCGTGCTGCACGAGGGCCAGTTGCACGTGGTCGGCCGGATCAAGGACCTGATCGTCGTCGACGGCCGCAACCACTACCCGCAGGACGTGGAGGCGGTCGTGGAGGAGGCGGACGACGTGATCCGGCGCGGTCACGTCGCCGCGTTCGCCGTGCCGACCGACGAGGGCGAGGCGATGGTCGTGGTCGCCGAACGCGCCGCCGAGGTGCCCCGCGAGGCCGTCGACCAGACCCGCGTCCGGGGCACGGTGCGCGCGGCGGTGTCGCGGCGCTACGACGTGCGCGTGCGCGACGTGCTGGTGGTCGAACCGGGCTCGGTGCCGAAGACGTCCAGCGGCAAGCTCTCCCGCGCCGCCTGCCGCGACCGCTACCTCGCCGGCCTGCTGCCCGCCTCATGACCACTGTTCGCGATCTTGCCGGCGAGGTCTGACAAATCCGGGAGAACTGATGTCGCGCGTGCTGCTGCTCGCCCTGTCCGCGGTCGTCCTCATGGTCGTTCCGGCGCACGCCGCGCCGCCGGTCGCGGCCGATGGCGGGGCGCTCGTCGTCGGCGAGAGGTGGCTCGACGGCCGCACCGTCGACCTCACCGTGTCCTCGCCCGCGATCGGTGGGCAGGTGCCGGTCCGCGTCCTCACCCCGCCGGGCTGGTCGCCGACCGCGTCCCGCACCTGGCCGGTGCTGTACCTGCTCCAAGGCGTCGGCGACGACTACACCTCGTGGGCCAGGGAGACCGACGTCGAGGAGCTGTCCGCGTCCAGTGACGTGCTGGTCGTCATGCCGGACGGCGGTCGCGCCGGCTGGTACACCGACTGGTGGAACGGCGGACGCGGCGGCACGCCCCGGTGGGAGACCTTCCACACCGCCGAGCTGCCGCAGCTGATCGAGCGCGACTACCGGGGCGGCACGGCACGCGCGGTGGCCGGGCTGTCGGCCGGCGGCACGGGCGCGTTCGGCTACGCGGCCAAGCACCCCGGCATGTTCCGGGCCGCCGCCTCCTACAGCGGCCTGCTGTCGACGCAGTTCCTCGGTGTGCCCCAGTTCATCTACACCACCGTGCTGCGCGAGGGCCTCGACCCGTACGGGCCGTGGGGCCGCGAAGCCCTGGTGCCCGCCGTCTGGGCGGCGCACAACCCCAAGCAGCTCGCCGCCAACCTGCGCGGCCTGTCGCTCTACATGTCCTACGGCAACGGCCTGCGCGGGGCGCTCGACACCGACTGGTGGTCCTACGACCCGTTCGAGACGATCGTCGGCACCACCTCCCCGGACTTCGTGGCCCGGATGCGGTCGCTGGGCATCCCGATCACCGTCAACGCCTACGGCGGCGGCACGCACACGTGGAAGTACTGGCAACGGGAGCTGCGGGCGTCCTGGCCGATGCTGATGTCCGCGCTCACGTGAACCGCGCCGTCGTGCCGGTGGTCTGCTTCGCGGCCTTCGTCACCGCGCTGGACAACAGCGTCCTGATGGTGGCGCTGCCGACCATCGGCCACGACCTCCGCCTGTCCACCCGCGACCTGCAGTGGGCCGTGATCGGCTACATGCTGGTGTTCGCGAGCCTGATGGTGGCGGCGGGCGCGGTGGGGGACCGGTTCGGGCACCGGCGGGTGCTGGTGGTCGGGCTGCTCGGCTTCGCCGCCGCGTCGCTGGGCTGCGGCACGGCGCACGACGGCTGGGAGTTGGCGTTGTGGCGGGCCGCCCAGGGCGCGGCCGCGGCGGCGATCGTGCCGGCCGGGCCCGCCTTGCTGCGGACCACCCTCGACGCGGCACGACGCCGGACCGCGATGGCGGCGTGGACGGCCGCGTTGGCGGCGGCGCTCGCGGTCGGGCCCGCGTTGGGCGGGCTGCTCAGCGAGGCGGCGCACTGGCGGTGGATCTTCCTCGGCAACGTCCCGCTGTGCGTGGTGGCGGCCGTGCTCGCCGCCGCGGGCCTGCCCGCACGCCGGATCACCTGGCCGGCACCGGTGCCGATCCGCTCCACGGCGGCGTTGACGGCGGCCGTCTTCACGGTCACCGCGACCGTGCTCAGCGTCGGCGGCGACGGGCCGGTGGGTGCGCTGGTCGCGTTGTCGGGCGCGGCGTGCGTGCTGTTCGGGTCGGTGGAGCGGTCGTCGGAGCGCCCGTTGTTCCCGCGGGGGTTGGCACGGTCGGTGTTCGTCGTCGGCACGGTCGCGCAGGCGTTGTGGGGGCTGGCGGTCAGCGGTGTGCTGTTCGTGCTGCCGCTGCACCTGCACCGCGCCGAGGGCTTCACCCCGCTGGGCACCGGCCTGTTCTTCGTGCCCGCCGCCTTGGCGGTGATCGCGGGCACGCCGGTCGTGCCCGCCCTGGTCGACCGGCTCGGCCCGTGGCGCACGGCGGCGTGCGGGCTCGGCGCGGTGACGGCCGGGTTGGCCGCGATGCCGTTGGCGAACCCGCCGGTGCTGCTCGCGTGCCTGTTGGTGGTCGGTTTCGGCTCCGCGTTGACCACCCCGCTCACCACCGCGGCGCTGGACGCGGCCGACGCCCGGTCGGCCGGGGTCGCCTCGGCCACCGTCACCGCGAGCCGTGAGCTGGCCGGCGCGTTCGGCGTCGCGGTCATCGGCCTGGCGTTCGGCGCCGCGGGCCACGTCGCCGCGCTGGTCGTCGCCGCCTGCGTCGGCGCGGTGGCCCTCGGCGTCACCCTCGCGCTCGGCCTGCGCCCGGCGAACCACTTGTCGCGTTCCGGCGACGCTCGGTAGTCGCCGGTGCGAGGATCGGTCCATGGGGACCACCGCGCTGGTGCTGCCGCTCGCCGACCCCGACGCCGACCTGGCGACCGTCGGCGGGAAGGGCGCGTCGCTGGCCAGGCTCGCCGCCGCGGGCCTGCCCGTGCCGGACGGCTTCCACCTGACCACGCACGCCTACCGCCGCTTCGCCGCGGGGCTCGAAGCGGAGATCGACCTCGGCGACGAGGCCGCGATCGTCGCCGCCTTCGAACGCCACGCCATGCCGGAGGACGTCGCCGACGCCATCCGCGCGGTCCTTCCGCCCGGCCCGGTCGCGGTGCGGTCGTCCGCGACCGCCGAGGACCTGCCGGACCTGTCGTTCGCGGGCCAGCACGACACGTTCCTCGACGTGTCCGGGGACGACGTGCTCGCCGCGGTCAAGCGCTGCTGGGCCTCGCTGTGGACGGCACGCGCCACCGCCTACCGCGCCCGGCACGGCATCACCGACGTGGCGATCGCGGTGGTGGTGCAGCAGATGGTGCCCGCCGAGGCCGCCGGGGTGCTGTTCACCGCGAACCCGGTCACCGGCGACCGCACGGAGACCGTGGTCAACGCCGCTCCCGGCTTGGGGGAGGCCCTCGTCGGCGGGTCCGTCACCCCCGACGAGTACGTGGTGGGCGCCGACGGCCGGGTGCGCCGGACCGGCTCGCTGCTGCCCGACGCACGGGTGCGGGAGCTGGCCGCGTTGGGCGCGCGGATCCAGGAGCTGCACGGCGTGCCGGTGGACGTCGAGTGGGCCGTGGCGGGCGATCGGGTCGCCGTGCTGCAAGCCCGGCCGATCACCGCGCTGACCGAGGTCTGGAACGACTCACTGCGCGGCGACTACCTGTGGACGTGCGCGAACCTGCGCGAGGCCGTGCCGAGCGTGATGACGCCCGCGACCTGGTCGTTCGCCCGGGCGCTCGCCCAGCCGCCGATTGCCGGGCACCCGACGTCGGGCAACATCGGCGGCCGGTTCTACCTCGACCTCAGCGCCGCGCTGGCCGTCGGCCAGGCGCTCGGCCTGACGCGCGGCGGGTTCATGCAGCGGGCGGTCGAGCTGTACTTCGGCCGCATCCCCGCCGGCGTGGAGGTGCCACCGCTGCCGCTGTCCCGCTGGGCCGTGCTGCGCGCGGCGATCGGCGCGGCCCTGCCGTTCCTGCGGCAGGGCCGCGAGTTCCGGGCGAAGATCGACGGCCTGCTGGCCTCCGCGCCCGCCCGGGCCGAACGCCTGCACGCCGCCTTCCGCGCCGCCGCCACGCCCGCCGAGCTGCTGGCGCTGTGGGAGTCCGATGTGGACGAGGTGCTGCACGTGGACGCGAAGGTGTTCGACTCCGGCGCGCGCACCGGCTCCATGTCGTCGGTCAAGCTGCGCCGCAAGCTGGTGGTGCTGGTGGGGGAGGACGACACGACCGCGTTGTTGACCGGCGCGCACGGCGCGGCGGGGGAGTTGGAGAGCCTGGGCCCGGTGCTCGGCCTGGCCCGGCTCCGGCGCGGCGAGATCACCCGCGAGGAGTACGCGCGGCAGTACGGGCACCGGTTCGCCGACGAGTTCGAGGTGTCCGCGCCGCGCCCCGCCGAGGACCCGGGGTGGCCCCGGTGCGACGACATCGGCATCGATCCCGAGGAGCTGCTGGCCAGGCAGGCCGCCGTGCGTGACGCGGCGTGGGGGCGGTTGCGGGCCGCGCACCCCGGCAAGGTCGCGCGCCTGCGCCGCCGGGTCGACCGGCTCACCGCGCTGGCCCGGGAACGGGAACGGGCGCGGTCGGAGTTCGCCCGGACGTTCGCCGTGCTGCGGGCGTTCCTGGTGCGGGCGGGCGAGGTCACCGGGCACGGCGACGCGGTGTTCTTCCTGCCGATCGAGGAGACGCTGCGCGTCCTGGCGGGCGACGAGACGCCGTTGGCGGCGGTGCCCGCGCGCCGGGCCGCCTACGACCGCTACCGCGCGCTGCCGCCGTACCCGACGGTGATCCGCGGCCGGTTCGACCCCGAGGCGTGGGCCGCCGACCCGAACCGCCGGGTGGACGTCCACGACGCCTGCGCCGCGCCCCTCGGCGACGACGTGTCCGGCTTCCCCGGTGCGGCGGGCGTGGTGGAGGGCGTGGCGCGGGTGATCCGCGACGTCGCCGACGGCGCGGACCTGGAGCAGGGCGAGATCCTGGTGACCACGGTGACGAACATCGGCTGGACGCCGCTGTTCCCCCGCGCCGCCGCCGTGGTCACCGACGTCGGCGCGCCGCTGTCGCACGCCGCCATCGTCGCCCGCGAGCTGGGCATCCCGGCCGTCGTCGGCTGCGGCAACGCCACCACCCGCATCACCACCGGCGACCGCCTCCGGGTGGACGGCGGCCGCGGCACCGTGACCGTGCTCGGTGCCGATGCGCCGTCCGGGTAAGAAGCTCGTGAAGATCCCGAGAACGGCAGGTGGTCCTGCTATCGGTGGACCGGGAGGGATCCGCCGCCGGTGAGGGGAACGCGGTAGTGGGGGAGTTGTTGGTGCTGGGCCCGGTCCGGGCGCGGGCCGGCGCTCGGCTGGTCGAGGTCGGGCACGCCCGGCAGCAGTGCGTCCTGGTGGCGCTCGCGGTCGACGCGAACCAGGTCGTCGGCGCTGACCGACTGCTGGACCGGGCCTGGGGCGAACGCGTACCGGCGAAGGGCCGCGCGACCCTGTACGCCTACCTGTCCCGGCTGCGCCGAGTGCTGTCCGAGCTGCCGGACGTGACCATCGTGCGCCGCTCGGGCGGCTGGGTACTCGAGGTCGACCCGGACGCGGTGGACCTGCACCGGTTCCACCGCCTGCTCTCCCACGCCCCGAGCACGCCCGACCCGGCGGCGGGGTCGGCCGCGGTGGAGCAGGCGCTGGCGCTGTGGCGCGGGGAGCCGTTCACCGGGCTGGACACGCCCTGGATCAACGCCGTCCGGGAGTCGTTGGAGCAGCGCCGCCGGGGCGCCGAGCTGGACCACACCGACCTGGCGCTGCGGGCCGGCCGGCACGCCGACGTGCTGCCCGTCCTCGCTGCCCGCGCCCGCGAGCACGTCCTCGACGAACGGGTCGCCGCGCAGTACCTCCTGGCGCTGTACCGCAGCGGCCGCCAGGCCGATGCCCTGGCGCACTACCACGTGGTGCGGGCACGGCTGGCCGAGGAGCTGGGCGCCGATCCCGGTGCCGAGCTGCGAGCGCTGCACGAGGCCATCCTCACCGCCGACGTCGCGCTCACCGTGACCGAGCCCGCGCGGGTCGTCCCGCGCCCGGTGCCCCGGCAACTGCCCGCCGCGCCGTCGCACTTCACCGGCCGCGCGAGCGAACTGGCCACGCTGACCACCACCGCCGGCGACGCCACGACCGCGGTCATCGCCGGCCCGGGTGGCATCGGCAAGACCTGGCTGGCGTTGCACTGGGCGCACCGCAACGCCCACCGCTTCCCGGACGGGCAGCTGTTCGTCGACCTGCGCGGGTTCAGCCCGGACGGGCCGCCGCTGGACCCGGCGGTGGCCGTGCGCGGGTTCCTCGACGCGCTCGGCGTCGAGCCCGGTCGCGTCCCGGTCGACGCGCACGCCCAGGCCGCCCTGTTCCGCAGCCTGGTCGCGGAGAAGCGGGTGCTGCTGGTGCTGGACAACGCCGCCGACACCGCCCAGGTCGTCCCCGTGCTGCCCGGCACGGCCTCCTGCGCCGTGCTGGTCACCAGCCGCAACCGCCTGCCCGGCCTGGTCACCGGCCACGGCGCGCGCCTGCTGGCCCTGCCCGTCCTCGACCACGCCGAGGCACGCCGCCTGCTCACCGCCCGGCTCGGCCCCGCGAGGGTCGACGCCGAACCCGTCGCGGTGGCCGACCTGGTGCGCTCGTGCGGCGGGTTCCCGTTGGCGTTGAGCATCATCGCGGGCCGCGCCGACACCCACCCGCACCTGCCCCTCGCCGCCCTCGCGGCCGAGCTGCGCGACAGCGGACTGGACGCGCTCGACGACGGCGACCCGGTCGCGAGCCTGCCCGCCGTGCTCTCCTGGTCCCATCGCGCCCTCACCGCCGACCAGGCCACCGCGTTCGCGCTGCTGAGCACCGCACCCGGGCCCGACATCGGCCTCCCCGCCGCGGCCTGCCTCCTCGACCTGCCCCCGAACGACACCCGGACCGCGCTGCGAGCGCTCGAACAGGCGTCGTTGATCATCCAGGACGCCCCCGGCCGCCACCGGATGCACGACCTGGTCCGCACCTGGGCCACCACCGTCGCGGCCCTCCTGCCCGAAGAAGTGCGGCAGGCCGCACTGCGGCGGGTGCTCGACTTCTACGTCCACACCGCTCACGCCGCCGACCGCCTGCTGTACCGGCACCGCCTGCCCGTCCGGCTCGACCCGCCGGCGCCGGGCGTCCGACCCCAGCCGCTGCCGGACGTGCCCGCCGCGTTGGCCTGGTTCGACACCGAGCACCCCAACCTGCTCGCCGCCCAGGACACCGCCGGCGAACATCACCACGCGGTGTGGCAGATCGCCTGGGCGTTGAGCACCTTCCACACCCGGAGGGGACGCCGGCGCGACGAACTGGCCGCGTGGCAGGCGGCGCTGGACGCCGCCGCTCACGTGAGCGACCCCACCGCCCACACCGTCATCCACCGACACCTGGGCGGCGCGTACGCCGACCTGGGCCGCCACGCGGAAGCCACCGAGCACCTGCACCGGGCGCTGGCCTTGGCCGAACGCCACCACGACCTCCTGCACGAGGGCCACATCCGCTACTACCTCGCGTGGGCGTCGGAGCGGAGCGGTGACTACCGGCAGGCCCTGGAGCACTCCCGACGGGTACTGGACCTCGTGGCCGGGCACGACAACCCGGTGTGGGAGGCCGACGTGCTCAACCAGGTTGGCTGGCACGCGGCCCGGGTCGGCGACCACGACACCGCCCGCACCCACTGCCGGGCCGCCCTCGCCCTGCACCGACGCCACCACAACGCCATCGGCGAAGCGCACGCGCTGGGCAACCTGGGCTACGTCGACCACCTGGCCGGAGAGCACGACCAGGCGCTCGACCGCTACCGACAGGCCCTCGCCCTCTACTGCCGCGCCGGTGACGCCTACCACGAGGCCACGGCCCGCGACCTCATCGCTCAGGCGTGCGCGGCCCTCGGCCGGCACGAGGAGGCGCGTGTGGCCTGGCGCGAGGCGCGGCAGCTCTACCGTGAACAAGGACGCCACGACGACGCCGAACGCGTCCGGCATCAGCTCGACGAGCTGGGCACGTCGTCCGCGCTCGTGATCGGCTGATCAGCCCCGGCCGCCTTCGTTCGAGTGACCGTTGCGGCAGGCGGAGTATTCCATTGAGGTGACGGAATCGTTACAGTCAGTGTCTGGGAACGCTCCCAGAAACGACAACGAAGGGGTTGTTGTGCGAAATCTGCTGGCGGCGGTGGCCGCTGTGGTGTCGATAGCCGGTTTGGTGGTGATCGGCGGGACCAGCACCGCGGGTGCGGCTCCCGTCTGCGCCGTGGACTACAAGCTCAACCAGTGGGCCACCGGGTTCACCGCCAACGTGACCGTGACCAACCAGTCCGCTCCGGTCACCTCGTGGAAGCTCACCTGGACGTTCGCCGGGAACCAGTCGGTCAGCTCCGGCTGGAGCGCCGACGTGAAGCAGTCCGGCGCCGTGGTGACGGCGTCCAACATGCCGTGGAACGGGTCGCTGGGCACGGGCGCGAGCGCCCAATTCGGCTTCCAGGCCACCTACAGCGGCACGAACGCGGTGCCGACCGACTTCGCGTTCAACGGCGTCTCGTGCAGCGGTGACGGCCCGACGACCACGTCCACGTGGCCGACCGACACGTTCACCACCACGACCACGACGACCACGTCCACGACGACGACCACGTCCACCGTGCCGGTCGGCTGCGGCACGGCGGCGGTGTGCGACGACTTCGAGCAGCAGACCGGGGCCACCCCGACCGGCCGCTGGACCGTCGGCGCGGCCAACTGCACGGGCCAGGGCTCGGTCGCCATCGACAGCTCGGTCGCGCACAGCGGCCGCAAGTCGGTGCGGGTCAACGGCGCGTCCGGCTACTGCAACCACATCTTCTTCGGCACGCCGCTCACCGGCACCGGCACCGTCCACGGCCGGTTCTACGTCCGCCACACCACGGCGCTCCCGCAGCAGCACGTGACGTTCATGGCGATGAAGGACTCCGCCGACGGCGGCAAGGACCTGCGGATGGGCGGCCAGAGCTCGGCGTTGCAGTGGAACCGCGAGTCCGACGACGCGACCCTGCCGGAGCAGAGCCCGACGGGCGTGTCCAAGAGCAAGCCGCTGCCCACCGGCCAGTGGAACTGCGTGCAGTTCACCGTCGACCCGGCGGGCCGGCTCTCCACCTCGCTGAACGGCTCGGTGGTCGAGGGCCTGGTCGCCGACGGCGTGTCCACGCCCGACATCGACTCGCAGTGGCTGCGCAAGACCAACTGGCGGCCCGCCGTCACCGACCTGCGGTTGGGCTGGGAGAGCTACGGCGACGGCGCGAACACCCTCTGGTACGACGACGTGGCGATCGGCTCCTCGCCCATCGCCTGCTGAGGTGAGGCCCGTGGGGGAGGGCCGGTGACCGGACCTCCCCCACGGGTCGGCTCAGGCGGCGTTCACCGAGACGTCGTCCAGCACGAACGAGGTCTGGTAGGACCAGTCCTCGGTGCCCGTGAAGCTGATCGCGACGGTCTGGCCCGCGTACGCGCCCAGGTTGAAGGTGCGCACCTCGTAACCCGAGGGGTTGAGGTTGGTGTAGGTCGCCAGCGTGGTGCCCGCCACCGAGACCGTGAAGGTGTCGAACACCGCCGGCTCGTACTCCTCGGTGCTGATCTTCAGCCACAGCGACAGCGTCGTGTTGGCGCAGCCCGCCGGGATGGTGACGGTCTGGGTCAGCGTCTCGGTGTTGCTGTAGCCGTAGCCGCTGATCCAGGAGGAGCGGGTGCCCGTGCGGGGCGCGCCCTCGCCGGTCCACGCCGCGATGGTGTGCGTGGCGTTGGACCAGCCGGTGGTGCCGCTCTCGAAGCCGCCGTTGACCGCCTTCTCACCGGGTGCGGTGCACGAGCCGCCGGGCGGGTTGACGGTCCAGGTGAACGTGGTGCTCGCGGACTTGCCCGCGCTGTCGGTCACCGTGGCGGTGACGGTGTAGGAGCCCGCCGTGGTGGGCGTGCCGGAAATCAGGCCCGTACCGGCGGCGATGGTCAGGCCGGGCGGCAGGCCGGTGGCCGACCACGTGTACGGCGGGGTGCCGCCGGACGCCTTGAGCTGCAGGCTGGTGGCCGTGCCGACGCTGCCGGTCTGGTTGCCGGGCGGGGTGATCGACGGCGTGCCGGGGCCGGGGCCGCCGCCGGTGTTGACGAACAGCAGCCGGTTCGGCGAGCCCGTGCCCGGACCGCTGATCTTGTTCGCGGTGGAGTTGGTGATCATCGCGCTCGCCACCTGCGCGGGCGTCAACGACGGGGTGGCGCCGAGCAGGACCGCCGCGCCGCCCGCCACGTGCGGCGCCGCCATGGACGTGCCGCTGATGGTGTTGGTCGCGGTGTCGTTGGTCATCCACGCCGAGGTGATGTTCTGGCCCGGCGCGAAGATGTCCGTGCACGTGCCCCAGTTGGAGAACGAGGCGCGGGCGTCGGTGTTGGTGGAGGCGTTCACCGTGATGGCCTCGGCGACGCGGGCCGGGGTGAAGTTGCACGCGTCGGCGTTGGAGTTGCCCGACGCGATCGCGTAGGTCACGCCGTCGGCGATCGAGTTGCGGACCGCGGCCTCGCCGGTCGGGTCGCTGCCCTGGCCCCCGAGGCTCATGTTCGCCACGGCCGGGCCCGAGGTGTGGTGGCCGGTGACCCAGTCGATGCCCGCGGCGACACCTGCGAACGAGCCGGAGCCG
Source organism: Saccharothrix sp. S26 (assembly GCF_021390395.1). GTDB lineage: Bacteria > Actinomycetota > Actinomycetes > Mycobacteriales > Pseudonocardiaceae > Actinosynnema. The sequence goes on from NZ_JAJUWT010000013.1 coordinate 150,705, forward strand.
GAGCAGTTGAGCACCTTGACCGCGATCAGCCGCACGCCCTTGGCGACGCCGTGGGCCGTGCCGCCGACCGTGCCCGCCACGTGCGTGCCGTGGCCGTTGCAGTCGGTGTTGTTGCTGTCGACGGTGTTGGTGCCCCAGGACGCCCGGCCGCCGAAGTCGGAGTGCGTGGTCCGGATGCCGGTGTCGATGATGTAGGCGGTGACGCCGGTCCCGTCGCTGGGGTAGGTGTAGGACGAGTCCAGCGGCAGGTCGCGCTGGTCGATCCGGTCCAGGCCCCACGACGGCGGGTTCGGCTGGGTCGCGGTGGCCTTGACCTCGCCGTTCTGCTGGACGTAGGCCACGCCGGGCTCGGCGGCCAGCCGGCGCGCGGCCCGTTCGGACAGCGTGCCGGCGAAGCCCTTGAGCGCGTGGCGGTAGGTGAAGTCGACCTTGGCGTCGTACTTGGCGCTGAGGTCGGCGGTGAGCGCGTCGACGCTCTGGGTGGACAGCTGGTTGTAGACGACGATGTAGCTGTCCTTGATGGCGGTCGGGTTGCTCGCGCCGAGGATGTCGCCTTCGGCCGCGGCGGGTGTGGCGCCGGTGGCCAGCGCCGTGGCGGTCGCCGCGACCGCGGCTAACGCGATCAGGGCTCTTCTGGATCCGCGAACGTCTCCCATTGCAGGGTTCTCCCTCGTGCAGGGGTTGCGGCCGACCCGTAGCGGCACGGGGCGGCCGGGGGAGTGGAGGTTCTGCGATCACGTTCGCGCGGACGTGATCGGGAACGTTAGAGGACCGCCAGGGGTCGGACAATCGGCCGCCAGTGGGAACGACCTGCGGCATTCCGAACAGTGGACCTGATCGGGTGAGCCCCGCCCCGGTGGTCAAAACGCTTAATAACTTCAGTGTTGACTAAAACAAGTCTTCCTCCGGCACTCGACCGAGCACCGAAGGAAGACTTCCCACAAAAAACGACCAAGAAGGTCAGCGTCCGACGTAGGCGCGCAGGTGCTGGGCGGTCAGCGTGGAGGCGTGTTCCACCAGGTCGGCGGGCGTGCCGGTGAAGACGACCCGGCCGCCGTCGTGCCCGGCGCCGGGACCGAGGTCGATGATCCAGTCGGCGTGCGCCATGACGGCCTGGTGGTGCTCGATCACGATGACGGTGTTGCCGTCGTCCACGAGGCGGTCCAGCAGGCCGAGCAGCTGGTCGACGTCGGCGAGGTGCAGGCCGGTCGTGGGCTCGTCGAGGACGTAGGTCGACGCCTTCTCGGCCATGTGGATGGCGAGCTTGAGCCGTTGCCGCTCGCCGCCGGAGAGGGTGGTGAGCGGCTGGCCGAGGGAGAGGTAGCCGAGGCCGACGTCGACCAGGCGGTCGAGGATCGCCCTGGCCTGCTTCTCGGTGAAGAACTCGCGGGCCTCGGTGACGGACATGCCGAGCACCTGGCTGATGTCTCGGCCGCGCAGCTTGTGGGTGAGTACTTCGGCGGTGAACCGCTTGCCCTCGCACTCCTCGCAGACGGACGCGACGCCGGCCATCATCGCGAGGTCGGTGTACACCAGGCCGATGCCCTTGCACTTCGGGCAGGCGCCTTCGGAGTTGGCGCTGAAAAGGGCGGGTTTGACGCCGTTGGCCTTGGCGAAGGCGGTGCGGATCGGGTCGAGCAGCCCGGTGTAGGTGGCGGGGTTGGAGCGTCGTGAGCCGCGGATGGGCGCCTGGTCGACGGTGACGACGTCGTCGCGGCGGCCGAGGCAGCCGTGGATGAGGGAGCTCTTGCCGGAGCCCGCGACGCCGGTGACGACGGTCAGGACGCCGAGGGGGATGTCGACGTCGACGTCGCGGAGGTTGTGCAGGTTCGCGCCGGTGATGGGCAGGTGGCCGGTGGGTGTGCGGACCTGGTCGCGCAGGCGGGCGCGGTGGTCGAGGTGGCGGCCGGTGAGGGTGTCGGAGGCGCGCAGTCCGGCGACCGTGCCGGTGAACGTGATGTGGCCGCCGTTGACGCCCGCGCCGGGGCCGAGGTCGACGACGTGGTCGGCGATGGCGATGGTCTCGGGCTTGTGCTCGACCACGAGGACGGTGTTGCCCTTGTCGCGCAGGCGGAGCAGGAGGTCGTTCATGCGCTGGATGTCGTGGGGGTGCAGGCCGACGGTGGGTTCGTCGAAGACGTAGGTGACGTCGGTCAGGGCGGAGCCGACGTGGCGGACCATCTTGACGCGTTGGGCCTCGCCGCCGGAGAGGGTGGCGGCGGGTCGGTCGAGGCTGAGGTAGCCGAGGCCGATCTCGACGAGGTTGTCGAGGAGTTCCTTGAGGGTGGTGAGCATGGGGCCGACGGAGGGTTCGGTGATCTTGGCGACCCAGTCGGCGAGGTCGCTGATCTGCATGGTGGAGCAGTCGGCGATGTTCAGGCCGTCGATCTTGGAGGAGAGGGCGGCGGCGTTGAGTCGGGCGCCGCGGCAGGTGGGGCAGGAGGTGAAGGTGACGGCGCGGTCGACGAAGGCGCGGAGGTGGGGTTGCAGGGATTCGCGGTCCTTGCCGAGGTAGAGGCGTTGGACTTTGACCAGGAGGCCTTCGTAGGTGACGTTGGTCTTGCCGATCTTCACCTTGGTGGTGTCGCGGTTGAGGAAGGCGTCCCATTCCTCTTCGGTGAAGTCCTGGAGCTTCTTGTCGGGGTCGTAGAAGCCGGATTGCACGTAGGTCTGGACGTACCAGTTGTCGACGGTGAAGCCGGGGACGGTGATGGCTCCCTCGTTGAGGGACTTGGTGCGGTCGACGAGGTGGTCGACGTCGACCTTCGAGACGCGGCCGAGTCCTTCGCAGGTCGGGCACATGCCTTCGGGGAGGTTGAAGCTGAACGCGCCGGAGGTGCCGACGTGGGGTTGGCCGAGGCGGCTGAACAGGATGCGGAGCATGGTGTGGGCGTCGGTGGCGGTGCCGACGGTGGAGCGCGAGTTCGCGCCCATGCGTTCCTGGTCGACGATGATGGCGGCGCTGAGGTTGCGCAGGGCGTCGACGTCGGGTCGGCCGAGGCTGGGCATGAAGGACTGGATGAACGCGGTGTAGGTCTCGTTGATGAGTCGTTGGGACTCGGCGGCGATGGTGCCGAAGACGAGGGAGGACTTGCCGGAGCCGGAGACGCCGGTGAAGACGGTGAGTCGGCGTTTGGGGATGTCGACGGACACGTCGGCGAGGTTGTTCTCCCTCGCGCCGCGGACCTGGATGACGTCGTGGCGGTCTGCTGGTGCGGTCATCGCCTGGCTTCCCCCTGGTTTGTTTATGCCGTAAAGTTCGATCGCGGGCACGGTACTTTACGCTGTAAAGGGGTGACAAGTGGCGGTCTTCGCCGGGCAGGGTGACGCGGGCCGGTCGATGCGGCTGCTGTGGCGTGCGCCGGGTGGCGGGTCGGGGTCGGGCCTGTCGGTGGAAGCGATCGTGGACGCGGCGGTCGCGGTGGCGGACCGGGACGGCATGGCGGCGTTGTCGATGCGCGCGGTGGGTGAGCGGTTGGGGCGGTCGGCGATGGCGTTGTACACGTACGTGCCGAGCAAGGCTGAGTTGCTGGACCTGATGTACGATCGGGTGTTGGGGGAGATGCCGTCGGAGTACCCGCTGGACGCGGGGTGGCGTGCGGCGTTGGGTGCGTGGGCGCGGGACGCGCGGGAGTTGTACCTGGCGCACCCGTGGGCGTTGCAGGTGTCGCAGGCGCGGCCGGTGCTGGGGCCGAACGAGTTCGCGATGGTGGAGGCGCTGCTGCGGATCCTGCGGCCGACGGGGTTGGGGTCGTCGGTGTTGCGGGGTGTGGTGGGCGCGGTGGTGCAGTTCGTGCGCGGTGCGGCGGGGGTGATCGCGGAGGCGCGGCGCGCGGCGCGGGAGACGGGGCTGACCGACGAGGAGTGGTGGTTCGCGCGGTCGGGGGTGTTCGAGGAGGTGGCCCCGGACTTCGCGGAGCGGTTTCCGTTGTCGGCGTGGTTGGGCGCGGAGGAGCCGCCGGTGGTGGAGGGGGAGGAGTGCGTGCCGTACCTGGAGCGGGACGCGGCGCGGAACTTCGCGACGGGGTTGGAGGTGCTGCTGGACGGTGTGGAGGCGGCGGTGGCGCGTGCCGGTGGGGGCTGAGGTCCCGTCAGGTGCTGGACCCTGGTGGAGTCGACGATTCCGCTTTCCAACACTGCCCGGTGGTCGCGGAGTCGGCCGGGCAGCAGTTCCCGTGTGCGTTTGTACTGCGAGTTGCGGCCGTTGGGCGATCCGCTCGACCTCCCGCCGGCACTCCTCATGATCAACGCGAGTCGGTCGCCGTCCGGCTCGATCTCGAACTCGGCGTCGAGCACGGTCCCCGTGTCGCCTGCTGCCCGCACGACTTGATCGTCGTTCGTCGGTGCGACGGGGTTGCCTCAGGGATCCGGACGTCGGTCGTCCGGTGGTGGGATACGGTGTGGAGGTTGGCGCGGACGAGGGAGGTGGGACCCATTTTCGCTGGTGTGCATCGGGTCGCTCCCGGCCGCGTCGTGGCGGTGTGAGGGGCGCCCGCGGGGTTTTCGGCGCGAGAGGCGTTCGTCGTGATGGATCTTGATGTGGTCGCGCGGTTGCGTGCGGCGGGGTGTGTGTTCGCCGAGGACGAGGCGCGGGTGTTGGTGGAGGCCGCGCGTGGTCCGGAGGAGTTGGAGCTGTTGACGGCGCGGCGGGTGTCCGGGTTGCCGTTGGAGCACGTGGTGGGGTGGGCGGAGTTCTGCGGGTTGCGGGTCGTGCTGGAGCCGGGTGTGTTCGTGCCGCGTCGGCGCACGGAGTTCCTGGTTCGGGTGGCGGTGGGTGTGCTGCGGCCGGGTGGGGTGGTGGTGGACCTGTGTTGCGGGTCGGGTGCGGTGGGGGCCGCGGTGGTCGATCGGGTGCCGGGGGTGGAGTTGCACGCGGTGGACGTGGATGCGGCGGCGGTGGCGTGTGCTCGGCGCAACGTGGGCGCGGGTCGGGTGTACGAGGGTGATCTGTACGAGCCGTTGCCGGTGTCGTTGGCGGGTCGGGTGGACGTGCTGGTGGCGAACGCGCCGTACGTGCCGACCGGGGCGATCGGGATGATGCCGCCGGAGGCGCGTGAGCACGAGCCGCTGGTGGCGTTGGACGGTGGGGTGGACGGTCTGGACGTGCAGCGGCGGGTGATCGCGGGTGCGGCGCGGTGGTTGGCGCCGGGTGGGCGGTTGTTGGTGGAGACGGGGGCGCGGCAGGCGTCGGGCACGGTCGAGGCGTTCGCGCGGGGCGGGTTGCGCGCCGAGGTGGTGTCGGACGAGGAGCTGTCGGCGACCGTGGTGGTGGGTTCGCTGTCCTGAGCGGTGTGTTGAGCACTCGCTCAAATCTGGCTACCCTGCGATTTGAGCACTCGCTCAAATCGGGGGGTGGCCGGTGGTCGAGCGGACCGTGGTCGTGGTGGGTGGCGGCATCGGTGGCCTGGCGGCGGCGGTGGCGTTGTGCCGGGTCGGGTGGCGGGCGGTGGTGTTCGAGCGCTCGGCCGGGTTCGGCGAGGTGGGCGCGGGGCTGTCGCTGTGGCCGAACGCGTTGCGCGCGCTGGAGGCGCTCGGGGTGGCGGACCGCGTGCGGGCGCTGGGCGCGGTGGAGACGGCGGGCGGTGTGCGCGACCGGTCCGGTCGGTGGTTGTCGCGGGTGGACAACGCCGAGGTCGCGCGGCGTCACGGCCTGCCGCTGGTGGTGCTGCGCCGGGCGGACCTCGTCCGGGTGTTGGCCGAGGCGGTGCCGCCGGGGTGCCTGCGGTCCGGTGACGAGGTGGTCGGGGTGCGGGCGGACGGTGAGGGCGTCGCCGTCGAGCACCGGGACGGCGTGGTCCGGGCGGACGTGGTGGTGGGGGCCGACGGCGTGCACAGCGGGGTGCGGCGGCGGTGGTGGCCGGAGGCGAGCGGCGCGCGTTACGCGGGGTACACGGCGTGGCGCATGATCACCGAGCCGGTGGACGGGCCGTCGGAGGGTGCGGTGGTCTGGGGTCGCGGTGAGCGGTTCGGGTTCACCGCCCTGTCGGGTGGGCGGTGGTACTGCTTCGGGACCGCGGCCGTGCCCGCCGGTGGTGGTGGGAGTGATGAGCGGGAGGCGGTGTGCCGCCGGTTCGGCGGGTGGCCGGACCCGGTGCCCGCGCTGCTCGCGGCGGTGCCGGAGGGCGGTGTGGTGCGGCACGACGTGCACGTGCTGCCGCCGTTGGCCACGTACGTGCGCGGCCGGGTGGCGTTGGTGGGTGACGCGGCGCACGCGATGGACCCGGCCCTGGGACAGGGCGCGGGGCAGGCGTTGGAGGACGCGGTGGTGCTCGCCGCGTGCCTGGGGTCGGCGGGCACGGTCGAGTCGGCGTTGGCCCGCTACGACCGGTCGCGCGGGCCTCGCACGCGGGCGGTCGCCCGCCGTTCGGCGAGGTTGGGCCGGGTGGCCCGCTGGTCGTGGCCGCCGGCGGTGGCGGTCCGGGACCTGGCGGCGCGGCTGACGCCCGCCGGGGCGACCCTGCGGGCCATGGGCCCGGTCCTGGGCTGGACGCCGCCCGTGCTGCCGGATGGTGGCGACGGACGTCATCGGCAAGGACGGGCTCGCCGTGCCTGACTGGACCTACCACCCGCTGCGCGGGATCGCCGCCGCGCTGCTGGGCACGAGTCGGTCGCGGCGGGTGGCGCTGCGGGCGTTGGCGGTCGTCGGGTCGTCGCCCGGTGGCGGTCGGGCGGTGTCCTGGGTGTTGGGGCACCGGCACGCGCCGTCGTGGCTGGCCGGTTCGGTGGCCGGTGTCGCGGTGCGCAGCCGGCTCGGTGCGGTGGTGCCGCCTGAGGTGGCGTGGGCCGCGGTGAGGGCGTTGCCGCTGCTGGGCGCGGGAGTGGTCGAGGTCGGGCCGGTCGGGCCGGCGGACGTCCGCGCGGTGCGCGTGGCCGCGAGGGGTCGGCGCGTGCCGGTGGTGGTGCGGGCGACGGGGCCGGACGTGGCGGGCGCGTTGTCGCCCCACGTCGACGCCGTGCGCGTCGGGGCCGACCCCGATGTGGTCCACCTGCGTGCGACGTCGCCGGCCCGCGCGGTCGACGCCCTGGCGGACCCGGCGAAGGTGGTGCTGGCCACGCCGGAGGTGCTGGTGCACGCCGGTCCCGGGTGGTTCTCCCGCGTGGTCGAGGCGGCGACGCCGACGCGCCCAGCTCCCTCGGTGCGTGACGTGGGGTGGGATCCGCGACGGTGGCCGGCGTGGTGGTGGGGCCTGCTGATGGGCCTGGGCATGGTCGCCGCGGGGCTGGGCGCCGCCGCGATCACGCTCGGCCCGGTGCTGCTGTGGTACGACCGCGGTTTCCTTGGCGCGGACGTGGACCGGTTGCACGGCATCAACCACCACCTGGTGCACTTCCTCCAGCACGACCGGATCACCATGGCGGGCGCGATGGTCGCCATCGGCGCGCTCTACGTGGGGTTGGCGGTCGGCGGCATCCGGGCGGGACGGCCGTGGGCGCGCGAGGCGTTGCTGGTGTCGGGGTGGATCGGGTTCCCGACGGTGCTGTACTTCCTCGGCTCCGGGTTCGTGGAGCCGTTGCACACCGCGGCCGCGGTGGTGTTGTTCCCGATGTTCCTGGCCGCGACCCGGCGTCGACCGGACGACCCGCGGTGGACGCCCTGCCCGGACGGGCCCGAACGCGAACGGCGGCGGGCGCTGGTCGGGCAGTTGCTGCTGGTGTGCACGGGAGTCGGGTTGTTCGTCGGCGGCGCGGTGGTGTCGGTGGTCGGCCTGTCGGACGTGTTCGTGCCCAGCGACCTGGTGTTCCTGGGCGTCGGGCCGGAGGTGTTGGACGAGGCCAACGCGCGGCTGACGGCGTTCATCGCGCACGACCGGGCGGGCCTCGGCGGCGTGGTGATGTCGGCGGCCGCGGCGATCACGCTGCTGGGCGCGTGGGGTTGGCGGCGGGGCGAGTCCTGGGTGTGGTGGTCGCTGGCGGTGGCCGCGGCCGCCGGGTTCCTGCCCGCGGTCGTGGTGCACGGCGTGATCGGCTACACCGACGCGGGCCACCTCGCGCCGGTGTTCGCCGGGATCGGCCTCACCGCGACCGCCCTGGTCCTGGCCCGCCCGTACCTGTGCGCACGCCGGGAGCGGGACCGGGCGGCCTCGCCCCTACCGTGATGGCATGGGCGACACCCGACAGCGACTGATCGACGGCGCGATCGAGACGATCCGGCGGCACGGCATCACCGGCACGTCGGCCCGCTCGATCGCCGCCACCGCGGGCGTCAACCAGGCCCTGGTCTTCTACCACTTCGGCAGCGTGCACGAGCTGCTGGAGGCGGCGTGCCTGGCCGCGACCGAAGCCAGGGTCGCGGCGTTCGCGGCCCGGCTGGACGAGGTCGCCGACCTGCGCCAGTTGCTGGACCTGGGCCGTCGCCTGCACGCCGAGGAGCGGTCGCTGGGCAACGTCATGGTGCTCGCCCAACTGCTGGCCGGCGCGCAGGCGGACCCGGAGCTGGCCAAGGCGACGTCGGCCGCGCTCGGGCTGTGGATCCGGCCGGTCGAGCGCGTGCTGGAGCGGCTGTTGACCGGCTCGCCGGTCGGCGGCCTGGTGGACACCGCCGGGCTGGCCCGGGCGGTGTGCGCGGGGTTCATCGGGCTGGAGCTGTTCGAGGGCGTCGACCCCGCGGGCGCGAACGCCGCGCTCGACGCCTTGGACCGACTCGCGGTGCTCGTGGACGTGGTGGAGGACCTCGGCCCGGTCGCCCGCCGCGCGCTGCGGGCCAAGCTCCGCAAGTCGGAGACCTGAGACGTCAGCGGCCGACCACGCCGTCGCTCAGCTCGCGCGCGATGTCGAGGTGGCCCACGTGGCGGGCGTACTCCTGCAACAGGTGGAACAGGATCCACGCCAGCGTGGCGCGGGGCGCGTCGGGCCGGTCCCCGCGCACGGCGCGGTCGGTGAGGGCCGACTCGGCGGCGATCTCCCGCGACCGGGCGCACTCGTCGAGGTAGAACGCCCGGATGCCGTCGGTGGTGTCACCGTCCTCGACGACCCACTCGGCGCGCTCGACGTCCGGGTTGCCGTAGGGCCGCTCGACGTCCTCGCCGCGGAAGCACCACCGCAGCCAGCGCAGCTCCACGTGCGCGAGGTGCTTGACCATGGCCAACGGCGTCCAGCCGCTGGGCAGGCGGCTGGTGCGCAGCTCGTCCTCGGACAGGCCGTCGATCTTGCGCAGCACCGCGTCGCGGTAGTGGTCGAGGTAGGCCAGCAGCAGCTCGCAGGTGTCGGTGAGGTCGGGCGACGGCTCGTCGGGCACCGCGATGCGCGCGTACACGCGCGTGCCGTCGACCTCGAAGGTCGCGCCCGCCTTGCGCAGGACCGTCATGGCGGCGACGTTGCCGGTGGTGGTGTCGGCGACGATCGTGGTGACGCCGCGCCGGGGTGCCTCCTCGATCACGCGGCGCAGCGCGGCCAGGCCGACACCGCGGCCGCGGGCGCAGCGGGCGATCCACATGCCGGTCTCGCCCTTGGCGGTCAGCCGTGCCATGCCCACCGTGCGGTCGTCCAGCACGATCTCGTAGGCGTCCTCGGCGAAACCGCGGTAGAACTCGCGGAACTCGTCGGGTCGGTCCAGCGCCCAGCCCGGCGGCATCACGTCGGCCGGGTCCGCGTCGGCCACCGCGAGGCCGAGCAGCCGTTCCACCGCCGCGTCGTCCACCCTCCGCAACCTGATCATCGCGCCAGCTCCTTCTCCAACGGGGTCCGGAAGCGGGGGATCACGCGCACCCCGCCGATCCAGGACGCCAACCGGTCCGCCTCCCGGGCGATCGCCGCTTCGCCGTCCGCGCCGACGTCGCGCAGGAGCTCCCACACGACTTCGCCGTCGGCGCGCTGGGCCCACCCGCCGACGACCTCGCCGTGCCACCAGACGGTCGGGCCGACGTTGCCCGCGGTGTCGAACAGGCGCGGCCGGTGCCGGGCGGGCAGGTACCAGTCGCGAGCCTGCCATCCCATCGGGGTCGGATCCAGTGCGGGCAGCAGCGCCGCCCACGGCCGCGGCTCCGGGACGGGCTCGAGGTCGTCGGGCAGGGCGTAGCCGGTGCCGGTGGACAGGCGCACCTCGACCGCGCCCGCGGCGGCCAGGGCCTTGCGGGTGTGGCCGAGGTTCCAGCCGGTCCACCACTTCAGGTCGGCCTCCGTGCCCGGCCCGTAGGCGGCGAGCCAGCGGCGGGCCAGCTCCGCGCGGGCGTGGTCCGGGTCGAGCTCGGGCCACGGCGTGGCGGGCTCCCAGCGGAACTGGGTGCCCAGCCACGTGCCCAGCGGGCGGCCCCGGCGCATCCGGCCGTCCGCGGCCAGCACGCGGATGATGCGGCTGGACACGTTCTGCCGGGCCTCGTAGGGCTTGCCGGCGGCGACGACGACCTGGTCGAGCAGCGCCGGGACGTCACGGGTGAGCTCGACGGTGGTCGCCGCGCCGCGCCGCCGCAACGCCTCCAGGGTGTCCTGCTCGACCTCGGCGAGGCGGTCGGCGTCCCAGCCCGCGCCCTCGGCCAGGAAGGCGACCAGCTTGCGGCGTTCGTTCGCGGCGACGGCGGCTCCCGCGGCGGCGTGCACGACGGGCGCGGTCGCGGCGGTGACGGCGAACATCGTGCGGCGCATGCACAGCAGCCGCTCCAGCGTCCGCCGCTCGTAGAGCGCGTCCTCCACCTCGGCCACCGAGGGCCGTTCCAGGCGGGCGCACGCGGACAGGAACACCGTGGCCGGGTCGGTGGCGTGCAGCCCCACCACGGCGTCGACCACGTCCTCCACCGCCGCGGCACGCGCGGCGAGCAGGTGTCGCACACCCAGGCGGGCGCGCCGCCCGGCGTCGTCGATCTCGGGAAGCGTCACCGGCACATCCTCGGCGATCTACCCTGGCCGACGAAACCGGGATCGCGGAACCCGGACACCCCCTGGACGAGGACGCGATGTCGGCAACACGGCTGCTGGTGCTCGGGGTGGTGCGCGGCTACGGGCGCGCCCACGGCTACCTGATCGGCAACGACCTGATGTCGTGGGGCGCGGGGGAGTGGGCCAACGTCAAGTGGGGCTCGATCTACCACGCGCTCAAGCAGCTCACCAAGGACGGCTGCCTGGTCGACCACGACGTGCCACCCGGCCGCACCGACTACGAGATCACCCCCGCGGGGGAGGCCGAGTACCGCGTGCTGCTCCGCGACGCGCTGCGGCGGCCGGAGACGCGGCCCGACCTGCTCGCCGCCGGGCTGGCGCTGCTGCCGTCGCTGACCCGCGAGGAGGCCGTGGACCTGCTCACCGAACGGCTCGCCGCGCTGGAGGCACGGCGTGACGCGGCGCGCGGGCAGGCCGGGCGGTGGCGTGAACCGGCGCACGTCAAGGAGCTGTACGGGCTGTGGGAGCACACCGCGGCCACCGGCGCCGAGTGGACCCGGGGCCTGGTCGAACGCCTGCGCGCGGGCGCGTACCCCATGGCCGGCGAGCCGGGATCGCCCGGCGCGCCCGGCAGTTGGGCTATACTCAAACTTGAGTAGCGAGGGGGAGCGCTGAACACAGGGTTGGAGCGGTACGCGGCCGTCTTCGAGGCCGCCGACCCGCCACGCACATCCACGATCGCCTTCTACCCCGCCCAGGATCCGCCCGCCGACACCGGCCCCGACCAGGGGACACCCGGCCCCGACCGGCTCACCGTCGCCACCCCGGACGGCGGCACGCGGACCGTGCCCGCCCTGCGCCTGCCGGTGGCCGAGGCCGTCCCGCTGCTCAGCCGTGCCCGGCGTGCACCGCACGCCCACCCCGCCACCGCGTTCTGGGGCGCGGCCGTGGTCGTGGCGCTGCAACTGGTCGCCCGCGGCCGGGTGCGTCCCGCGGTCACCGACGGGGACTTCGACGCCTGGCTGCTCGGCCCGCTCGACGCCGCCGACCACGCCCGCGTCCGCGACTTGGCCCACGCCATGCCCGCGCACGCCCGAGCCGTGCCGCTGTCCGGGCGCGACCCGCTCGAACTGACCGACGCCGAACCGCTGCTGCACGCCTTCCTCGACGCCGTCGCCGACACCATGCCGCGCGGCGCGGCCGCGGTGCACGCCGCCGGCGCGCCCGCGTTCGCCGCGACCGCCCCCCAGCAGGTGCCGCACCTGCGCGACTGGGCCGACCAGGGCGTGCGCATCTCGCTGCGGATCGAGGGCCTGGGCCCGTTCCGCGCCGTCGTGCAGGTCCACGACCTCGCCGACCCGGCCCGCGTGGTCGACGCCGCCGAGCTGTGGGCCTCGGCCAACCAGCGCTCCCGCGCCGACGCCATGGTCGCCCTGCGCCGCGCCGCCCGCGCCTGGCCGCCGCTGGAACGGCTGCTCGACCAGGCCGTGCCCGACGAGGTCGCCCTGCTCGACTCCGACATCGAGCACCTGCTCGTCACCGGCGCGGTCCGGCTCGCCGGCGCGGGCGTGGAGGTGCACTGGCCCAAGGACCTCGTGCGCGACCTCTCCGCGAGGGTCCTCATCGGCGAACGCCCCACCGACCGGCCCGCGTTCTTCGGACCAGACCAGCTCACCTCCGTGGACTGGCAGCTCGCCCTCGGCGACGACCCGCTCACCCCCGAGGAGCTGGACGCCCTCGCCGAGGCCACCCGGCCGGTCGTGCGGCTGCGCGACCGCTGGACCCTCGTCGACCCCGAGCTCGCCCGCCGCGCCCGCGAACGCCACCTCAAGCCCGTCACCGCGATCGACGCCCTCGGCGCGGCCCTCACCGGCACCACCCACGTCGACGGCGTGGAGGTCGAGGTCGCCGCCACCGGCTGGCTGGACGAGCTCAAGTCCCGCCTCGCCGACCTCGACCGCGAACCGATCACCGCACCACCCGGGCTGCGCGCCACCCTGCGCGACTACCAGCTGCACGGCCTGCGCTGGCTGGACCGCATGACCTCGCTGGGCCTGGGCGCGTGCCTGGCCGACGACATGGGCCTGGGCAAGACCGTCACGCTCATCGCGCTGCACCTGCACCGCGCCCGGCGCGACCCCGGCCCCACCCTGGTGGTGTGCCCCGCGTCGCTGATGGGCAACTGGCAGCGCGAGATCGAGCGGTTCGCGCCCGGCGTGCCCGTCCGCCGCTTCCACGGCCCCCGCCGCGAGCTCGCCCGCGACGGCTTCGTGCTCACCACCTACGGCACGATGCGCCTGGACGCCGACCGGCTCGCCGACGTCGACTGGGGCCTGGTCGTCGCCGACGAGGCCCAGCACGTGAAGAACCCCGCCTCCGACACCGCCAAGGCCCTGCGCCGCATCCCCGCCCGCGCCCGCGTCGCCCTCACCGGCACCCCGGTCGAGAACACCCTGTCGGAGCTGTGGGCGATCCTCGACTGGACCACCCCCGGCCTGCTCGGCACCCGGGCCGAGTTCAAGGCCCGCTGGGCCGGGCCGATCGAAGCCGACCGCGACCACGAGACCGCGCAGCGCTTCGCCCGGCTCGTGCGGCCGTTCCTGCTGCGCCGGCGCAAGACCGACCCCGGCATCGCGCCCGAGCTGCCGCCCAAGACCGAGACCGACCAGCCCGTCGCCCTCACCCGCGAACAGGCCGCGCTCTACGAGGCCGTCGTGCGGGAACTCATGGCCGAGGTCCGCGAGGCCGACGGCATCGCCCGGCGCGGCCGGATCGTCAAGCTCCTCACCGGCCTCAAGCAGGTCTGCAACCACCCCGCCCAGTACCTCAAGGAGACCTCGCCGAAGCTCGCCGGCCGCTCGGGCAAGCTCGAACTGCTCGACGAGCTGCTCGACACCATCCTCGCCGAGGGCGGCGCGGTGCTCGTGTTCACCCAGTACGTCGCCATGGCCCGGCTGCTGGAACGCCACCTCGAAGGCCGCGGCGTGCCCACCCAGCTGCTGCACGGCGGCACGCCCGTCGCGGTCCGCGACGACATGGTCCGCCGCTTCCAGGACGGCGAGTGCCCCGTGTTCCTGCTGTCCCTCAAAGCCGCCGGCACCGGCCTCAACCTCACCCGCGCCGACCACGTCGTGCACTACGACCGGTGGTGGAACCCCGCCGTCGAGGACCAGGCCACCGACCGCGCCCACCGCATCGGCCAGACCCGGCCCGTGCAGGTGCACCGGCTCATCGCCGAGGGCACCATCGAGGACCGCATCGCCGCGATGCTGCGCGCCAAGCGCGACCTCGCCGACGCCGTCCTGGCCCGCGGCGACGCCGCGTTCACCGAACTGTCCGACGACGAACTGGGCAACCTCGTCGAACTCCGGAGCGGCACATGAGCGACCGCGTCAAGGGCTTCCCCGCGTTCGGCAAGGGCGTGCGCCACACCCGCTCCTGGTGGGGCAAGGCGTGGCTGCAAGCCCTGGAGGACACCTCGCTGGACCAGGCGCCGCTGCGCCAGGGCCGCAAGTACGCCCACGCCGGGCTCGTCGGCACCATCACCGTCAGCCCCGGCCGCCTCGCCGCCACCGTCTACGACACCGAGGACACCTACCACACGGTCGTCCACGTCACGCAGCTCACCGACGCCGAGTGGAACCGGTTCCTCGGCCAGGTCGCCGCCAAGGCCGGCCACCTCGCCGCGCTGTTCGACCGGGAGATGCCCCGCGAGCTCGCCGACGCCGCCGCCGACGCGGGCGTGCCGTTGCTGCCCGGCATCGGCGACCTCGACCCCGAGTGCACCTGCCCCGGCTGGGAACTGCCCTGCCGCCACGCCGCCGCCCTGTGCCACCAGGCGTCCTGGCTGCTCGACGCCGACCCCTGGGTGCTGCTGCTCCTGCGCGGCCGCGACCAGGACGAGGTCGTCGCCGGCGCGCGGCCCACCAGCGGCGTCCTGGCCACCGCCGCCTACGCCGAACCCGTCCGCGACCTGCCCGACGACCCGCCGCCCGCCGACCTCGGCCCGCTGCCGGAGTTCGAGCCCGCGCCCGGCCTCGACGTCGAGGTGCTGCGGTTGCTCGTCGCCGACGCCGCCGCCAAGGCCCGCGAGGTGCTCGCCACCGGCCGGTGGCCCGCCCCCGACGACCGGCGCGACCACATCCGCATGGCCGCCACCCACCCCGCCCTGCGCGACCGCCTCGACGCCGAACCGCGTGCCGTGCGCGCCTGGCGACAAGGCGGCGCGACCGCCCTGGACGTCCTCGAACAGCCCTGGACCCCCGGCAAGACCGACACCGCCCGCGCCCGCGCCGCCTGGGACCGCGGCGAACTGCCCGAACCGACCGTGTGGCGCAACCGCTGGACCGTCCACGACCGGCAACTGCGCTACGGCCGCGACGGCCGCTGGTACCCCTACCGCCGCGTCGACGGGGACTGGTGGCCCACCGGCACCCCGCACCGCGACCCCACCGCGGCCCTCACCGACGCCGACTAGCCCCGGCCCGCCGAAAGCACCCGAAGCCGGGGGAGGGTCGCCTACGCTCACCAGGTGGTCGACTCACCACCGAACCCCACCCAGGTGCGGCTGACCAGCCCGCGCTCGGCCCGCGCGCCGAAGATCCTCGCGGCCGTCGTCGCGGTCGGCGCGCTCGTCGGCGGCACGAATACCGTGGCGCGCTCGCAGACCTGGTGGGAAGTCGTGCTGTGGGTGGGCGCGTCCCTCCTGGTGATCCTCGTCGCGGTCAGCATCGGCGCGACCGCCGCCGAGGACGCCCGCGCGTCCGCCGCGCTGCGCGCCACCGCGGTGCCGGCCCGAGCCGAGGTCGTCGAGGCCGAGTACGTCGACGAGGGCGACGACCCCGCGTACCGGCTGACGCTGTGGATCACCCCGCCGGGCGGCGTCGGCTTCCCGGTGGAGCACCGCTGCGACCACCTCACGTGCGTCACCGCCGCCGGACGGTCCGACGCGGTGCTCGACGTCCTCGTCGACCCGACCGTGCGCACCTGGGCCGTCGTCCACTGAAGCGGGTCGAACCGTCCACTGTCACCACGGAGGCACCGGAACCGCAGGTGAAGCCCGCTTCACCACACCTGTGGTACCACACCTGTGGTGGTCGGCGGCGGTGGCGGCGACCCAGGGTGTTCCCGGGACGGACGGGGTCGCCGCCACCGCCGAGGCGGTGACGTCCGCGAAGGCCGCGACGGACCGGCCCTAGGTGATCACACCCGGCATCACCGCGGCCGTCCGCTTGCGGCGCAGCCACACCTTGCGCGAACCGTCGCCGAACAGCAGCGTCCGCGACAGCTCCCACCCCGCGAACTCCGCGTGGATCGTCAGCTGCGTCGTCGCCGTGCGACGGGAGACACCGGCCGGCAACCGCAGCGGCCGGTACTCCCAGTCCCCGTCGACCACCCCTTCGCCCGTCATCCGATCACCTGCATCCCTGCGCCGTCCCCGGACGCGACGAACACGCGCCCGCTGCCTGGATCAACCGCCACCGAATCCGGCTGGCGGACCGTGGCGAAGCGCTGCCGCTCCACCGGCTCCGCACCCGCCACGTCGAACGCCACGACCTCGTTGCGCCCGGTGAGCGTGATCCACACCAGGTCGCGCGCCTCGTCATAGGCCATCCCGTACGGCTCGCCCGGCAAGGGGTAGCGCAGCCGCATGATCAACGGGCCGGTGGAGAACGCCATCAGCTCGCCACCCCGCGTGTCCACCACGAACACCCGGCCGAACCGGTCGGCCACCGCGTTCGTCGCGCCCTCGCCCGCGCGCAGCCCCGCACCGGGGCCCTCGGCCGCCGGGTCCAGGTCGAACACCGCGCTGCGCGGCCGGTCCAGCACCACCGCCGCGTCGCCCACCGCGACCAGCCGGTCCGGGCTGGAGATGCCGCGCACCACGTGCCCGTCCACCGACACCTGCCGCAGGTCCCGCTGCGCCACCAGCGTCTTCCCGCCCACCCGGGCGGTGTCCACGGGCGCTCCGTCCACCGCGCGCTGCGCCGTCGTCCCATCGGGCCGGATCGTCACCACGACACCGGCGGGCACCACCGCCTCCACCGCGTCACCGACCGTGACCAGCCGTTCCGCCGGACCGGGCAACGGCACCACCACCGGCTCACCCGGCGCGTCGACGGGGTAGAGGGCCACCGACGGCGGATCGGCCACCGCGACCGCCACCCGGCCACCGGCGACGGCGACCGACGTGGCCCGTCCCAGCGGCACCACCCGGCCCTGGGGGACACCCGCCTGCTGCGGCGACGCCGCGGGCCGCGCGGGCTCCAACGTGGCCGCGAGCTGCAGCGGATCGGCCGGGTTCTCCTCGGTCGCACAGCCCGAGACCAACGCGACCCCGGTGAGCACTACCGCCGCCAGTCGGCGCAACGTCGGACCTCCCAGTCGACCCCGTTCAGCCCTCCCAGCATCCATCACCGAACCACCATCGTCACGCAGGGGGCGGGTGTTGTCGTTGGTCTGGGCAGGTGATAGTCGGCCGCCACGCGTACTACCCGGCCTTCCCCGGCGACTATCCCAGGTGAACGGGGAGGCGTCGCGATGACGGTCGAGGAGCTGCGCAACCGGCACGGGCAACTGCTGCGGGACCGGCGGGTGGTCGACCGGCTCGACCCGCCCGCGCGGCCCGCCGACACCGCCGAGCGCTACCACACCTGGAACCAGGTGGCCGCCGAACCGCTGCCCGACCTGCTCGGGCGGCTGGTCGACGTGCGCGTCCGGCCCGCCGCCTACCGGCCCGCGCACCTGCGGGAGCTGCAACGCGTCCTCGACGCGGTGCAACCCGAGGTGCTGCACCTGGCCCGTGCCGCCGGCTGGGACACCGCCACCCCCGTGCTGGCCGGCGTGTTCCCCACCGGCACCCTCGACGCGCTCAGCGTCCCCGTGCCCGGCCGGGGCGTGCTGGTGCTGGTCAACACGTCGCTGCCGGACCTGCTCGGCGCCGTGCTCAAGACCATGACCGGCGCGCTGCCCCACTACGGCCCGCCACCCCTGCTGACCGCCGAGCAGGCGTCCTACGCGCTGGCCGAGGCCCTCAACGCCCACCTGTACGGCAACGGGGCGGTCGAGCCGCGGCGGCTGCCCGAGCTGTCCGGGCAACGCGCGTCGCTGGTGTCGCTGATGGGGCGGCGGGCGACCCAGTTCGTGCTGGCCCACGAGGTCGCGCACGTGCTGGCCGGGCACCTGCCGCACGCCCGACGGCTGACCGACCCGAACACGCCGGTCGGCGCGCTGGACGCCCGGTCCGTCGGCTGGCCCCGCGAGCACGAGGCCGACCGGATCGCCGCGGTGATCATGCTGCGCAGCCTGGACGGCCTCACCCACCGCGAGCTGGAGGCGTACGAGCCGTGCCTGGTCGCGGCCGTGCTGCTGGTGCTGTTCCTGCACGAGGTCACCGACCGGCTCGCCGACGAGCTCGGCCTCACCGTCCCGTTCGCGGGCAACCACCCGCCGCCCGTGCGGCGCATCCAGACCCTCGTCGAGCACCTCGCCGGGCACGTGCGCACGCCCCGCGCCCTCGACCTCGCCGCCGACCTCGCCACCTGGCTGGAGGGCAGGCTCGGCGACGTGCGGGAGTGGTTCCGGCTGGTCGACGAGACGCTGCTGGGCGGACCCGCGCCCGGCGCGTGACCTCATCGGCACCACGGTCGAGCAGTACGACTTCTTGCCTTACGGGCCGTCGCGCGGTTCAGCCCAGCGGCCGTTCCGGGTAGCCGAACTCCACCGCGCTCACGTCGTCCAGCGCCGCCCGGATCGCCGGGGGCAGCGTCAGCTCCTCCGCCGCCAACGACCCGAGCAGCTGGGCGGTGTCCCGGGCCCCCACCACGGGGGCCACCACGCCCGGCCGGTCCCGCACCCACGCCAGCGCCACGCACAGCGCGTTGGTGCCCAACCCGTCCGCCGCCGTCGCCACCGCCTGCACGATCCGCGCCGCCCGCTCCGTGCGGTGCTGCTCCACGTACCCGGCGAAGTGCGCCGACGCGCCCCGCGAGTCCGACGGCGTGCCGTTGCGGTACTTGCCGGTCAGCACGCCCCGGCCCAGCGGGGCCCACGGCAGCAGCCCGATCCCGTGGTGCTGCGCCGCCGGCACCACCTCCCGCTCCACGCCGCGCTCCAGCAGGGAGTACTCCACCTGCGTCGACACCAGCGGCGTGTGCCCCGGCAGCGCCGCCGCCGTGCCCAGTTGCCAGCCCGAGTAGTTCGACACCCCCGCGTAGCGGACCTTGCCCGACGCCACGGCCGCGTCCAGCGCGGACAGCGTCTCCTCCAGCGGCACGTTGGCGTCCCACGCGTGCAGTTGCCACAGGTCGATGTGCTCCACGCCCAGCCGGCGCAGCGACCCGTCCAACGCGTGCAGCAGGGCCCCGCGCGACGCGCCGCCGCCGAACGGGCCGTCGTTGCGGCGCGCGACCGCCTTCGTGGCGATCACCAGCTCGTCGCGCGGCACGACCTCGCCCAGCAGGCCGCCCAGGATCCGCTCGCTCTCGCCCTCCACGTACACGTCGGCGGTGTCCACCAGCGTGCCGCCGGCCTCGGCGAAGGCCAGCAGCTGGGTGGCCGCCTCGTCCGCGTCGGTGTCCCGGCCCCAGGTCATCGTGCCCAGGGCCATCCGGGAGACCCGCAGTCCGCTGCGCCCGAGGTATCGCTGTTCCACGCGGGGGAGCCTAAAGGGTGATCGAATCCGCGGCGGCTCGTGGCACGCGCGAGGTCAAGCCCCAATCCGGCCACGATCGGGGCACACCCGCCCTGGCGGACCAGGTTACCGACCGGTAGGGTCGGCGCTCGTGCGACTGGGACTGAACCTCGGGTACTGGGGCGCGGGCAACGACGCCGCGAACCTCGAACTGGCCAGGGAAGCCGACCGACTGGGCTACTCGGTGGTGTGGGCCGCCGAGGCCTACGGCTCCGACGCGCCCACGGTCCTGGCGTGGGTGGCCGCGCAGACCGAACGCGTCGACGTCGGCAGCGCGATCCTGCAGATCCCGGCCCGGACGCCGGCGATGACCGCGATGACCGCCGCCACGCTGGACTCGCTGTCGGGCGGCCGGTTCCGCCTCGGCCTGGGCGTGTCCGGGCCGCAGGTCTCGGAGGGCTGGCACGGCGTGCGGTTCGACAAGCCCCTGGGCCGCACCCGCGAGTACGTCGACATCGTCCGCGCCGCCCTGCGCCGCGACCGGCTGCGCTACGACGGCGAGCACTACACGCTGCCGCTGCCCGACGGCCCCGGCAAGGCGCTCACCCTCACCGTGCACCCGGTGCGCGAGCACATCCCCGTCTACCTCGCCGCCGTCGGGCCGAAGAACGTCGAGCTGGCCGGCGAGATCGCCGACGGCTGGCTCGCGCTGTTCCTGTCGCCCGAGCACTCCGGCGACGTGCTCGCGTCCCTGCGGGCCGGCCGGGAGAAGGCGGGCAAGACCCTCGACGGGTTCGACATCGCCGCCACCGTCCCGATGGTCGTCGGCGACGACTGGCGCGCGTGCGCCGACCGCGTCCGCCCCTACGCCGCGCTCTACGTCGGCGGCATGGGCAGCAGGCAGAAGAACTTCTACAACGACAACGCCGCCCGGATGGGCTTCGCCGCCGAGGCCGCCGAGGTGCAGGACCGCTACCTCGCCAAGGACTACGAGGGCGCGATGGCCGCCCTGCCCGTCGACTTCCTCGACGCCACCTCGCTGCTCGGGAGCAAGGAGCGCATCGCCGACAAGATGCGCGCCTACGCCGAAGCGGGGGTCACCACACTCACCCTTTCGCCCATGCTGCAAGATCTCGATCAGGGGATCGCCGCGCTCCGCACGGCGATCGAAGCTCTGGATCTGGCAGGAGTGGGTAGTTGAGCTGGTTGCAGGCCATCGTCCTCGGACTCGTCCAAGGGCTCACGGAATTCCTGCCCATTTCCTCGTCGGGTCACATCAGGATCGTCTCCACACTGTTCTTCGGCAACGACGCGGGCGCGTCGTTCACCGCGGTCATCCAGCTCGGCACCGAGGTCGCGGTGCTGATCTACTTCGCCAAGGACATCGGCAACTTCATCGCGGCCTGGTTCCGCGGCCTGTTCAGCAAGGCCGCGCGCAAGACCGAGGACTACCGGATGGCCTGGTACGTGATCATCGGGTCGATCCCGATCAGCGTGCTGGGCTACCTGTTCAAGGACGAGATCCGGTCCTCGCTGCGCAACCTGTGGATCACCGCGACCGTCCTGGTGGTGTTCGGCCTGCTGCTGGGCCTGGCCGACCAGTTCGCCCAGCACGTCCGCGACAAGCTCCAGCTCAAGGACGCCGTCGGCATGGGCCTGGCCCAGGCCCTCGCGCTGATCCCGGGCGTGTCCCGCTCCGGCGGCACCCTCACCGCGGGCCTGTTCCTCGGCCTGGACCGCGCCTCCGCGGCCCGCTACTCGTTCCTGCTGGCCCTGCCCGCCGTGTTCGGCGCGGGCATCTTCAGCATCCCCGACGTGCTCGAACGCGCCGAGCCCAACGCCGCCTCCGTGCCGCAGATGATCGTCGCCACGATCGTGTCGTTCGCGGTCGGCTACGCCACGATCGCGTGGCTGCTGCGCTACGTCTCCAAGCACAGCTACTCGGTGTTCGTGTGGTACCGGCTGCTGCTCGGCATCGTCCTGATGGGGCTGCTGTCGATGGGGCTCATCAACCCGACATAGGGTTGGCGGCGTGGCTACCGTGATCTTGCTGCGACACGCCCGCTCCACCGCCAACGGAGCGGGCGTCCTCGCGGGCCGCCGACCCGGCGTGACGCTGTCCGAACGGGGTGAGGAGCAGGCCGCGGCGCTGGTCGACCGGCTGGCCGGCATCCCGGTCGCCGCCGTCGTCACCTCGCCGCTGGAACGCTGCCGGCAGACCCTCGCACCCCTGCTCGACCGACTCGGCCTCGACGCGACCGTCGAACCCGACCTCGCCGAGGTCGACTACGGCCAGTGGACCGGGCGGGAGATCAAGGAACTGCTCGAAGAACCCCTGTGGCAGGTCGTGCAGCAGCACCCGTCCGCCGCGGTGTTCCCCGAGGGCGAGGGCCTGGCCACCGTGCAGGCGCGGGCCGTGGCCGCCATCCGGGCCCACGACGCCCGCGTCACCGCCGAGCACGGGCCCCGGGCGGTGTGGGTCGCGTGCAGCCACGGCGACGTGATCAAGGCCGTCCTCGCCGACGCGCTCGGCGTGCACCTCGACGGCTTCCAGCGCATCGTGGTCGACCCCGCGTCGGTGTCGGTCGTGCAGTACACCGAGACCCGGCCGTTCGTGCTGCGCGTCAACGACAACGGCGGCGACCTGTCCGCCCTCGTGCCGCCGCCGGAGAAGACCGAGCAGGCACCGTCGTCCGACGCGGTCGTGGGCGGCACCACCGGCGCGTGACCTCGCCCTGAGCACCGCGTGGCCCCCGGACAGTGCAGGGTAGTCCGGGGGCCACGGTGCGCTTGGCCGGGGCGGGCGGCCTCGTGCAGACGATCGTATTGGCGTTAACTCGCGGACAAACCTCCCGGCTTCGGCCCGGCATCCGGCGGTATCGCGCCGCTTGCCCAGGTCAGCCCGCCCACCCTCACCCGGCCTGACGGCATAACCGCAGCTCAACAGGGGTGGAAACACCGGCGAAACAAACGCGCAAGCGGTCGGGTGCCCCAACCGGTTGCACCGTTCGGCCCCGGCCGGAAGGACCGGGCGTGTTAGAAGTTAACAACCCGGCGTGCGCTCTTGATCACAGTCCGAGGCGGGTGACCGCGTTGTCCTCCAACGGGTTCGCCGTGCGGATGTAGCGGTGCACCGTGCGCGGGTTCGTCCAGCGGCCCTGCCGCATGATCTCCCGGTCGCTCGCGCCGCCCAGCGCCGCCTGCGTGGCGAAGCCCGCCCGCAGCGAGTGCCCGCCGAACAGCGCCGGGTCCAGCCCGGCCTTCGCCGCGTACCGCTTCACCACGTCCGACACCGCCCGGTCCGACATCGAGCGGCCGCCCAACCGGCCGTGCCTGCTCACCGACGGGAACAGCGGGCCGCGCGCCGGACCGGGCTGGTAGGAGTGGCAGCGGTGCGTCGCCCCCCGCTCGCCCTCGTCCTCCAGCAACGCCCGCGGGTCCGCCGCCGTGAGCACGTCCACCCAGTCCGCGAACGCGCACACCGGGCACGTCGGCCGCCGCGCGCCGCGGGGCAGCACCACCCGCTGCCGGTGCGCGCCCGTCTGGTCGGTCTTCGTCACGCCCAGCTCCACCAGCAGCAGCGGCTCGTGCGTGCGCGGGTCCACGTCCACCGTGACGTCCTCCAACGCCACCGCCGCCAACTCGCTGCGCCGCAACGCGCCCGCGAACCCCACCAGCAGCAGCAACGCGTCACGCCGGCGTGCCAACCCCGTCGGCCAGCCCGGCGGCGGCAGTTCCGCCAGCAGCGCCTCCAACGTGCCCAGCAGCACCGGCCGCTTGCGCCGCGGCTGCGCCTGGCGCGTGCGGCGGACACCGCGCAACGTCAACCGCACCACGTCCGAGCGGGTGGGGGAGGGCAGGCCGCCGGCCGCGTGCACCGCCGCGATCGCCGCCGCCTTGCGCTCCAGCGTGGACGGGCCGAACGCGGGGGAGCCGTCTTCCTTCGTCGCGTCCGCCGCCACCGCCAGGTACACGGCCACGTCCACCGGGTCCGCGGGCAGCGCCACGCGACCCTCGGCCTCGCACCACGCCGCCCAGCCGACCCAGTCCGAGCGGTAGGCGCGCAGCGTGTTCGCCGACTGGGCGGCCCGCAGGTAGCCCGCCAGCGCGTCGGCCTGCTCGGCGTCGAACCGGCGCCGCACCTGCTCCAGCGCGGCGAAGTCCACCAGTGCCGCGTGCTGCACGCGGTCGAGTTCCGCGCGCACCGGCTCCGGCAGGGTCACTGCGCCACTCTAACATCTTTGCGGCCTTAATATCTTCAGTGTGGATTAATAGACCTCTTGACCAGGGTCGCTACTATGCGAAATCGTGCGCGCCCTACAACACCCGGACGTGGAGGATCTACGGCTCGCGACCGTGCTCAGCGCGCTCGCCGACCCGGTCCGGCTGCGGATCGTGGCCGAGCTCGCACGATCGGGTGGAATCGTGTGCGGCCAGTTCGACGTGCCGGTCAGCATGTCGACGCTGTCGCACCACCTCAAGGTGCTCCGGGAGGCCGGGGTGCTGCGCGTGACGCCGCACGGCAGCTACCGCAAGCACGAGCTGCGGCGCGAGGAGATGGAACGCCGGTTCCCCGGCGTGCTGGACTCCATCACCAGGGTGATCGAAGCACCCTGACCGCGGCGGCGCTCACCAGCCCGGCAGGAACAGGCAGAACGGGTGACCGGCCGGGTCGAGGTACACGCGCACGCCCTCCTGCGGCTGGAAGTCGGCCAGGGTGGCGCCCAGCGAGACCGCGTGCGCGCCGGCGGTCTCCAGGTCGTCCACCAGGATGTCCAGGTGCGCCATCATCCGCTGCTCGCCGTCGGTCGCGGGCCAGGTGGGGCGCCGGTAGTCCGGTTCGGTCTGGAACGACAGCCCGGCGCTGCCGTCCGGTGGGCGCAGGGTGGCCCAGCCCGGTTCGTCGTCGCGCAGCGGCCAGCCGAGCAGGTCGCGGTAGAAGCGGGCGAGGGCCTGGGCGTCGGGTGCGTCGAGCACGGTCGCGGTCAGCTTCAGCACGGTCCTGATTTTCACCCGGCCGGGGGATCTTCGCAGCGCGGCGGACACGGGCGGGGGCGGCCGGATCGCTCCGACCGCCCCCGTTGGTGTCCCGTGCGCGCGGGTCAGCCGCCCGGGTTGGGGTGCGGCAGCTCGCCGTACTTGGGCGCGTGCTGGGAGATCTCGAACAGCGCCTCGCCGAGCCGGTAGTCGTTCTGCTCGAAGCAGCCCTTGCCCAGGGTGTGGGCGTAGGCGGAGCAGGTGCCGTCGAGCTGCCTGGTCAACTGGGCGGCGGCGGCGAGGTAGCCGAGCGAGTTGTCGGTGCGAGGCATGTACCGGTCGCCGATGGAGGAGCCCGCGGAGGCGATGAGCAGCAGCAGGGCGGCCAGGACGCCGAGGCCGGTCGACGGCGAGGCGAACGCGGCGCGGACGCGGGCGACGCCGTCGAAGCGGCGCACGCCGTAGTGGGCGGCGAACCCGGTGAGCAGGAGCAGGCAGTAGAGCAGTTCGGCGGTGCTGCGCGGCCACAGCTGCACGGCGTCGGCGGCGTACATCTGGGCGCCGAAGTAGAAGCGCAGCAGCCAGGCGCCGGCGAAGGTCGTGGTCAGGAGGATGACGGCGGTGCGGCTGCGTGCCACCGCGATGGCGGCGGCGAGGCCGACGAGGGCGAGGATGGTGAACAGGCCGACGCCGCCGAGTTCGCCGGGCGGCGGCCAGGGGCCGGTGTTGCCGGGCAGGTCGCCGCGCCACATGGCGATGTAGGCGGGTTCGGTCCAGGTGTCCCAGTAGAAGTAGCGGTCCTTGACCGAGCCGGAGGCGGTGAGCAGGCCGAACAGGTGGCGGGAGGACACGGCGACGAAGACGGCGGCGGTGATGGCGACGAGGGCGAGGCCCTTGAGGCGGCCGGTGCGCCAGGGGAACAGCACGAGGGCGGAGATCAGCACGCCGGGCGCGGACCAGACGAACCAGCCGGAGTAGATGAGGAACACCAGGCCGAGGGCGATGCCGAAGCCGATGCCGCCGAGGACGATGGCGCGCCAGGGTGTGTCGGCGGCGCGGCGCAGGCGGCGCAGCAGGGCGAGCAGGACGGCGACCATCACGACGAGCATGAGGTTGGTGTAGGGCTTGTAGGGGTCGATCAGGACCATGCCGGGGACGACGCCGAGGCCCAGGGCCCACAGGGGTGAGAGCAGCAGTCGCCAGGAGAGGTAGGCGACGGGGCCGAACAGGGCGGTGCCGATGATCTGCAGCGCTTTGAGGGAGTGTTCGGGGTCGGTGTCGGTGAGCTGGGAGAACCAGGCGATGGCGTGGACCCAGCCGGGTGGGTAGTCGGCCTGCATGGTGCCGGTGTCGAGGAGGGTGTGCGCCCAGCGGACGAGGGCGCCGGAGTCGCCGCCGTTGGCGTTGAGGCCCCAGGAGGTGCCGCGCAGGGCGACCAGGACGGCGCCGGCGACGA
Organism: Saccharothrix sp. S26; assembly: GCF_021390395.1. Taxonomy (GTDB): domain Bacteria; phylum Actinomycetota; class Actinomycetes; order Mycobacteriales; family Pseudonocardiaceae; genus Actinosynnema. Next base: position 176,579 of record NZ_JAJUWT010000013.1, read on the forward strand.
GTCCGCTGAACAGGCCGGCGGCCGCGGCGGCGGCGATGCGGCGGGTCAGGGGCGCGTGGGCGGTCCAGCGGGTGCGGGCGGCGAGCACGGCGAGCAGGAGCAGGACCGCGGCGATGAGGGCGAAGCGGAGTTGGAGCGCGGCCAGGCCACTGATCTGGCCGATCCGGTCGAGCGGGTTGACCTCGATGCCGCGGGCGAGGAGCACCATCAGCGCCGCGGCGGCCACGGACACGACGGCTTCGGCGGCGACGAGCCATCCTCGGCGGGGTGGTGCGGTGGTGGGCGGCGGCGGGGTGTGCTCGGGGCTGGTCCGCGGCGGTTGTTCTGGCGCGGTCGACAGCACCGTCGATCACTTCCTCACGGGTTTGGTGGTTCCGAATGCGTGGCGGGCGAGGAGCTTGGCGCTGGCGGCCTGCCGTGAGGTGACGGCGCCGGGCAGCAGGAGCAGGGCGTGCAGGCGGGAGGACAGGTGGCGGCGGGCGGCCTTGGCGGCGCGGTGCCAGCCGATGCGGTCCATGCGCTCGGCGACTTCGAGGAAGAAGTCGCGTTCTTCGGTGAAGCGCCTGCCGAGGGAGGCCAGGGAGGAGGACACGCTGGCGTCGTGGCGGCGGTACTGGAAGCAGACGTCGGGGACGACGACGAGTTGTCCGCCGCGTTCGAGCAGGTCGAGCATGAGGGCGAGGTCGAGCACGACGCTGAGGCCTTGGCGGAAGCCGAGGTCTTTGAGGGCTTCGCGGCGCCAGCACAGGGAGGGGAAGTAGGTCCAGTTGCCGCGCAGGAGGCTGATGGCGAGGTCTTCGCCGCCCATGACCTTGGGGGTGGTGGTGTCGGGGGCGTAGAGGCCGCGTTTGACGCGGTCGGTCAGCGGTCGGACGACCTGGCCGGTGCTGTCGATGACCTCGACGCCTGCTTGGACGACGTCGGCGTCGGGGTGGCGCTGGGTGGTGCGGCGGATGGTGCTGACGTAGTTGGGCAGCATCGCGTCGTCGGAGCCCATGACCACGAGGAAGTCGCGTTCGGCGAGGTCGAGGCACTTCTGGAAGTTGGCGTTGATGCCGAGGTTGCGCTCGTTGCGCTGGTAGTGGATGCGGTCGTCGCGCAGCGAGTCGAACCACTCGGGCAGGCCGTTGTCGGTGACGCTGTCGTCGATGACGGTGAGGTGCCAGTTGCCGTCGTCCTGGGCGATGACGCTGCGCACGGCGGTCTTCAGGTACGAGATGTCCCCGTAGTGGGGGAGCATGATGTCGATGCCGCTCATGGTCACCTCGTACGACCGACGATCAGGTTGCGGTGTGGAACACCCATCCCCTTGCCACGACCCTTCCCCTTGCGCCCTGTCCCTCGTGGTTCCACCCGAGCGCCGGGGATACCGGCTTTCAGGAGGTGGCGACGAGGCAGCCTACTGTGTTGGCGGTGAGCGCAGACATCATGCCCCCGAGTCGGTTGAGCCCTGCTGTCGTCGTGGGGTTGGGCACGTTGGTTCTCGGTGCGTCGGGTTACGCGTTCGTGGCGATCGCGGGTCATTCGTTGTCGGCGGCGGAGGGTGCGGCGGTCGCGGCGTTCTACCTGTTGGTGAACATCGTGGGTCCGGGCATCTTCTCGGCGTTGGAGCAGCAGGCCAGTCATGCCACGTCGCGGGCGTTGGCGCGGGGTGAACGTGCTGGTGGGGCGGTGCGGCGGGTGGGTCGTGAGGGTGTGGTGCTGACGGTGGTGGTGTTGGGTGTGCTGGCGTTGGTGTCGCCGGTGTTGGTGGATCGGTCGTTGAAAGGTTCGTGGTCGTTGTTCGTGGCGGTGGTGGTGGCGGTGGTGACTTCGGCGGCCATTTACCTGGCGCGTGGTGTGTTGGGGGGAATGCGGCGGTTCACCGGTTATGCGGCGACTTTGGCGGGTGAGGGTTTCGCGCGGTTGGCGGGTGCGATCGCGGTGGTGGTGGCGGGTGTGGCGGGTGCGGGTCTGTTCGGGATGACGTTCGCGTTGGGGACGGTCGTGGGTGTGGTGGCGGGGTTGGTGTGGTTGCGGTCGCGGCCGGTGTCGGCGGTGGGTGGGTCGGTGGGGCCCGAGGCGGGGTCGGAGCGGGTGGAGAGCCTGGCGTTGCTGGTGATGGCGGGGTTGTTGGTGCAGGCGGTGGCGAACGTGGCGCCGATCGTGGTGACGGCGCGGTTGCCGCAGGACGCGGCGTTGGCGTTGGCGTTCTCGTCGGCGTTCATCCTGGTGCGGGTGCCGTTGTTCGTGTTCTCGCCGGTGCAGGCGTTGTTGTTGCCGGGGTTGACGGAGGCGGCGACGCGGGGTGACCTGGGTGCGGTGCGGGCGGTGTTGCGGCGGATCACGGTGTGGGTGTTGGTGGTGGGGGTGTTGGGTGCGGTGGGGTCGGCGGCGCTGGGTCCGTGGGCGGTGCGGGTGTTCTTCGGTGCGGAGGCGGGGTTGTCGTGGGTGTTGATGGGTGCGTTGGGGGTGGGGACGTTGTTGTTGATGGTGGCGCAGGTGTTGCAGCCGGCGTTGATCGCGTTGGGGGCGCGGTCGGCGATCACCGGTTCGTGGGTGGCGGGCACGGTCGTGCTGTTGGGGGTGTTGGTGTTGCCGGGGTCGCCGGTGGTGGTGGCGACGGTGGCGCAGTTGGCGGGTCCGTTGCTGGTGGCGGCGGGGATGGCGGTGGCGTTGGCGCGTCGGTTGGCGCGGGTGGGTGCGGCCGGGGCGGTGTGAGTGCGAGGTTCACCTGATCGGGAAGGTTTCGCCTGGTCGGGCGACGGGGGCGTGGGCGCGTTCGGCGGCTTCGGCGGTGCTGAGGGTGTGGCCGACGTGGGTGAGCAGGAGGCGTCGGGCGTCGCGGGCGGCCGCGGCGGCGTCTTCGGGGGCGCAGTGGTGCGGTCCGGCGCCGTCGGCTTCGCAGAGGAACAGGTCGGCGCCGGTGGCGAGGTCGTCGAGGGCTGGGCACGGTGCGGTGTCGCCGGAGTAGGCGAAGGTGGTGTCGTCGTGGGTGGCGCGCAGGCCGAAGGCGGGCAGCCCGTGGTGGACGGCGCGGGTGGTGAGGGTGATGTCGCCGATCTCGGTGTGGTGGCCGTCGTGCAGTTCGTGGACGTCGAAGGCGGCGGAGGCGGGGTTGGGCGCGGCGCCGGCGAGGAAGGTCTCGAGCCGGTCGGCGAGTCCGGGTGGGCCGTAGAGGGGGATGGGGGCGTGGGGTTGTTGGTCGGCGAACAGCAGCGCGTAGTAGTAGGGCAGCAGGTCGGCGGCGTGGTCGGCGTGGGTGTGGGAGATCCAGACCGCGTCGAGGAGGTCGGGTCGGTGGTGGCGTTGCAGCTCGGCGAGCGTGCCGGGGCCGGCGTCGACCCACACGGCGGTGTGCTCGGTGCGCAGGAGGTAGCCGGAGCAGGGGTTGCCGGGGCGCGGGTAGGGCGTTGCGGTGCCCAGGACGGTGAGGCGGAAGGTCACGGGGCAGTGTGGCGCAGGACGTGCACGCCCGCCGCTGTTTTCAGGTAGGCCCAGGTGGTGGCGCCGGTGGTGGCGAGGCCGACGTGGGAGGCGGAGGTGCGGGCGAGGTCGTCGGGCAGCGGCACGGGGGTCCAGTCGTGGCCGGTCCAGCGGTGGAAGGCGGGTCGGGTCTCGAAGGTGCGGCGGGTGGCGCGCACGCCCCAGGTCCAGCCGGCGGCGACGCCGTGGACGCTGAGCCGGCCGGTGTCCTCGGGGGCGGGGAGGGGGTGCCACTGCTCGCCGTCCCAGCGGTGCACGCGCAGGCCTTCGGTGTCGCGGACGTGGCCGAGCCACACGTCGTCGGGTGCGGTGGCGGCGAGGCGGGCGACGTGGCCGCGGTCCAGGCGGGGGCCGGTGATCTCGGTCCAGGTGTGGCCGTCCCAGCGGACGAGGACTGGGTAGGTGTAGGTGGCGGGTCCGGCGCCGGCGAGCCCGCCGCCGCCCGCCCACAGGTCGTGGGGTCCGGTGGTGGTGACGGTTTGGAGTCCTTCGCGGGCGGAGGACAGGGCGGGGCGCAGTCGCCATGCGGCGCCGTCGTAGTGCAGGGTGTCGCGGCCGGTGCCGACGACGTGCACGTCGTCGGGTGCGAGCGCGGCGACCGCTTTGGCCCAGGTGATGCGCGGGGTGGGCACGACGTGCCAGGTGGTGCCGTCGTAGTGCAGGACGAGTGGGCGGCCGGCGCTGTTGCCGACGGCCCAGACGTCGTCGGGCGCGGCGGCGGACACGCCGGCGAGGCTGGCGGGTGCCGGTAGGGCGGGCAGCGGTTCGACCCGCCATTCCCGTCCGGTCCAGCGAAGGACCAGCGGTGTGGTCGGGCGGCTGGTGAACACGCCGGTGGTGCCCGCGAGCCAGGCGTGGTGCTCGCCCGCGGTCGCCAGGTCGGCCAGTGCGGTGCTGGGCGGCAGCACGGGCACCGGCACGGGTCGGAACAAGCCAACTCCCCCTCGATGGGTCGTCCCCCGACTCATCGCGTGATCCACCTCATCGGCCGGGGTGGCGGCGCGCCAGCCGCCGAACGGCGGTTTGTGGTTGGCGCGACCGCAGGCCCCCTACCGCGGTCGGGCGCGTTGTTCGAGGTAGCGGCGTTCCGGCAGGCTGAGCGTGGCGCGGGCGGCGCGGGCGTAGTGCTCGCGGGCCGCCTCGTGGTCGCCGGCCAGGTCCAGCAGGTGGGCGCGCACGGCGTGGACCCGGTGGTGACCGGCCAGTGCCGGGTCCGCGGCCGCGTCGTCGAGCCGGGCGAGGCCGGCCGTCGGTCCGTGGACCATGGCGGCGGCGACGATGCGGTTGAGGGCGACCATGGGGCCGGGGGCGATGGCGTGCAGCAGGTCGTACAGGGCCAGGATCTGCTTCCAGTCGGTGGCGGCGGTGTCGCGGGCTTCGGCGTGCAGGGCGGCGATCGCGGCTTGCAGTTGGTAGGGGCCGATGGTGGTGGTGGCGAGGGCGTCGCGCACCAGCCGGGTGCCTTCGGCGATGAGTTCGGTGTCCCAGCGGGAGCGGTCCTGCCCGGTCAGGGGCACGAGCGAGCCGTCGGGGCGGGTGCGGGCGGGTCGGCGGGCGTCGGTGAGCAGCATGAGCGCGAGCAGCCCGGCCGTCTCGCCGTCGTCGGGCAGCAGGGCGCGCAGTTCGCGGGTGAGGCGGACGGCCTCGGCGCAGAGGTCGACGCGGTGCAGGTGGTCGCCGGAGCTGGCGGTGTGGCCCTCGGTGAAGATCAGGTAGAGGACGTGGCGCACCGCGTCGAGCCGTTCGGTGCGTTCGTCGTCGGTGGGTGGGGCGAAGCGGGCGCCGGTGGCTTTGACGCGTTGCTTGGCGCGGCTGATGCGTTGGGCGACGGTGGCTTCGGGCACCAGGAACGCGCGGGCGATCTCGGCGGTGGTGAGCCCGCCGACCGCGCGCAGGGTCAGCGCGACCTGGGACGGCGGGGTCAGTGCCGGGTGGCAGCACAGCACCAGCAGGGTCAGGGTGTCGTCCACGCCGGGCGCGGGGTCGGGGTCGGGTGGGGTGAGCGCGAAGGCGGTGTCCTCGCGGCGGCGGCGTGCGGTGTCGGCGCGCCACAGCTCGATCCGGCGGCGTGAGGCGACCGTGATGAGCCAGGCGGTGGGGTTGTCCGGGATGCCGTCGACGGGCCAGCGGGTCGCCGCGGCCAGCAGCGCCTCCTGCACGGCGTCCTCGCAGGCGTCGAACCCGCCGTGGTGGCGCACCAGCGCGGCCAGGGCTCGGGGCGCGAGTTGCCGCAGCAGCGGGCCGATCGGCGTCACCGCAGGAAGTCCTCCAGCGACGGCCGGGCGGGCCGCACCTCGACCAGGCCCAGTCGCGCCTCGGGGACGCGGGCGGCGATCTCCACCGCGCGGTGCGGCGTGGCGACGTCGACCAGGTAGAACCCGGCCAGCAGCTCCTTGGCCTCGGCGAACGGCCCGTCGGTGGTCAGCGTCCGCCCGTCGCGCACGGTGACGCGGGTCGTGCGGGCCGGGTCGGCCAGCGCTTCGGACACCACCAGCTCGCCGGAGGCGGCCAGTTCCTCGTCCAGCGCGGCGTAGGCGTCCAGACCGGCGGCCTTGTCCTCGTCGGCCAATCGGTCCCAGATCGCGCGGGACTCGGGGTTGCTGTAGATCAGGACGAGGTACTTCACGCGAACCCTCCGGAGAAAAACCGCCCGGGCATGTCGAGAACGGGTGCCCAGCTTCTACGTACCCCGTGACGGGCGCCCGACGGGGGTGCCCCACCGGGAAGGAACACCACCATGAGCGAGTCCGACGACATCCGCGAGCTGCTGGAGCGGCGGGCCGCCGCGCTGCGTGCCGGCGACGCGGAGCGCCTGGTCGCCGACTACCTGCCCGACGTGGTCGCCTTCACGCTCGCCCCGCCGCTCGCGCACACCGCACCGGAGGTGCTCGACCCGGAGGCGAAGCGGGCCTGGTTGGCCTCGTTCGACTCGGCGGTGGACTTCGAGGTCCGGGACCTGCGGATCTCGGTCGACGGCGACCTGGCGTTCTGCCACAGCCTCAACCGCATGTCCGCCGTGCCGCGCGGGCGCCAGGAGCCGTTCACGCTGTGGTACCGCTCCACGGTGTGCCTGCGGCGGGTCGACGGGGTGTGGCGGGTGGCGCACGAGCACGACTCGACGCCGTTCCACATGGACGGCAGCTTCAGCGCGGCCCTGGACCTCACGCCGTAAGGGCCCGGGTCAACGCGTCCAGCGCGGCGCGGTAGGCGTGCTCGGCCGGGGTCGCGTACCCGACGACCACGCCCTGCCGCGTCGCGGCACGCGGGTCGTGCCAGTGCTCGCGCAGCCCGGAGACCGCCAGGCCGAGTGCGGCGGCCCGCGCCAGCACGGCGGTCTCGTCGTGGTGCTCCACCAGCACGTGCAGCCCGGCCGAGACGCCGCGCACGGGCAGGCCCAGGGCGTCCAGCCGGCGCACCAGCAGGTCGCGCCGCCGGCGGTCGCGCCGCCGGCGGTAGCGCAGCCGGCGGCCGCGCACGTGCCGGTCGTAGGCGTGCGTGGCGATCAGGTCGGCCAACGCCAACTGGCCGATCGCCTCGGTGTGGTGGTCGGCGTACAGCTTGGCGTCCACCACGGGGTCCACCCAGCGCGGCGGCAGCACCAGCCACCCCAACCGCACCCCCGGTCCCAGGGTCTTCGACGCGCTGCCCGCGTACACGACGTGGTCGGAGGCGGTGCCCTGCACCGCGCCCAGCGGGTGCCGGTCGTAGCGGAACTCGCCGTCGTAGTCGTCTTCCACCAGCATCGCGCCCGAGTCGCGCGCCCACGCCGTCAACGCCCGCCGCCGCGCGGGGTGCAGCGGCGTCCCGGTCGGGTACTGGTGCGCCGGCGTCACGACCGCCGCCGCCACGCCGTCCGGGACGGTCGCGCCCCGCTCATCCACCGGCAACGGCGTCACCGCGCGGCCGGCGCGGGCCACCACGTCGCGGTGGAACGGCAGCCCGGGGTCCTCCATCGCCACCGGCCCGTCCACGACCGACGCCAGCAGCGCCAACGCCTGCACGTACCCGGAGGTCACCACGATCCGTTCCGGCGTCGCCTGCACCCCGCGCGTGCGTCCCAGGTACTCGGCCAACGCCGTGCGCAGCTCGACGCGGCCGCGCGGGTCGCCGTAGCCGTGCGCGCCGGCGGGCGCCGCGAGCAGTGCGCGTCGGGTGGCCCGCAGCCAGGCCGTGGTCGGGAACGCCGACACGTCGGGGCTGCCGGGCGTGAGGTCGTGCCGCGGTCCGGGCGCGTCGGGGGCGGTGGCGACGGCGGGCGTGGTCGGCCGGGACAGCGGCGCGACCCGCGTGCCCGCGCCCCGCCGGGCCGTCAGGTAGCCCTCGGCCACGAGCTGGTCGTAGGCGGCGGCCACGGTGTTGCGGGCCAGCCCCAGCTCGACGGCGAGCCTGCGGGTGGCCGGCAGCCGCGCGCCGGGAGCCAGTCGGCCCGCCCGGATCGCCTCCCGCACCGCGCGTTCCACCGCGCCGCGGCGGGTCAGCGCGGGATCGAGGTCGAGGTGCAGGTCGACGCCCGCACCGGTCCGCTGGTCCGACACGGGACCGGACCCTAACCAGGATCCGCGCCTCGGCGCGGCCGAATGCACGTCCGGGCACTCGAATTCCGGTGCGAAGGAATTCGCCCAGCGGGCGGGGAATGCGGCGTCACGGACAAACCGTGCGGGGACTCCAAAACCGGTCTTCGGCCGGCCCTCGCCGAGGCAGGAGGGGGTGTCGCGTACTGTCGTCGATCTTCCCCGAATCCGCGCGAACCTGTTTTCCCGAGCCGCAGGCCGACTTCCCGGCCGCCGTGCGCGCCGCCAACCCCGACCTGGTCATCAACGCCCGGATCGACGAGTTCCTCAACGGCGGCAAGTCGTTCGACGACGCCGTGCGGCGCGCGCGGGCGTACTTCGAGGCGGGTGCGGACTGCGTCTACCCGATGCGGCTGCCCGGCGACCGGGTCGCCGAGTCCGTCGAGGCCGTCGGCCGCCGCCCGGTGAACATCGCGCACGGCCCGGGCGCGCCCACCCCGAACGACCTGGCCCCGTGAAGATGGCCACGGACATGCTCGACGGCGGCAGCCCCTACCGCGGCTGAACTACCCACCGGTAACACCCATTAGGGTGAGTCCCATGCACGAGTGGGACGCCGACACGCGGGTGGACGCGACGGGGGACGGGCGGTTCGCCGCCGACCTCACCGACCGGTGGCACAGCGCCGGCGGCCGGCCCAACGGCGGCTACCTCGTCGCGTTCTGCCTGCGGGCGCTCGGCGAGGTGCTGCCCCACCCCGACCCGCTCGTGGTCAGCGCCCACTACCTGCGCCCCGGCGTCGTCGGACCGGCCCGCGTCGACACCGAGGTGGTGCGCCTGGGCCGACGGCTGTCCACCGGCGAGGCACGCCTGACCTGCGGCGACCGCGAAGTGCTCCGCGTCGTCGCCTCCTACGCCGACCTCGGCGACCCCACCGGTCGCGCCCTCGATCTCGGCGAGGCGCCCGACCTGCCGCCGCCCGACGAGTGCGTCGACGTCTACGGCGGGCGGCGCCTGCCCGAGGTCACCGTCGCCGACCGTGTCGACCTGCGCGCCCCCAAGCCCCACGGCTGGGTCGAGGGCCGGCCCAGCGGCGTGCCGAACGCCGAGTTCTGGATCCGCTTCGCCGACGGCCGCCCCGCCGACACCGCGAGCCTGGCCACCCTGGTCGACACCGCCGCGCCCGCCGTCATGGAGCTCGGCGTCACCGACTCGGCCACCGTCGAGCTCACCGTGCACGTCCGTGCCCGCCCGACCGCCCCGGGGTGGCTCGCCGCCCGCGTCGCCACCCGCCACCTCGCCGGCGGCTACTACGAGGAAGACCTCGAACTGTGGGACGTGACCGGCCGGCTGGTCGCCCAGTCACGCCAACTCGCCGTGTCGGCCGGCCGATAATCGGCAGCCCCACCGGCCCGGCCTCGATATCCTTGACCCAAATGAACCAGATGTCGCACGCTGACCTGCGCCAACGCCTGTCCGAACTGATGTCGCGGGACCAGCGGAGGCTGGCACGCAGGCTCGACGGCGCGCGCAAGGTCCGCGACGACACCGCCCGCGCCGCCGTCCTCGCCGAGATCGAAGCCGAGGTCGAGGCCGCCGAGCTGCGCGTCGCCCTGCGCCGCGAGGCCGTGCCGAAGATCACCTACCCGGCCGAGCTGCCCGTCAGCGCCCGCAAGGACGACATCGCCGCGCTCATCCGCGACCACCAGGTCGTGATCGTCGCCGGCGAGACCGGCTCGGGCAAGACCACCCAGTTGCCCAAGATCTGCCTCGAGCTCGGCCGCGGCGTGCTCGGCCAGATCGGGCACACCCAGCCGCGCCGCCTCGCCGCCCGCACCGTCGCCGAGCGCGTCGCCCAGGAGCTGGACACCCCGCTGGGCAGCGCCATCGGCTACAAGGTCCGGTTCACCGACCAGTCCGGCGAGGACACCCTGGTCAAGCTCATGACCGACGGCATCCTGCTGGCCGAGATCCAGACCGACCGGATGCTGTCGCGCTACGACACGATCATCATCGACGAGGCCCACGAGCGCAGCCTCAACGTCGACTTCCTGCTCGGCTACCTCAAGCAGCTGCTGCCCCGGCGGCCGGACCTCAAGGTCGTCATCACCTCCGCGACCATCGACCCGCAGCGGTTCTCCCGGCACTTCGGCGACGCCCCGATCATCGAGGTCTCCGGCCGCACCTACCCCGTCGAGGTGCGCTACCGCCCGATCGTCGACCCCGAGGACCCCGACGCCGACCCCGACCGCGACCAGACGCAGGCCATCTGCGACGCCGTGCGCGAACTGCAGGCCGAAGGGCCCGGCGACGTGCTGGTGTTCCTGTCCGGCGAACGCGAGATCCGCGACACCGCCGACGCCCTGGCCGCGCTGGAGCTGCGCGACACCGAGATCCTGCCGCTGTACGCGCGGCTGTCGTTCGGCGAGCAGCACCGCGTGTTCCAGCCCCACCGCGGGCGACGCGTCGTGCTCGCCACCAACGTCGCCGAGACCTCGCTGACCGTGCCCGGCATCAAGTACGTCGTGGACCCCGGCACCGCCCGCATCTCCCGCTACAGCCACCGCCTCAAGGTGCAGCGGCTGCCCATCGAACCGATCTCGCAGGCCTCGGCCAACCAGCGCAAGGGCCGCTGCGGCCGCGTGTCCGAGGGCATCTGCGTCCGCCTGTACAGCGAGGACGACTTCGAGGCCCGCCCGGAGTTCACCGACCCGGAGATCCTGCGCACCAACCTCGCCTCGGTCATCCTGCAGATGACCTCCATCGGCCTGGGCGACATCGCCGCGTTCCCGTTCATCGACCCGCCCGAGGCCCGCAACATCACCGACGGCGTGCAACTGCTCCAGGAGCTGGGCGCGATCCTGCCCGCCGAGCAGAAGCTCACCCCGCTGGGCCGCAAGCTCGCCCAGTTGCCCGTCGACCCCCGCCTGGCCCGCATGGTCATCGAGGCCGACCGCAACGGCTGCGTCCGCGAGGTCATGGTCATCGCCTCCGCCCTGTCCATCCAGGACCCCCGCGAACGGCCCTCCGACAAGCAGCAGGCCGCCGACGAGTTCCACGCCCGGTTCAAAGACCCGGACTCGGACTTCACCGCGTTCCTCAACCTGTGGCAGTACCTGCGCGAGAAGCAGAAGGAGCTGTCCAGCAACCAGTTCCGCAGGCTGTGCCGCACCGAGTTCCTCAACTACCTGCGCGTGCGCGAGTGGCAGGACATCTACCAACAGTTGCGGCAGGTCGCGAAGACCCTCGGCGTGCACGTCAACGACCAGCCCGCCGACCCCCGCAACGTGCACGTGTCGCTGTTGTCCGGGCTGCTGTCCCACATCGGCGTCAAGGACGTGCCCAAACGCGACCCGGGCAAGCGCGCCGCCACGGAGTACCTGGGCGCGCGCAACGCGAAGTTCGCGATCTTCCCCGGCTCCTCCCTGTTCCGCAAACCACCGCAGTGGGTGATGGCCGCCGAACTGGTCGAGACCTCACGGCTGTGGGGCCGCACCGTGGCCAGGATCGAGCCCGAGTGGGCCGAGAAGCTCGCCGAGCACCTGGTCAAGCGCACCTACAGCGAACCGCACTGGGAAGCCAAGCGCGGCTCCGTCGTCGCCCTGGAGAAGGTCACGCTCTACGGCGTGCCCATCGTCGCCTCCCGCAAGGTCAACTACGGGCGCATCGACCCCGAGCTGTCCCGCGAGCTGTTCATCCGCCACGCGCTCGTGCAGGGGGAGTGGACCACCCACCACAAGTTCTTCCACCACAACCGCGCACTGCTCGCCGAGGTCGAGGAGCTGGAGAACCGGGCCCGCCGCCGCGACATCGTCGTCGACGACGACACCCTCTACGACTTCTACGACCAGCGCGTGCCCGCCGACGTCGTCTCCGCCCGGCACTTCGACACCTGGTGGAAGAAGACCCGCCACACCCAGCCCGACCTGCTCACCTTCGACAAGGCGATGCTGGTCAACGACCGGGCCGCGATCACCCCCGACGCCTACCCCGACCAGCTGCGCCGCGGCGGCCTCACGCTGCCGCTGAGCTACCGGTTCGAACCCGGCGCGGCGGTCGACGGCGTCACCGTCAAGCTGCCCCTGCCCGCGCTGACCACCCTGCCCGACGACTCGCTGTCCTGGCAGATCCCCGGCCTGCGCACCGAACTGGTCGTCGCGCTCATCCGGTCGCTGCCCAAACCCGTGCGCCGCAACTTCGTGCCCGTGCCCGACGTCGCCGCCGCCGCCCTGACCGGCATCGACGCCGACGAGCCCTTGCTGCCGGCCCTGGAACGCGAGCTGCGCCGGCTCACCGGCGTCGTCGTGCCGCGCGAGCAGTGGCAGCTCGACCAGGTGCCCGAGCACCTCAAGCTCACGTTCAAGATCGTCGACGAGCACGATCGCGAACTCGCCCAGGGCAAGGACCTCGCCGCCCTCAAGGCCCAGCTGCGCGGCCAACTGCGCGAGACCCTGGCCGCCGCCGCGAGCAACCTCGCCCGCACCGGCCTGACCACCTGGGACATCGGGGACCTGCCGCGCACCGTGCAGCGGCAGCGGTCCGGCATCGTCGTCACCGCCTACCCGGCCCTGGTCGACAAGGGCGACACCGTCGCCGTCGAGATCCTCGACACCCCCGGCCGCCAGCGGCAGGCCATGTGGCGCGGCACCCGCCGGCTGCTGCTGCTCACCACCCCGTCCCCGGTCAAGACCCTGCAACGCGGCCTGAACAACGCCGAGAAGCTCGCGTTGACCCGCAACCCGCACGGCGGCGTCGCCCCGCTGCTGGCCGACTGCATCGGCGCCGCCGTCGACAAGCTCCTGCGCGACGCGGGCGGCCCGGTGTGGACCGAGGCGGCGTTCGCCAAGCTCGCCGACCACGTCCGCCGCGGCCTGGGTGAGACCACGTTCGACGTCGTGCACAAGGTCCGCCGCGTGCTCGAAGCCGCCCAGGACGTCGAACTGCGCATCAACGGCGTGCGCGGCCCGGTGTTCGAGGAGTCCCTGGCCGACATCAGGGCCCAGTTCACCGGGCTCGTGCACAAGGGCTTCGTCACCGAAGCCGGCGCCGACCGGCTCGTCGACGTGCACCGCTACCTGCAGGGCATCGCGCGGCGGCTGGAGAAGCTGCCCGAGAACGTGCGCCGCGACCAGGAGTGGATGGACCGCGTGCACGCCGTGCACGCCGAGTACCGCGAACTGCGCGCCGCGCTGCCCGCCGACGAACCGCACGAGGAGCTCGACGAGGTGCGGTGGATGATCGAGGAGCTGCGGCTGAGCTACTTCGCCCAGACCATCGGCACCCGCTACACCGTCTCCGACAAGCGCATCTACAAAGCCCTCGACGCCGTCCCCCGCTGAGCACACCCACCGACCGCACCCGGCGGCGCTACTGCTCGCACTGCTCCAGCAGCGTCCGCAACGCGTCGGCGACCACGACCTTCGTGTCGTCGTCCAACGGCTCCAGCAGCCGCGCGTACTGCCGCATGTGCTCGGCCAGCATCCCGTCCACCAGCCGCGCGCCCCGCTCGGTCAGCTTGATCCGCACCACCCGCCGGTCCGCCGCGTCGGGCTCCCGTTCGACCAGGCCCTTGGCCTCCATCCGGTCGATCCGGTTGGTGATCGCGCCCGCCGTGACCAGCGACGCGGACAGGAACGCGCCCGCCGTCATGCCGTGCGCCGACCCCGCCCGCCGCAACGTGGTCAACACGTCGAACTCGCCCGGCTCCAGGTCGAACCGACCCACGAACTCCCGCAGCTCCCGCTCCAGCAGCCGCGCCAACCGCGTCACCCGCGCCAGCACCGCCATCGGCGCGGTGTCGACGTCCGGGCGCTGCACCGACCACTGCGCCAGCACCAGGTCGACCGCGTCCGCCATCACCCCTCCCGACGCTTCGCCGACGCACCGGCACCGGGCAGACGTGTGCCCGAGATCGCGGGCCCCCCTGTGATCCGCACACCCCAACCGTATTCGTGATCGACAACGCGTGCGGGCGTCCCGGCGAAAACCGGCGCGACGGCCCACCGACCCCCGCGCGCCCGGTCCAGTCACGGCCCCCGGTCGCCGGAACCGGCGTTGCGCCGACCGCCGCGCACCGATCACCCCAACGCCGCAACCCGTCCCGGGCAACCCCGGCTCTGAAGCGGACTCGGGCCGTCACGCGCCCCGCAACTGCACCACGACCACCGTGATGTTGTCGTGCCCGCCCGCCGCCAACGCCACCTCCACCAGCCCCCGCGCCACCTCGATCGGCGGCACCCCGCGCGGCAGCACCTCCAGCAGGTCCTCCGGCTCGGGCACGTAGTTCCACAACCCGTCGCTGCACAGCACCAGCAGCCCCGGCGTCTCCACCTTGAACGTCACCGTCTGCGGCGCGTCCACCCCGGAGTCCGCGCCCAACCACCGCGACAGCACGTGCGCCCGCCGGTCGGTCAGCGCCTCCTCCTCGGTCAGCACCCCCTCCGCCACCAACTGTGCCGCCCACGTGTCGTCCGTGGTCAACCGCGCCGCGCCCGCCTCGGCCACCAGGTACGCCCGGCTGTCGCCGACCCACCCCACGGTCGCCGAACCGTCGGTCACCACCACCGACACGAACGTGCAGGACGGCGCGACCTCCGCCGCCTCCGGCCGCGCCAACCGGCCGACCGCCTCGTTCGCCGCCACCACCGCGTCCCCGGTCAACGCCTCCGCGTCCATCCCGGACCGCAACCCCGTCAGCAGCACGTCCACCGCCGTGTCCACCGCCTGCTGCGACGCCTGCTCGGCCCGCTCCGACGACGCCACCCCGTCGCACACCACCGCCGCGACACCGCGCCCGCGCACCCGGCCGAACGCCATCGAGTCCTCGTTGCGCTGCCGCCGCTTGCCCCGGTCGCTCACCCCGGCCACCCCGGGCAGCACGAACTCCACCCGGTCCCGCGCCGACGGCCGCGCCCGCCCGCACTGCTCGCACGACCCGTCCGCGTCGAACTCCTCGCCGCCGCACACGCAGCTCGGCGGCCACTGCGCCCCCGGACCACCCACCGGCGTCCGCTGCACCCGCAGGTTGCGCCCGCACGCCTCGCAGAAGCGGTCCTGCGCCGACACCGGCGACGCGCACTCCGGACACGATTCCATCGTCACACCAACGTCCTGGGCCGGACCGCGTTCGCGCGGTCGACGAGGGCGATGCGCTCCTCGGGGCTGTCGGCCAGCCGCGCCAACTGCCGGTAGCAGCGCTCCAACCCCAACCTCAGCCCCGTCTCGCTCACCTCGCAGTCCAGCAGCGTCCCCGCCACGACCCCGCCGCGCGGCAACGACTCCAACGCCACGCCCAACAACTCCACCGTCAACCCGACCCGCCTCGCCACGTCCAACTCCAACCCCGACAGCCTCGCACCGGCCGCCATCACCTCCGACAACGCCTCCGACCCACCGCGGCCCGCGCACTCCCTCGCCGCACCCAACTGGGCCCGCACCGCCGCCACCTGCGCCGCCACGTGGTGGATCGACGTGTCCGGCACCGAGTGCAGCACACCCACCGCGGCCTCCCGCTCACCCCGGGCCACCAGCACCCTGGCCAGCCCGAACGCCGCCGACACGTACGCGTGGTCGGTCCGCCACACCACCTCGTACCCGGCCGCGGCCGCCTCGCCGTCACCCGACGCCTCCGCGCACACCGCCACCGCCAACTTCGGCGCCGCCTCACCCGGCAACGCGTCGCGCACCCGCTCGAACACCGACCGCGCCCGCTCGTGCCGGCCGTCCGCCAACGCCGCCACACCCCGGTACCAGCCCGGCCGCCAGTCGTCCGGAGCCGTGGTCCGCAAGTCGTCGGGGTCGAACGGCGACGCCAACGCGTCCAGCTCGCCCACCGCCTCCCGCACCCGGCCCGCCTCGATCAACGCCCGCACCACCTGCAACCGCACCTCGACCGTCCGCACCGGGGCCACCCGCAACGCCGCCACCACCTGATCGGGGTCACCCGTGGTCGCCGCCGTCGCCAGGAACCCCGCCGCCTCGTCGGAGGTGTCCACCTGCGGCACCGGCAACCCCGTGGCCGCCGCCCGCACGTCCAGCCCGCCCTCCGTGCCGAAAGCCCGCCGCTCCGGCGTGAACTGCCGCGACACACCCGGCCTCGGCACCCCGTCCTGCTGCGCCAGCACCTCACGCAGCACACCGGTCAACTGCTCGGCCATCTCCTCCGCCGAGCCGAACCGCTGCTCCGGGTCGGGGTGCGTGGCCCGCAGCAGGAACCGGTGCAACGAGTCGTGCCGGCGCAACAACGGCTGCTCCGCGGGATCGGGCAACGACCCCAGGTACCGGCCCCGGAAGTCGAACTGGAAGCTCATCACCGCCAACGCCCGACCCACCGTGTACAGGTCGGAGGCCACCGACGGGCCCCGCGTGCCGATCTCCGGCGCCTGGTAGCCGACCGTGCCGTAGATGGGGGAGTGCCGGTCGTCGACGCGCCGCACCGCGCCCAGGTCGATCAGCTTCAACTGCTCCTCGGTCTGGATCACGTTGTCCGGTTTGAAGTCGCAGTACAGCAGGCCGAGGCCGTGCAGGTAGCCCAGCGCGGGCAGCACCTCCAGCGCGTAGGCGATCGCCTGCGCCACCGGCAACGACTCCGTCCCCGTGCCCTCGGCCCGCAACTGCTTGATCATGTCCTTGACCGACGTGCCGCCCACGTACTCCATCACGATGTAGTCCACGAGCTCGCCGCTGGCCCGGTCGACGTGCTGCACGAAATTGTGGATCTTGACAATAGTAGGGTGCTCCACCTCGGCCAGGAACCGGCGCTCCGCCATCGCCGCCGCCATGGCGTCCGCGTCACCGGAGTCCAACAGGCCCTTCAACACCACCCACCGGTCGCTGACCGCGTGGTCGGCGGCCAGGTAGATCCAGCCCAACCCGCCGTGCGCCAGGCAGCCGAGCACCTCGTACTGGCCGTGCAGCACCTCGCCGGGCACGAGCTTCGGCGTGAACGAGTAGTGGTGCCCGCAGTGCGCGCAGAACCCCTCCACCCGACCCGGCTCGCCGTCCCGGCCGCGCCCGACCTCCTTGCCGCAACTGGAGCAGAACCGCTTCGCCTCCGGCACCTCCGGGTCGGTCAGCACGGCCGCCTTCGGATCCCGGTAGGGCACCGGTGGCACCTCCACCAACCCGGCCCCCAACCGCCCGCGCCCGGACGGCCGACTGGCCGCCGACGCCCGCCGCGACCGCGCCACCGACACCCCGACCGACCACGGAGCCGTCCCGGGCCCGCTGTCGGGCCCGGTCACCGGACCGCTCAACGCGCCCGTCGCCGCGCCGACATCCGGACCGGCATACGCGCTGGTAGCAGGCCCACTGTCCACCCGCACCCCGACCTCACGCCCACCGACGACACCCTGCCCGACGCCACCGACCGCCCCAACCCCGCCACCCGCCGCACCGCCACCCGCTGAGCCGACAGCCGAACCGGCACCAACACCCGTTCCCGCACCGCCCACCGCACCAGTACCGCCCACCGCCCCGGCACCACCGCCCGCACCGGGCGACCGTCGGCCCGTCCCGCCGGCTCCACCGCTGCTCTCACCGCCGCCTTCACCGGCGGCCGCGGGCGGGGTCGTGGCCAGGACCGGGGCGTCCAGGCCGCACTCGTCGCACAAGCCCCGGTCGTCGACCGCGCCACCGCAGCCGGCACGTGGACACGTCCTCATCGGCCCTCCGTCCTAGCCGCCACCGCCGCCGCACCCGATTCCGCCACATCGGGAAAACGTCCCGGCCACCCGTCGAGTGCCCCGGCCACCTCCGCCGCCACGTCCGAGGCCCGCATGTCAGTCCCGGTACACGGCGGCGGGCGGGGTCGGAGGATCGCCCAGCCACCGCTGGTGCAGCCGGGCCCACGTGCCGTCCGCCCGCAGCCGCTCCAGCAGCGCGTTGACGAACCGCACGAAGTCCTCGTCGGCCTTCGGGAACGCCATCCCGTACGGCTCGTCGGTGAACTGCGGCCCCACCACCTTCGTGTACGGGTCCTGCGCGGCGAACCCGGCCAGGATCGTGTCGTCGGTCGAGATCGCGTCCACCTGGCCCTGTTGCAGCATCACCAGGCAGTCCGTCCAGTTCGGCACCGACACCGGCACGGGCTTGGGCGAGGCGGCCGCCACGTTGGCCAGCGAGCTGGAGCCCTTCGTCGCGCACACCCGCTTGCCGCCCAGCGACTCGATGCCGGTGACCTCGGAGTTCGCCGGCACCAGCACCCGCTGCCCGGCCTGCAGGTACACCGTGGAGAAGTTCACCTTCTGCCAGCGCTCGCAGGTCGCCGTCATGGTCCGCACCACGATGTCGACCTCGCCCCGCTCCAGCGCCGGTATCCGCTGCTCGGAGGTCAGCACGGTGAACTGGATCGCGTCCGGGTCGCCCAGCACCGCGCGGGCGACCTCCCGCGCCAGGTCGACGTCGAAGCCCTCCAACTCGCCGGAGATCGGGTTGCGGAACCCCATCAGGTACGTGTTCTGGTCCACGCCCGCGATCAGCCGCCCCTGGGCCTGGATCCGGGCCATGGTGGACCCGGCCGGCATCTGGCCCGGCGGCGGCAGCGGCCCGGTCGGGCGCAGGCTCGCCCTCGGGTCGCACGACGACGGCGGCACGTCCGCCGTGCTGGGCGGCGCGGTCAGCTCCACCGCGTCGGCCGGCCGCGGCGGGCCCGGCGAACCACCGCCGATCGGCGGCGCGCCGCTGGGCACCGGGGCGCACGCCGCCGTCACCACCAGGACCAGGACCGCGAGCAGCCGTCTCATCGGTACTCCTTCAGCCGCTGCCACAGCCCGAACGTCGACGTCGACGCCGCCAGCAACGCCAGCACGACCACCGCGGGCACCACCCCGCGCAACCCGGCCCGCGCCCGCCCGATCGCGTCGGTCAGCTCCGCGCGCGCCGCGCCGATGGCCTCCACCAGGTCCGAGTCCAACGCGTCGAACGCCGCGGCCGAGCCGCGCGGGTCCTGGCCCAGCGCCAACGCCACCGCCGCGGTGTAGTCGCCGACCTCGTCGGCCTGGCGGACCCGGCGGTGCGCGTCCTGCCACCGGGCGTGGTGCTCCACCGCCGCCACCACCGGCGGCGTCGGGTTCATCGCCCGCGCCCGGCCCAGCAGGTCGTCCAGCACCTCGTCGGCCTCGGCGTACTCGGCCTCGTAGGTCGCGCCGCTCCCGCGTGCCACCAGCGTCAACGTCTCGTCGCCGCGCGCGGTCAGCGTCGCGATCCGGGCCCGCGCCAGCAGGTCGACCAGGGTGGCCTCGTTCTTGCTCTCCGAGGCGTTGTAGACCGCCACCAGGCTCCCGGCCAGCACCCACAGCAGTGAGATCGCGGTCAACGCGGTCGCCACCACCAGCCCGGGGTTGAGCACCCGGTTCGTCCGGCGGGTCAGGTACCGCTGCGCGAACACCAGCACCGCCAGGGTCGCCGCACCCAGCAGGGACTCCAGCCACGGCAGCGACCCGGCGTCCTCCAGGTCGCGCACCACGTTCCCGGTCTCCACCCCGTACAGCTCGCGCGCGGCCGGCAGCAGGTGCGTGCGCATCAACGTCGACGCCTCGCGCAGGTACGCCGCGCCCACCGGGTTGCCCTGCCGGTTGTGCACGCGGGCCGTCTCGATCAGCCCCGTGTACACCGGCAGCTGCCCCGACAGCGTCGACAGCGCCTCGGTCAGCTCGGGGGAGCGGGTGATCTCGGTGGTCGCCGCCGACAGCGCCGCGGCGGCCTTCGCCACGTCCGCCTCGTACCGGCTCCGCAGCGCCGCCGACTCCACCCCGCCGGACAGGAACGCGCTCGACGCGGTCGCGTCCGCGTCCGCCATCGCCCGGTAGACCTCCTGCGCGGCGAACGCCAGCGGTTCGCTGCGGTCGGCCAACGCCTCCAACGCGCCCGAGCGGCGCTGCACCGACGCCGCGGTCACCGCGCCGACCAGCAGGCCCACCACGATCAGCAGCAGGGCCAGCAGGCTCAACCTGCCCGGCGTGCTGCGCGCGAGACCCGTCACCCGGCGCAGGGCGCCGCGGTTGCGCTGAGCCTCGACCAGCACGACCGCCCCCTTCCCGAGGTGATCGGCGCCACTCGCCGCTCAGACAGCGTAGATCCAGAATCCACCATTCGGGACGTGAACGGACGCGCCCGGCCGGTGCACGGCTACGGGTTCGCACTCATCGGGTGACACGGTCACCCCTGGCGGAGTCGCGCGCGCACCTCCATCAGGGCCTCGCCGAGCAGGTTGAGCCCCAGCCAGGTCGCCGGGTCGGCCGCCCGCTCGTCGTCTGCGGCCAGCCCGATGCCCCACACCCGGTCCAGCGGGCTCGCCTCCACCAGCACCCGGTCACCGGTGCCGAGCAGGAAAGCGCGGAGGTCGTCGTGCGCGCCGAACTTCGCCAGGTTCCCCCGCACCACGATCTCCAGCCGGTGCGCCACCCACGCGTCCTCGGTGAAGCCGCGCACCCGCCGGCCCAGCGCCTTCGCCTCGCCGGGCGTGCGCGCCGCGAGCACCCGCTCGGCGGTCTCGGCGTCGTCGAACAGCCGCGCCTTGCCCCACATCATGAAGTGCTCGGCGGTCGGGTAGGTCAGGCCGTCCACGGTGAACGGCGCCTCCCACCACTGGCTCAGGCAGTGCTTGCCGGCGGGCGCGCCGGGCCGCGCCCGGTGGCCCCAGAAGAACAGGTACTCGGTCACGCCGCAGACCGTGTCACACCCGCGGCCCGCGGCACGACACCGTTTCGCCCGCCCGAGCCGCCTAGCGCGGCGGGAGGGGGAGCGGCAGCGCGGGCAGCCCGTCCATGCTGACCGCGTTGAAGTCCTTCTTCTCGCAGTACGCGGAGAACTCCTCGTCGGACTTGCGGCCGAAGTACTCCTGGTGCAGCGTCCGCTCGGCCCGGTAGTCCATGAACGGCACGGCGAAGCCGCAGGTGTCGCTGATGAGCTTCGCGGTAACCACCACGACCGCCCGCAACGCCGGGCCGTCCGCGTCGCCGAACCCGGCCACCAGCTCGGCGAACCTGGGGTCGTCCCGGAACACCGGCTCACCCGTGCCGTGCACGCGCACGATGTTCGGCGGCCCGTCGAACGCGCACCACATCAGCGTGATGCGGCCGTTCTCGCGCAGGTGGGCGATCGTCTCGGCGTGACTGCCGCCGAAGTCCAGGTACGCCACCCGCCGCTCGTCGAGCACCCGCCACGTGCCGCGGCGGCCCTTGGGCGACAGGTTCACGTGCCCGTCGGCGGCCAGCGGCGCGGTGGCGGTGAAGAACAGCGGCTGCTCCTCGATGAACTCGCGCAGGCGTCCGTCGATCCGGTCATAGGTCTTCCCCATGCCGGCCAGTATCGCCGACGATCAGGTACCGGCGGACATCACCGCTCTTCAGACCGGGCAACGGCCACTCCCTCGACACGTCCGGTAGCCCGTCCGGCACGGAACGCGGTCGTGCGCGGACCCCGCACCGCGCCAACCTGCCCCGCTCAGGCCGCGCCGAACCAGCGGGGCAGGTGGTCGAGCAGGTCGCGCTGATCCGCGCCGACCCACGCCACGTGCCCGTCCGGCCGCAGCAGCACCGCGGGCACGTCCAGCTCCTCGCTGACGTCCACGACGTGATCGACCCGATCCGCCCAGCCGCCGACCGACAACCGGCCGGTCTGGTCGAGCAGCAGGCCGCGACCCGCGCGCGTCAGCTCGTAGAGCCGCCCCCGCTCCAGCCGCACGTCCCGCATCCGCCTGCCCAGCAGCTCGTGCCCCTCACCGAAGTCGTAGCGCACGTCCAACGCGGTGATCTTCCCGATCAGGTGCCGGTGCACCACCTCGAAGTCCATCAACTCGGCCAGCAGCCGGCGCACCGCCCGCGGCCCCGGCTCGGCCGACATCAGCTCCATCTGCGCGCGGGTGGTGTCCAGCACGTCCGCGGCCACCGGTCGCCGTTCGGCCTCGTAGGTGTCCAGCAGCCCGTCCGGGGCCCAGCCGCTGACCTCGGCGGCCAGCTTCCAGCCCAGGTTGAACGCGTCCTGCACGCCCAGGTTGAGGCCCTGGCCGCCGGTCGGCGGGTGCACGTGCGCCGCGTCGCCCGCCAGCAGCACCCGCCCCGCGCGGTACCGCTCGGCCAGCCGCGTGGCGTCGCCGAAGCGGGACAGCCAGCGCGGCGAGCGCACGCCGAAGTCGGCGCCGGCGACCGCCCGCAGCCGCTGCCGGAACTCCTCGATGGTGGGCGCGACGGCCCGGTCCTCGGCCACCCCCTCGGCGGGCACCAGCACCCGGTACACCCCGTCGCCCAACGGCAGGAAGCCGAACCGCTGCTCGGTCTTGCGGACCTCGGCCGTGACGGCGGCCAGCGTCTCCGGCGGCGCGTCCACCTCCATCTCGCCCAGCAGCGTCTCGACGCCGGCCGGTTCGCCCGGGAAGCCGATGCCGAGCAGCTTGCGCACGGTGCTGCGGCCCCCGTCGCACCCGACCGCGTACCGGGAGCGCAGCGTCGTGCCGTCGGCCAGCGTGACGTCCACCCCGGTGTCGTCCTGCTCCAGCCCGACCACCTCGTGGCCGCGCCGGAGCTCGGCCCCGAGCTCGACGGCACGTTCAGCCAGCAGGCGGTCGGTGACGGGCTGCCGGATCGCCAGGACGTAGCCGTGCGCGCCGTCCAGCCGTGCGGGTGTCGGTTTGTCGATACCGGCGAAGAATCCGCCGACCGGGCGCTGCTTGCCGTGTTCCAGGAAACGCTCCAGCAAACCGCGCTGGTCCATCACCTCGATGCTGCGCGCGTGCAGGCCGAGCGAGCGGACGACTCGCGTCGGCTGCGCGTCCCGGTCCAGCACGAGCACGCGCACCTCGTGCAACCGCAGCTCCGCGGCCAGCATCAACCCCGTCGGCCCGGCGCCGACCACGATCACGTCGAACATGGATCCCCCCGTGCGAGAAAGAGAACGGCGCGACCGGCCGCGAATCGCGAATTCCGACCGGTCACGGCATCGGGCGGAGATTCTGCGGCACCACCCGGGTCTTGCCGCAAGACCCCCGGTGCGCTATAAATTAGAAATGGCAAGGGGACAACTGTCTTCCTTGCCTTCGTCATGTCCGGCCCTCACGTGACCCGGTGACCGCGTCGAGCCCTCGCCGCAGCAGGTCGCGTTCCGCGTCGTTGCCGGCCAGCTTCAACGCCCGCCGGTAGGCCACCGCCGCCTCCTCGTCCCGCCCCAGGCGGCGCAGCAGATCCGCGCGCACCGCGTGGAACAGGTGGTAGCCCGGCAACGGCGACTTGCCCCCGGCCAACCCGTCCACCAGCGCCAACGCCACCCGCGGCCCCTCGACCTCCGCCACCGCGACCGCCCGGTTCAACGCCACCACCGGGCTCGGCGCCACCACCGTCAACTGGTCGTACAGCGCCACGACCTGCGCCCAGTCCGTGGGCGGCGGATCGCTGTGCACCGCGTTGATCGCCGCCTGCACCTGGTACGGGCCCGGCCGGCCGCGCCGCAGGCACCACCTCACCAGCTCCCGCCCCTCGGCCACCATCGCCGGATTCCACCGCGACCGGTCCTGCTCGGCCAACCGCACCAGACCGCCGTCCGGACCCGTGCGCGCCGGGCCGCGCGCGTGCAGCAGCAACATCAACGCCAACAGCCCGACCACCTCCGGCTCGTCGGGCATCAGCTCCACCAGCACCCGCCCCAGCCGCACCGCCTCCGCGCACAGCTCCTCACGCACCAGCACGCCACCCGAACTGGCCGAATACCCCTCGTTGAACACCAGGTACACCACCGCCAGCACGGCACGCAGCCGACCGGGCAGCTCCACCGCGTCCGGCACCCGGTACGGGATCCGCGCGTCCCGGATCTTCGCCTTCGCCCGCACCAGCCGCTGCGCCATCGTCGGCTCCGGCACCAGGAACGCCCGCGCGATCTCCGCCGTCGACAACCCGCCGAGCAGCCGCAACGTCAACGCCACCCGCGCCGCCGGGTGCAACGCCGGGTGACAGCACGTGAAGATCAACCGCAGCCGGTCGTCACCCACCGCGTCCACCTCGACCACCTCGTCCCGGGCGTGCAGCAACGCCGACTGGGCCTGCCGGGAGTCCCGCGTGGACTCCCGGCGCAGCCGGTCGATCGCCCGGCGGCGGGCCGTGGTGACGATCCACCCCGCCGGGCTCGGCGGCACACCGGTCTCCGGCCACCGCGTCACGGCCTCCGCGAACGCGTCCTGGACCGCCTCCTCGGCGACGTCGATGTCACCGAACACGCGGACCAGCACCGCGACCGCCCGGCCGTACTCCGCCCGGAAGACCTCCTCGACCGCCGGCACGTCAGCCGGGGATGTCCTGGAACGGCCGCACCTCGACCGGCAGCCGGCACGCCACGCTCAGCCGCCGCCCCCACGCCAGCGCCGCGTCGAGGTCCGGCACGTCGATGATGCTGAACCCGCCGATGTGCTCCTTGGTCTCGGTGAACGGCCCGTCGGTCACGACCAACTCGCCGTCGTCGCGCGGCCGCAGCGTGGTCGCCGTCTCCGGCTTGTGCAGACCGCCCGCGAACACCCACACCCCGGTGTCGCGCATGTCGGCGTCCACGGCCTGGACGTCCTTCATGATCTCCTCCAGGACCTCCGGCTCGGGGGTGCCGGGGCCGGTCGGCTCGATCACGCTGAGCAGGTACTGGGTCATCTCGTGCTCCTCAGGTCGGGGGAACTCTCCGCACCCTCTACACGAACGGCGGAGCACCACATCGACACCACGCGACAAGAAATTCTCAGACGACCACGACCAGCTTGCCGACCCGCCGGTTGTGCTCCAGGTCGTCGTGCGCCCGCCGGATCTCGTCCAACCGGTAGACCGTGGTCGGGCCCAGCGTCACCTCGCCGCCCGCGACCTGGTCGAGGAACCGTTGCAGCACCTCCGCGGGCAGGTCCGAGCTCTCGCCGCCGTACGCGGTCAGCCGCACCCCCTTCGGCAGGTACTCGATCGGGTAGAACTGCGGCACGATCCACTCGTTCGACAGCATCCCGGTGAAGCACACCGTGCCGTGCACCTTCGTCGCCGCCAGCGTGTCCGGCAACGTCGGCGTGCCCACCAGCTCCAACGCCGCGTCCACCCCGTCCGGGAACAGCTCCCGCACCCGCCCGGCCACCACGCCGTCGTCCACCAGCGGGTGCGCCACGCCGTGCTCGCGCAGCACGTCGAGCCGGTCCGCGCGCCGCGTCGTGGCCAGCACCGTCGCGCCGAGGTCGACCGCCAGCGCCGTCGTGGCGAACCCGAGCGCCGACGTGCCGCCGCGGATCAGCAGCGACTGCCCGGCCCGCAGGTCCAACCCCGTGGTCAACGAGCCGTACGCGGTCTGCAACGTCTCCGGCACCGCGCCCAGCACCTCCCACGGCAGGTCCGAGTCGAACGGGATCAGCAGCCCGCGCGGCACCACCGTGTACTGCGCGTACCCGCCGTCGAACACCCGGCCCATGCCGCCCATCATCGCCGCCACCCGCTGCCCGAGCGGCAGGTCGCAGTCGCTGTCCACCACGCCCACCGCCTCGATGCCCGGCACGCGCGGGAACGTGACGCCCTCCGCCAGCCCCAGCCGGGTGTGCAGCTCCGACCGGTTCAACCCGAACGCGCCGACCTTCACCCGCACCCACCCCGGCGGCGGCTGCGGCACCGGCAGCTCGGTCACCACCAGGTTCTCCACCGGGCCCGGCCCGCTCAACACGACCGCCCGCATCGTCGACCCGGTCATCCGTGGTGCTCCAGGACCGCGTTCAGCATGCGCACCAACTCCTCGCGCTCGGCCGGCGACAACGGCGCCAGCAACGACTCCTGAGCCTGCCCCAGCACCCGGTCCAACCGCCGCAGGTGCGCCACCCCCGACGGGGTGACGGTCACGATGTTGCGCCGCCTGTCCCCGGGATCAGGCCGCCGCTCGACGAACCCCTTCTGCTCCAGTTCGTTCACCGTCGCCACCACGTCGCTGCGGTCCAACCCGCCCCGCCTGCCCAGCTCCGCCTGGCTGGCCGGGCCGAACTCGTCCAACGCGGCCAGCAGCGAGTAGTGGTAGCGCCGCGACCCCATCGCACCCAACGCCTCCGACACCAACCGCGCCGCGTGCGTCGTCGCCTGACCGAGCAGCCAACTCGCCGTCCCGCGCAACCGCCGGGGCGCGCCCGAAGTCTCCATGCGCCCGCAGTCTACCCACTCGTTGGCCAAGCCAACGATCGCCGCGCGTCGAGCTTCAGGCGTGACCGCCGACGGACACCGGGCCGACCGTCAACTCCGGCAGCCCCTCCAAAAACTCCCCGACCCGCGCCACCTCGCGCTCCAGCTCCGCCGACCGCGCCCGCGACAACGCCCCGAACGGCTCCACGGTGACCGCGATCCGCCGACCCGACCGCTTCTGGTGCCACACCCCGGCCACCACGCCGTCCACCAGCAGCACCGGGAAGTTCCCCGCCTGCCCGCCCGACAACGCCCGCTCGGCGGCCCGACCTGGGAACACCACCTCGCGCGGGTGGCTGCCCACCACGTAGGCGTCGAAGTAGGGGAGCAGCCGCACCCCGCCCGGCGGCTCGTCCGGCCACGCCGTGTCGCCGCGCACCACCCACCCGCCCTCGACCCGCTCCACGTCGGCCCGCGCGAACACCTCGTCCACCCACCGCTTCGGCGCGGCCAGCCACCTCGCGAAGTGCGCCGGCGTCGCCGGCCCGTACGACCGCAGGTAGGCGTGCAGCAGCCGCACCGCACCGTCCTCGGCCGGCGCGAAACCCGGCAACCACCGCTGCGGGCTCGTGTAGGCGGTCTTGCGGCCCTTGTTCGGCGCGAAGCACATCGCGCCCGCGTTCGACGCCACCCCCATCGCCTCCACCCACCGCGGCCACGGCGTCCCGCCGAACGCCTCCATCACCCGCTCACCCGCCCACGGCCCGGTCCGCGCGACGACCTCCTCGGTCAACTCGTCACCGGTCAGCTCGGCGTCGCGCAACGCGTCCCCGATCGCCGCCACCACCTCGGCCGCCTGCCCCTCGGTCAACAACCGCAACCGGTGCGGCAGCCGCGACAGCGCACCGGTCCACATCGGCAGGTCCGCCGCGGGCAGCAGGTGCACGGTGCGGCGCGGTCCCCGAGTCTTCACCAGCGTCCGGTCCACCCACACCGCGTCCCGCACCCGCTGCCGCGTCACGGTCGTGCGGATCCCGATCGACAACTCCGCCGCCGACAGGACCTGCGCGTGCGCGCCGCACATCGCCCGCACCACCGCCACCACGTCCGCCGACGGCTCCAGCAACGAGTGCCGCCGCAGCCGTCGGCCGATCACCGGGTTCACCGGACCTTCCCGAAGAACGCGCGCAGCTCACCCGCGAACACCTCGGGCACCTCCAGCGCCACGAAGTGCCCACCCGGCTTGGCGCCGGGCCAGTGCACGATGTCGTTGTGCCGCTCGGCCAGCCGCCGGATCCCGGGCGGACCGCTGTACACCCCCGTCGGCACCCGCTTCTGCCCCTCCGGCCACGCGAACCGCTCGGTGTCGTACATGAACCACGACGACGACCCCGACGTCCCGGTCACCCAGTACAGGGTCGCGTTGACCAGCAGCAGGTCGCGGTCGATGGCCTGCTCCGGCGTGTCCACCGTGATGGTGAACTCCTGGAACTTCTGCATCAACCACGCCAACAACGCCACCGGCGAATCGTGCCAGCCCAACGCGAACGTCTGCGGCGCCGCGCGCAACACCGCGTGGTGATCCACCCCGGAGCCCGCCCAGCCCTGCATCTGCCGGTAGAACTCCCGCTCCTGCTCCGTCAGCACCGGCAGGTCCGCCTCGGTCGGGAACCCCAGGCCACCGTTCACGAACACGCCGATGACGTGCTCCGGCGCGGCCTTGGCCACCTCCGGCGCGATGTACGCGCCCAGGTCGCCGCCCTGCACCCCGTACCGCCCGTACCCCAACCGCGCCATGAGCCCGGCGAACACCCGACCGGCCCGGGCCACGTCGAACGGCCCGGTCGGCTTCCCGGAGAACCCGAACCCGGGGATGCTCGGCACCACCACGTGGAAGTCCCGCAGGTGCTCCAACGCGTCAACGAACTCGATGAACGTGTTCGGCCACCCGTGCACCAGCAGCAACGGCACCGCGTCGGGATCGGCGCTGCGGACGTGCAGGAAGTGCACGTCCAGCCCGTCGACCTCCGTCACGAACTGCGGGAACGCGTTCAGCCGCGCCTCGTGCGCCCGCCAGTCGAACCCGGCCCGCCAGTACCCCGCCAGCTCTCGCAGGTAGTCCACCGGCACACCCCGCCGCCACCCCTCACCCGGCAACGGCTCCACCCAGCGGGCACGGGCGAGCCGGTCGGCGAGGTCATCCAAGTCGGTCTGCGGCACGGCGATGCGGAACTCTCGGATCTCGGTCACGGTGTCGACGCTAGAGCCCGAGTAGGACGGGAACGGTCCTAGATCGACACCGGTGTGCGCCCGTCAGCCGCCGGCGTTCACCGGAGCGCAGAGATCCGCAACGCCGCCACCCGATCCTGCTGGAGAAGGGCGAGCAGTCCCGCGCCACCGTGCGGCCGTGGTCCGGGATGACTGCATCCAGAAGGCAGGGCCGGGCCGATGGCCCGACCCTGCCTCACGACTGCCTGCGTGAGCGGGCCGGGGCTAGCCCCGGACGGCCCCTTCCAGCAGTCCTCGGTGGCGGATCATCCAGGCGGCTGCCCGTGCCCGCCAGGACAACGCCCACAGCGGCCCCGGGTCGGTCGAGTCCGGGGTGATCCCCGCATACGTCGCCTCGGCGGCGCAGTCGCGGATCGCGAACTCGATCATCCGGCCGACGAACCCGTCCCGGTCGCGGGACGAGAGTCCGTAGCCGTCGAGGAACAGTCCCACCTGTCGGGCGCGGTGGTCCGTGTCGGGCAGGTCGTTGCGCTCGGCGACGTCGTCGTCGTGCAACTGGGCGTTCCACCAGGCTGCGGCGGCGATCTCGTCGAGTCGGTCGACGGGACCGGCGAGGGCCCAGTCGATGAGCCCGACGGGGAGCCCGTCGCGGGCCACGATGTGCCACGGACCGGCATCACAGTGCCCGATCACGGTGTCCGGGCCGGTGTGGTGCATCCACCAGGGCTGCCACACCGCGTCGGGTGGCGGCCGGAACCCGGCGGTGGCGTCGTGCAGGTCGCGCAGCAGCGCACCGGCCTGCCGGACGCCTTCGTCGGTCCACGCGTGCGGGTGCACGATGGTTCCGTCGATGTAGGTCAGGACTTCGTTGCCGTCGTCGATGCCGTCACCCACCACGCGGGGCGCGCCGGTGAAGCCGACCTCCTCCAGGTGGCGCAGCAGCGCGTGGACCGTCGTGGTCCAGGGTCGAGCGGGACGCAGGACGGTCCCGTCGGAGTGGGTGACGTCGCTCGGTCCGCCTTCGGCCGCGGTCAACGGCTGTGCGGGTGGTCCGGATTGTGCGGAATGCACGGATTTCTCCTCGTGGAGTGCGGTACGCGGGTCACGGCACCGCGCGCGGCGATGCCTGCGGCCTGGGGGAGGAACCCCGCGGGCCGGTGAGGACCGCTCCGAGCCGAGGAGTGGTGCGCGCTTTGTCTCGCTGATACTGCCGACCACGTGTCGGCGGCACGGTCAGCGCGCGGCGCGCTCCACGGTCGGAGCGATCGTGACTCCACCGGAAACCATGCACGTCATCGTCAGCCTCCTGGAGAACCGAGCCGTGATCGACCGGACGGGGCTGACGCTACCGACCCGCCCCGACCCCGCTCAACCCGTTTACGGGTGGTCAGCGGATGACGGCGTCGGGCGTCGGCGGTTCACCGCGCCCCATCACGCGGCCTCGCGCTCCCGCACCCCGCCGGGGCGAACTCCGCTAGATCAACCCCGGATGCCCGAACTGCGCGATCCGCAGCCCGCCCTCCACCACCACCGTGTCGACCAACCGGAACCCCAGGCCCTCGTACAACGCGATGGCGGGCGCGTTCGCCGCACCCGTCGACACGATCGCCGGCCCGCCCTCGGCCAGCACCTGCTCGACCAGGCGTCTGGCGAACCCGAGCCGGAAGTGGCTCGGGGCCACGCACAGCCGGTCGATGTCCAGCACGCCGTCGACCTTCGCGAAGCCGACGAACGCCACCAGCTCGTTGTCCACGTACCCGCCGAGCCACCGCAGCGGCAGGGTGCGGATGTCGTCCACCGACTCGTGCAACCCGGGTATCGCCGTGCTGCCGATCAACTCCGACTCGACCGCGTACGACAACTGCGCGATCCGGTGCACCGCCTTCGCCGTCTCGTCATCGGTGAGGTCCAGGGGAACGATCATGCGGGCCATCCTTTCCCACGAGGTGATCCGCCGGTTACCCCGACCGATCTCCCGCGGAACTCGCCCGATCAGCCCAGCACGAACGGCAGGCGCGAGGCCAACCCGCCCAGCTCGACCACTTCCGCCTCGGTGGGCGCACGTCGACCGGTGCCGACCAGCAGCACGTCGGTGTCGGTGAACGACTCGGGGAACGCGGCCGCGGCAATCCGCTCCAGCACCTCCCGCGACCCGGCGAGCCCTTCGGCCGGCGGTCGAGGCGCGTGGGGGAGGTGCGCGACCAGGTCGAGGTGGTGCAACGTCCACTCGACGACGTACGCGGACAGGTAGTCGCCCACGGTGAGGACCTCGTCGCGCGTGCCGACCCGGGCCGCGCGGTCGGCGAGCACCGCGGCCCGTCCCGCCGCCGAGCCGACGTCGTCGAGGTGGAACTTCAGCAGCCATGGTTCGCCGTAAGCGGCGGCCAACCGGACGGTCAACGCGTCCAGCGGGTCCTCTCCCGTCGGCGGCGTCGAACTCACGTCCCAGTAGCTGACCGCGTCCCGCGTCGGTTCGCCCTCGGCGGGCGTGGCCAGGGTGATCAGGACGTCCTGGGCGTCGATGACGAGGTGGCACACCAGGTCCCGCACCAGCCACCCGGCGCACCCCGACGGCCGCGCGAAGTCCTCGTCCGCGAGCCCGGCGACCGCCTCCCGCAACGCCGCCCACGAGCGTGAGAAGAGATCCACCCCGGCACCGTAGCCCGGCCCGGGACCGGCGGTCGAGCGACCCGAGGCCCATCGGTCAGAGGTAAGGCGCCGACGGTCGGGGTCACGCCGTCGGCGGCCCAGTTCAGCACGGCAGCGTAGAGCGCCCGCCGGTGTGGGACACCGTTGCGCAGCTGGTCGTCGGTGCAGGCAGCGGTTCCGCTGCCGCACACTCAGCCGTGCAGGAAGATCCGCCGGCCGCCGTCCAGCGACGGGGTGACGTCGGCACCGCCCGGGCCGCAGATCCCCGTGCCCGCGGTCGTCGGCAACGCGTGCTCGGCGGCACCGCCGAACTGCCACTTGTCGGTCGAGCGCAACCAGACCGTTGTCGTAGCCGTAGCGGGAGGCGAACAGCACGAAGCCCGACCCGCGCCGCACCAGCACCGGGTCCTCGATGATGCCGTCCCGCCGCAGCAGTTCACCGCTCGGGTCACCCGCCCGGTGCGCCCCGGTCCCGTCGAACTCGACCATGCGCAGCGACGACGGCGTCCGCTGGGTCTTGTAGAGCGGGAACCGGCGTCCGTCGCTGTCGACGAACGGGGACGGGTCGATCACCCCGGCGTCCGCCACCGGCCGACCCGGCACGGTGTCCTCGCCACCGTTGCGGCCGTCCGGGCACACCAGCGGTACGTCACCGACCGGCACGTACGGGCCGTCCGGTCGGTCGGCGGACGCGGCCCCGAGGCAACGCTGACCCCCGAAGCCCTTCGCGACCGCGGAGAAGTAGAGGACGTAACCGGCCGAGGTCTGCCACGCGTCGGGTGCCCAGAGGTCCCCACCGGCGTCCACCCAGGACGGCGGGTTGCAGCACCCCGGGGTCGGCGACGGACCCGCTCGGCGTGTAGACGGGGGAGGGTCCGGCCGCGGTCGCCGGTGACACCACGGACACCGCCACGCTCCCCACGGCGAGCAGCACGGCACTCAACCTGGGCTTCCAGCGCTTACGGGCCATCGTGCTCCCGCGAAACGGAAGCCCACCACTGACTTCCGATAAGGTTCACTTATCGGAAGTCAGACCGGAACCACCCTATAGCGTTGCGTTGCAGCCAATAACGTTTGGACAAACGTATTACTGCTACGATATCGCCGTGACGACGACCGAGACCTCCGCGATGACCTGCAACTACCCCGGCTGCACGCGCCCGGTGTTCCGGGGCAGTGGGCCGGGACGTCCGGCGGAGTACTGCGACCTGCCGGAACACACCAGGTGGCGGGCGTGGCGGGAACGACAGCGGTTGGCGCAGGCGGAGGCGGAGCAGGAGATCGTCACCGTGACGAAAGGCACGCAGGGGATCACCGCGGGCAAGATCAGGGCCGAGGAACTGCTGGAGCGGTTCCGGGTGCTCGCCGAGCAGCTGTCGGGCACGCTGACGGGGGCGGTGGCGGAGTTGTCCGCGATCGCCGACCCGAGCGTGGCCGAGAGCCAGGTGCAGGCGGTCGAGGCCGAGGCCGCACGGCGGGTCGCCGAGGCGGAGGCCGCGATCGCGAAGGCGGAACGGCGACGGCGTGACGCGGAACAGGCCCGGCAGGCCGCCGAGGCGACCACCGAGGACGCGGTGCGTGCCGCCGAACAAGCCGAACTCGACGCCGAGGCCGCCTACGAACAACGTGACGCGGCACGGGCCGAGGCCGACGCCGCCGTCGCCCGTGCCGAGGAGGAGATCGCCACCATCCGCGTGGAGGCCGCGGCGGCCGTGGAGGAGATCCGCCGCGAAGCGCAGGCGCAGGTCGAGCGGGCCAAGGCCGACGCGGTCGCCCACGCCGAACAGGCCCGGCGGCAGGCCGTGCGCGAGGTCGAACAGGTCCGCGCGGACGCCGAAGCCCAGGTCGACCGCATCCGGCACGAGGCCCAAGCGCAGGCCGAACAAGCCCGAGCCGAAGCGCGAGCACAGGTCGAACACGCTCAAGCCGAAGCGCAGACCCGCGTCGACCAAGCCGTCACCGAGGCCAAGTCGGCCGTCGACCACGCGCAGGCCACCGCCCGAGCCGAAGCCGCCGCCGCGCACGAGGCACGGGTGAAGGCCGAACGTGCCGAGCAGTCGGCCCTCGACGCCCGCGCCGAGCTGGACCGGGCCCGCGCCGAGCTGACCGAGCAGCGCGAAGCGCACCGCGCCCAATTCGACCAGGTCGAACGCGCGGCCCGTGAACGCCTCGACGCCCTGGAGGAAGCCCGCGCCCAGACGCTGGTGCGCGCCGAACGCGCCGAACGCCAACTCGACCGCGTGCAGGCCGAACTCGACGCGCTGCGCTGACACCGGCGGCCGAGCGCAAGAAGGCGGTTCCTCACCCGTTCGACACCGACCGTCGACGTCGATCGGCCGCCGCACACGCACCGACGGTCGTTCCCGCGCCGTGCGGGTCGCACCGCCTGGTCGCTGTCGCGTCATCCCCGCCGGCCGACACGCTGGGTGACGGCGCCTCGGGGACAAGGGATGGGCGTCGACGTGACACCAAGGGGAGGAAGTTCTGTGCTGACCAGATTCCAGACCATGCTCGGTGCGGCCGTGACCGCTCTGTGCCTGGTGCTCGTGTCCACCGCACCGGCCACCGCGCACACCCAGAGCGAGGCGATCGCCAACGGCTGCGGCGCCGGGTTCGCCCCCGCGAGCGACGGCACCAGGGCCGTCACCAACGGCTCGTCGACCTGGGGTTACGTGCACCTGGCGTACAACAGCTCGACCGGCGTCAACTGCGTCGTGACCCGCAAGACCTCCTACCACGGCACCGCGTCGCGGGTCAGCGTCGAGCTGACGGTGCAGAACGTCGACACCTACTACAAGTCCGACCCGGACGCCGCGCACTGGGAGTCGGTGTCCCACTACGCCGCCGGTCGGTGCGTCATGTACTACGGCTGGGTGTGGAACCCGGCGGGCACCGCCCTGGCCGGTGGCGGTCGGCAGACGTGGGGGAACTGCGGCTGAGTCGTCCTCCGGCGGCGGTCGGGAAACCGGCCGTCGCCGGAGGCGGACGATCGACCGACTTCAGAGCCGGACGTCTCCGGTGACGCCCGCGAACTCCAGCAGCCGCGCACCTTCGGTTTCCACGTCGTCCTTCTGCGCCCGGGTCAACGGCCGGAAGAGTTCGACGTCCAGCCCGTCGCGGGTGAGCTTCCACGTGCCGTGCACGAAGCCGTCCACCAGCAGCGTCGGCTTGCCTCCGATGATGATTCCACGCCGGTAGTCTTCGTCGGAGATGACGCGGGTGCGGTCGTCGTGGCCGAGCAGCGCGTTGTCGAACTCGGGCAGGAACCGCGCCGGGGCGGGCGTGTCGGGGTCGGGGCGCGGCGCGTCCGGCAGGTCGTAGAGCGTGCGGCCGCGGTCGTCGGTGAAGACGCGCAGGTCCATCGCCTCGACCACGGTCTTGAGGCGGCTCATGCCCGCCCACGTCTGCACGTCCTTCACCGACGCGGGGCCGAACGCGGCCAGGTAGCGGCGCACGAACTCCTCGATCGGCGCGGCGGGGGTGGCCGGGCCGAGCCAGCGCGCAGCGGTCGTCCACTTCGCCGCCCCCGACCTGCCCCAAACCGCACGGGGTGTGACCTGCACGGACGGCACCAGGAAGCTGCCCGCGTAGCCCAGCGCGGTGACGTCGCGGTCCGGCCAGCGAGTGGCGAGGTGGTCGCCGATCTCGCGCCGGGTGCGCGGCTGCTGCTCCAGCAGGGTGGTGACGACGGTGGTGAACTCGTCGACGTCGAGCCCGTCCACCACGAACCCGAACGGCGAGGACGCGAACCGGCGGTGCAGGAACGGCCGCAGCAGCGGTTCGAACCGGCCGTGGTCGGCGGCGGTGACCAGGTGGATCGTGGCGCGGTGCAGCGACGCGCGGACCACGTGCCGGTCCAGCAGCAGGGTGGAGAGCTCCTCGGGGTGGAACGACCGGATGCGTGACCACAGGCCGTAGTAGGGCGAGAACGGCTCCTGCGCCTGCATGCCGACCAGGTGCTCGACCACGTCCTGAGCGGTCCGGTCCGCCCTTTCGAGCAGGAACTGGCGGTGCAGGGTGGCCCGGTTCAACGCCCGGGTCGTCAGCTTCTCGGTCACGACCCCAGGCTAGGCGTCATCAAGGACAACTTCGGTCCTCGATGACGGGTCGGCGGAGGTGTGGTCGCACCTCCTCCCCGAGGCGGCCCGACTCGTCCACGACGCTCGTGGCGGTGGGCCGGGTGCCGCCGAGCGGCGGGTAGGGCGTCTCGGTGACGGGCTCGGGGCCGGGCGGGACGAGGACGCAGACCGTGCTGAGCTCCGGGTCCGCGAGCGTGCGGCCGCAGGCCTCGGCTTCGGCTTCGGCGGCCGGGCGACGGCTGCGGTGTCCAGGAACGCCTCGCCGGTCACCGCGGCGCCCAGCGGTTGCAGGGACACCCCCAGGTGTGCGGTTCCCGCTTTCGCGGTCGGCAGCTCCCTCCCCCGCGCTACCCAGCGGTGGCGTTGACCTCGCGGCGCAGCGCGACGGCGTCGGCACGGACCTGTTCGGGTGGTTCGCGGTCGATCAGGGCGCGGCGCATGAGCGCGGCGACGGCGGGCTGGTGCTCGGGGGTGAAGCCGCGGCGGGTGATCTCCTGGGTGCCGATGCGCAGGCCGCGCAGCCCTTCGTCGATGCGCTGCCACGGCAGGCTGATGCCGCTGAGGTAGACGCCCGCCTCGCCGAGCAGCGCGGCCGCCGCGTCGCCGCCGCCGAGGGTCAGGGCGTCGACCGCGAGGTGGTGGGAGCGGGTGAACACGCCGTCGTGGCGGGCGACGTCGAAGCCGGCTTCGGCCAGTGCCCGGCCCAGCGCCTGGGCGTTGGCGATGCAGGCCCGCGCGTAGTCGGGTCCGCGTTCGGTGAGTTCGGCGGCGGTGATGGCGAGCGCGCCGAGGCGTCCGGCGTCGTAGTTGGCGAGCATGCCGGGGTAGGCGACGTTCGAGACGCGTTCGGCGAGGTCGTCGTCGCGGGTGACGACGCAGCCGCCGGACGGGCCGCCGAACGACTTGTAGGTGGAGAAGGTCATCAGGTGCGCGCCCTCGTGCAAGGGCCGCTGGAACTCCTTGCCCGCGACGAGCCCGGCCATGTGGGAGGCGTCGTAGACGAGGATCGCGCCGACCTCGTCGGCGGCCGCCCGGACCGCGGCGACATCGTGCGGGAACAGCATGAGGCTCGCGCCGATCACCACGATCCGGGGTCGGTGGACCTTGAGGAACCCGGGCAGCTTGGCGTAGTCGAGGTCGAGCTCGTCGGGCAGGTAGGGCAGGTCGACCACGGTGAGGCCGCGGATCGCGGGCACGCCCTGGGCGTGGTGGCTGGCGTGGCCGCCGGCGAACTCGGGCAGGACGGCGATCTTGTCGCCGGCGCGGGCGAACGCGGTGTAGACGGCGAGGTTGGCCAGGGTGGCGCTCTGGAGCCGGACCTCGGCGAACCGGCCTTCCATGAGCGAGGCGACGAGCATCGGCGCGAGGACTTCGAGGGTGTCGAGGTGGTCGAGCCCGACCTGGTACTTCTCGCCGGGCCAGCCCATGCTCGGCCGGCTGGACACGCTGGCCCGCACGGCGGCCGCGGCGGCGGGGCTGAGCACGTTGGTGCCCGCGTAGAGCACGATCCCGTCGTCGTCGACCTGGGCGGCGTGCGCGTCGAGGGCTTTGCCGACGGCGTCGGCGACACCGGCGGCGGACAGGTCGGCGGAGACGGCGGCCTCGACCTCGGCGAGCCTGCGTTGCGCCTGCGGCGAGGCCCAGGGTGCGATCCTGCTGTTGGTCACGACCGGCAACGCTAGGGCGTCGGCGCGGGGTGGGGCGACCGTCCGCGGACTGGAGTTGTTCCTACAGTTGTCGGAATGCAGGAGCTGCTGGACGAGCTGTCCCGGGTGTTGGGACGCGGGGTGTCGGTGGACGACGTGGCGGGCCGGGTGGTCGCGCACAGCGCCCAGACCGACGACGTGGACCAGGCGCGGGTGCGGGCGATCCTGACCCGGCGGGTGCCCGCGGACGTGGCCGCGTGGCAGGAGCAGCACGGTGTCGCGACCGCGACGGGGCCGGTGCGGGTGCCGGAGAACGCGGCGCTGGGGTTCCAGCAGCGGGTGGGTTTCCCGTTGCGGCACAACGGGGTGCTGGTCGGTTACCTGTGGGTCCTCGGCGAGGTGCCGGAGGTGGACCTGGGTGAGCGGTTGGCGGCGTTGGCGGCGCAGGTACCCGCCGGTGAGCGGACGCCGGTGCGGGTGGTGGTGGCGTTGGAGCCGAGGGTGGTGCGCACGGTGCCCGCGGGTGAGGCCGTGCCGGAACTGCCGGGGCACGTGGGGGTGAGCGACCCGCACCCGCCGGACCGGACGGGTGCGGCGTACCAGCAGGCGTTGGCGGCGGCGGAGCTGGCGCGGCTGGACCCGGCGTTGCCGGATCGGGTGCGGTGGTCCGAACTCGGCGCGTACCGGCTGCTGCTCGGCGCGGCGCCGGACGAGGTGCTGGCGGGGCTGTCCGACGTGCTGCTGCGGACGTTGGAGGTGTACCTGGACTGCGGCTGCGAGGTGCGGGTCGCCGCGCAACGGCTGCACCTGCACCGCACCAGCCTGTACTACCGGCTGGGTCGGATCGCCGAGCTGACCGGGCGTGACCTGGCCGACGGCGGGGCGCGGCTGGAGCTGCACCTGGCCCTCAAGCTCGTCCGGTTGGCGCGGCGTCCGTAGGGTCGGTGTCGTGCTCCTGTGGATCAACGGGCCGTTCGGCGGCGGCAAGACGCAGACCGCGCACGAGCTGCTGCGGCGGCTGCCGGGCAGTTTCCTCAGCGACCCCGAGCACGTCGGGTTCGCCCTGCACCGGATGACGCCGCGTGCGCTGCGCGGTGACTTCCAGGACCTGGCGTCGTGGCGGCGGGGTGTGCTGGAGGTGCTGGACCGGGCGGCGAGCGGGCACGACGGGGTGATCGTGGTGCCGATGACGGTGGTGGAGCCGGAGTACTTCCGCGAGATCGTCGGCGGGTTGCGCGACCGGGGGCACGACGTGCGGCACTTCGCGCTGATGGCCGAGCGGGAGACGGTGGTGCGGCGGCTGCGGGAACGCGGTCTCGGGCACGTGGCGCGGGTGGCGCTGGGCAGGGACGTGCCGTTGCGGCGGGAGAGCTTCGCCCTGCGGGTGCTGGACCGCTGCCTGCGGCGGCTGCGTGAGCCGGAGTTCGCCGAGCACGTGTGGACCGACCACCTCACGGTGCCGCAGGTCGCGGAGCGGGTCGCCGCGTCGGCCGGGCTGACGTTGACGCCGAACACCGACGGCAGGCTGCGCGGGCGGGTGCGGCGGACGTGGGTCTCGGTGAAGCACATCCGCTTCGACTGACCGTGCGGCGCCCGGGGAGCCTGACTTCGGTGACGCACATCGGCGTCGGGTCGACGGCGTCACCCGGCAGGCGGGACGCGCTAGGGTGATCAACTTCGGTGACCGATGTCAAGGAGTGACGTGCCCGACGACCTCGGCCTGCTGCTGTACCTGCCGCACCGCGAGCTGGAGGACCGGGTGTTCGCCGCGCTGGCCGCGGCCGGGTTCGACGACGTGACGCCCGCCCAGGCCCGGGTGTTCCACCGGATCGACCCCGACGGGTCGCGGTTGACCGAGCTGGCGGAGGCCGCGCGGATCACCAAGCAGACCGCCGGTTTCCTGGTCGACCAGCTCGAACGCGCCGGTTACGTGGAGCGCGGCCCGGACCCGACCGACGCGCGGGCCCGGCTGGTCCGGGTCGCCGAACGGGGGCGTTCGGCGACCCGCGTCTGCCTGGCCGCGGTCGTCGAGGTGGAACGGGAGTGGACCGCTCACCTGGGTCGGCCGCGGATGGCGGCGCTGCTGGACGCGTTGACCCGGTTGCGCGAGATCACCGACCCGGAGCGGTGACTAAACGCAGGTCGGCGAGTGGGGTTGGGGGCCGTGGCCCAGTTCGACGCGGATGTCGTCGGTGTCGGCGAGCACGACCACGGTGCCGCGCTCGCGGGTCCAGCCGTCGGAGACCAGGAAGTACTTGGCCCCGACCTTGCCGAACAGGCGCAGGCCCGGGTAGCGGAACCGGTAGCGGGAGCCGTCGTCGGCCAGGGGTTGCTCGCAGGCGCCGGGCGCGGTGATGTGCAGGCGTTGCCCGGCGTAGACGACGACGGCGGTCCGGCCGGACACGTCGTCGGCGTACTGGCGGGCCAGTTCGACGCCGCGGACCTCGGCGTAGTTGCCGGCGGACCAGAACAGCGACAGCGACACGACGGCGAAGGTGAGCGCCCTGGTCCACGTCGGGTGCGGGTCGGGGCGCCGCCAGCCGAAGTAGACCAGCAGGCCGGTGAGCACGGTGACGTTGGCCAACGCCTCACCGATCCGCTGCACGGTGTCGGGCTGGTCCTTGCCGGGCGCGTCCCGGTCGGTCGGAGCGGTCATGGGATCGCGGTCCCGTGGGCCCGGCCGGTCCACTGCCCACCCCGGCACAGGTGCGCGGCGGCGTGGCGGAGCAGGCCGGGGATCGGACCCCACGCGCGGTTGCGGGCCGTGATCGTCCTGCCCGTGTCCTTCCCGGTGGGTCGGGTGGTGCTCGTCCGGTCCGTCGGGGTGTCGCCGCCAGGGTGGTCGAACACCCCGGTCTCGCACGAGGTGACGCCGACGACCGCCGCCGCCGCCACCGCCCCTCTGGTGATTCGATCGGGTGATGGGCCGTTACGACGAGAGGAGGCGGTCGAGGACGCGGACGCCGAAGCGGAGGCCGTCGACGGGCACGCGCTCGTCCACGCCGTGGGGCATGGCGCGGTAGTCGTAGCCGGGTGGCAGGGACAGCGGCGCGAAGCCGTAGCAGTCGATGCCGAGCCTGGTGAACGCCTTGGCGTCGGTGCCGCCGCCCATGCAGTAGGGCACGACCACGGCGTCGGGGTCCTCGGCGCGCAGGGCGTCGGCCATGGCCTCGAACCACGGCGAGTCGATCGGCGCCTGCACGGGCGGATCGTCGGCGATGAACTCGCGCCGCACGTCCGGGCCGAGGGCGGCGTCGATGGAGGCGAGCAGCTCGTCCACCGCGCCGGGCAGGGTACGTACGTCCAGTTCGGCGGTGGCGCTGCCGGGGATCACGTTCACCTTGTACCCGGCTCGCAGCACGGTGGGTGTGGCGCTGTTGCGGATGGTGTTCTCGACCAGCGTCGCGGCTGGGCCGAACCGGGCGATGGTGGCGTCGACGTCGGTCAGGTCGACCGGCACGTCCAGGGCGGCGCCGACCCGTTCCAGGAACGCCCGCACGGTGGGGGTGAGCCGCACGGGGTGCTCGATGGCGGCGACGCGGCCCAGGGCGGCGAGGAGCTTGGCCACGGCGTTGTCGTCGTTGCGGCGCGAGCCGTGCCCGGCGCGGCCGGTGGCGGTCAGGCGCAGGTGGGAGGTGCCGCGTTCGGCGGTGCCGACGGGGTAGACGCGGCGTTCGCCCACCGGGTAGGAGTAGCCGCCGGACTCGCCGATGGCGGCGGTGCAGCCGGCGAAGAAGTCGGCGTGGTGGTCGACCAGCCAGTGCGCGCCGAGCTCGCCGCGGTCCTCCTCGTCGGCGACGAACGCGAGCACGATGTCGCGGCGGGGCCGCCGTCCCTCGCGAGACCAGCCGCCGAGCACGGCCAGCACCATGGCGATCATGTCCTTCATGTCGACCGCGCCGCGGCCCCACAGGTAGCCGTCGCGCTCGATCCCAGCGAACGGTGGCACGCTCCACTCGGCGGCGTCGGCGGGCACCACGTCCAGGTGCGCGTGCACGAGCAGCGCGGGCAGCCGCGGGTCGGTGCCGGGCACGCGGGCGAGCACGTTGCCGCGGCGCGGTGCGGGTTCCAGGACGGTGGCGGGCACGCCGGCGGCCTCGAGGTGCGCGGCGACGAACTCGGCGGCCTCCCGTTCGCCCGCGGACTCGCCGCCGCCGTGGTTGGTGGTGTCGAAGCGCAGCAGCGCGGCGCACAGGTCGACGACGTCCTCAGCCATAGATGCCCTCCACGGCCCCGGCCGCGATCGCGGTGACGACCTTGAACGCCTGCATCGCCAGGGTCATGGACTCGGCGTCGAACCCGACCCGGCGTGCTCCGATCCGCGTCACGGTGGGGACGACCGCCGCGGCGGCGGCCAGGTGGGTGGCGTCGAACTCGACCTCGATCCGGTGCGGCGCGACCGCGCCCGGTGTCCGCCCGGCGCGGCTCATGGCCGCTCGGGCGGCGGCGGTGATGCGTTCGGCGGTGACCCGCGGGGGCGCGCAGATGGCCGCGTAACGGCTGACGCACTCCTTGACGGCGACGACCTCGGCGTC
Organism: Saccharothrix sp. S26; assembly: GCF_021390395.1. Classification (GTDB taxonomy): domain Bacteria; phylum Actinomycetota; class Actinomycetes; order Mycobacteriales; family Pseudonocardiaceae; genus Actinosynnema. Next base: position 217,794 of record NZ_JAJUWT010000013.1, read on the forward strand.
GGGCGCGTAGTCGCGGGCCTCCTCGCACGCCTTGTCGTCGCCGGTCACGAGCAGCACGGGGACGCCGTGCTCGGCGGCCAGCGCGGCGTTGAGCCCGCCCTCGCCGGCGGGTTCGCCGTCCAGCCACACGCCGGTGACGGAGTTCTCCAGGTAGGTGTGCGCGAGCACGCCCTCCTGGCCCGCGCCCGCGTGGTAGCCGAGGAACACCACGCCGTCCACGCCGGAGTCGACGCCCTGCATCATCGACAGCGGCTTGTGCCGCCCGGTGAGCAGCCGCGCCCCGGTGTCGAGGTCCTCGAGCAGGAGGTTGCGCTGGGAGGAGTGGGCCTCGTTGACGAGCACGTCGGTCGCGCCGCCCGCGCGCAGGCCCGCGACGCAGGCGTTGACGTCGCCGGTGAACAGTCGCCGGAACCGCTGCCACTGCTCGGTCTGGGGTAGGACGTCCGCGGTCCAGGTGACGCCCGTCGCCCCCTCCATGTCCGCCGAGATCAAGATCCGCATGCGTTCACCGTACCGAGGTGATGTCGGTTCTTGACGCGCGCCACGACGGAGTGGTTACTTCTTGACTTCCACTCACGGGCGGGAGGTGGTCACTGTGGGTATCCGGCGTTTCGGCGCGGTCACGGCGGTGGCGGCATTGGTGGTGCTGCCGGTTCCGACACCGGCGCAGGCGCAGCAGGCGGTGACGTTGCGGGTCGCGATCACCCAGCAGGTGGATTCGCTGAACCCGTTCCTGTCGGTCTTCCAGGCGGGCACCGAGGTCGGCAGGCTCATGTACGACTACCTGACCGCCTACGACGTCAAGGACCAGCACCCGGTCGAGGGCCTGGCCGACCGGTGGGAGTCCTCGCCGGACCGGCTGACGTGGACCTTCCACGTGCCGGAGGGCAAGAAGTGGTCCGACGGGCAGCCGATCACCGCCAAGGACGCCGCCTTCACCTACGACCTGATGATGCGCGACGAGGTCGCCGCCACGGCCAACGGCAGCTTCACCGCCGAGTTCGAGTCGGTCACCGCGACCGACGACCGCACGCTGGTGATCAAGACCAAGCAGCCGCAGGCGACCATGCTGGCGCTGGACGTGCCGATCGTGCCCGCGCACGTGTGGTCGAAGGTCACCGACATCGCCGAGTACCGCAACGACCGGACACCGGTCGTGGGCAGCGGGCCGTTCGTCCTCACCGAGTACCGGGCCAACGAGTTCATCCGGTTCAAGGCGAACAAGGACTACTGGCGCGGCGCGCCCAAGTACGACGAGCTGACGTTCACCTACTACAAGACCGCCGACGCCGCCGTGCAGGCACTGACCAAGGGCGAGGTGGACCTGGTCAACCGGATGGGCCCGGCCCAGTTCGACTCGCTCAAGGACTCCGAAGGCATCACGCGCAACCAGGCGCAGGGCCGCCGCTTCAACGAGATCGTGATCAACTCCGGGGCGGCCACGCGCACCGGCGAACCGATCGGCGACGGGCACCCGGCGTTGAAGGACGTCGTCGTGCGCCGGGCGATCGCCAAGGCGCTGGACCTGGACGCCATCATCGCCAAGGTCAACGGCGGCTACGCGCAGCGCGGCACGGGCCCGATCCCGCCGGTGTTCGCCGACTACCACTTCAAGCCCGAGTCCCCCTACCCCTACGACCCGGCGGCGGCCAACGCCGACCTGGACCGGGCCGGGTACGCGCGGGGCGCGGACGGCATCCGCGTCTCTCCCGAGGGCAGGCGGATGCAACTGCGGCTGCTCGGGCACGCCAGCCGCGCCTACGACGAGCAGACCGCCGAGTTCGTCAAGCGGTCGCTGGCGGAGCTGGGCATCGTGGTCGACGTGCAGATCGTGTCGGACAACCAGCTCAACGAGGCCGGCACGGCCGGCACGTTCGACCTGCAGTTCTCCGGCTGGGGCACCAACCCCGACCCCGACTTCATCCTGTCGCTGCACACGTGCGGCCAGCGGCCCAACGCCGACGGCAAGGGCGGCACCACCGACACGTTCTTCTGCGACCCCGAGTACGACGCGCTGTACGCGCAGCAGCGCGCCGAGTTCGACCCGGCCAAGCGCCGCGAACTCGTGCGCAGGATGCAGCAGCGGTTCTACGACCAGGTGCCGGCCGTGGTCCTGGGCTACGACAACGCGCTGGAGGCCTACCGCAGCGACAAGTTCGCCTCGTTCCCCGTGCAGCCCGACCCGGGCGGCGTGATCATGGCGCAGAACGGCGTGTGGGGGTACTACGGCGCGACACCGGTGGCGTCGGCGGGCCAGGACGGGGGCTCGAACACCGGCCTGGTGCTCGGTGTGGTGGCCGGGGCGCTGGTCGTGCTGGTCGGTGGGGTGTGGCTGGTGGGTCGGCGGCGCGGCCTGCGCGCGGAGGACCGCGAGTGATCCGGCACCTGGCGGGCAAGGTCGGCGGTGCGCTGGTCAGCCTGCTGTTCGTGGTGGCGCTGGGGTTCTTGCTGTTCCGGGTGATCCCGGGTGACCCCGTGGTCGCGATGACGCGGGGCCGCCCGGTCACCGGCGACCAGCTCGCCGAGCTGCGCGCGCGGCTGGGCGTGGACAAGCCGTTGACCGAGCAGTTCGTGGACTACCTGGCCGCCGCCGTGCGCGGCGACTTCGGCACGTCCTACGTCTACAGCCGGCCGGTGCTGGAGCTGATCGGCGAACGGCTGTGGCCGACCGTGCTGCTGACCGGCACGTCGACGGTGCTGGCCGTGGTGATCGGGCTGTGGCTGGGCATCCGGGGCGCGTGGCGGCGCGGGTCGCGGTCGGACCGGATCTCCACGGGCCTGGCGCTGGCCCAGTGGGCGATGCCGACGTTCTGGCTGGGCATGCTGCTGTCGCTGGCCACCGGCGACCTGTTCCCCAGCGGCGGCATGCGCTACCCGGACACGCCGCCGGACTTCCTGTCGCAGTCGCTGGACGTGGCGCACCACATGGTGCTGCCGTGCCTGACCATGATCGCCGTGGTCTACGCGCAGTACCTGCTGGTGATGCGGTCGTCGTTGCTGGAGGAGATGCACGCGGACTACCTGACCACGGCACGGGCCAAGGGGTTGCGCGACGACCTGGTGCGCCGCCGGCACGCGGTGCCCAACGCGTTGCTGCCGACCGTGACGCTGGTGTTCCTGCACCTGGGGCTGGTGGTGTCGGGCGCGATCACGGTGGAGACGGTGTTCTCCTGGCCCGGGCTGGGGCTGTTGACCTACGAGGCGCTGACCGGACCGGACCTGCCGCTGCTGCAGGGCACGTTCGTGGTGCTGGCGGGAGCGGTGATCACCATGAACGTGTTCGCGGACCTGCTCTACCGGGTGCTCGACCCGCGGGTGCGTGCGTCGTGACGGCGATCGCGTGGCAGCGGCGGCGGGCCGCGGCGGGAGCGACGTGGCGGGAGTTCGCCTCCCAGCGCGGCGGCCTGGTCGGGTTGGTCGGGTTGGCGGTGATCACGCTGCTGGCGCTGCTGGCACCGTGGGTGACCGACGCGTCGGGGCTGGACGTGACGCGGGTGACCGCCCGGCCGTGGGAGCCGCCGTCGTCCACCTACTGGCTGGGCACCGACCACAACGGGCGGTCGGTGCTGCTGCTGACGTGGTGGGGCACCCGGATCTCGCTCGTGGTGGGCCTGGCGGCCACGGTGCTGTCGGTGCTGATCGGTACCGTGGTCGGGATCGCGGCGGCGCACTTCGGTGGGTGGGTGTCGGCGGTGCTGATGCGGTTCACCGACTTCTTCCTGGTGCTGCCGTCGCTGGTGCTGGCGATCGCGTTGTCCACGGTGCTGCCGCGGGGATTGGGCACGATCGTGCTGGCGATCGGGGTGACGGCGTGGCCCGCGACCGCGCGGCTGGTGCGGGCGCAGACGCTGGCGGTGGAGGCGCGCCCGTTCATCGAGCGGGCCCGGGCGCTGGGCGGCGGGCACGGGCACGTGATCGGGCGGCACGTGCTGCCCGCGGTGCTGCCCCTGGTGTTCGTGAACACGACGTTGACCGTGGCCAGCGCGATCGTGGCGGAGTCGACGCTGTCGTTCCTCGGGTTGGGCGACCCGACCCGGGTGTCGTGGGGGTCGCTGCTGCACGCGGCGAACATGCACGGCGCGGTGTCGCAGCGGGCGTGGTGGTTCCTCGTCCCGCCCGGCCTGGGCGTGGTGTGCGTGGTGCTGGCGTTCACGCTGTGCGGGCGGGCCCTGGAGACGGTGCTCAACCCGCGGCTGAAGGGGGAGCGGTGAGCGGCCTGCTGGAACTGCGCGACCTGAGCGTGCACTACCGGAGCGCGCGCGGCGAGGTGACGGCCGTGCGGTCGGTGTCGCTGGGCCTGGAGTCCGGGCAGACGCTGGGGCTGGCGGGGGAGTCGGGCTGCGGCAAGTCCACCGTGGCCATGTCGGTGCTGCGGTTGCTGCCGCGCACCGCGCGCGTCGAGGGCCAGGTGCTGCTCGACGGCGAGGACGTGCAGGGCATGACGTGGGGCCGGCTGCGGGCGGTGCGGTGGGCGGCGGCGTCGGTGGTGTTCCAGGGCGCGATGCACGCGTTGAACCCGGTGCACCGGGTGGGCGAGCAGATCGCCGAGCCGATGCGGCTGCACGGCGTGAGCGGGTCGGTGTCGGCGCTGCTGGACCAGGTGGAGCTGCCCGCCCGCGCGGCCCGCGCCTACCCGCACGAACTGTCGGGCGGGCAGAAGCAGCGGGTGATGATCGCGATGGCGTTGGCGTGCGAGCCGCGCCTGGTGATCGCGGACGAGCCGACCACCGCGTTGGACGTGGTGGTGCAGGCGCAGGTGCTGGCCGTGCTCAAGCGGCTGGTGACCGAGCGGGGCATCGGGCTGGTGATGATCAGCCACGACCTGTCGGTGCTGGCCTCGACGTGCGACCGGCTGGCCGTGATGCGGCACGGGCAGGTCGTGGAGGAAGGTCCGGCGCGGCAGGTGATCGCCTCGCCGACCCACCCGCACACGCAGGCGTTGGCGGCGGCGTTCCCGACCGTGGGCGATCCGGCGTCGCGGCACGTGACGCCGTCGGAGGTCGCCCCGGACGGGCCGGTACTGCTGCGCGCGGAGGGCGTGCGGGTCGACTTCGGCGCGACCAGGGCCGTGGCCGGGGTGGACCTGGAGGTGCGGCAGGGCGAGATCGTCGCGTTGGTCGGCCAGTCCGGGTCGGGCAAGACCACGTTGGCGCGCACGTTGCTCGGGTTGCAGAAGCCGACCGCCGGCCGGGTGCTGTTCGAGGGTCGGGAACTGCCCCGGTCGGCGTCGGGCCTGCGCGCCTACCGGCGGCAGGTGCAGCTGGTGTTGCAGGACCCGACCAGCGCGTTGAACCCGCGGCACTCGGTGTACGAGGCGGTCGCGGAAGGGCTGCGCATCCACCGGGTGCAGGGCGACGAGGCCGCGCGGGTCGCCGAGGCGTTGTCGCAGGCCGAGCTGCGCCCGCCGGAGCTGTTCTTCCCGTCGCTGCCGCACGAGCTGTCCGGCGGCCAGCGCCAACGCGTGGTGATCGCGGGCGCGTTGGCGCTGGGTCCCCGGCTGCTGGTCGCGGACGAGCCGGTGGCGTCGCTGGACGCCTCCGTGCGCGGGGAGATCCTGGCGCTGCTGCTGCGGCTGCGCCGTGAACTCGACCTGGCCGCCCTGGTGATCACCCACGACCTGGGCCTGGCGTGGACCATCGCCGACCGGGTCGCGGTGATGTACCGGGGCGAGCTGGTGGAGCAGGGCACGGTGGAGCAGGTGCTGCTGTCACCGCGGCACGACTACACGCGCACCCTGCTCGCCGCCGTGCCTCACGACCAGCGCAGCACCCGGCCGAACTGGACCAGCTCGCCGTAGTGCTCCGGGCGGCGCGCGCCGAGCGCCAGGGCGAGCAGCGGCTTCGCCGCCTCGGTGGGGGTCGAGGCGTCGCTCATGTCGGGGAACCAGGGGCGGGAGGCGTCGGTGTCGACCAGCCCGGGGCAGACCGCGGCGATCAGCGTGCCGGCCGCCGTGTCGGCGTCCCGGCGGCGCCCGGCCACCGCGCGCACGGCCGCGACCTGGCCGACCTTGGAGGGGATGTTGATCCAGTCCGGCCAACCCCGGCGCGACGCCGTGCCGTCGAGCACCGCGTCGCGCCAGGCCAGGATCGTGGCGTCGACCTCGTCCAGCGACCGTGCGGCGAAGTGCTCGTGCAGGTGGCGGGGTAGGTGGCGCAGGGTGCCGAAGGAGCTGGCGACCACCAGCAGCGCCCCGCCGGGCCGCAGGAGCGGGGTGAACGCGCGCAGCACGTGGGAGGTGCCGAGGTTGTTGGTGTCGACGAACGGGCCGACCTGCTCGGTCCACGGCACGTCGGGGGCGAGCCGTGCGGCGGCGTTGGAGAGCACGACGTCCACCCCGCCGTGGCGTTCCCGCAGGTCTTCGGCGAAGGAGGCGACGGAGTGCGGGTCGGCGACGTCGAGCACGGCGGGGCGGACGACGTCGTGCCCGATGGCCGCCGCGGCGTCGGCCACGCGCCCGGCGTCCCGTCCGGTGAGGTAGAGGACGTCGGCGGGGGCGGCGCGGTGCGCGAGACCTTCGGCGAGGGCGAACCCGAGGCCCTGGTTCGCGCCGGTGACGACGGAGATGCGACTCATGCCCTCATGGTCGTGCGGCCCCGGGAACCGATCGGTTCCCTCTGACCTGCACTTTTCTTCACCGACCGGTCCACTGACGGGTGAATCTGCCCCCGACCATCAACGATAACGCCGTTTCGGTCCGGGTCGAACGTCGGTTGAAACAACGAGGCCGGCAACCAACCCCTGCCCCGCCACCACCCTCGGGCAACACCCCCTCGGGCAGCACTGCGCGAGGAACGCGGAGTCACCGCCCGTCGGCCAGGCGCAGCATCGCCCTGGACACGCGGACAGGCCCGGGTGGGGACCGGGCCCGGGCGCGTGGCCGTGCTGCCGCGGCCGGCCAACGCAGCGGTCGCCCCGCGGCCCCACCGGGCGGCGCCGGACGCCCCGCCCACCCTGCGCCAACCCTGCGCCACGCGCTGCCGGGCTTACCCTGCCGCGCTCGACCCGACCGCGGGCGGTCGGATGTCGGAGCCCGGCCGCCCGTCGCGCGACGCGGCTCGCGGATCGGGTCGCGGATCAGGTCGGCGGTCGGGTCGGCGGTCGGTGCCCGGGTCGGTCTTGTGCGGGTCGGGCTCCGGACCGGGCGGTCGGTTCGCGGCGCGCACGCTGGCGTCCCGCCTGGCGTCGAGCAGGTCGCCGGTGTGCTCCTCGGCCCACGCGGCGAGCGCGCGGACCGGGGTGAGCAGCGAGCGGCCGAGGGCGGTGAGGGCGTGCCGGCCGTCGACGCTGGTCAGCAGGCCGTTGGCGCGCAGCCTGGCCAGCGTCTGGGTGAGCATCTTGTTGCTGATGCCTCCGATCCGGTCCAGCAGCTCCCCGTACCGCAGCGGCCCGTCGCCGAGGGCGACGACGACCACGACCGACCAGGTGTGCCCCACGACCTCCAGGGTCGTGCGGGCGGGGCAGTCGGACAGGAACACGTCGTAGTCGCTCACCCCGTCACAAGTACCGCTTGAGCTCCCGCTTCGCCAACGACATCCGGTGGACCTCGTCGGGGCCGTCGGCCAGGCGCAGGGTCCGCGCGGAGGCCCACAGCTCGGCCAGCGGGAAGTCCTGGCTCACGCCGCCCGCGCCGTGCGCCTGGATCGCCTTGTCCAGCACCCACTCCGCCATCAGCGGCGTGCCGATCTTGATCGCCTGGATCTCGGTGTGCGCGCCCTTGTTGCCGACGGTGTCCATCAACCACGCCGTCTTGAGCACCAGCAGCCTGGCCTGCTCAATCCGCACCCGCGACTCGGCGATCCACTCCTGCACGACGCCCTGGCGCGCGATCGGTTGGCCGAACGCGACCCGGGAGATCGCGCGGCGGCACATGAGTTCCAGGGCGCGCTCGGCGATGCCGATCAGCCGCATGCAGTGGTGGATGCGGCCGGGGCCGAGGCGGGCCTGGGCGATCGCGAAGCCCTCGCCCTCGCCGGCGATGAGGTTGTCCGCGGGCACGCGCACGTTGTCGAAGACGATCTCGGCGTGCCCGCCGTGCGAGGCGTCGGTGTAGCCGAACACGTGCATGCCGCGCTTGACGTGCACGCCCGGCGTGTCGCGCGGCACCAGGATCATGGCCTGCTGGCGGTGCCGTTCGGCGTCGGGGTCGGTCTTGCCCATCACGATGAAGATCGCGCAGTTGGGGTTCATCGCGCCCGACGACCACCACTTGCGGCCGTTGACGACGTACTCGTCGCCGTCGCGGACGATGCTGGTGGCGATGTTGGTGGCGTCGGAGGACGCCACGTCCGGCTCGGTCATGCAGAACGCGGACCGGATCTCCCCGTCGAGCAGGGGCCGCAGCCACTGCTTCTTCTGCTGCTCGGTGCCGAACATCGCCAGCACCTCCATGTTGCCGGTGTCCGGCGCGGCGCAGTTGAGCGCCTCGGGTGCCAGGTGCGGGCTGCGGCCGGTGATCTCGGCCAGCGGCGCGTACTGCAGGTTGGTCAGGCCGCCGCCGTGCTCGGGGTCGGGCAGGAACAGGTTCCACAGGCCCTGCCGGCGCGCCTCGGACTTCAGCTCCTCCAGCACCGGCGGCCGCGCCCACGGGTCGTCGGCCTCGGCGAGCTGCCGCTCGGCGACCGGTTCGGCGGGGTAGACGAACTCGTCCATGAACCGCAGCAGCTTGGCGCGCAGTTCCTCGGTCTTGGCGTCGTAGGCGAAGTCCATCAGTGCTCCCCTGAGGTCGCGGCGAGTCCCTGCCGGACCAGCGGCAGGGTGAGGTGGCCGATCTGGTCGAACCCCGCTCCCACGGTCTTGCCGCGGGTGAAGCGGAAGTGGATGCCTTCGAGGATCACGGCGAGCTTGAAGTACGCGAACGCCGTGTACCAGGCCAGGCCGCCGGTGTCGGCTCCGCTGCGCTCGGCGTAACGGCGCACCAGCTCGTCGGTGTCGGCGAACCCGGGCAGCGTCGGCACGGTCCCGGTGATCGGGTCGTCCTCGCGCGCGCCGATGCCGTTCCAGTACACGCACAGCAGGCCGACGTCGGCCAGCGGGTCGCCCAGGGTGGCCATCTCCCAGTCCAGCACCGCGCTGATGTCCAGCGGGTCCTGCGTGACCAGGACGTTGTCCAGCCGGTAGTCGCCGTGCACGATCGTGGCGCGGGCGGAGTCGGGGACGCTGTCGGCGAGCCGGTCGCGCAGCTCGTCGATGCCGGGCAGGTCACGACTGCGGGAGGCGTCGAGCTGCTTGCCCCAGCGGGCGACCTGGCGCTCGAGGAAGCCGTCCGGTCGGCCGAAGTCGGCCAGGCCGACGTCCTTCGGGTCGACCGCGTGCAGGTCGGCGAGCACGTCGACCAGCCGTTCGGACAGCGCGCGGGCCCGGTCCGGGGTCAGCCACGGGCACTGGTCGCGGTGCCGCAGCGCCACGCCCGGCACCTCTTCCATCAGGTAGAACGGCGCGCCGATGACGTCGGTGTCCTCGCACAGCAGCTCGACCCGCGGCACGGGCACGGCGGTGTCGGCGAGGGCCTTGATCACCCGGTGCTCGCGGGCCATGTCGTGCGCGGTGGCCAGCACGTGGCCCAGCGGCGGCCGGCGCAGCACCCAGCGCTGCTCGCCGTCGGTGACGCGGTAGGTGAGGTTGGACCGACCGCCGGGGATCAGCTCCCCGGTCAACGGTCCGCTGCCGAGGTGGGCGGCGAGCCGGTCGAGGTCCAGGCCGGGCAGTTCGGTCATGCGGCGACTCCCCTGAGCTGGGCGATCACCGCACGGGTCGTGTCGGCGTCGGTGTGCCGGTGGGCGTGCAGGCCGACCGCCTGCGCCGCTTCGACGTTGACCGGCGCGTCGTCGAAGAACACGCACCGGTGGGCGGGCAGGCCGATCAGGTCCAGCGTGTGCCGGAAGATGCGCGGGTCGGGCTTGCGCAGCCCGATCCGGCCGCTGATCACGATGGTGTCGAACAGCTCCAGCAGCAGCTCTTCGGGGTAGCCCTCGCCCCAGCTGTTGGACAGCAGCACGGTCCGCAGGCCGTCGGCGCGCAGTTCGCGGACCAGCTCGACCATCTTCGGGTCGGGGTGCGCGCTGCCGAACATGCGGCGCAGCAGCCCTTTCGACGCCACCTCGCGGCCGTCGAGGGTGAGCAGTTCGGCCGCGAGGAGGGCTTCGAACTCGTCGGGGGTGAGTTCGCCGGTCTCCAGCCGGGCCACCGGGCTGTCGGGTGCCGCGTCACGTCCCATCCACGTCCGCATGGTGCGGCCGTAGCGGTCCCGGTCGATGTTCTCCGAGGTCAGCCAGTCGTCGATGAAGGCGGGCACGGAGACCGTGAGCACGCCGCCCCAGTCCAGCACCACCGCGTCGATGCGCCGTTCGTCCACGTCGCGAGGGTACCGACCGGTCGGTATGTCGGCAAGCCCGATACTCGGTGTTCATTTCGGAAAACGTGAACGCGGTGTTCGCGTTTGACATTTCGCCATTCGCTTCGGCATTGTCCGCCCCGGCGATCACGTTCTCTTCTTCAAGCCCCTCACCTGGGATTATCAGTCACGTGTCGGTGTTTTCGAGGGGGAAGTCATGCCGATCCTGGTCACCGGGGCGACCGGCACCGTCGGGCGGTGCGTGGTGCGTCGGCTGCTCGCCGCCGGCCGATCGGTGCGTGCGCTGACCCGCCATCCGGCTGTCGATCGAGCGTGACGGTCCGGCGATCGTGGACGTGCCGACGCGGGCGGAGGTGCGGCGGCTGACGCACCTGGGGCACGACGACCCGAGCCGTCCCGACGACGATCCGCTGGAGTCGTGGCACCGGGTGTTCCACCGGGCGATCGAGTCGTCGCAGATGGAGTGGACGCACGTGTTCCCCGGCGAGTTCATGGCGAACACGCGGGAGTGGGCCGCGTCGATCCGCGCGGAGGGCGTGGTGCGGGCTCCGTTCGGCGACCGGACGAGCGCGAGGACGACATTGCGGCGATCGTGGTGGAGGCCCTGGTGGAGGACGGGCACGCGGGGCGGACCTACTGGCCGACCGGTCCGGAGCCGGTGCGCCGGCGGGACGCGGTGCGGATGATCGGTGAGGCGATCGGGAGGGAGGTCGGGTTCGTGGAGCCGACCGCCGGGCAGGCGCGGGAGCTGTGGCGCGAGGTCTACCCGGCCGAGGTGATCGAGTGGTTCCTGGAGATGGGCCGCCACCCCGAGGGCAACAGCTGGGTGTCACCGGACGTGGAGCGGGTGCTGGGTCGGCCCGGTCTGACGTTCGACCGGTGGGCACGCGACCACGCCGCCGACTTCCGCTGAGACCACGGGCCGTCAGGCCGGTTCGGGGACGGCGTTGCGCAGCCGGATACCGCTGAACCCGAGCGTGCTCGCGGTCACCCGCCGCCAGAACGGCCACAGCGTGGCCATCAGCCGCAGCTCGATGCCGGCCTCCTCGTGCAACGCCAGCAGGTCGCCGACGGGGTCGGCCGGGCCGAGCGGTTCGACCGGTTCCGTGGCGACGTGCGCGTTGGGCGGGTCGCCGAACGGCCTGAACGCCCCCGCGTCGAACCGGTAGGCGTACACGCGCGCGGTCTGCATCCGGCGCAGCCAGCCGAACTCGATCGCGTGCACCCGCTCGGCACCCAGCCACTCCCGGTCCCCGGCGGTGGTGGTCGGCTCCACCCACGCCAGGGCACGCGGGCACTGGCGCGGGAACCAGTAGTCGGGTGCTCGGTCGTGGTCGACGGCCCACACGTAGGCCTCGGGTTGGCGGGCCGTGGCGGCCACGTGCGGCTCGAACCGGGTGATCGTCGGGTTCTCGGAGAAGTGCAGCACTTGGCCCGGTGCCGGTCGCATGGCCGACGATCGTGCCGGAACCCGGCCGGCTCGCTCCACCGATTTCCGTGTCGACCCTTGGCCCGGGGTCTGAGGTGGCCCGGGGTCTGAGGTCTGGCGTCTGAGGTCTGGCGTCTGACGTCGGCCCTGGGTCTGCGGGTGCCGGGCTCGGTACCGCCCGGCCGGGTAGTCGCGGACAGGCGGCCGGGGCCTGCACGCGGGAAGTGTCGAGGGTATTGCCGGTCGGGTGATCGTGATGGTGGCGGTGCCGTCGGGCGACGTGCACCGGGCCTACCTGCCGTAGACCCGGTGCACATCCGGTATCCGACGGCGTGGACGTGTCAGGCGTTGATCTCCTTCGGTGCGCCGTCGGTGTGGCTGATGGTGATCTTGCGCGGCTTGGCCTTCTCCGCGATCGGGATGCGCAGCGTCAGCACGCCGGAGTCGTAGTCGGCCTTGATCCGGTCGACGTCGAGCGAGTCGCCGAGGAACAACTGCCGCGAGAACACGCCCAGCGGCCGCTCGGACAGCTGCATCTCGACGTCGTCGGTGCGGTTGGGCCGACGCTCGGCCTTCACCGTGAGCACGTTGCGCTCCACGTCGAGGTCGATCGCGTCCGGCGTGACACCGGGCAGGTCGAACTCCACCACGAACTCGTCACCGGTGCGGTAGGCGTCCATCGGCATGGGCGTGGGCCGCGACCAGGTGCCCGGTCCGGTGAAGAACTGCTGCGCCAGCCGGTCCAGCTCCCGGAACGGGTCCGTGCGCATCAACATCGGGAACACCTCCTGAATCTGTCTGGTCAATGCGCTGGTCTTCGCGCTGCCGACTCAGTTGTACCACGTCGTCATCTCGTTGACAACACCGAATGTCGTCGGTAAGTTGACGCCATGGCGATCGGAGACTACGAGACCGTCCGAGCGGCGGCAACCGGGGAAGACCTCAGTGCCGGGCAGGTGCTGTCCGCGCTGGTCCTCCTGCGGCGATTGCGGGATGAGCTGGCCGGATGGGAACCGCAGCTGATCGCCGCGGCACGGGAGCTGGGCACGAGTTGGGCCGAGCTGGCTCCCGCGTTGGGGGTGGCCAGCAGGCAGGCGGCCGAGCGCCGGTACCTGCGGCTGCGCCCGTCGGAGCTGGGCGCGACGGCCGAGGGCCGGGTGCGTGCCGAGCGGGACCGGCGCGCCGCCGACCGCGCGGTGTCGCAGTGGGCGCGCGACAACGCCGCGTCGTTGCGCAGCCTGGCGGGGCAGGTCGGGCAGGTGGACGTCGTGGTGCGGCAGGCGTTGGCGGAGGACGACGCCGTGGCGTTGCTCGAGCCGTTGACGGCGGCGCTGGCCAAGGTGCGGTCCACCCACCCGGACCTGGCCGCCGAGATCCAGGCCGTCAACGAGCGGGCGGAGGAGGTGCGACGGGACACCCAGACGCTGCGGGACAACCAGCTGCCCCGCGACAACCACTGACCCGGGCGGGTCGGGCCATCCGGTCGGGCCGCGGGGTGGTGGACGGTCGCGGTCCGACGGCGCTGGAGCGAGGGCCACGGGTACCGGGGTGAGGGAGGCCGGCGGCGCGGGCCCACCGGGTCTCCGGCGCGACCTGCCGCGCCGACCTGCGGGCACGGTGGCCGTACCTCCTGGTCACGGCCGGCCGTGACCAGGAGGTACGGGGATCCGGTTCGGGAGGCGGCGGCGGTCGGCCGGGGTGCACTCCGGGCCCGGTAGTCATCGGTGGTCCCGCCCTTGCCGGACCGGGGCCGCGCTCTCCCGTGGCGGTGACCGGCGGGGCAGCGAGTCCGGGCAGCGAGTCCGGGTGGCGGCGGTGACGGGTTGACCGCTTCCGGTGCGGTCGGGAGGCGGTCAGGCGACCACGGTCACCGTGCCGGCGCCGCCGTCGATCTCGACGGGCACGCCGAGCGGCACGGTGAGTTGGCCCTCGCAGTGGCCGAACCCGGTGTCGGCGACGATCGGCACCCCGAGGTCGCCCAGCCGGTCGGCGAGCACGGCGGAAGGGTCGCCGCACCCGGTCCACGAGCCGAGGACGAGGCCCGCGACCTGGTCGAACCACCCCGAGCGGCGCAGGGCGGTGAGCATCCGGTCGAGGCGGTAGGGCTCCTCGTTGACGTCTTCGAGCAGCACGATCGCGCCCGGTGGCGGTGGGGCGTCGAGGAGGCTGAGGTTGCCGCCGACGGCGACACCGCGGGCGACACCGGGCACCAGGCCGACCCCGCGGTAGGCCGTGACGCCGGTGAACAGGGCGGCGCGCAGCCGTTCGCGGGCGTCGGTGTCCTCCACGAACGCCCTGGTGGCGACCATCGGCCCGAACCAGGTGGGCACGCCGTGCGCCCACAACCGCTCGTGCAGCACGGTCGTGTCGCTGGAGCCGACGAAGACCTTGCGCCGGGCGGCGACCGCCGTCCAGTCGACCAGGTCGACCATGCGCAGGCTGCCGTAGCCGCCCCGCGCGCACAGCACCCCCGCCACCGACGGGTCCGTCCATGCCTGTTCGAAGGCCCGGGCGCGGTCGGCGTCGTGGCCGGCGAGGTAGTCCAGCGTCGGGTGGGTGTCCAGCGCGTGGGCGTCCACCCGCACGTCCAGGCCCCACTTGCGCAGCCACGCGACCCCGGCGTCGAGGAGTCCGGCCGGGCACGGTCCCGCCGGGCTGACCACGACGACCCGGTCCCCGGCCCGCAGCAGCCCGGGCCCGGGGACGGCCGCACGGGCCGCCCCCGGCACACCGGACGTCATCGGCGCAGCTCCAGCACCGCGACCCCCTCGGGGGTGAACCCGAACACCTGCCCGTAGAACGACAGCTCGGCCTCCAGCGCGGCGACGATGGTCTCCGCCTTGCGGAACCCGTGCTGCTCGCCCTCGAACGTGAGGTAGGCGTGCGGGATGCCGGTGCCGTCCAGCGCGGACGCGAACCGGTCGGCCTGCTCGGGCGGGCAGATCTCGTCCTCCAAGCCCTGTAGCAGCAGCACGGGCCCGGCCAGCCGGTCCACGCGGTGCGACGGCGACCGCTCGGCGTACCGGTCGGCCGCCTCGGGCCACGGCCCGACCAGGCCCTCCACGTAGCGGGACTCGAAGTCGTGGGTCTCGCCGCCCGCGCCGGTCCAGCCGGCCAGGTCGAGGATGGGGAACGCGACCATGCCGCACCGGTAGGTCTTCACCGAGGTCAGTGACGCCGCGGAGGTCCAGCCGCCGGCGCTGCCGCCGCGGATGGCGAGCCGGTCGCCGTCGGCGTCGCCGGCGTCGGCCAGGGCTTGGGCCACGGCGGCGCAGTCCTGCACGTCGACCACGCCCCACTGCTCGCGCAGCCGTTCCCGGAACGCCCGGCCGTAGCCGGTGGAGCCGCCGTAGTTGACCGCGACCACGCCGATGCCGCGGCTGGTCAGGTAGGCCAGCTCGGCGTCGAGCACGGGCGAGGAGCGGCCGGTGGGCCCGCCGTGGACGTGCACGACATACGGCGGTTTCTCGTCGTCGGGCCCGGCGAAGTCGGGGTTGCGCGGCGGGTAGACGTAGGCGGGGACGTCGCCGTCGGGGCCGCGGAACACGCGTTCCTCGGGCACCGGCAGGTAGTCGACCGGCAGCGTGGACCGCCCGGAGGTGTGCTCGGTGAGCACCCCGGTGGACAGGTCCAGCGACACCACGGCGGACTCGGCCCGCGGCCCGGCCGCGCCGCTGACGACCACGCCGTCGTGCACGGCCAGGTGCGCGTGCCAGACGGGCAGGTCCACGTCGACGTCGGTGACGGTGCCGCTGCGCTCGTCGAGCACGGCCAGCGCGCCGGAGCGCAGCACGGCGTAGCGGCCGGGGTTGATGGTGGCGAACCAGCGGTTGCCCAGCCGCCACATCGGCCCGCCGAGCTCCTCCGCGCACGGCGCGAGGTTCTTCCTGGTGCCGTCCAGGCCGATGCGGAACAGGTTCCACCAGCCGTCGGGGTCGGTCAGCGCGAGCAGCGAGTCGCCCTCCCACTCGACCTGGCACACGGCCTCGGACTCGCCGCCCGCGAGGACGCGGTGCTGCGAGGAGCCGACCTCGGCCACGCACAGCTCGGTGCCGTCCCACGGCATGCGGGGGTGGTCCCAGCCGATCCAGGCGTAGTGGCGGCCGTCGGGCGAGAGCCGCGGGCCGGTCATGAAGTGGTGGCTGGCGGCGAGGACGCGGGGCGGGGAGCCGTCCAGCGGCAGCGCGACCAGGTCGCGGCGCACGTCGGTGCGCGCGTCGCCGGTCACGGTCTCGCGCACGCACCACACCTCGGTGTGGCCGGGTCCGGCGGTGAGGTCGCCGTAGCGGTGGCCGTGGTGGCGCTCGGGCTCGGGGCTGAGCGGGACGGGACGCGGGTCGTCGGGGTCGAACACGTAGACGCGCTGGTCGTCCCAGTTGGTGAACGCCGCCCGCGTCCCCTCGGGGGTGTCCAGCACCACCCACGGCCGGCCGCCGTACTCGTGGACGCGGTTGCGCGCGTTCCACGGCGGCGGCAGCAGGTCCTGCCCGTCGC
Organism: Saccharothrix sp. S26; assembly: GCF_021390395.1. GTDB lineage: Bacteria > Actinomycetota > Actinomycetes > Mycobacteriales > Pseudonocardiaceae > Actinosynnema. The sequence goes on from NZ_JAJUWT010000013.1 coordinate 234,068, forward strand.
GCACCAGCGCGACCCGGCCGCCCTCGGCGGGGCGTCCCTCGGCCCACCAGGGGCGACCGTCGTGCAGGTCGACCCAGTGCGGGCCCCCACCGGCCGCGGCGGCGTCGGCCGCGCTGATGGGCGATGTCCACGTTCCGTACGGTGCGATCTTCACCACGCGGCCGACCTTATCGGTGCGGGTGGCGGGCCGGTCAGCGCCGATCGACCGGCGGTGGCGTTCGCCGTCGGGGAAAAGCGCGGGGGCAGGGCTGCCGATCTTGCTCGCGTGGCCTAGGGTCTTCGTTGTCATGGCACGCGTCATCCACGTATTCCGCCAGCCCGACCGGTTCGTCGCCGGCACCGTCGGGCAGCCTGGCGAGCGCACGTTCTACCTGCAGGCCTCCGAGGAGGCCCGGCTGGTCAGCGTGGCGCTGGAGAAGCAACAGGTCGCCGTACTCGCCGAGCGCATCGGCTCGCTGCTGGAGGAGGTGCACCGGCGGTTCGGCGCGGAGGTACCCGACGCGGTCCCCGAGGACCTCCGGGACACCGAACCGCTGGCGGTGCCGGTCGAGGAGGAGTTCAAGGTCGGCACGATGGGGCTGGGCTGGGACGCGGAGTCCCGCGCGGTGGTCATCGAACTGCTCGCGATCACCGAGGAGGAGGTCGACGAGGCGGTGGTGCTCGACGACACCGAGGAGGGTCCGGACGCGGTGCGGGTGTTCCTGAGCCCGGCGGAGGCGCGGGCGTTCGCCGAGCGCGCCGACCGGGTGGTGCGGGCGGGCCGCAAGCCGTGCCCGCTGTGCGCGGAGCCGCTGGACCCGGAGGGTCACGTGTGCCCGAGGCAGAACGGCTACCGCCGTTCGGACGAGGGCTGAGCGCGGCGGTGGGTCCGGCGGACGACGGGGTGCTCGATTTACTGCGGCGCGGCCGCATCGAGGTCGAGGGCCGGTTGGTGGACGCGTCGAACGCGACGTTGTTCTGCGGGATCAGCCTGGACGGCGTGACCGCGCAGTGCGTGTACAAGCCGGTGCGGGGCGAGCGTCCGCTGTGGGACTTCCCGGACGGCACGTTGGCGGGTCGCGAGGTGGCGACGTTCCTGGTGTCGGAGGCGGCCGGGGTGCACCTGGTGCCGCCGACGGTGCTGCGGGAGGGCCCGTTCGGGTCCGGCATGGTGCAGTTGTGGGTGGAGACCCGCGAGGACGACGACCTGGTCGACATCGTGCCGGTGGACGAGGTGCGGCCGGGGTGGCGTTCGGTGTTGCGGGCGCACGACCGCTACGGGGAGCCGGCGGTGCTGGTGCACGCCGACCACCCGCGGGTGCGGTTGATGGCGGCGTTCGACGTGGTGGTGAACAACGCCGACCGCAAGGGCGGTCACGTGCTGCACGCGGTCGACGGCGCGGTGTACGGGGTGGACCACGGGATCTGCCTGCACGGCGACGACAAGCTGCGCACGGTGTTGTGGGGTTGGTTGGGCGAGGAGCTGCCCGAGGAGGCGGTGGAGGCGCTGCGGCGGCTGCGGTCGGGGTTGGACGGCGGGTTGTCGGACCGGCTGCACGAGCACCTGACGCGCGCGGAGGTGCGGGCGTTGACCGAGCGGGTGGAGAAGCTGCTGGCGGCGGGGGTGTACCCGGAGCCGTCCACCGAGTGGCCGGCGATCCCCTGGCCGGCGTTCTGACCGGGGCCGACGCCGCCGGGTCGATCCGGCGCGGGGATCTTCTGGCGGGCCGGGTCGGTGTTGTCTACTTGCCGCGTGGGCGTCGAACTGCGCGAGGTGACCGCCGCGGACGTGTTGGTGTTCTTCGAGCACCAGCGCGACCCGGAGGCGGTGCGGATGGCCGCGTTCACCTCGCCGGACCCGTCGGACCGGGCGGCGTTCCTGGTGCGGTGGGCGCGGATCCTGGCCGACGACTCGGCGGTGGCGCGGACTGTCGTGTTCGACGGCGAGGTCGTGGGCCACGTCGGGAGGTTCACCCGGTTCGGTGAGCCCGAGGTGACCTGCTGGATCGACCGGGAGCACTGGGGCAAGGGGTTGGCGACGGCGGCGTTGGAGCTGTTCCTGCGCGCGGAGCCGCTGCGGCCGCTGTACGCGAGGTCGGCGGTGGACAACCTGGGGTCGCTGCGGGTGCTGGCCAAGTGCGGGTTCGTCGCGGTCGCCGAGGACGTGGGGTTCGCCGCGGGCCGCGGTGAGGACGTGGAGGAGTTCATCCTGAGGTTGGACGGTTGATGACGTCGTTGCGGGACCGCATGGTGCGCCGCTTCGGCCCGGGTGTGGGTTCGTGGCTGGAGGGGTTGGACGCGCTGGTGGCGGGGTTGTGCCGGGACTGGGGCCTGGAGGTGGTGCGGCCGTTGTCCGGGGGCACCTCGCACGCGCTGTGGTGCACGCGTGGTGGTGAGCCGGTGGTGTTGAAGGTGACGCCGGAGCCCGCGATCTCGGTGCAGGAGCACACCGCGCTGCGGGCGTGGGAGCCGTCGCCGCGGGTGGTGCGGGTGCTGCGGGCGGATCCGGCGCGGGGCGCGTTGCTGTTGGAGGGCCTGGTGCCGGGCACGCCGGCCGCGGACGGGCCGGGGCTGGCCGAGGTGCTGCACGCGCTGCACGTGCCCCCGCGGGAGGGGTTCCCGCCGTTGAGCGATCGGGTGGACTTCATCTTCGGCGTGCTGCGCCGCCGCCACCTCGGTGACCACGACGCGGCGCACGCGCGGGCGGCGCGGTTGGCCCGCGACCCGGTGCGGGCGACGTTGCTGCACGGCGACCTGCACTTCGGCAACGTGCTGGACGCGGGAGGGCGGGGGCTGGTGGCGATCGACCCGCGGCCGTGCGTGGGCGACCCGGCGGTGGACGCGGTGGACCTCGCCTACGCCTCGCCGGACCTGCGGGACGGGATCGAGCGCTGGTCGGCGGTGGTGGACGGCGACCGGTTGGCGGCGTGGTGCGAGGTGTTCGCGGGGTTCTTCCCCGACCACCCGTCGGTGGCGGCGGGCCGGTAACGTCGCCGGCCGTGCGATCACACGACTACGGCCGCGACGTGCTGTCGGGCCGCAAGCGCAGGACGGTGCCCGAGGTGGTGGCCGAGGTCGGGCTGGTGGTGGAGGACCCGGCGTCGGGGTTCTGCGGCGCGGTGGTGCGGTTCGAGCACGGGCAGGTGGTGCTGGAGGACCGGCGGGGACGTCACCGGCTGTTCCCGCTGCGCCCGGCGGGGTTCCTGGTGGACGGGCAGCCGGTGACGTTGGTGCGGCCCGCGCCGACCCCGCCGAAGCCGGCGCGCACGGCGTCGGGGTCGGTGAAGGTGGAGGGGCTGCGGGCCCGCACGGCCCGCGACAGCCGGATCTGGGTGGAGGGCCTGCACGACGCGGAGCTGGTGGAGCGGGTGTGGGGGCACGACCTGCGCGTGGAGGGCGTGGTGGTCGAGCCGCTGGACGGGGTGGACGTGCTGGCCGACCGGATCGCGGCGTTCGGCACGGGCCCGGGCCGCCGGTTGGGCGTGCTGGTGGACCACCTGGTGGCGGGCAGCAAGGAGTCGCGGCTGGTCTCGGCGATCTCCGACACCAACGTGCTGGTCACCGGTCACCCGTACGTGGACGTGTGGCAGGCGGTGAAGCCGTCGTCGGTGGGGATCGCGGCGTGGCCGGTGGTGCCGCGGGGCGTGCCGTGGAAGGAAGGGGTGTGCGCGGCGCTGGGCTGGGGTGAGCCGCACGAGGGGTGGCGTCGGGTGCTGGCGGGGGTGTCGGGGTTCCGGGACCTGGAGACGCCGTTGATCGGCGCGGTGGAGCGGTTGATCGACTTCGTGACCGAGCCCGGGGCCTGAAACCCCACCGGCGGTCGCGGAAAGTGCGAGGATGGAGCGGTGGCCGCGCTGATCTGGTTGGTCCTCGGTGTCGTCCTGGTGGCGGCCGAGATCCTGTCGGGCGACTTCGTGCTGGTCATGCTGGGTCTGGCCGCGTTCGGCGCGGCGGGGGCGTCGGCGTTGGGCGCGGACGCGGTCGTCAGCGCGATCGTGTTCGGCCTGGTGTCGTTGGGCCTGGTGGCGGGCGCGCGGCCCGCGATCAGGCGCCGGATGGCGCTGGGGTCCGGGCACAAGTCGGGCGTGGAGGCCCTGGTGGGCAGCACGGCGATCGTCGTGTCCACTGTGGACGGCCACGGGGGTAGGGTGCGGATCGGCGGCGACGTGTGGTCGGCGCGGTCGTTGGACCGCGAGGTCATCGAGCCCGGCGCCGAAGTCACTGTCGTCGAGATCTCGGGCGCGACCGCAGTGGTGCTGTCCGGGGCCTGAGTGGAGGCTGGGAGAGTTGACCACGACGCTGATCGTCATCGCGGTCCTGGTGTTGTTCGTGCTGGTTGTCATGGTGAAGTCGGTGCTGGTGATCCCGCAGGCCACGGCCGCGGTGATCGAGCGGCTGGGCCGGTACCGCACGACCGCCGCGCCGGGGTTGAACATCCTGGTGCCGTTCTTCGACCGGGTGCGCGCGCGCATCGACCTGCGCGAGCAGGTGGTGTCGTTCCCGCCGCAGCCGGTGATCACCCGCGACAACCTGACGGTGTCGATCGACACGGTCGTCTACTTCCAGGTCACCGACCCGCGCGCGGCGGTGTACGAGATCTCGAACTACATCGTGGGTGTGGAGCAGTTGGCGACCACGACGCTGCGCAACCTGGTGGGCGGGATGAGTTTGGAGGAGACGCTGACCTCCCGCGACCAGATCAACAACCAGTTGCGGGGTGTGCTGGACGAGGCGACGGGCCGGTGGGGCATCCGGGTGGCGCGGGTGGAGCTGAAGGCGGTCGACCCGCCGCCCTCGATCCGGGACTCGATGGAGAAGCAGATGCGCGCGGACCGGGAGAAGCGCGCGATGATCCTCAACGCCGAAGGCCAGCGGGAGGCGGCGATCAAGTCCGCGGAGGGTCAGAAGCAGGCGCAGATCCTGTCGGCGGAGGGCGCGAAGCAGGCGGCGATCCTGGGCGCGGAGGCGGAGCGGCAGTCGGCGATCCTGCGGGCGCAGGGTGAGCGGGCGGCGCGTTACCTGCAGGCGCAGGGTCAGGCCAAGGCGATCGAGAAGGTGTTCGCGGCGATCAAGGCGGGCCGGCCGACGCCGGAGGTGCTGGCCTACCAGTACCTGCAGACGTTGCCGCAGATGGCGCAGGGTGACGCGAACAAGGTGTGGCTGGTGCCGTCGGACTACGGCAAGGCGCTGGAGGGTTTCGCGAAGATGCTGGGCGCGCCGGGCGAGGACGGGGTGTTCCGCTACGAACCGCCCGCGCACGAGGAGCCGGTGACCTCGTCGCCGGAGCGTGACGACCCGTCGGTGGCGGACTGGTTCGACACGGCGCCGGACCCGGCGGTGGCCGAGGCGGTGCGCGCGGCGGAGGCGGTGGCGCGCAAGGAGGTGCCGGGGCCGTTGGAGCAGCCGCCGGTGGAGCGCGGGGTGGACCGGGGCACGTTGGGTGCGGCGCCGCCGGCGCGGGAGGTGGCGTCCGGGCAGCCGGAGCCGCCGGGGGCGATCCCCGGTTCGTGATCTTGGACGCAGTGGTGGGGCGTCGGCGGTGTCGCCGGCGCCCCTTTTCGCGTGGTGGGGACGGGTGCGGGTGGTTCGGGGGCACGGGCGGGGGTCTCGTGGGGCGGGCCGGGGTGCGGTTGGATGTCGCGGTGGACGCTTTACCCGGTCGTGCGGCGGCCGCGCTGGCCCGTGTCGACGTCCCGTGGCCCGCGCGGTGGGACGAGTTGGCGTCGGTGGTGGCCGAGCTGTCGGCGGTGGTGCGCGCCGGGTCCGGGGAGCGGGTGGCGCGGGAGCTGGCCGAGGTGTTGGTGGCGGCGGCGCAGGGCGGCGCGCAGCGGGCGGCGTTGGCCGGGTTGGTGGACCGGGTGCTGGACCTGCACGCGGTGGCGTGCGCGGCGGAGCCGTCGGTGGACGGGCCGGGGTTGGCGGCGTGGCTGTTGTGGTTGCAGACGGGGTTCGCCGACCCGCCGGAGGTGCGGTTGGCGGCGTACGCGTCGTCGTTGGGCGAGGACGGGTTGGCGTTCTACCGGGCGCGGGCGGTGGAGCGGTTCGAGCGGCTGCCGGTGATCGGGTTCGGCGCGACGGGCCGCTACGACCGGGAGCGGTGGGCGTTGCTGCGGGTGATGGAGGAGTTGGCCGAGCACACCGGTGACGTGGACCTGCAGGTGTTGGTGTTGTCGCGGGACCTGTCGTCGGGGTGGCACTACCTGCAGGTGGCGACGGTGTTGCGGGACGCGGGCCGGTCGGCGGAGGCGGTGTCGTGGGTGGAGCGGGGGCTGGCGGCGACGGGCGGGCGTGGCGCGGCGACCCGGTTGGTGGACCTGGGTGTGGACGAGTGCCTGCGGGCGGGGTGGGCGCGGCGGGCGGTGCGGCTGCGGCAGCGGGCGTTCCTGGCGCACCCGGTGTGGGAGGGGTACGTGCGGCTGCGGGAGGTGGCGTCGGCGTGGGGTGACTGGCCGGCGGTGCGCGAGGAGGTGTTGGGGCGTCTGGCGGAGGGTGCGGGGGACGTGCTGCGGCGGGTGGTGCAGGCGGAGGTGGACGCGGTGGGCGGCGGGCCGGTGCCGGAGTGGTTGCGGCGGTGGAGCGAACGGGTGACGGCCGGTCCTGAGCGTTGAACTCGGGGGTTCTGGACGTAGGACACGGGTGACGTGAACGTAGGACACTCGCGTTCTGGAGGTAGGACTCGCGCGGGGGTCAGGGGTAGGCGGGTGGGCGGCGGTCGGTCCAGGGGCGGGCGCGTTCGAGTTGGCCGGCGGCGGTGAGGATCGTGGCCTCGTCGTCGGTGGCGGCGACCAGTTGCACGGCCAGGGGCAGGCCGGTGCGGGTGTGGCCGGCGGGGACCGCGGCGGCGGGGTTGCCGGTGATGTTCCACAGGTGCAGGAACGTGGTCATGCGGTCGGCGGCGAGCAGGGCGGCGACGGCGGGTCGCCGGTTCCACTCGCCCACGCGCAGGGGCGGCCGGGTGAGCACGGGTGTCAGCAGCAGGTCGTGGTCGGCGAAGAACCGGTTGGCGTCGCGGGTGAGGGTCTCGGCCTGGGCCAGGGCGGCGCGGACGACGGGTGCGGGCAGGGCGCGGCCGAGGGCGGCGACGGCGCGGGTGCGCGGGTCGAGCCGGTCGGGCCGGTCCAGGGCCTGCTCGCCGGTGGCGGCGCTGTGCAGGTAGCGGGCGGCGAACCCGGCGGGCCCGGCCAGGTCGTGCAGGTCGCGGTCGATGCGGGTGACGTCGTGGCCGAGGTCGGCGAGCAGGCCCGCGGTGTCCAGGACGGCGTCGCGGACTTCCGGGTCGACGCCGATGCCGGGCCCCCAGGGGCGCAGCGAGACGGCGATGCGCAGGGTGCGGGTGCGGGTGACGGCGGCGGTGTGGTCGCCACCGGGCGCGAGGACGTCGAGGAGCAGGGCGGCGTCGGCGACGTGGCGGGTGATGGGCCCGGCGGCGACCAGGCCGTGCCACACGTCGCGGTCGGGGGCCAGCGGCACGCGGTCGCGTTGCGGTTTGAGCCCGAACAGCCCCGTGCACGCCGCGGGGATGCGGATGGAGCCCGCGCCGTCGGTGCCGATGGCCGCGCCGACGAGGCCGGCGGCGACGGCGGCGGCCGATCCGCCGCTGGACCCGCCGGGCGAGTGCTCGGGCGACCACGGGTTGCGGGTGGCGCCGGCCCAGCTGGACTCGGTGTAGGGCCACAGCCCCAGTTCGGGCATGCGGGTGCGGCCGACGACGACGGCACCGGCGGCACGCAGGCGGCGGACGATCTCGGCGTCGGCGGGCGCGGTGGTGTCGACCGCGGCGGTGCCCTTGGTGGTGGGCAGCCCGGCCAGGGCGAGGTCTTCCTTGACCGCGACGGGCACGCCCAGCAGCGGCGCGTCCTGGCCGCGGGCGCGGCGGCCGTCGGCCTGGTCGGCCTCGGCGAGGGCGCGGTCGGCGAACACGAGCCGGAACGCGTTGAGGGCCCGGTCGTGCCGGTCGATGCGGCGCAGGCACTCGGCGACGAGGTCGCGCGAGGTGAACGCGCCCGATCGCAGCAGCTCGGCCTGTCGGGCGGCGCCCGCGAAGCACGCGTCGGTCAGGTCCATGGGCCGGACTCTAGGGCAGTCGAGGCCGGGAGTGGATCAGGCGGCGGGGGTGACCGGGTCGTGCCGTCGGCCGCGACGCCGCACGCCGCGGTGCACGAGCAGGGCGATCAGCAGCAGCGGCCACGGGAACGGCAGGGGCGAGGCGATCCAGGCGACCGCGAGCACCAGCAGCACGACGGGCAGCAGGGGCGGTCGGTGCCGTGCGGGCGGGCCCGGCGGCGGTGTGGGGGCGGGCAGGTCGGCGGTGAGCGGCTCGAGGTCGTGGCGGTGGACGGCGCGGTAGGCGGCGGCGATGCGCTCGTCGGCCTCGGCCAGGGTGAGCCGTCCTTCGCCGACGGCGTCGCGCAGCCGGGCCGCGGTCCGGTCGCGCTCGCTGTCGGAGGCCCGCTGCGGTGGTGTGGGGTGCATGGTGTCGATGCTCCGGGTGGCGGGGCGTCACGGCGTCGGCCACGAAGCGGTGACGGGAACTACGTCCGTGGACGTACGCGGGAGGGGCATGATCGGGGGTATGTCGTCGTGGCTGATGCCGGTGGCGGTGGCGGTGGTCATCGTCTGGATTGGCGTGCGCCATGCGCGCGCGTCGCGTTCGGAGACGTTGTTGGACGACCACGCGCGGCGGCGGGTGGGTGCGGACGCGGGTGCGGCCGCGGCACCGGTGTCGGTGTGGCGGGAGGCGAACCGGCTGTTCCGGGCCGGTGAGCAGGAGGGGTTGCTGCTGTTGGCCGAGATCGGCAGGCAGGCCCCGAAGCGGCGGCAGGCGGTGGTGACGGCGTGGTTGGCGGCGTTGCGCGGCGGGGTGAGCCGGGGGTTGGACGCGCCGTGGCGCACGGCGGTGCAGCGGGAGCTGGTGTCGCACCTGCGGCCGGGTGAGGACTTCTGGCCGGGGATGGACGTGGTCGCGCCGGGGGCGATCCTGGTGGACTTCGACCTGTCGGGGTGCCGGGTGAACCGGGTGGACCTGATGGGCGCGGTGTTCGTGGGCGACGCGCGGTTCGAGGCGATGACGGTGACCGGTGACGCGAACTTCGCGGGGGCGCGGTTCCTGCGGCACGCGGTGTTCACCGACGCGTTGTTCGCGCGGTCGGCGTCGTTCGGGTTGGCGGTGTTCGCGGGGAACGTGTCGCTGCGGTCGGCGCAGGTGGCCGACCAGTTGGTGTTCGCGCGGGCGAAGGTGTCGGGCCGGGCGGACCTGCGGGCGGCCGAGGTGTCGGGGCGGGCGGACTTCCGGCACGTGCGGTTCGGCGGCCGGGCGTTGTTCGGCGAGGTGGTGTTCCACCAGGACGCGTGGTTCCGGCACGCCTGGTTCCGCGGTCGCACGGACGTGGGGTCGGCGTTGATCGGCGAGGCGGCGGAGTTCGGCAACGCCCGCTTCGGCCGCCGCGTCCTGCAGTGACCGCCCCGGGCCGGCCGGCGGGCCGGCCGGCGGTGGGTCAGGCGGTGCGGGTGCGGTGGTCGGCGACGTGGACGCGGTTGGCGCAGCGGGTGGTGCAGAAGCGGCGGCGGCCGTTGCGGGAGGTGTCGACGTAGACGGTGCGGCAGCCGGGGCGGGCGCAGCGGCCCAGCCGGCCGGGGTCGGCGCAGACGGCGTGGGCGAGGCCGGCGGCGGTGAAGGCGCGGACGCGGTGGGGTGTGGGCGCGTGTTCGGGGGCGAAGTGCAGGTGGGGTGGCCGGTCGTCGTGGGTGGAGATGTAGGGCTTGGCGGCGGTTTCCGCGAGCAGGGCGTTGACCAGGTCGACCTGGTCGGGGGTGTGGTCGAAGACGGGGGAGAGGCGGGCGGCCCAGGCGGTCAGCTCGCGGGCCTGGTGGTCGTCGAGGTGGCCGAGGGGTTTGTAGCCGTGGTCGCGCAGCAGGGCGAGCAGGTCGTCGGCGGTGCTGTCGGGGTCGGCGTTGACCAGGGCGGCGGCGAGTTCGGCCGCGGCCCCGCCGTAAGGGTTGAAATGCACTGAACCATGACACCACGCTGGTGGGGTGAACACCAGATGCCCCTGTTGCGGGTGGCCCAGTGCCGAGCGCGTGTACCCGGTTTCGTCACACGGGCGCGTCGACTACGTGCGGTGCGTGTGCGGCGTGTGGTTGGTGGTGGAAGCCGGGCGGGTGGTGGCGACGGCGGGCAGACCGGGATCGGCTAGTGTCCCCTCCCCGTGACGAGCCGTCGGGACCTGCTGTGCGACTGTGCGATCTCGGTGCTGGCGGCGGAGGGCGGTCGCGGTCTGACGCACCGCGCGGTCGACCGGGCGGCCGGGGTGCCGGAGGGCACCACCAAGAACTACTTCCCCACGCGGGACGCGTTGCTGGGCGCGGCCGCGGCACGGATGACGGCGCTGCACGCGGCGGCCGTGCGGCGGTTGCGGGAGACGACACCGGAGGGCATCACACCCGCGGAGGTGGCGCAGCTGTACCCGGCGCTGCTGCGGCGCGCCGTGGTGGAGGACCCGACTCAGTTGCTGGCGATGGCCGAGCTGTACCTGGAGGCGGTGCGCCGACCGGGTGTGCGGGCGGCGCTGGGTCGGATGGCGGTGTCCAACGCGCGGGCGGGCGCGGCGCTGCACGCGGCGGCGGGGCTGCCGAGCACGACGCGGGACGCGGGCTTGTTGGACGCCTACTTCCTGGGCGTGGCGGTGTCGTTGTTGGCGTTGCCCGCCGAGGCGTTGCGCGAGGTCGGCCTGGACGACCCGCACGCGGTCGGGTCGGGCCTGTTCCGGGCGGCGGTGCCGGGCCCGTCAGCCGACGGGGACGAGCCGCCGCACCGCGGTGGCGACGAGTTCGGTGACCCGGGTGGCGGCCGCGCCGCAACTGGCAGGCCGGGTGGCCGGTAGGTCGCGGCTGTCGACGGTGACGTGCCAGGCGCGACCGTCGGCGTGGTGGACGGTGTCGCCGCGCACGGTGAGCACGTCGCGGTGTTCGCCGGTGAGGTCGCGGACGGCGAGCTCGGCGACCTGGCCGCGCGGCGGGTGGCTGGAACGGCCCCGGCAGCGGTCGGTGACGACGTGGCCCGCCGCGGCGCGGTCGAGCAGGCGTGCGGCGAAGTCGACGTCGAGGCGGCCGTAGGTGTAGCCGGTGGGCAGCAGCACGCCGGTGGGCGCGAAGCGGTGACCCCCGGTGTGGGTGCACTCCCAGACCGTGTCGGGTCGCGTCGCGGCGAGCGCTTCGGCGAGGGGACGGCCCCGCAGGGCGCAGCACACGTCGCGACGGCTGTTGGCGCACACCAGCAGCAGCGGCCCGGTGACCGGGGTGCCCAGCCCGGTGGGTTCGCCCGCGGCCAGCGCCGCCAGGTCGAGGTCCAGCAGCGCGGCGGGGTCGTCCACGTCGGCCTGCTCGAGCCGGGGCCGGCCGGGGGTGGTGGAGGCGAGGTAGACGCGGCGGGGCGCGTCGTGGTGGGTGTCGGCGTGGCGGCCGGGCCGGCGGATCAGCAGCACGCGCACGCCCGCGTCGGCGGCACGACGGGCGAGCTCGGCTCCCAGGGCCGGGTCGAGCCTGCTCTGGGTGAGCGCGTCACGTCCCCACGGCCCGGGTTGTTCGAGGCAGATCCAGGCGGCGGCGGTGGCGGCGGTGCCCGCCTGGGGTTCCTCCAGATCCGCGGAGATCGCGGCGCAACGCGGCTCGGTCACGTGCCCAGGGTGCCCTGGGGAAGCCGTTCGAGTGACATCGGGGGGTGGATTCACACGTTCGGACGTCCGGCGGTCGCCGAGGGTAGGCGGTGTTCGCGACGGGTGGACGCCATCGTGTCCGCCGGCGACGTAGGTTCGGACCATGATGATCACGGGCGAGGCGGCGGGCGTGCGGTTCGTGGCGGCCCCTCCGGCACGGGGCGGTCGACGACTGGTGCTCGTCTGGCACCTGTTGGGGGAGCCCGGGACACCGGAGGCCATGGCCGAAGCGCTGCCGTTGGCCGGCCTGGACGCGTGGCGGCTGTACGCGGCGCTGCCGCCGTGGGGCGAAGGCCCGGACCCGGTGGCCGACGGGTACGTGCCCGTGGTGGAGTCGGCGGTGGCCGCCGTGCCCGCCCTCGTGACGGCCGCACGGCAGGAGCTGGGCTGCGACGACGGGCCGGTGGACCTGGTGGGCGGTTCGGCGGGCGGGCACGTGGCGTTGACCACGGCGGTGCGGGAGGTGGTGCCGGTGCGGCGGGTGGCCGTGGTGAACCCGGCCGTCCGGGTCGAGGCCGTGGTGGAGGCGTCGATCGCCGTGGGCGCGCTGGAGTCCTACACCTGGACGGACGCCTCACGCGCGGCGGCCGAGCCGCTGGACGTGCTCGCACGCGCGGCACACCTGGACCTGCCGCTGCTGGTCGTGCGCGGCGAGGACGAGTACCCGGCGTTCCGGCCGGTCCAGGCCCGGCTGTGCGCGGCCGCGCCCGACGCGCGACTGGTGGACGTACCGGGCCTGGCGCACATGCTGGTGACCGCGCAGGACGTGGTGGACTCGGAGGTGACGGCGTGGCTGGGCTGATCGTGGTGACGGGCGGGAGCCGGGGCATCGGCGCGGCGGTGGTGCGACGGGTCGCCGCGGACGGCCACCGGGTGGTCATCGGCTACCGGACCGCCGCCGACCAGGCACGGGCCCTGGCACGGGAGGTCGACGGGATCGCGGTCCGCGCGGAGGTCTCCGACGAAGCCGACGTCGACGCCCTCTTCGACGCCGCCGCCACCCTGGGCCAAGTGACCGGGGTCGTGATCAACGCCGGCATCACCAGCCCCGTCGGGCCACTGGCCCGGCTGCGGACCGAGGACCTGCGCCGGGTGATCGACGTCAACGTGGTGGGCGCGCTGCTGTGCGCGCGGCGGGCCGCACGCGACCTCGACGCGGGCGGGTCGATCGTGTCGCTGTCGTCCGCGGCCGCGACGCTCGGCTCACCGGGCGAGTACGTGCACTACGCCGCGAGCAAGGCCGCGGTGGACGCGATGACCGTCGGCCTGGCCAAGGAGCTGGGCCCGCGGGGCATCCGGGTCAACGCGGTCGCGGCGGGCACCGTCCGCACCGGGATCCACGAGCTGTCCGGCGTGCCCGACCGACCCGACCGGGTGGCCCCGGCCATCCCGCTGGGCAGGCCCGGCGAGCCCGAGGAGATCGCCGAGGCGGTGGCGTGGCTGCTCAGCGACGCCGCCTCGTTCACCACCGGCGCGGTGCTGCGCGTCGCCGGGGGACTGTGAGCACACCCGCCCCGCGACGCCGAACGGCACGTCGGCCACCACCACCCCGGTACTACTGTCACGGCATGGTGCGACAGCCGGCCGACCCCGAAGCCGACGACCTCGTCCTGTCCGTCACCACCGCGCGACCGGTGCCCCTGACCCCCGACATCGTGCTGCGCACCGCCGACGACGTGATCCCCCTGTGGGAACGCACCGGCACACCCGAACCGCCGTTCTGGGCGTTCCCCTGGGCCGGCGGCCAGGCACTGGCCCGTTACGTGCTCGACCACCCCGAACTGGTCGCGGGCCGCCGGGTGCTCGACCTCGCCTCCGGCTCCGGCCTGGTCGCCGTCGCCGCCGCCCGCGCGGGCGGCCGCGTCACCGCCAACGACGTCGACCCCGTCGCCACCGCCGCCATCGCGCTCAACGCCCGCGCCAACGACGTCACCGTCACGATCACCCCCGGCGACCTGCTCGACACCGAACCCGACACCGACGTCCTCCTGGCCGGCGACGTGTTCTACGACCGCGACATGGCCGCCCGCGTCGAACCCTTCCTGCTCGCCGCCCACCGCCGCGGCGCACTCGTCCTGGTCGGCGACCCCCAACGCTCCTTCATGCCGAAAGGCTGGACCCGCGTCGACGCCTTCGAGGTGCCCGTACCCCGCCACCTCGAAGGCGTCACGGTCAAGACCACCACCGTCTGGCGGCCCTGACACGCCCGCGAACGAGCGTCAACGCCGCGCGAACCGGTCCGTCGCGGCCAGCACCGCCTCCGCCATCCCCGGATCCGACACCGCGTGCGACGCCTTCGGCACCACCACCAGCTCCGCGTCCGGCCACGCACGCGCCAGCTCCCACGCCGTCCCCAACGGACCCTGCATGTCCCACCGGCCGTGCACCAGGATCGCCGGGATGCCGTGCAACCGCTCCACGTCCCGCATCACCTCGCCGTCGGCCAACCACGCCCGGTGCCGGAAGTAGTGCGCGCACAACCGCGCGAACGCCATCCGCCACGCCGGGTCGGACATCCGCGGCCCCGGCTCGTGATCCGGGTCCAACGACACGATCGAGGACTCCCACGCCATCCAGTCCGTCGCCGCCTTCTCCCGCACCGCCGGATCCGGGTCGTTGAGCAGCACGTCGTAGGCCGCCACCAGATCGGTCGCCCCCTCACCCGCACCCTCCCGGAACCGCGACCACTGCTCCGGGAAGAACATCCCCAACCCGCGGTAGAGCCAGTCGATCTCCGCGTACCGGCTCGTGGTGACCGCGACCAGCACGACCTCCGTCACCCGCCGCGGGAACGACTGCGCGTACCGCAGCCCCAACGTCGAACCCCACGACCCGCCGAACACCATCCACCGCTCGATGCCCAGGTGCTCCCGCACCCGCTCGATGTCGGCCACCAGGTGCGCCGTCGTGTTCACCGACAAATCCGTCGCGTACTCGCTCGCGTGCGGCCGACTGCGACCGCTGCCGCGCTGGTCCAGCAACACGATCCGGTACGCCTCCGGGTCGAACTGCCGCGCCATGCCGGGGGAGCAGCCCGTGCCCGGCCCGCCGTGCAGGCACACCACCGGCTTGCCCTCCGGGTTGCCGCACGTCTCCCAGTACACGAGGTTGCCGTCCCCGACGTCCAACATCCCGTGCTCGTACGGCTCGATCACCGGGTACATCCACCCCTCCTCACAGATACAACAGCACTGTTATATTAGGGGAGTGGACCACGCACCCGCAGCCCAATTCCTCGGCACCCGCCTGCGCCACCTCCTCGACCTCCTCGAAAGCGACCTCGCCCGCGTCTACACCGACCTCGGCCTCCCCGGCTTCCGACCCCGCTACACCCCCGTCATCCGCCTCATCCACACCCGCGGACCCCACTCCATCCGCGACCTCGCCGACACCATCGGCGTCACCCACTCCGCCATCAGCCAAACCGTCAACCAAATGCGCCGCGACGGCCTCGTCCACCTCCACCCCGGCCCCGACGCCCGCACCCGCATCGTCCACCTCACCGACCACGCCCACACCCTCCTGCCCACCCTCGACGCCGAGTGGACCGCCACCACCGCCGCCGCCCACGACCTCGACGCCGAACTGCCCCACCCCCTCACCACCCTCGTCGACGCCGCCCTGCGCGCCCTGCACGACAAACCCCTGCGCGACCGCGTCCACCACCACCTCCGCACACCCACCTGACCCACACCCTCACCGCCCGTGCAACGCCACCAACTCCGCACCCAACCGCGCCAACTCCACCCGCACCTCCTCCGACTCCACCACCTCCACCAACCCACCCCACCCCGCCAACACCTGCGCGATCATCAACGCCGTCGTCGCCGACAACCGCACCCGCGACCGCCCCTCCACCTCCGACACCACCTCGCAATGCCGCCCGAACTGAGCCCGCAACACCCGCACGAACCGCGACTCCACCGACACCACCGCAGACACCGACGACCGCCGCCGCTCCACCTCCGACACCACCCGCCCCCACGCCACCCCCAGATCGAACCCCTCAGGCCGCTCGAACACCTCATCCGTCACCCGAGCCGACACCACCCGATCCACCCGGAACGTCCGCTCACCCCCACCCGTCCCCGCCACCAAGTACCAAACCTCGTCCTTGTCCACCAACCCCCACGGCTCCACCACCCGCTCCGACCGCACCCGCCCACGCCCCTCGTACACCAACACCACCCGCCGACGCCCCACCACCGCCTCCTCCAACACACCCACCAACCCCGGCCGCACCCGACCGACCCCACCCCACCCCGCCACATCCACCACCACCGCGTCCGCCGCCGCCCGCGCACCCTCCCGGAACGTCTCCGGCAACGCCCGCACCAACTTCCGCAACGCCGCCCGCACCTCAGCCGACCCCGACGCCGCCGGACCCACCAACAAGAACAACGCCCGCGCCTCCGCCGCCGTCAACCCGCTCAGATCCGTCCGCCCACGCCCCACCAACCGCCACCCACCACCACGCCCCGCCTGCGGGTACACCGGCACACCCGCCGACGACAACGCCTCCAGATCCCGACGCGCCGTCGCCACCGACACCTCCAACTCCGCCGCCAACTCCGCCGCCGTCACCCGACCCCGCGCCTGCATCACCAACAGGGCCGCCACCAACCGATCCGCACGCATGGCCCCAGTCTCACCGCAAAGTGCTCACAACGTGAGCACTTCACCCACCACAGTGGGGGACAAGCGACCACCACGACCCCACGAGGACACCCCATGCTCCGCGGACTCACCACCACCAGCTTCTTCGCCGACGACCTCGACGCCGCAGCCACCTGGTACACCCGGTTCCTCGGCGTCGAGCCCTACTTCACCGTCCCCGGCGGCTACACCGAATTCCGCATCGGCGACTACGAACACGAATTCGGCATCGTCAACAGCCGCTACGCACCCCACGACGTCCACACCGGCCCCGCCGGCGCCATCACCTACTGGGCCGTCGACGACCTCCACGCCACCCTCGACCGCCTCACCGAACTCGGCGCCACGCCCCACGACCCACCCACCACCCGCGGCGACGGCTACGCCACCGCCAGCGTCATCGACCCCTTCGGCAACATCCTCGGCATCATGACCAACGCCCACTACCACGCCATCCTCGACCGCACGACCCACCACCACACCCCCTGACCACCCCGAAGCACAGGGGCTGTACCGATTCCGCGAAGCCGATACAGTCCGCTCCTTCCCAGCGCCCCCACCACCAGCGCACCAAGGAGCCAGGATGCCGCCGCGGATCGCCGTCGTGATCCCCACCTACAACCGCGCCGAACTGCTCCGACGCACCCTCCACAGCCTCACCGACCAAACCCTCCCACCCGGCGACTACGAGATCGTCGTCGCCGACGACGGCTCCACCGACCACACCGCCGACGTCACCGCCGACTTCCACCACCACCTGCGACTGCGCTACCACCACCAACCCGACCAAGGCCGCCGCGTCGGACACGCCCGCAACGCGGGCGCACGCCTCACCACCGCACCCGTCCTCGCCTTCCTCGACGCCGGCACCCTCGCCGGCCCCGACTTCACCCGCGCCCACGCCGACGCCCACACCACCCACCCCGTCCTCAACCTCGGCTACGTCCACGGCTACCGCCCCTGGGACCCCACACCCGGCCTCGCCGAAGCCCTCACCACCCGAACCCCGAAGCAAGTCCACCAGCAGTTCCGGGACGACCCCGGCTTCCGCGACATCCGCCACGAACCCCTGGCCGCCGTCGACTTCCAGCCCGACCGCCTCGCCTTCCCCTGGCTCTACGCCTGGGGCCTGAACTGCTCGATGCGCCGCACCGACTTCGACGCCGTCGGCGGCTTCGACGAACGCTTCGTCGACTGGGGCACCGAAGACCTCGAACTCGGCTACCGCCTGCACAAGCACGGCCTGGCCACCCACTTCGACCTCGCCGCCTGGGCCGTCGAACCACCACACGACCGCGACACGGGGGAGATGCTCGCCTCCGCCAAGCGCACCATGCGCCAGTTCCTCGACAAGACCCACGAACCCGGCGTCGAACTCGTCTGGGCCGGCCTCGAACGAGACAACCCGCTCATCGCCGAAGCCGAACACCGCACCCTGACCGAGTGGACCGACCAGGCCCGCACCCTCGACGTCCGACCGGAGATCGACCACCACGTCGCGGACGCCGGGGGACCGGTGTGCGTCCTCGGCTGCGGCGACGACATCCCGGACACCGTGCCGGAAGGGAGCGTCCTGATCGACTTCGACGCCGACCTCCTGGCGAAGACCACCGGCGGACACACCCGCCACCACGCCATCGGCCTGCACATCCCGCTGCCGGACGCCTCGGTGCGGCGCGTCGTCGTCACGTCACGGCTCAACGGCATGTGGCGCACGTGGGGCGACATCATCACCGCGGAGGCGCGGCGGGTCGGCAGGGAAGCGCCCCGGATCGTCGCCCAACCTCGTACTTAACATAATGTAGATTATCGGCGTTACCGACAGGCTGGTCGGCAGGGGTCACGGGTGCCTCGAAGACCGGCCTGTCCAGCCCGTCGTCGACACATGTTCCGCACACACACCGCCGTCGCGTCCGACGGGCCGCGCGCACATCTACTGCCGCCCGCGCCGCAACGGCGACCGACGGGCGGCCACTGGGCAACGACCCAGCGGCCTCGTCGTGCGGGGAACGGCTGGAGGCCCGACTCGGGCCAACCGTCCCGGCACACCACCGGAGAAACGTCACAGTGACGGATCATGGGTGGTGTGTCGGGACGGCGACTCGATGCGCGCGCCGGTTCACACGAGCAGATGATCATGAAGGCCGGGGCCCCCAGGGCTCCCTGAATCCCCTTGGCGAACCCTCCAGGCCGCCAGGTCGCGCGCGCGATCGGTCGCGTGTGCACGTGAATGTGCGTCCCAAGGGCCGGACCGGGCCGACGGCGAGGCGTTCGAGAGTGGCATCCCCCGGTCGGAGCCCGAACCCCTTCCGGACCGACTTTTCATGGATAATTGCCATTATCCATGAATCACCACCAACGACCTGCGGAGCAGGCGGACTCCTGACGTGAGCCACGACGGCGGACATGCTGGCAGGCGGCCCCGCTCCCCTGATCAGCAGAAGGTCCAGACGACCGGCCGGGCTTGGAGAAGCCGCCTCCGCGAGGCCCTGCCACCCGCTGCGGGGTGGTGCGTTCCGTGGACGTCGCCCGGGCGGAAGGCCGCTCCCCTCCCCCGGGTCGATCGGTCGGCGGGCTCCCGCGGTGCCGAAATTGTCGGTGGTGTGCGGTAGGAAGATCGACATGTTGGTGGTTGCCGCTCAGGAGTCGTTCTTCCTCGCTCGTCGGCCGCGGAAGGATTCGCCGCACACGACGGCGGCGTACCGGCGTGATCTGGCCGGTGTCACGGCGTTGTTGGCGCAGGTGGCGGGTACTGCGCCGGACCGGTTGCGGATGGTGGATCTGACGGCGCGGAACTTGCGCGAGGCGTTCGGGGTGTTCGCGGACACGCATGCGAAGTCGTCGGTGTTGCGGGCGTGGTCGACGTGGAACCAGTTCTTGACGTTCTGCGTGGCCGAGGAGTTGGTGGCGGGTAATCCGATGGGTGCGGTGGCGCGGCCGAAGACGCCTCCGTTGGTGCCGAAGCCGTTGCGGGGTGAGGACACGCCGGAGCGGTTGTTGGCGGCGGCGGCGGAGGGTGCGCGGCGGGGGCGTGACCCGTGGCCGGAGCGGGACGTGCTGGTGTTGGCGTTGGGGTTGGTGGCGGGGTTGCGGTCGGCGGAGATGCGGACGTTGACGTTGGCGTCGGTGGTGGGTCGGCCGGGTGAGCGTCGGTTGCACGTGGCGGGCAAGGGCAATCGGGATCGGTCGGTGCCGATCGAGCCGGCGATGGATCGGATCATCGAGCAGTACCTGGTGTCGTGTCGGCGGCGTTTTCCGCAGGGGCGGTTCGATCGGGGGTCGGCGTTGTTGCGTGATCGGCACGGTGAGCCGATCGGGCGGGGTGGGTTGGAGTATTTGGTGCGGTCGTGCTTCCGGTGGGCGGGGTTGCACGACCGGGTGCCGTCGGGGGCGAATCTGCACGCGTTGCGGCACACGTTCGCGACGCGGTTGGCGGAGGACGGTGCGTCGGCGTCGGAGATCATGGCGTTGTTGGGGCACGCGTCGTTGGCGACGTCGCAGAACTACATCGAGGCGACGGCGCGTGAGCGGCGGGCGGCGGTGGCGGGTAATCGGACGTATGCGTCGTTGGCGCGGTTGCCTCGGCGGGAGTAGCGGGGTGCGGTGCGGGTGCCTGGGACGGCTGATTGTTAGCCCGTTCGGGTGACGTGCTGGTGCGGATCGTGCTGTTGGCGGGTAGTCACGTGGCATGAGGTCCGTGTGGCGTGGGGCGATCTCCTTCGGGTTGGTGACGATCGGTGTCCGGTTGTACACGGCCACGGAGGAGCACGACTTCCGGTTCCACCAGGTGCACCGGGAGGACGGTGGGCGCATCCGGTACAAGCGGGTGTGCCAGGTGTGCGGCGAGGAGGTCGCCTACGCCGACATCGCGAAGGGTTACGAGCTGGACGACGGTCGGGTCGTGGTGTTGGACGCCGAGGATTTCGACAAGTTGCCGTTGAACACCGATCACGCGATCGACGTGTTGGAGTTCGTGCCGGTCGACGAGGTGGATCCGATCTATTTCCAGAAGTCTTATTATCTGGAGCCGGACAAGGCGGCGACGCGTCCTTATGTGTTGTTGCGGACGGCGTTGGAGAACAGTGGTCAGTTGGCGGTGGTGAAGATCACGATTCGCCAGCGGGAGACGTTGGCGTTGTTGCGGGCGCGTGATGACGTGTTGGTGATGCACACGATGTTGTGGCCGGATGAGGTGCGGAAGCCGGATTTCGAGTTCTTGGGGTCGGATGTGGAGGTGCGGCCGCAGGAGTTGAAGATGGCGTCGTCGTTGGTGGACAGCATGGCGGGGTCGTTCGATCCGGGTGATTTCTCCGACGATTACACCGAGGCGATGCAGAAGGTGATCGAGGCGAAGGCGGAGGGTGCGGAGCTGCCGGAGCGGCCGGAGGCGGAGGAGTCCGGTGAGGTGATCGACCTGATGACGGCGCTGGAGCGGAGTGTGGAGCAGGCGAAGTCGGCGCGGGGTGGGAAGTCCGCGGGGCGCAAGCCCGCGGCGAAGAAGACGGCGTCGGCGTCGGCGGCGAAGGGTGCTGAGCGGAAGGCTCCGGCGAAGAAGAAGGCGAAGCCCGCCTGAGGGCGTGGCGGCGCGGATGGGCGGGGATCTTTCGGAGTACCGGCGCAAGCGGGATCCGGGGCGGACGCCGGAGCCGGTGCCGGGTGACGGGTCGGTGTTGCCGCGTGGTGGTGACGACACGTTCGTGATCCAGGAGCACCACGCGTCGCGGTTGCACTGGGATGTGCGGTTGGAGCGGGGTGGGGTGTTGGTGTCGTGGGCGGTGCCGAAGGGGTTGCCGCCGGAGCCGGGGACGATCCGGTTGGCGGTGCGGACCGAGGATCACCCGTTGGAGTACGCGTCGTTCTCGGGGGTGATCCCGAAGGGTGAGTACGGCGCGGGTGAGATGGTGATCTGGGATCGGGGTCGGTACGAGACGGTGAAGTGGTCCGACCGCGAGGTGGACGTGGTGTTGCACGGGGCGCGGGTGGAGGGTGAGTTCGTGTTCTTCCGCCGTGGTGGGGCGGGTGGGGGCAAGGACTGGATGGTGCGGCGGCGGCACGAGGCGGTGCGTGCGGATTGGGTGCCGTTGCCGGAGTGGGTCTCCCCCATGTTGGCGACGCCGGCGGTGGAGTTGCCGGGGCCCGAGTCGGGGTGGGCGTTCGAGTTCAAGTGGGACGGGGTGCGGGCGATCGCGCGGGTGGAGGGTGGGCGGGTGCGGTTGACGAGTCGGTTGGGCAATGACGTGACGGGGACGTACCCGGAGTTGCAGGGGTTGGGTGAGCAGCTGGGTGCGACGCAGGTGTTGTTGGACGGGGAGATCGTGGCGTTGGAGGGTGGTCGGCCGAGTTTCGGGGCGTTGCAGCGGCGGATGCACGCGTCGGCGGCGCAGGCGCGGCGGTTGGTGGGGCGGACGCCGGTGACGTTCCTGGTGTTCGACGTGTTGCACCTGGACGGCTCCCCCACGGTGGAGTTGCCGTATGAGCGGCGGCGGGTGTTGTTGGAGGGGTTGGGGTTGCGGGGTGCGCACTGGTTGACGCCGAGGGCGTTCCCGGGTGCGGGTGCGGAGGTGTTGGCGGCGAGTCGGGAGCAGGGGTTGGAGGGGGTGGTGGCGAAGCGGCTGGATTCGCGTTATGTGCCGGGTCAGCGGTCGCCGCAGTGGGTGAAGGTGACGTCGGTGGTGACGCAGGAGGTGGTGGTGGGTGGGTGGCGGCCGGGTGTGGGCAAGCGTGCGGGGTTGGTGGGGTCGTTGTTGTTGGGGATCCCGGACGCGGCGGGTGGGTTGGTGTTCGCGGGGTCGGTGGGGACGGGGTTCGACCGGGCGGAGTTGGAGCGGTTGACGGTGCGGTTGTCGGGGTTGGGGGTGCAGCGGTCGCCGTTCGGGTCGGAGGTGCCGCGGGAGCGGGCTCGGGGTGCGCGGTGGGTGCGTCCGGTGCTGGTGGGTGAGGTGGCGTTCCGGGAGTGGACGGCGGATGGGCGGTTGCGGTTCCCGACGTGGCGGGGGTTGCGGCCGGATCGGGAGCCCGGGGAGGTGCGGCGTGGTGGCGGCTGACGCGGTGGTGTCGGTGGAGGGTCGTCGGGTGAAGCTGACGAACCTGGGCAAGGTGTTGTACCCGGAGGTGGGGTTCACCAAGGCCGAGGTGATCGACTACTACACGCGGATCGCGCCGGTGTTGTTGCCGCACGTGGCGGGTCGGCCGATGACGGTGCGGCGGTATCCGAACGGGGTGGACGGGAAGTCGTTCTTCGAGAAGAACGTGCCGTCGCACGCGCCGGAGTGGGTGCGGACGGTGCGGGTGGAGACGCCGGGGTCGTCGCGGGGTGCGGAGTTCGCGGACTTCGTGGTGGTGGAGGACTTGGCGACGTTGGTGTGGTTGGCGAACCTGGCGGCTTTGGAGTTGCACGTGCCGCAGTGGACGGTGGGTGCGCGGGGTGGGCGGCGCTCCCCCGACCTGGTGGTGTTCGACCTGGATCCGGGTGAGCCGGCGACGGTGGTGGAGTGCTGTCGGGTGGCGTGCCGGGTGCGGGAGGTGTTGGTGGCGGACGGGTTGGCGCCGGTGGTGAAGACGTCGGGGTCGAAGGGGTTGCAGGTGTACGCGGCGGTGTCGGTGTCGTCGCCGGAGCGGACGTCGGAGTACGCGAAGGGGGTGGCGCGGCGGTTGGCGCGGGAGTGGCCGCGGGAGGTGGTGTGGCGGATGGCGAAGGCGGAGCGGACGGGGCGGGTGTTGATCGACTGGTCGCAGAACAACCCGGCGAAGACGACGGTGGCTCCGTACTCGTTGCGGGCTCGGGCGCGGCCGTCGGTGTCGACGCCGGTGTCGTGGGAGGAGGTGGAGGGATGTCGGGTGGTGGAGGACCTGGTGTTCCTGGCCGACGAGGTGCGGGAGCGGGTGGGGTCGGGTGGTGATCTGTTCGCGCCGGGAAAGCCGTCGCGGTTGCCGCGGTGAGCGGCTTATCCTGGCCTGCTGACCGGGCGAGGACAGGGGGCGTGTCGTGGGGTTGTCGGAGGAGGAGATCCGGGCGGCGTACGTGGGTGGTGCGCCGAGGTTGTCGGGTCGGGTGGTGCTGGTGGAGTACGACCCGGCGTGGCCGGGGTTGTACGAGCGTGAGGCGGCGCGGATCCGGGCCGTGCTGGGTGGTGTGGTGGTGGGGTTGGCGCACGTGGGGTCGACGTCGGTGCCGGGGTTGGCGGCGAAGCCGATCGTGGACGTGGTGTTGACGGTGGCGGATTCGGCGGACGAGGGGTCGTACGTGCCGGCGTTGGAGGCGGCGGGGTACGTGTTGCGGATCCGGGAGCCGGGGTGGTTGGAGCACCGGATGTTCAAGGGGCCGGACACGGACGTGAACCTGCACGTGTTCACGGCGGGTGAGCCGGAGGTGGCGCGGATGCTGGCGTTCCGGGACCGGTTGCGGGTGTCGGAGGAGGATCGCCGGTTGTACGAGGGGGTGAAGCGGGGGTTGGCGGCGCGGGACTGGGAGTACTTGCAGCAGTACGCGGACGCGAAGGCGGAGGTGGTGGCCGACATCCTCGGCCGCGCCTGACCCGTGTTCGCGGGTGTGTCTGTCCCCCGGTGGCGTGTCCCCCGGGTGGTTGGTGTGTGGTCGCGGTCGGGAGGGTTCGCGGGTGCGGTTCGGGGTGTTGGGTCCGATGGTGGTGCGGCGTGCGGACGGGACGGAGGTGCGGGTCGGTGGGCCGCGGTTGCGGGCGTTGTTGGCGGTGTTGGCGGTCGAGGCGGGTCGGGTGGTGGGTGTCGACCGGCTGATCGGGGCGTTGTACGGGTCGCGTCCGCCGGTGGGTGCGGGTAACGCGATCCAGTCGCAGGTGTCGCGGTTGCGGTCGTTGGTGGACGTGGAGGTGGAGCGGTCGGCGTCGGGGTACCGGCTGGTGGTGGATCCGGGTGAGGTGGACGCGCTGCGGTTCGAGGAGCTGGTGGCGCGGGGGTTGCCGGGTGAGGCGTTGGCGTTGTGGCGTGGTCCGGCGTTGGCGGACGTGGGTGACGCGCCGTTCGCGGCGGTGTGCGTGGCGCGGTGGGAGGAGTTGCGGCTGCGGGCGGTGGAGGAGCACGACGGGGCGTCGGTGGGGTTGTTGCGGGAGTTGGTGGCGGCGCACCCGACGCGGGAGCGGTTGGTGGCGCGGTTGGTGCGGGTGTTGCACCGGGAGGGGCGGCAGGCGGAGGCGTTGGCGCTGGTGGAGCGGACGCGGCGGGTGTTGGCGGAGGAGTTGGGGTCGGACCTCTCCCCCGTGTTGGCGGACGCGCACGGCGAGGTGGTGCGGGGTGAGCGGCCGGCGGTGCGGCGGGTGTTGCCGGCGCAGTTGACGAGTTTCGTGGGGCGGGAGCGGGAGGTGCGGGAGGTCGGTGAGGCGTTGGCGTCGTCGCGGTTGGTGACGTTGACGGGGCCGGGTGGTGCGGGCAAGACGCGGTTGGCGGTGGAGGTGGCGTCCGGTGCGCCGGATGAGGTGTTTTTCGTGGACTTGGCGCCGTTGGCGGTGGGTGGTGACGTGCCGCGGGCGGTGGTGTCGGCGTTGGGGTTGCGGGAGGACGGGTTGCGGCCGGTGACGGCGCCGGTGGCGCGGTTGGTGGCGGCGTTGCAGGACCGGCCGGTGTTGGTGGTGCTGGACAACTGTGAGCACGTGGTGGAGGACGCGGCGGCGTTGGTGGGCGGGTTGTTGGCGTCGTGCGCGCGGTTGCGGGTGTTGGCGACGTCGCGGGAGGCGTTGGGGGTGACCGGTGAGGTGGTGCGGCCGGTGCCGCCGTTGGAGGCCGGTGGTGCGGGGTCGGCGGCGGTGCGGTTGTTCGCGGATCGGGCGGTGGCGGTGAACCCGTCGTTCCGGCTGGATCCGGGGACGGCGGAGGTGGTGGTGGGGATCTGTCGGGCGTTGGACGGGTTGCCGTTGGCGATCGAGTTGGCGGCGGCGCGGGTGCGGTCGTTGCCGGTGGTGGAGGTGGCGTCGCGGTTGGGTGACCGGTTCCGGTTGTTGTCGCGGGGCAGTCGGGCGGCGGTGGCGCGGCATCGGACGTTGCACGCGGTGGTGGAGTGGAGTTGGGGGTTGTTGGACGAGGAGGAGCGGGTGTTGGCGCGGCGGTTGACGGTGTTCCGGGGCGGGGCGACGTTGGGGTCGGCGGCGGCGGTGTGCGGGGTGGCGGGGACGGATGAGGTGTTGCCGTCGTTGGCGGACAAGTCGTTGGTGGAGGTGTCCGGGGACCGGTACCGGATGTCGGAGACGATCCGGGCGTTCTGCGCGCGGCGGTTGGCGGAGTCGGGTGAGGAGCGGGAGGTGTCGGGTGCGCACGCGCGGTATTTCGCGGGGTTGGCGGCGGAGGCGGCGCCGCACCTGTACGGGGAGGGGCAGTTGGTGTGGTTGGGGCGGTTGGCGGCCGAGCACGAGGACCTGACGGCGGCGGTGCGGTGGGCGGCGGGCCACGAGCGGGGGTTGGCGTTGCGGTTGGCGGCGGACCTGGGGTGGCCGTGGTGGTTGCGGGGGTTGCGGTCGGAGGGTGCGGCGTTGGCCGCGGAGGTGGTGCGGGCGGTGGGTCCGACGCCGCCGGAGGGGTTGGCCGAGGAGTACGTGTTGTGCCTGGTGAACGCGTCGTCGGCGGGGTTGGCGGGGTTGCCGGGCACGCCGTCGCCGCGTGATCCGCTGCCGGCGGGGTTGGTCGGTCCCCCGGCGCGGCCTTTTCTGACGGTGTTGTGGGGTATGGCGCACGGGGTGCCGCAGGTGGATGTGGCGGGGTTGGCGGTGGTGCGGGAGCGGTTGGTGGGGTCGGATCCGTGGAGTCGGGCGTTGGACCGGTTGGGTGCGGGGATGCAGCACCGGTACGCGGGGCGGCTGTCGCGGGCGCGGGAGGAGTATGCGGCGGCGTTGGCGGGGTTCCGGGCGGTGGGTGAGCGGTGGGGCATGTCGTTGGCGTTGTCGCAGTTGGCGGAGGCGGCGCAGGTGGACGGTGGGCCGGCGGCGGCGTTGGGGTTCTTGGACGAGGCGTTGGAGTTGTCGCGGTCGTTCGGGGTGACCGAGCACACGGCGAACCTGTTGTGCCGCCGGTCGGAGTGGGCGTGTCGGGCCGGTGACCTGGATCGTGCGGCGGCCGACGTGGAGGAGGCGGCGGTGGTGGCGCGGTCGCAGGGCGCGGTGGAGACGTTGGCGCTGGCGTGGTTGGGCGCGGCGGAGGTGGCGCGTCGGCGTGGTGATCTCGACGGTGCGCGGTGGTGGTGCGCGGAGGCGTTGCGGGTGTGCCCGCGGGGGTGGTTCGGGCCGGACGAGGTGCGGGCGTCGGTGCTGGTGGCGTCGGGTCGGGTGGAGTTGGCGGGCGGTGACCGGGAGGCGGCGCTGCGGGCGTGGGGTGAGGCGGCGGGGTCGGCGCGGGACTGGGGCAACCGGGTGGTGCTGGCGCGGGTGGTGGAGGCACATGCCGGGTTGGCGGTGGTGGACGGCGACTGGGAACGGGCGGCGTTGTTGGCGGGTGCGGCGCGCGGGTTGCGGGGTGGTGGCGCGGTGGCCGATCCGGAGGTGGTGTCGGTGGAGGCGGCGGCGCGGGAGGCGTTGGGCGGGTCGGTGTTCGCGCGGGTGTCGGCGCGCGGGGCCGCGTCGGGGTGGGACGCGGTCGCCGGGCTGCTGGGTGGGTGAGGGTGGTGCGGGGGTCAGCGGGGTGGGAAGGCGCGCAGGTGCTCGACGAGGAAGTCCGGGTCGTCCAGCCACGGGAAGTGCCCGGCGTGGGGTTGTTCGACGTAGGTGGCGTCGGGGATGAGGTCGACGAGCTGTCGCACGAGGTGCGGTGGTGACAGCGGGTCGGCGCCGCCCGCGTAGACCAGGACGGGGATGTCGAGGGCGGCGAGGGCGCGGCGGGTCCGGCCGGGGGTGAACGCGCCGTCGGCGGCGTAGCCGGCTTGTGCGTCGGGTGAGGCTTCGGCGGGTTCGGCGGCGGCGTGGGCGCGGGCCCGGTCGTCCCAGCGCCCGTAGAACAGGGGTGCGGCGGCTTGTCGGTTGGCGGGGGTGCCGTGGCCTTGGCTCCACGCCGTGAGGGCGGCGGTGGCCTCGGCGAACCACGGCTGGTGGGCGTGCACGCGCAGGTGTTCGGCCCAGTCGGTTTCGGTGGGTGAGGCGCCGATGGCGCGCAGCGCGGGGGTGAGCAGGATCAGCGAGGCGAGCCGGTCGGGGTGGTGTTCGGCGTAGGCCATGGCGATGCCGGCGCCGGCGGAGTGGCCGAGCAGGTCGACGCGGTCCAGGCCGAGGTGGGCGCGCAGGGCGTCGACGTCGGCGGCGAGCCGGTCGCGCCGGTAGGTGGCCGGGTCGGCGGGTGCGTCGGAGTCGCCGGTGCCGCGGTTGTCCAGCAGCAGCAGGGTGCGGTGGCGGTGCAGCCCGCCGAGGTCGCCGAGGTAGGAGGAGGCGCGGCCGGCCCCTCCGGGCACGCACAGCAGCGGCGGTCCGTCGCCGGTCTGGTGGTAGGCGAGGGTGGTGCCGTCGTGGGCGGTGAACCGGGGCATGGGCGCATCTTCTCCTAGGCTGGTGGCATGCCGAGAATCGCCACCGCCGACACGGTGTCCCGAGACGAGTTGGTCGAGTTCCTGCGGCCCCGCCACCGAGCCCTGCTGGTCACCGCGCGCGCCGACGGGCGGCCGCAGGTGTCGCCGGTGACGTGCGGGGTGGACGGCGAGGGTCGGGTGGTGGTGTCGACGTACCCGCAGCGGGCGAAGGCGCGCAACGCCCGGCGTGACGACCGGGTGACGGTGTGCGTGCTGTCCGACGACTGGGACGGCCCGTACGTGCAGGTGGACGGTCGGGCGGAGGTGGTGGACCTGCCGGAGGCGCTGGAGCCGCTGGTGGACTACTACCGGTGCATCGCCGGGGAGCACCCGGACTGGGACGAGTACCGGGAGGCGATGCGCCGCCAGGGCAAGTCGCTGATCCGGGTGACGATCGAGCGTTGGGGTCCGATCGCGACCGGCGGTTTCCCGCCTGAACTGGCCGGCTGACGGGTTCGGCTTCTCGACGGTCGGGCGCGGGGGTGCGACCACTCCCCCGCGCCGGTGGCCGTCGGGCCGGTGGTGCGCCTCGTTCGGCGGGTGTCGGTCGGTTCGCGGTCGTGTCGGGCTTGGTGGGGTCAGGCGTGGGCGCGGGCGGTGGCGCACCAGGCGCCGCCCCAGCCGGCGGGGTTCTCCAGCAGGGCGAACACGGCCCCGGCGGGGTCGGCGACCGCGGCGACGGCACCGGTGGGCACGTCCTTCGGTCCGGACAGGACGGTCCCGCCCATGTCGGTGGCCTCGGCGAGGGCGCGGGTGAGGTCAGGGACGGAGAAGTAGCAGGTCCAGCCGCCGGTCGCGGCCAGGCGTCCGGCGACGGGGCGGCGGTCGTCGGCGACGGCGGCGTCGTAGAGGGTGAACTCGCCGTCCGGGTCGCGGACCTGCCAGCCCAGCTCCCCCGCCCAGCGGTCGTCGGCGTCGCCCATCAGCTCCACCCAGCACGGTTCGCCGGGGCGGGGCGGGGGTGCCCAGGGGCCGTGCAGGACGCGGCCGGGGTCGACGGCGACGGCCGGGTCGAGGTCGCGGGCCCGCGTGCCGGCGAACACGATGCGCCAGCCTTGCCCGCCGGGTCGCACGTGGGTGGCGAGCCGGTCGCCGACCCAGCCGGTGAACGAGCCGTCCGGCTCGGCGATGATCACCCAGCCGAGCAGGTGGGCGTAGAACTCGGCGGTCGGTTCGGGGCGGGTGGTGCTCAGCTCGACGCGGCGGACACCGCGCGCGGGGCTGTCGGGGGTACCGGGCACGGCGTGGGCTTCCCATCGGGGCGGGCGGCGGGGTCAGGAACGCGACCCATCCTCCGCACCGGCCAGGCGTGGCGACAATGCGCCGTTCGGCCGCTGCGACTGCGCCGGGAGGATGTGCGCGAGCGGCAGGGGCCTGCCGAGGTGGAAGCCCTGCCCGATCCGCACGCCCAGCCGGGCGAGCGCGTCGACCTGGGCGGGGCGTTCGACCCATTCGGCGACGGCGGACAGGCCCAGGCCCCGGGCGATCTGGACGATGCCGGCGACGAGGACGGCGTCGGTGGAGCGTTCGTCGATGCCGCGCACGAACTCGCCGTCGATCTTGATGCCGGTGATGGGCAGGTGCTTGAGGTGGACGAACGAGCCGAACCCGGAGCCGAAGTCGTCGAGGATGATGCGGCAGCCGAAGCCGCGCAGTTGCAGGGCCAGGGCGCGGGCGGCGTCGAGGTTGGTCACCGCGGCGGTCTCGGTGATCTCCAGGCCGAGGCGTCCGGGTGCGACGCCGGCGGTGGCGAGGCGGTCGAGCACGAACCCGCCGAAGTCCTCGTCCTCCAGGGTGCGGCCGGAGATGTTGACGTTGAACCGCAGGTCGGGGTCGGGGTGGCGGACGAGGGCGTCGATCGCGGTGGACAGCACCCACCGGTCGATGTCGAGGACCAGGTCGGAGCGTTCGGCCTCGGGCAGGAACTCGGCCGGGCCCAGGTACGGCTCCTGGGCGTCCTCCAGCCGCAGCAGCAGTTCGTGGCCCAGGGTCTGGCCGGTGGCCAGCTCGACCATCGGCATGGCGTGCAGGGCCAGGCCGCCGTGGTCGAGGGCGGCGCGCAGCCGGTCGAGCACCGAGACGCGTTTGGCGGTGTCGGCGTAGTGGCCGGGTTCGTAGACGGTGACGCGGTTGCGGCCGGCGGCTTTCGACGCGTACAGGGCGAGGTCGGCGTTGGCCAGCACCAGTTCCCAGGTGTCGCCGGGCCCGTACTCGGCGACCCCGGTGGACACCGTGAGGCTGCGGGCGGCGCCGACCAGCGGCAACGCGGCCACGGCGTCGCGCAGGCCCTCGGCGACGCGGGCGGCGTCGGCGGGGGTCGCTCCGGGCAGCACGACGGCGAACTCGTCGCCGCCGAGCCTGCCGATCAGCTGCGAGGGCGACAGGCGTGACCGCAGCGCCGAGGCCAGCGTCTTCATCAGCCGGTCGCCGACGGCGTGGCCGCGCAGGTCGTTGACGTCCTTGAAGTTGTCCAAGTCCAGCAGCAGCATCGCGCCGGGTCCGCCGCCGGCGAGCTGCCGTTCCAGCTCGCGGGTCACCGCGCGCCGGTTCGCCAGTCCCGTCAGCGGGTCCTGTTCGGCCAGCGCGAGCAGCTCGTCGTGCACGCGGCGGGCGCGGGTGATGTCGTGCGCGGTGCCCAGCACCCGCAGCGGCGAGCCGTCCTCGTCGGCGACGACCTCGCCGAAGCACTCGAACCAGCGCTCGACGGCGCCGTCGGCGGGCCGCATGCGGTGGGTGAAGGAGAACCCCGCGCCCGACCGCATGGCCTCCTGGAGGGTGGCCTGGATCATGGGCAGGTCGTCGGGGTGCACGAGCGCGGCGTAGCCGTCGAAGTCCAGCTCGGCGTCCGGCGGGAACCCGAACATCTCCAGCAGCGTGTCCGACCACACCACGCGGTCCTCGGCGATGTGCCACTCCCACGTGCCCATCCGGCCCAGCACCTGGGCGCGGCGCAACGCGTCGGCCTCGTGGGTGGCCTCCAGCTCCCGGTCGCGCCACGCGGTGACGTCCACCACCCGGTACAGCAGCTGCTCGACCGCGGTGTCGGTGGTGTCGGTGGTGGTGTCGGTGGTGGGGTCGAGGTGCTGGCAGGTGACCTCCAGCCAGCGGTGCCCCTTGCGGTAGGCGCTGGGGGTGAGCAGCGCCAGGCCCGAGCGGGGCCGTTCGGGGGCGCCGGGCAGCAGCGCGGGCAGCGACCGGCCGACCACGTGGTCCACCGGCACGCCCAGGATCTCCGCCAGCGCCGGGTTCACCCAGGCCAGCGTGCCGTTCGCGTCCGTCACACCGAAACCGACGTCGGCCCGGTCGAGCACCTCGCGGTGCAACGCGCCGTTGCCGTTCACGCGCCCCTCCTCGCCCACCCGCGCGTCATGATGGTCGAGACCACACGCGGTGGGCAAGCCGACACTGTTCAGCGCAACCGCTCCAGACCCCGCGCGGTGTCGACCAGTTCCCCCGCCAGCCGCCGCAGCTCCGCACCGTCCGCACCGTCCGCGGCCGCGGTGGCCACGTCCTCGGCGGCGCACCGCAGCTGGAACAGCCGGTCCTGCAGGTCGGCCAGCTCCCCCGCGGACAGCACCACCGCGTCCTCGGGCAGCCCGCCGCGCTGCACCGCGGCCCGGCGTTCGTAGGCGCGCTGCCGGCACGGCTGCGCGCAGTACCGGCGGGGCCGCCCGATCCGGCCGCTGTCGGGCAGGCGGCGTCCGCACCAGGCGCAGTGCCTGGCTTCCTCACGGCGCGCCGCGACGGCCTCGGTCACCAACTCCATGGCCGGCGACGGTAGCCCGCTACCCACCGGTCACCCCCGCGCCACGCCGCCAGGGCACACTCCGGGTGTGACCGAGAACCACCCGTACCTGTCCGGACCGCACCCGCGCGCGTTCGCCCACCGGGGCTGGCACCTCGACGAGCTGTCGGGGATGGAGAACTCGCTGGCGGCGTTCCGCCGCGCCACCGCGGAGGGCTACCGGTACCTGGAGACCGACGTGCACGCCACCTCCGACGGGGTGGTGGTCGTGCACCACGACGCGGTGCTGGACCGCACCACGGACGCGTCCGGTCCGGTGGCGTCGCAGCCGTGGTCGGCGGTGCGGCGGGCCAACGTGGGCGGGCGGGAGCCGATCGCGCGGCTGGAGGACCTGCTGGAGGAGCTGCCGGAGGCGTTGGTGAACATCGACGTCAAGGCCGACTCGGCGGTGGAGCCGGTGCTGGGGGTGCTGCGCCGCGCGGACGCGCTGCACCGGGTGTGCCTGGCGTCGTTCTCCGACCGGCGGCTGGCCCGGCTGCGGCGGTTGGGCGGTCCGGGGCTGTTGACGTCGATGGGGCCGCGGTCGGCGGGTGCGCTGTGGGCGGCGGGCCGGGTGCCGCTGGTAAGGCTGCCGGTGCGGGGCATGGTGGCGCAGGTGCCGGTGACCCAGGGCCGGCTGCTGGTGGTGGACGGCCGGTTCGTCCGCGCCGCGCACCGCCGCGGTCTGGAGGTGCACGTGTGGACCATCGACGAGGAGGCGGAGATGCGGCGGCTGCTGGACCTCGGGGTGGACGGGCTGGTCACCGACCGGCCGGACCGGCTGCGGGACGTGCTGGTCGACCGGCGGGCGTGGGCCGGCTGAGCCGCGCCCGGTGGCGGGCGGGAGGACGGTTGGCAACAGGTTGGTGGTGATCACCACGAACGGGTGGCCCGCGATATACAGTCCGCCCCCATGAGCGTGGCCGACAGCACCGCACCCGCCGTGGACCGCAGGCGGGAACAGCGCGGGTGGACCTGGTACGACTGGGCGAACTCGGTGTTCCCCACCTCCGTGGTGACCGTGTTCCTCTCCGGCTACCTCACCGCGGTGGCCAAGGAGGCGGCCATCGCCGACACCGCCCGCAACGGCCAGGACGCCTGCGCCGACGGGCCGCTGCGGCAGTGCGACATCTCCCTGTTCGGCGCGTACTTCCCCGCCGGGTCGCTGTGGGGCTACCTGCTGTCGATCGCCACGGTCGTCCAGGTCGTGGTGCTGCCCGTCATGGGCGCGATCGCCGACCGCACCCAGAACAAGAAGCGCATGCTCGGCGGCCTGGCGTTCACCGGCTCGGCCGCCACGATCGCGCTGGCGGCGGTCGGCGGCGACAACTGGCACCTCGGCGTCGCCCTGTTCATCCTGGGCAACATCTGCTACGGCGCGTCGGTCGTCGTGTACTACGCGTTCCTGCCCGAGATCGCCGGTCCGGACGAGCGCGACGCGGTGTCCTCGCGCGGCTGGGCGTTCGGCTACCTGGGCGGCGGCCTGGCCCTGGCGGTGCAGTTGGCGTTGTTCATCGGCCACGACGCCATCGGGCTGAGCGAGGGCGCGGCGGTGCGCGTCGGTTTCGTCCTGTCGGGCCTGTGGTGGGCCGGGTTCACGCTCATCCCGCTGGCGCGGCTGCGGCAGCACCAGCCGCCGCACGGCGCGGAGTCCGGCGCGTCGGTGATCACCGCCGGGTTCGCCGAGCTGCGCCAGACCGCCAAGCAGGCCCGGCTGTTCCCGCTGACCCTGGCGTTCCTGGGCACCTACCTCATCTACACCGACGGCATCGCCACCGTCGCCAACGTCTCCGCCCAGTACGGCCGCGACGAGCTCAAGCTCGACGAGACCGTGCTGATCACCACGATCCTGATCGTGCAGTTCGTCGCGTTCTTCGGCGGGATGCTGCACGGCCGGGTGGCCAGGTCGTGGGGCGCGAAGCGCACCATCATGGTCAGCCTGTGCGTGTGGATCGTGGTGATCGGCGCGGCGTTCTTCGTGCAGGCCGGGCAGCAGACCCAGTTCTACGCCCTGGCCGCGGGGATCGGGCTGGTGCTGGGCGGCACGAACGCGTTGTCGCGGTCGCTGTTCAGCCAGATGATCCCGCCCGGCCGCGAGGCGCAGTACTTCTCGCTCTACGAGGTCGGCGAGCGGTCCACGTCGTGGCTGGGGCCGCTGGTGTTCGCCGGGGTCGGGCAGGCCACCGGGTCGTTCCGGCTGGCGATCATCTCGTTGGTGGTGTTCTTCGTGGTCGGGTTCGTGCTGATGATCTTCGTGCCGGTGCGCAGGGCGATCGCCGCCTCCGGCAACCCGGTGCCCGCGAAGGTGTGAGGTGTCGGTCCGGGGCGGCCCGGACCGACAAGGTCAGGCGGCGGGTACGGGCACGCGGGCCGACCAGGGCCGCGACACCGCCACCACGACCACCGCGATCAGCCACGCCAGCAGCATCGTGCCGGTCGACAACGCCGGCACGACCACGACCGACGCGATCCCCGCGACCAGGGCGACGGGCGCGACCGCCCACCACCGCCGTGACACCGGCGGCGACTCCCGGTGGAACGCCGCCACCGCCGCGACCGCGGTCACCAGCGCCGGCACGTGCCACACCAGCGCCGGCCACGGCACCGGCCCGGCCGCCGCCGACGCGACCAGCGACACCGCCGCCCCCACGCCCAGCAGCCCCGCCGCGACCCGACCCGGCACGCGCCGACCCGCGACCAGCGCCGCGAACGCCACCACCGCCACCACGTCGTACCACCAGCCCCGGTCGTCGCCGACCGACCCGACGCGCGCGGCCACCGTCCACGACTGCGCCGCCGCCACCAGCTGCCCGAGCAGCCCGGTCAACGCCAGCACCCGTGCCGCCGTCCCCGCCGCGCGCCCGGCCGCCAGCCGCACCCGCACCGCCAACGCCAGCGTCGCGCCCGCCTCGCCCCAGCCCGGCCACCCGTGCTCCAGGTCCAGCTCGTCGTCGCGGTCGGCCAGGAAGATGCCGACCATCTCCTCCTCGCGCTCGGCCCGGTACCAGGCGGGCAGCACCCGCAGCAGCGCCCGGTAGCGGCGTTCCAGGTTCGACCTCACAGCGCACCCCTCGCCTTGAGCACCGACGACGCGGCGCGCACGTTCGCCGACAGCCGGGCCACCTCCGCCGACAACGCCCGCACCCCGGCGTCGGTGAGCCGGTAGTAGCGGCGCAGCCGACCCTGGTGGACCTCCTCGCGGTCCCGCTCGGCCAGCCCTTCGGCGACCAGCCGGTCCAGCACCCCGTACAGCGTGCCGACCCGCAGCCGCATCCGGCCCTCCGACAGCCCTTCGACCGCGCGCACGATCGCGTAGCCGTGCAACGGCTCCTCCGCCAACGCGGTGAGCACCAGGAACACCTGCTCCGACATACCTCTCACACCGCAGGTTATACCGCTTCGCGATATATCTCGGCAACAAGTCCGGAGGGGGTGGCGCGGAAGCCGGTAGGGGCGGGAGCCGCCGTCACCACACCTGCCCCGCCGCCACGCCCCACACCCACCAACCCCGACCGCACCCGGCCGACCGCACCCCACCCCTGCCACATCCACCACCCCTGCCACATCCACCACCGCGCCGAGGATGCTCCGTCGAGCCCGAGCCCGAGCACGAGGTCGAGGCCGTGGGGCGTGGGACGTGGGCCGAGAAGCGAGGTCACAGCGGTCCCCGACCGCCGGCCGCCCAGGGCTCTCCCCCGCGCCGCACGCCCGGCCGCGGGGCGGGATGTCGGCGCGTCGTGCCGGGCGGTGTGGAAGGCCGGCGGGTCGTTCGTCGGACTCGCCCGTTAGGGTGGCCGCCCGTGGAACCGATCATCCCCGCCCCGGACCCGACCGACGCGCTGTCCTCCGTGCCCGCCGCGGGCGCGGGTCGTGGGCTGCCGGCCACGGGGCGGCTGCGGTTCTTCTTCGGGCCCATGGACTGCGGCAAGTCGACGTTGGCGTTGCAGATCGACCACAACCAGGCCCGGCAGGGTCGGCGGGGGTTGCTGCTGGTGCGGCACGACCGGTCGGGGACGCCCACGATCTCCAGCCGGATGGGGTTGGCCCGCAACGCGCTGGAGGTGCACGAGGGCATGGACCTGTGCGTGCTGGTGCGCGAGCACTGGGCGCGCGGCCGCCGGGTGGACTACGTGATCGTCGACGAGGCGCAGTTCCTGTCCGGCGAGCAGGTCGACCAGCTGGCGGAGCTGGCCGACGACGCCCACCTGGAGGTCTACTGCTTCGGTCTGGCCACCGATTTCCGCAGCACGCTGTTCCCGGGTTCGCAGCGGCTGTTCGAGCTGGCCGACGAGCTGAACGCGATCCAGGTCGAGGTGTTGTGCTGGTGCGGGCGGGCGGGTCGGTTCAACGCCCGCGTGCACGACGGCGACGTGGTGCGCGCCGGGGACACGGTGCTGGTCGCGGACACCTCCGCCGCGGACGCCTCCGAGGTCCGCTACCAGGTGCTGTGCCGCACGCACTACCGCACCGGCGACCTGGGTCCGCACGCCGTGGACGGCCACCAGCTCAGCCTGGCCTGACCCGGGCTGGACGCGCCGCACCGCCTCGTCCCACAATGGGCAAGCCCTGTTGCCGGAATCGGGACACCCCATGAGCGACGACGCCACCGCCGACGACCCGACCGACGAGGTGCTGGACAAGGTCGGTGAGCGGCTGCGACACCTGCGCACCAGCCGGGGTGCGACGCTGGCCGACCTGGCCGCGGCGACCGGGATCTCCAAGAGCACCCTGTCGCGGCTGGAGTCGGGGCAGCGGCGTCCGAGCCTGGAGCTGCTGCTGCCGATCGCCCGCGCGCACCGGGTGCCGTTGGACGAGTTGGTGGGCGCGCCGCCGGTCGGGGATCCGCGGATCCGGCCGGTGCCGGTGCGCCGCAACGGCATGACGGTGCTGCCGCTGACCCAGCAGCCGGGCGGTCTTCAGGCGTACAAGATGATCATCCCGCCGCGGGGGGAGCCGGATCCGCGCACGCACACCGGCTACGAGTGGCTCTACGTGCTGTCGGGGCGGTTGCGGCTGGTCCTGGCCGACCACGACGTGGTGCTCGCGCCCGGGGAGGCGGCGGAGTTCGACACGCGGTTGCCGCACTGGTTCGGCCCGGCGGGCGCGGAGCCGGTGGAGATCCTGAGCCTGTTCGGCAAGCAGGGCGAGCAGATCCACATGCGCACCCGCCGCCGGACCTGACCGGCGGGTGCGGTCACACTGTGGTGATGACGGGCGGGTCGGGGACGGGTGGGCGGCGCAGCGCCGGGATCCTGCTGCACCGGGTGGTCGACGGCGAGCGGCAGGTGCTGCTCGGGCACATGGGCGGGCCGTTCTGGGCGCGCAAGGACGAGGGCGCGTGGTCGATCCCCAAGGGCGAGCCGGAGGGTGACGAGGAGCCGCTGGCCACGGCGTACAGGGAGTTCGCCGAGGAGCTGGGCGTGCCGGTGCCCGAGGGGGTGCCGGTGCCGTTGGGCGAGGTCCGGCAGTCCGGCGGCAAGGTGGTGGCGGCGTGGGCGGTGGAGGCCGACCTGGACCCCGAACGGGTGGTTCCCGGGACGTTCACCCTGGAGTGGCCGCGCGGGTCCGGGGTCGTGCGGGAGTTCCCCGAGGTGGACCGCGTGGCCTGGTTTCCCCTCGCCCAGGCGGGGGTAAAAGTGGTGAAGGCCCAACGGGAGCTGCTCGACCGCCTCGCCGAAATCCACTCTTTCGGGTGACACTGAAGTCATCGATCGGATAAAGCGTCCGATTGGACGTTTGGGTGCGGTCCGGACGGGTGATTCATCCTCATGTCCGCCACCGAGCACACTCGCGCCGCCACCGAGCGTGGCGGCGGCCCCGACGATCGTGAAAATGACTTTGCGTGACCGTAAGCATGACGGACGTCACTACCGGCGAGTTAAACCCGCCGTAACGTCGCCGTCCGTGTTCGGTCTAAGCTGTCGCAGCCGCACGTCTTCTGCCAGGACTGCTCCATCAGTGTGATGGGGTCGCCCGGTAGCTTGATAACGCGTCACGAACCGGCCGCGATTGCATCCCTTAGGAGGAAGCCTTCGTTGACGGGTGAAGGACGTCACTGTGGGCGACGATGACCGTGAAGCCGGGAACGAACGGAGCAGTCCGATCGTTGCACTCGGTGAGCAACAAGCCTGGGCCCCGGCCCTGAGCCGAGCGAAAGGACACCGCCATGGCCGACCGCGTTCTACGGGGTAGCCGGCTCGGAGCAGTCAGCTACGAGACCGACCGCAATCACGACCTCGCCCCGCGCCGGTCGGTGCGGTACGCCTGCCCCAAGGGCCACGACTTCGAGGTCCCGTTCTCCGACGACGCCGAGATCCCGCACACCTGGGAATGCCGCCTGCACGGCCAGGAGTCGAAGATCATCGACGGCACCGAGCCGGAGCAGAAGAAGGTCAAGCCGCCGCGCACGCACTGGGACATGCTCCTGGAGCGGCGCACGATCCCGGAGCTCGAGGAGCTGCTGGACGAGCGGCTGGAGGAGCTGAAGGGGCGGCGCACCCGCACCGCCTGAGCCTCGTGACGTGCGAAGGGGCCCACCGGATCGGTTCCGGTGGGCCCCTTCGGCGTGCGCCGGGTCGGGCGCGCGGGGTCTAGCGGTTGCTGGGGGTCTTGGTCTTGTTGGGGGCGAGCAGGTCGCGCAGCTGGGTGCCGCGGCGGCGCAGGCCCCACTTGGTGACGCGGATGAGCGCTTCGCGGACGATGTCGCCGCTCATCTTGGACACGCCGATCTCACGCTCGGTGAACGTGATCGGGACCTCGACGACCCGGTAGCCGAGTTCGATGGTGCGCCAGGCGAGGTCGATCTGGAAGCAGTAGCCCGCGGAGGCGACGTTGTGCAGCTTGAGGTTGCGCAGCACGTCGGTGCGGTAGGCGCGGAACCCGGCGGTGATGTCCTTGACCGACGCGCCGAGCGCGAGCCGCGAGTACAGGTTGGCGCCGCGGGAGAGGAACTCGCGCTTCTTGGGCCAGTTGACCACGGTGCCGCCGGGCACGTAGCGGGAGCCGATGACCAGGTCCGCGTCGTGCAGGGCGTCGAGCATGCGGGGCAGGTCCTCGGGGGCGTGGGAGCCGTCGGCGTCCATTTCCACGAGCACCTGGTAGCCGCGGTCCATGCCCCAGCCGAACCCGGCGATGTAGGCGGCGCCGAGTCCCGCCTTCTCGGTGCGGTGCAGCACGTGCACGCGGTCGTCGTCGGCGGCCATCTCGTCGGCCAGCTGTCCTGTGCCGTCGGGGCTGCCGTCGTCCACCACGAGGGCGTGCACGGTCGGCAGCGCGGTGTGCAGCCGCTTCACGATCTTCCCGATGTTGTCCCGCTCGTTGTAGGTCGGGATCACCACCAGCACCGGCCCGAGCTCGCGGTCAGGCTGCGCCTGCTGGTCCGCCATCCGTTTCCTCCTCGCCGACCCCAGCACCGGGGGTCGGACGCGTCCGTCGTCGTGTCACTGTCAAGGCGATCGCCACGGCCGTCAGGCCCAGAGCGGTCATCACCCACTCGGGCCATGCGCCGAGCCGGGTGGCCAGCGTAGCCTCCCCGCGCAGCCCGACCGTGGCCACCAGCGCGTCGGCGGTGAACAGGCCGGTCCGGCGGGTGACGGTGCCGTCGGGGGCGACGATGGCGCTGACGCCGCTCGTGGCGGCGACGATCACGGATTTGCCGTGTTCGACGGCCCGGACCCGGGACATGGCCAGCTGCTGGTAGGTCATCTCGGTGTAGCCGAAGGTGGCGTTGTTGGTGGGGATGGCGATGAGGTTCACGCCGTCGGTGATCGAGTCGCGGACCACGTTGTCGAACGCGACCTCGTAGCAGGTGTCCAGCGCCACCTTGGCGGGGCCCATGGTGAAGCCCTCGGGGTCGGTGCCGGGTTGGAACGTGCCGGCACGGTCGACCGCGGAGGTGAAGATCCGGAAGAAGTCGCGGTAGGGCATGGTCTCGCCGAAGGGTTGCAGCTGCCGCTTGGTGTAGGTGTCGGTGGGGCCGACGCCGGGTTCGTAGAGCACGACGGTGTTGCGGGGCAGCTTGTCGTCGGGGTCGATGACGACGGCGCCGACGGCGATGGGCGCGTGGATGGCCTCGACGGCGCTCTGGATGCGGGTGGCGGCGTCGACGTTGCGGAAGGGGTCGATGTCGGAGGAGTTCTCCGGCCAGATGACCAGGTCGGGCTGGGCGGCGCGGCCGGCTTCGACGTCCTCGGCCAGTTGCAGGGTGCGGGCGACGTGGTTGTCGAGCACGGCGCGGCGTTGGGCGTTGAAGTCCAGGCCGGCGCGGGGCACGTTGCCCTGGATGGCGGCCACGGTGACGGTGCCCTGGTCGGGTTCGGTGTGCACGAGGGCACCGGCCGCGACGCCGGCGACCAGCGGCAGCACGAGGCCGGGCAGGGCGAGTTTCGGGTTGCGGCCCAGGTGGGCGGCGGCCAGGCCGGTGAGGGCGACGGCGAACCCGACCAGCGGCGCGCCGCCGATCGCGGCCAGCGGCAGGTACCAGCCCTCGGGCTGACCGAAGGCGATCTTGCCCCAGGGGAACCCGCCGAAGGGCACGACGGCGCGCAGGGCCTCGTCGGCGACCCAGACCAGCGCCATCCACACCGGCGCGCCGGGCAGGCGGGACACGACGGCCATGGCGGCGGTGCCCAGGGCGATGAGCAGCGCGCACAGCAGCGCCAGCGGCAGCCAGGCGATGAGGCCGACGAACTCGCCGGTCCACCGCAGCAGCGGCGCCATGAACGCCAGCCCCCACACCAGGCCGAGGCCGAACCCGGCGCGGGCGCGGCGGCCGTGCAGCAGCACGCCGAGGGCGGCGAACCCGAGGGGCGCGAGCCACCAGGTGGTGCGCGGGGGGAAGCTGAGGAACACCGCGGCCCCGCCCGCGGCGGCCAGCAGCAGGCGCAGCAGGGTGCCGCGCACGTCCCGGCGTCGGGCGGGGGGCGTGTCGGCGACGGGTTCATCCGGCGTCACGGGGGCTGCGACCACCGGATCAGCCTACGAGCCCGCGGTCACGATCCCGCAGCCAGCCCGCCCGGCCACCGGGACCGCGCTCCTCCCCCGGCCGGGCCCTGTTCCGGCCGCCGGTGGGGTGTCGTGCGGGGGTGGGTGGACGTGTGGGGTGGGCGGGGGT
>NZ_JAJUWT010000014.1 GCF_021390395.1 Saccharothrix sp. S26
CGATCGCGTTGGTGCCGGTGGAGCGGCATGACGAGGTGGTGCGGCGGGTGCTGGGTGCGTTCGCCGAACGCGGGTGGGCCACGCCCCGGACGTTCACGGCGGTGCCCTCCGCGGGCGCCGGCCAGGATCACTGACGATCTAGTCGAAAGCAGGGATGCAGGGTGAAGTTGCTCGTCACGGGCGGTGCCGGGTACGTGGGCAGCGTCTGCGCGGCCAGGCTGGTGGAGTCGGGGCACGAGGTGGTCGTGCTGGACGACCTGTCCACCGGGCACGCGGACGCGGTGCCCGACGGCGTGCGGCTGGTCGAGGCGGGCATCGACGACGCGATCGGCGGCGTGCTCGCGGAGGGCTTCGACGGCGTGCTGCACTTCGCGGCCAAGTCGCTGGTCGGCGAGTCCATGCAGGATCCGGCGAAGTACTGGCAGGGCAACGTGGTGACGTCGCTGCGGCTGCTCGACGCGATGCGCGAGCACGGCACGCCGCGGCTGGTGTTCTCCTCCACCGCCGCCACCTACGGCGAACCCGAGCAGGTGCCGATCGCGGAGACCGCGCCGACGCGGCCCACCAACACCTACGGCGCGACCAAGCTCGCCATCGACCACGCGATCACCTCCTACGCCGCCGCGCACGGCCTGGCCGCCGTGTCGCTGCGCTACTTCAACGTGGCCGGCGCGTACGGGCGGTTCGGCGAGCGGCACGGCGTGGAGACGCACCTGATCCCGATCGTGCTCCAGGTCGCGTCCGGCCGCCGGGACCGGGTGCAGGTGTACGGCGACGACTGGCCCACCGACGACGGCACGTGCATCCGCGACTA
Source organism: Saccharothrix sp. S26 (assembly GCF_021390395.1). Taxonomy (GTDB): domain Bacteria; phylum Actinomycetota; class Actinomycetes; order Mycobacteriales; family Pseudonocardiaceae; genus Actinosynnema. The sequence continues at coordinate 815 of NZ_JAJUWT010000014.1, forward strand.
CATCCACGTCGTGGACCTGGCCGACGCGCACCTGCGGGCGCTGGAGCACGCGACGGCCGGCGAGCATCGCATCTACAACCTGGGCAACGGCTTGGGCTTCTCGGTCAAGCAGGTCATCGACGCCTGCCGCGAGGTGACCGGCCACCCGATCCCCGCCGACGTGGCGCCGCGCCGGGCGGGCGACCCGGCGGTGCTCGTGGCCTCCAGCGAGAAGGCCCGCGCCGAGCTGGGCTGGAAGCCCGAGCGGGTCGACCTGGCCGGCATCGTGCGCGACGCGTGGGACTTCACCCGGTCACAACAGGGGGCGTGATGGCAGGCAAGATCACCGAGGCGGGGTTCGGGGACCTGACCTCGTTCACCGAGATGCCGCGGATCTCCGGGCTGGCGCTGTCGCCCGACGGCACGCGACTGGTCACCGTGGTGGCGACGCTCTCGCCGGACCGCAAGGCGTGGCAGGGCTCGCTGTGGGAGGTCGACCCGACCGGCGAGCGTCCCGCGCGGCGGTTGACGCGGGGTGCGAAGGGCGAGTCGGCTCCCGCGTTCACGCCGGACGGCTCGGTGCTGTTCCTCTCGTCGCGGCCCGACCCCGAGGCCAAGCCGGGCGACCGCGACGCCAAGGACAAGACCGCGCTGTGGCTGCTGCCGCCCGTGGGCGAGGCGCGTGAGCTGTACCGGCCCGCCGGTGGCGTGTCGGAGTTCGCGGTGGCGCGGGACGCGGGCACGGTGCTGCTCGCGGCGGGCGCGCACCCGACCGTGGAGTTCGGCGAGCAGGACGAGGAGCACCGCAAGGCCCGCGAGGACGCCGGCGTGACCGCGATCCTGCACGAGTCGTACCCGGTGCGGTACTGGGACGCCGACCTCGGGCCGAGCTTCCCCCGGCTGCTGGCCACCACGTCCCCGGTCGACGTGGACCGCGCGCGCATCGACCAGTCCTCGGACCTGGTGGACCTGACGCCCAACGCCGCCTCGCGCCTGGACGACTCGCCCGCGATCAGCCCGGACGGCCGGTGGGTCGTGCACACCGAGGGCGTCGCGGTGAGCGCGTCCTACGGCAAGCGGGTGCGGCTGCGGCTGACGTCGACCGACGGCACCGCCGACCGCGTGCTGGCCGACGCCGAGGGGCACTCGTTCCTGCAACCGGTGTTCCTGCCGGACTCGTCCGGGGTGATCGCGGTGCGGGCGCTGGACTCCACACCGGACCGGCCGTGGACGAACACGTTGGTGCGCATCGACCTCGAGTCCGGGTCGGTCGAGGAGCTGGCGGCGGACTTCGCCGAGGAGCCCGACCACCCGGTGGTGAGCCCGGCCGGTGACGCGGTGTACTTCACCAGCAGCCACCGGGGTCACCAGCCGATCTGGAAGCTCGACCTGGCGTCCGGCTCGGTGGTGAAGCTGACCGCGTCCGGTGCTTACACCGACGTGCGGGTCAGCCCCGACGGCGAGTCGGTGTACGCGCTGCGCAGCGCCTGGGACCACCCGCCGCAGCCGGTGCGGCTGTCGGCGTCCGGTGTGGACCAGCAGGCCGTGCCGCTGCCCGCGCCGGGTGCGGTCGAGTCCGTGCCGGGGACGTTGACCGAGGTCGAGACGGTGGTCGAGGACGGCCGGACCGTGCGGGCGTGGCTGGTGCTGCCTCGCGGCGCGTCGGCCTCCCGGCCCGCGCCGTTGCTGCTGTGGGTGCACGGCGGTCCGGTGATGAGCTGGAGCGGGTGGAGCTGGCGCTGGAACCCGTGGCTGATGGCGGCGCGCGGGTACGCCGTGCTGCTGCCGGACCCGGCGCTGTCCACCGGGTACGGGCACGACTTCGTGCGCGCCGGCTGGGCGTCGTGGGGCGCCAAGCCGTACACGGACCTGATGGCGATCACCGATGTGGCCGTGCGGCGGGACGACATCGACGACTCGCGGACGGCCGCCATGGGCGGGTCGTTCGGCGGGTACATGGCGAACTGGATCGCCACGCAGACCGACCGGTTCAAGGCGATCGTGACGCACGCGTCGCTGTGGCACCTGGACGCGTTCACCGGGACCACCGACGACTCGTACTACTGGATCCGGGAGATGGGCGACCCGCTGCGGCAGCAGGACACCGTGCGGGCGAACTCGCCGCACCTGCGGGTGGCGGACATCAAGACGCCGATGCTGGTGATCCACGGCGACAAGGACTACCGAGTCCCGATCGGCGAGGGCCAACGCCTCTACTTCGACCTCGTCCGGCACGGGGTGCCCGCGAAGTTCCTGTACTTCCCCACCGAGAACCACTGGATCCTGACGCCCGGCAACGCGAAGGTCTGGTACGAGACGGTCTTCGCCTTCCTCGCCGAACACGTTCTCGGCGACCCCTGGCGACGCCCGGACCTGATCTAGCGCTGCGCTGTCGCCACGGCTGATCGGTGAGGCGAGGGCTGCTTGGTGGTCCGGCGGGCTGCCCGACCCTGCGTTGCGCGGATGTCTGCCTCCGGGCGGATAACCGACTGCCCAGAGGCAGGGCGGTTGCGGTCGGGTGGGTCGGATGCGGAGAGGGCGGTGTCACGACACCTCCGTAGGCGGACTGCCCCGGCACGCGGGTCGTCCCTGATCGGGGGAAGTTGGCGGTCTTCGGCGTCGGCACGGGCCGGTTGGGGCCGGTGGGCGCGGGCCAGCGGCCGGGCGCCGGTCGGTGCAGGCCGGGAATACGGGCGGATACGCGTTGGCGGGTCGGCAGCGGATGTGAATCGGCGGTTTGTGGCTCGCGGGTGCGGGCGGTGGGGTCGGGGCCAGAGGTCGGTGGCCTCGGTCGGCGGTAAAGCGCGAACGGGCGCGCCCCCGTTGATGCGAGCGGGTGCGGTCCGAGATGGCGATCGGTGGGCGCGGGTTAGGTGGGCGTGGGCCAGCAAACGTGGGCGGGTTGGTCCGGCTGGCGATTGGTCGGGAGGTCGGTCAGCGGGCGAGGGTTGACGGGCGCGGGCGGATACGGGTTGGCGGGATGCGCGGGCGGGCGCGGAGCGCCGGGAGTCGACCTGGCTGGAGGTCGGTGGGCTCGGTCGGCTGGTGTGGGTCGGTGCGGATCGGCAGGCGCGGATCGGGAATATGCAAGCGGAAGCGCGGTGGGTTGATGAACACCGATCGGTGGGCGGTTGGTCGGTGACTGCGGGTGTCGGCCAGCAAGCGCTGGCGGGTTGGTCCAGCTGGCGGTTGGTCGGTGGGAGGGCGGTCGGTGGGAGGGCGGTCGGTGGGAGGGCGGTCGGTGGGAGGGCGGCCAGCAGGTGCGGGCCAGCGGGTGCGGGCGGATAGGGGGTTAGCGGGATGCGCTGGTGGGTGCGGAGCGCCGGACGTCGGATTGGCTGGGGGTCGGAGGGCTCGGTCGGCGGGGGTCGGTCAGCCAGGGCGGCGGGGGCGGGTCGGTGAGCGCGAAGGGTTGGGCTGGTTGGCGGTCGGTGCGGATTGGCAGGCGCGGATCGGGAAGAGGCAAGCGGGGGCGCGGTGTGGTGATGCACGCCGGTCGGTGGGCGGTGAGGTTCGGGCGGGCGATCACGGCGCGCCGAGTGGTGTGTGCGGGTCAGTGGCCATGGGTTTGAGCGGTGGGTTGGCCCAGGTCGGCAGGCGGTTGGTCGGCAGGCGGCGGTCGGCGGCGGTCGGTGGGAGGTTGGTTGGCGGGCGGGCGGTTGACCCAGGTCGGTGGGAGGTTGGTTGGCAGGCGGGCGGCGGGGTTTGGCCGAGCGATCACGCCCGCAGGTTGGTGGGTGTGGGGCGGTCGGTGAGGGGGCAGAGGTGGTGATGAGGTGGGCAGAGGTGGCGGTGAGGTGGGGAGAGGTGGCGGTGGGGTGGGGAGAGGTGCGGGGGTGAGGGGATCAGGGGGTGGTTGGGTCGGGGGGTGGGGTGGTCCAGTCGGTGGTGGCGGCTCGTTCGGCCAGTTGGCGGATTTCGGTTGGGGGGAGGCCCGCGTTCAGGGCGGCGCGCAGCAGCCTCGTCAGGCGGTGGCCCGGGTGGGATTGTTCGGCTCGGTCCAGGGCCATGTAGGTCAGTGCGCCGTTGCCTCGGATGTAGGCCGAGAACGCCAGCAGGGTGGCCGGTTCCGCGCGTTCCGGTGAGGGGCACGCCCTGGTCAGCTCCACCCACAGGGTCTCCGCGCTCGGGGCGTGGTCGCCGATGCAGTAGGCCAGGCTCGCGTCCCTGGTCAGGGGGTTGGCCAGGGCGTGGGCGAGGTCGGCGACCTCCTCGTCGGTCAGCGGGCGTTTGCGGGTGGCGGCGCGCAGCACCTCGGCTTGGATCAGGTCGAGGTGGCGGGTGGGCACGGTGTCGTCGTCGGGCAGGGGTTGGGTGGTGGCCAGGCGGTTGAGCAGGGCGGCCCGGCGGGACAGGGCTTCCGGTGGGTCCGGCCTCAGCAGGTCGCCCAGCGCCTCCCGACTCGGGTAGGTGACGTAGCCGTCGGCGGCCGAGGCGGCGGCGAACGCGGTGCTCGACGGGTCGGGCACGGTGCCCGAGGTGCCCACGTCGTGGTAGTCGAACCAGTGCTCGCCCTTGGCCGTCGCACGCGTCCACACCGCCAGCAGGAGCGGCACGTCGGCCGCGTGCAGGGCGTCGTCCAGCTCGTCCACCAACGCGTCGTGCGGCAGGTGCTCGGGCGGGTCGCTCGAACCTCCGCCGACCACCACGACCACCGCGTCGGCACCCCGGCACCCGGCCAGCGGCTCGACCAACCGGTCGGCCACGCCGTGCGGCACACCCGGCGGCGGCAGGTCGATGCGCAACGTCATCGTCACGTCGTGGTCGCGCACCACCAGCAGCACCACCGAGTCGGACGGGTGGAAGCCCAGCAGGTGCGGCACGGCGGCGATCAGGTCGCCCGGGTCGCGCAGACGGGTCGGGGGCAGCAGCTTCGTCATGGGTCCGACCCTGGCGCAGGGCGGGCCGGGACGCCGGCGGCGATCGCCGATCTGTGGACAACTCGGAAAAGGCCGCCCCCAGCGAACTGGGGACGGCCCGGCGACCTGGGGAAACTCAGCAGTCCGGTGCCACTTGACCGTCCGAGCCTGTGTACACGTACGCGTCGGAGATGTAACCCGACCCGATCTTGTCCCACAGGTTGGTGGTGCCGTACTTGCCGGTGATCGTCTGGCCCTGCGTCTGGCAGCTGATCGTCACGGTCGCGCCGTTGGCCACCGAGCCCACGGCCGCGTACTGCGTCCCGGGCCCCGACCGGATGGTCACCGACGCACCGCTGTCGGTGCCGACGGTGCCGGTAACGCCGGTGGTGCCGCACGAGTTGCGGCTGGTGTAGCTGCGCGTGCCCCAGTAGTAGATCTGCGTCCCGTTGAACGCGATCTTCTGGTCGACCCCGTTGAGCCTCTGCTCGTAGTGCAGGTGCGGTCCGGTCGACCCGCCGGTGGACCCCACGGTGCCGATCCGCTGGCCGATCCGCACGGCCTGCCCCACGGACACGGCCTGGGTGGACAGGTGCGCGTACCGGGTGCGCCAGCCACCGCCGTGGTCGATCTCGACCCACCGCCCGTAGCTCGTGCTGCCCTCGTTCGCGACCCGGGTGACGCTGCCCGCCGCCGACGCGACCACCGGGTCGCCGTCGTCGTTGGCCCGGTTGAAGTCGACCGAGTTCGCGGGGCTGTGGTTGGTGCGGGTCTGGCCCTCCCACACCTGGTTGCACGGGAACGGCAGCTGGAAGTTCGGCGCCGCCGCGGCCTCGCCCTGCGTGAGGACGAGGCCGATCAGCGGCGCCACCAAGGCCGTGACGAACACCCGTCGGCTCATCTGCCACCTCCTTGACGACTGGGGGTGATCATCCGACCACGCCCGGCCGCTTCAGTGGAAGACTTACCAGGTATTGACTTAGTGAATTACTTGCTAACCAACCGAACGGAGCAGTGAACGCCGGCCCGCTCAGCAGTTGCGGCTGGTGTAGCTGCGCGAGCCCCAGTAGAGGATCTGCGAGCCGTTGAACACGATCTTCTGCGCCACGCCGTCGAGCCGCTGCTCGAAGTGCAGGTGCGGACCGGTCGACCCGCCGGTCGAGCCGACGTCGCCGATGCGCTGCCCCCGCGTCACGGCCTGGCCGACGCTCACCCGCTGCACGGACAGGTGCGCGTACCGGGTGCGCCACCCGCCGCCGTGCCCGATCTCGATCCACCGCCCGTAGCTGGTGCTGCCGGTGTTCTCCACCCGCGTCACCGTGCCGCCCGCGGAGGCCACCACGGCGTCGCCGAGGTCGTCGGCGCGGTTGAGGTCCACCGCGTTGGCCGGGCTGTGACTGGTCCGGGTCTGCCCTTCCCACACCTGGCCGCACGGGAACGGCAACTGGAACGCGGGCGCCGCGACGGCCTCGCCCTGGGTGAGGGCGAGGCCGACCAGCGGCGCGACCAGTGCCGTGACGAAAGCGCGCCGGGTTCGGCTCATCTGCCACCTCCTTGACGACTGTGGCGCAGATCCGACCACAACCGCACCCGTCAGTGGAAGACTCCCGAAGTAGACGCTTCGTGAATTACTTTCTAACCAACCGATCGGCGCAACGCGGCGAGCCCGCCCACCACGGGGAGTTCCACCACCGTCCGGGTCAGGTCGACCGACAGCCCCGCGCCCGGCTTGGGCCGCAGCGTGTAGTCGTAGTCAGAAGAGATCAGCACGAACTCCACGCGGTGACCAGACGGGACCACGTAGTCGTTCGGCTCCAGCTCCACCTCGACCCGGTACTGCTTGCCCGGCTCGATCGGCTTGGTCCGCGACGGCGACACCCGGTTCTGCGGGTCGGTCCACCCCCGCGTGATCACGTGCGACGTGCCGTCGGGCGCGCGGTCCACCAGCAACGCGGTCACGTTGGCCGCGGGCCGGTCGAACGAGATCGCGAGGTCCACCCGGGCCGTGCCGGAGAACCGCACCGGCTCGGTGGTCGGCCGCGTCGCGTACGCGAGCCGGTTGCCGGAGCTGGGCAGGTCGACCAGGTCCTCGGCGCGCTTGGACGAGTCGTCGCGCAACGACTCCACCACCGCGTGGCCGGGCACGGGCTCGAACCGCAACGCGCCCTTGGCCGTGCCGCCCGCCCACGGGTGCACGCGAGCGGTCGACGTGCCGGGGGCGGGCCAGTCGGCCTCGTCCACCCACGTGGTCCTGTCCTCGCGCTGGATCGTCGCCTTGGGCTCGCGCTCGACGCCGTTGTCGACGCCGTAGAGGTAGTGGCTGAACCAGCGGTTGATCGTGCGCCGCCACTCGGCCGACCGCAGCGTGTCCGGGTCGGTGTGCCCGGACTGGTGCAGCCAGATCTTGTGCTCGACGCCGTGCCGCCGCAGCGCCTCGTACCACTGCGCGACGTGCTTGACCTTGACGTTCCAGTCGCTCAGCCCGTGCACGGCCAGCACCGCGGCCCGCACCTTCGACGCGTCCTTGACGTAGTTCCGCTCGTCCCAGAACTCGCTGTAGTCGCCGGTCACCCGGTCCTGCCGGGCCGCCACCTCGGCGATCACCGGCTTGCAGATCTCCCGGTCCTCGCGCGTGTAGACGTACTCGGCCAGCACGTCGAGGTCCTCGCCCTGGAACGTGCCGGGCGCGACCACCGCGCCGTCGGCCCGGTAGTAGTCGTACCAGCTGGAGATGGCCGCGATGGGCACGATGGCCTCCAGGCCCTCGACCCCGGTGGCGGCGACCGCGTTGGGCAGGGTGCCGTTGTAGGACACGCCCATCATGGCGACCTTGCCGGTGGTCCAGCCCGCCACGACCGGTGCGCCCGCCGCGTCACGCGCGGTGGTGCGGCCGTTGAGCCAGTCGACCACGGACTTGGAGCCGATGGTCTCGTTGCGCCCGCCGGAGGTGGGGCAGCCCGACGACTTGCCGGTGCCCAACGACTCGGCGTAGACCATCGCGAAGCCGCGCGAGATGAAGTAGTCCTCGTAGCGCCCGGACCGGATCGGCGCGGGGTTGGGCCCGACGGCGGCGGCGATCCGCTCGTCCGCCTGCGCCTTGAGCAGCGAGCCGTCGCGCTTGTCGTACCCGCCGCGGTGGTTGGGCACGTACAGCTCCACGTCCACGTCGTGGTTGGCCACGTCGTTGCCGCCGGAGAAGTACGGGCTGTTGAAGAACACGACCGGGACCTTGAGCCCGCGGTCGGTGGCCTGCTGGCGCACCACCTCGGTGTAGACCTCGTCGTCGTGCCCGTCGCGGTCGCTGTCGACCGGCGCGCGCACCCACACGCTCTCGCGCACCACGTCCTTCGGGTCGAAGACGGGTTGCGCCTCGCCACCGACGAACACCGGGCCCTCCGCCGCTGCCTCGGCCACGGCGGGCGTCAGCCCCAACGTGACCAGAGCGGCGAGCACCGCGGCTCTCCGTGCACCCTTCACCACCGAACCCCCATCATGTGTAGGACAGGTTTCGGGCTGACCATCCCCCGCCCCACAACGCCTGTCAAGGGTTCCCAAAGTCCACAGTGGACATAAACCGAAGACCCGACCATCGGCCCCTTGACCAGCGGCGGAGACCTGTGCAGACTCGCCCGGGCCATGCGTGATCTCATCGCCGCGCTGCCCAAAGTGGAACTGCACGTCCACCTCGTCGGGTCAGCCTCCCCCGCCACCGTCCTCACCCTCGCCCGCCGTCACCCGCAGCACGGGGTGCCGACCGACGAGGCCGACCTGCTCCGGTTCTACGAGTTCACCGACTTCGGCCACTTCATCGACGTCTACGCGGCGGTGAACGACCTGGTCACCACGGGCGACGACGTCGCGGCGCTGGTGCTGGGACTGGCCGAGGAGCAGGCGCGGCGCAACGTCCGCTACGCCGAGGTGACCGTGAGCGCGACCAGCCACCTGCGTGCCGGCATCGCGCCGGAGGAGCTGGACGAAGCCCTCGCCACGAGCCGCGCGCGGGCCAAGGCCGAGCACGGCGTCGAGCTGGCGTGGGTGTTCGACATCCCCGGCCTGTGGGACCGGGACTTCGGCCTGACCAGCGCGAAGTACGCCGTCACGCACCGGCCGGCGGGCACCGTCGGCTTCGGCCTCGGCGGGTTCGAGGCGGACGCGCCGAGGCGGGCGTTCCGCGAGGCGTTCGCCGTCGCCCGGGACGCGGGCCTGCACTGCGTGCCGCACGCGGGCGAGACCACCGGCCCGGACCAGGTCCGGGAGGCGCTCGACGAGCTGCACGCCGAGCGGATCGGGCACGGCATCAACGCGGTGGCCGACCCCGAGCTGCTGCGCCGGCTGGCCGCCGAGGGGATCACCCTGGAGGTCTGCCCGACCTCGAACCTGCGCACGGGCGCGGTGCGGGCCATCGAGGACCACCCGCTGCCCAGGCTGCTCGACGCGGGCGTGCCGGTCACCCTGGCCACGGACGACCCCGGCATGTTCCACACCGACCTGGACCGCGAGTACCTGCTGTGCCACGAGGTGTTCGGCCTGGGCGAGCCGGAGCTGGCCGAGCTGGCCCGCACCGGGGTGCGGGCCAGTTTCGCCCCGGACGAGCTCAAACGGTCACTGCTGGCCGAGATCGACGCGCTCGGTCACTGACCCCGCCCGCCACCGCCACGCCGAGCGCGGCCAGCGCCATGGCCGCGCCCACCCAGTTGGGAGAGGTGTAGCCCAACCCGGCGTCGATGGCGACTCCACCCAGCCACGCACCCGCCGCGTTGCCGAGGTTGAACGCGGCGATGTTCGCCGCCGACGCCAGCGCGGGCGCGCCCGACGCCTGTTCCAGCACCCTGGCCTGCAACGGCGCCACGGTCGCGAACCCGAACACCCCGAACACCGCGATCGTCACCGCCGCGGGCACGGCCCAGTGCGCGGTGACCGCGAACACCGCCAACACCACCACGAGAGCGCCGAGGAACGCGTACAGGCTGGGCATCAGGCGACGGTCCGCCGCACGGCCGCCGACCACGTTGCCCACGCAGAGCCCGACCCCGAACAGCACCAGCAGCCACGTCACCGCGCCCGGCGAGAACCCGGCCACCCGCGTCATCATCGGCGCGACGTAGGTGAACGACGCGAACACCGCGCCGAACCCGAGCGCCGTCGTCGCCAGGGCCAGCCACACGCCCGGCCGCCGGAACACCGCCAGCTCGCCGCGCAGCCCGGTCGAGGCGGGCTGCGGCGGCACCAGCGCCACGATCCCCACCAGCCCGGCCACGCCCAGCGCGGTCACCGCCCAGAACGTCGACCGCCAGCCGAGCTCCTGCCCCAGCGCCGTGCCGGCGGGCACGCCCAGCACGTTCGCCGCGGTCAGCCCGGTGAACATCATCGCGATCGCCCGCGCCCGCCGGTCCGGCGCGACCAACCCGGCCGCCACCACCGACCCGACGCCGAAGAACGCGCCGTGGCACAGCGCGGCGACGACCCGTCCCACCATCAACAACGCGTAGTCGTCGGCCACCGCGCACAGCAGGTTGCCCAGGATGAACAACGCCATCAGGCCGACCAGCAACCGCTTGCGCGGCAGCCGCGAGCCACCGGCCGTGATCAGGGGCGCGCCGACCACGACGCTGAGCGCGTAGCCGGAGACCAGCAGCCCGGCCGACGGGATCGAGACCCCGAGGTCACCCGCCACCTGCGGCAGCAGGCCCACGATGACGAACTCGGTGGTGCCGATGCCGAACGCGCCCACGGCCAGCGCGAGCAACGCGGGCGGCATCACCGGGCACCCAACCAGGTCCGCAGCTCGCCCAGCAGCACGCCGTACTCGTCCAGCACACCGTCCATCAACACGAACGGGTGGATCGTGCCCTCGAACTCGCGCAGCCGCACCGGCACACCGGCCGCCGCCAGCTTCGCCGCGTACCGCTCGCCGTCGTCGCGCACCGGGTCGTGCTCGGCGATGGCCACGAACGCGGGCGGCAGGCCGTCGACCGGGGCGCGCAGCGGCGCGGCCAGCTCGGAGACCTCCGAGATTTCGGACGAGCCGAGGTAGTGCGACCAGAACCACCGCATCGTCCCGGCGGACAACGCGTAACCCTCCTGGTGGTCCACGTAGGACCGCGTGGTGAAGTCGACGTCCAGCGCCGGGACCACCAGCACCTGGAACGCGAGGTCCAGCGTGCCGCGCGCCTTCAGCGCCACGGCGGCGGCGAGGTTGCCGCCCGCGCTGTCACCCATCACGCCGATCCGCGCCGGGTCCACGTCCACCGACGCGGCGTGCTCGAACAGCCACGCCGTGGCCGCGTACGAGTCGTCCAGCGGCACGGGGAACGGGTGCTCCGGCGCCTTCTGGTAGTTCACCGCGAACACCGCGTGCCCGGTGGCGTTGGCCAGCGCGCGCAGCGCCACGTCGTAGAGGTCGAGGTTGCACGTCACCCAGCCGCTGCCGTGCAGGAACACGATCGCGGGGAACGGCCCGTCGCCCTCGGGGTAGTAGATCCGCGCGGGCAGGTCGGCCGTCGGACCCGGCACGAAGAGGTGCGCGACGCGGGCCACGGGCTCCGGCGCGCCCTGGAACGCCAGGAACCCCCACTGCGCCCGCCGCGCCTCGAAGACGGTCGACTCCTCCAACGCGGGCGCGCCGGCCAGCTTCTCCAGCACCGCGCGCGCCTGTTCGTTCAATGCCATGAGCCGATCATCCGACCACCCGCCTTGATAAGTCCAAGGCATGTTCTTTCTGGTATCCATAAACTGACCTCATGAGCCTGAGGCAGTTCGAGTACCTCGTCACGGTCGTGGACGAGGGCTCCTTCACGCGCGCCGCCGAGCTGCTGCACGTCACGCAGCCCGCCCTGTCCCACCAGATCCAGGCCCTGGAACGGGCCGTGGGCGCACGGCTGCTCGACCGGCTCCCCCGCTCCGTCCGCCTCACGCCCGCCGGCCGTGCCTGGCTGCCCCACGCCCGCGCCGCCCTGGCCGAGGCCGAGCGTGCGCTCACCGCCGCACGGCGCACGGCGGGCGTGGAGTGCGGTGAGCTGCGCGTGGCCACGCTCTACTCGCTCACCCTCGGCGTGCTGCCGCCCGTGCTGCGGTGTTGGCGCGCGGAGCACCCGGACGTGCGCATCCGCCTGTTCGAGCACCGCCACGCCGACGAGCTGCGCGACGCGATGGCCGACGGGCAGGCCGACATCGCCCTCGGCCCCGAACCCGCGAATTGGGTCGGCTTCCGGCGCACGCTCGGCGTGGAGGAGTTCGTCGTCGTCCTGCCGCCCGACACGCACCACCGCGAGCCGATCGACCTGCGGGTCCTCGCCGACGTCGGCTGGGTGCACTACGCGCCGGGCAACGGCCTGGCCGACCTGGTCGACGCGGCGTGCGCGGCCCGGGGCTTCCAGCCGGGCGCGGCCGTGCGCACCGAGCAGACCGCGGCGGCCCCGGTGCTCGCCGCGTCCGGGCTGGGGCCCGCGCTCGTGCCGCGCAACATCGTGCCGGAGACGTTCGACGGCGCGGTCCTGCGCACCGATCCCCCGGTGCGCCGAACGCTCGTCGCGTACGCGCACAAAGCGCCCGACCCGCTCACGTCGGCCTTCGTGGCCTTGCTCGCCGAGGCAGGATGGGACGCATGAGGCTGGTCATCCTGGGCGGCGGGGGCTTCCGCGTGCCGCTGGTCCACAAGGCGTTGGACGAGCACATCACCGAACTGGTGCTGCACGACGTGGACCCGCGCCGGCTCGACGCGATCCGGCACGTCCTGCGGGACGGCCCGCCGGTCACCGCCACCACGGACCTGGACGAGGCGTTGCGCGGCGCGGACTTCGTGTTCTCCGCGATCCGGGTCGGCGGCCTGGCCGGGCGCGCGATCGACGAGGAGGTCGCCCACGCGCACGGCGTGCTGGGCCAGGAGACCGTCGGCGCGGGTGGCATCGCGTACGGCCTGCGCACCGCGCCCGTGGCCGACGCGATCGCCCGGCGCGTCGCCGAGCTCGCACCCCGGGCCTGGGTCGTCAACTTCACCAACCCGGCCGGGTTGGTCACCGAGGTCATGGCCCGGCACCTGGGCGAGCGCGTGATCGGGATCTGCGACTCGCCGCTGGGCCTGTGCCGCCGCGTCGCCAAGGCGCTCGACGTGGAGGATCCGACGTTCGACTACGCGGGCCTGAACCACCTGGGCTGGCTGCAAGGCGTCCACGCGGGCGCGGAGAACCTGTTGCCGACGCTGCTGGCCGACGACGAGGCGTTGACGAGCTTCGAGGAGGGGCGGCTGTTCGGCGCGGAGTGGTTGCGCGCGTTGGGCGTGATCCCCAACGAGTACCTGCACTACTACTACTCGACGCGGGAAGCGTCGGGTGACAGCCGGGGCGCTTTCCTGTTGGCCCAACAACAACGCTTCTACGACGGCGAGGTGGACTGGGAGACCACGCGGCTGGAGCGTGAAGCGACCTACATGGCGCAGGAGCGCGAACGCGACAGCCTCGAAGGCGGCGGGTACGAGCACGTCGCCATGGCGCTCATGCGGGCCATCGCGGACAACCGGACCGCGACGCTGATCCTGAACGTGCCCAACAGCTCCACGCTGTCCACACTGGACGACAGCGCGATCGTCGAGGTGCCGTGCGAGGTCGACGCGACCGGCGCGCGCCCCCTGCCGGTGAGCCCGCTCCCCGACCACGCGGCCGGTCTCGTCACGTCCGTCAAGGCCGTGGACCGGCTCATCATGGAAGGTACGCGTTCGGCCGCGCTCAAGGCGTTCGCCCTGCACCCGCTGGTCGACTCGGTCGCCACCGCCCGCAGCCTGCTGGACACCTACGCGCGACGGCACCCGGAGCTGGCCTACCTGAGGTGAGCCCGGCCCAACGCGTCGGCACGCCGCGTCGTCTCCGGCAGCCGCGTCACGCACAGCCGCAGCACCTCGGCGCACGCCCGGTCGAGGTCGACGCGGTGGCCCACGGACACGAACACCGGCTTCACGCCTTCCCGCGTCCGCAGCGCCCGCCCCACCACCTCGCCGTCGTCCACGAGGTCGGTGTGCGCGCCGCGCACGTCGTCCGGCACGTCGAACCGGCCCATCGGGGTCTTGGCCACGCCGACGCTCGGCAGGCCGGTCACCACCCCGAGGTGGCAGGCCAACCCGAACCGGCGCGGGTGCGCCAAGCCCTGCCCGTCGCAGACCAGCAGGTCCGGCGTCACGGTCAGCTCCTCCATCGCCGCCAGCAGCGACGGCAGCTCCCGGAACGCGAACAGCCCCGGCACGTACGGGAAGTCGGCCTGGCCCAGCACCACGGCGGAGTCCACCGTCCGCAACGACTCGGCGTCGAGCACCACGACCGCCGCGGCCACCCGGTCGTCGTCGGCGTAGGACACGTCGAGCCCGGCGACGTGGCGCACCACCCAGCCGGGATCGGTGCGGGTCGACACGAGCGGCCGCAGCCGTTCCTGCTCGGCGACCGCCTCCTCGGGCGTCACGGGTGCCGCACCGACGCGCGGTGCGCCGCCAGCAGGTCCTCGCCGAAGTCGCCGGAACGCCGCCGCCACACCGAGTGCGCGTGGTTGGCGTCGTTGTCGGTGTTGTCGTACTCGATGAGCAGGTCCGGGCCCTGGATCCGGTAGTAGTGGCCCGCGCCGCGCTTGTCCGAGCCCTCCCACGAGAAGTGCAGCCGGTCGAGGTCCAGCGCGTCGAACTCCTCGTCGGCCAGGTCGCTGGTGAGCCGGTCGAGGTAGTAGCGCACCAACCCGACGAGCAGGCCGCGCGACGCCCGGTCGAGCTGGGCGGGCGTCACGCCGACGGGTTCCAGGTCCCCGACCCGGCGCGCGTTGCCCGTCTTCAGGTCCGGCGGTGGCGTGTCGGCGACCACGGCCAACCCGCGGGCCGTGCGCCCCATCCGGTCCAGCAGCTCGCGCGCCAGCTCCTCCTCCAGCCGCAACGGCTGCAACACCGTGCGGCCGCGGTACGTGGTGCGGGCCGGGTGCGCGCCGAGGAAGAACGGGGTGGCCGACACGCGCCCGTCGGCCACCACCACGCTCACCGAGAGGTGGTGCCCCTCGACCCGCCAGCCCCACGGCTCGTCACCGGGCTCGCCGAGCAGCACGGTCCAGTAGTCGCCCTGGTGGCGGTCGCGGGTGCCGCCCTCGCGGTCGTCCAGCACGTCCTCCAGCGCCATGATCGCGGTCGTCTGCGCGTAGGCGTGCGGGCTGAGCACGCACGACAGCAACCGGTGCACGGCTTTGCGCTGGTCGCGGGTGAGGTCGCCGTACTCGACGCCCGGCCGCGGGCCCGGCGTGTACGCCCACCGCGTGCGCAGGTCGTCCGCCATGCTCCCCACCACCGCGGCGCGCTGCCCGTCGTCCAGCAGGTCGAGGAAGCCCTTGGTGGCTTCGGCGATCTCGTGCAGCATCACTCGAACCTATCCGCCCCCGGGGCGTGCGGCAGCAGGCGCACCGGTTCGGTGACCGTCGTACTACGGCCAGGGCTTGAGCTCGGGCTGCTGGCCGTCGACCGGACCGTGCGGCGCACGGCCGGCGAGCCACGCGGTCAGGTCGGTGTGCGAGCCGGTCAGCTCGACGTCCCGGCCCTCCCCGATGGTCCACTGGCGCCGCGGCGACCGCAGGGTGAGGCGGACGTCGTCGGGCACGCGCACGGACAGGAAGTCCACGACGTGGTCGCAGAACTCGAGCGACCACGTGACGGGCCCGAGGTCGAGGTCACGGGTGTGGATCTCGACCTCGCGCCACACGGCGTAGGCGGTGTCGGTGAGCGTGCCGTCGCGGTAGAAGACGGGGGTGTCCCAGTCGCGGACGTTCGCCCACGCCTTGGTGAGCCGGTCGACCGCGTCGGCGATCGCGGCCCGGTGCTCCGCGGCGGTGCGCCCGGCGGCCGCCTCGATCGCGGCGTCACGCGCGGGCCGCCCACCGGGGTAGACCTCGACCTTCGTGCCCTCGTGCTCGGCCTGGCCCGCGAGCCCCGCGGTACCGTTCGCCAGGTGGGCCAGCACGTGGCCGCGGGTCCAGCCGGGCAGCACGGACGGCTGCGCGACCTGCTCGTCGGTGAGGTCCGCGATCACGGCGGCCAGCCTGCGGTGGGCGTCCAGCGCGTTCGCCTGGATCGTCACAACTCTCCCTAATGGTCTATCGACTCATACGCGTTAGGGAACCTATCACTAGACTCGCCCGCGTGGCACTGGCGTTGGAGTTCGCGAGCACGGTCCGGCACGACGGGCACGGCGGCCTCGCGGACGACCTGGCCACGCCGGAGGGCCTCGCCGCCTGGGCCGGGGTACCGGCGGACGAGTCGTTGCGCCGGCGCGCGGTCGAGCTGCGCTGGGCCGTGCGATCGCTGTTCGCGCACGCGACCCGGGCCCACGAACGCACGGACACACCGCACCTGATGGACGTCGAGCGCGCGCTGGAGATCGTCAACGGGGCCGCCGCGCGAGTGCCCCGGGCGGCGCGGCTGGAGTGGGGCGAGCAGCCGACGTTGCGCTACGTCGACTCCGCGGACGAGGGCGACCGGCTGCTGGCCGGCCTGGCGACGGCGGCGATCGAGTTCCTGGCCGGCGCGGCGCGGGCGGACCTGCGCGCCTGCCCCGCGCCCCGATGCATCCGGTACTTCGTGAAGGCCCACCCCCGGCAGGAGTGGTGCAAGCCGTCGTGCGGCAACCGGGCCAGGGTCAGCCGCCACTACCACCGCGGCCGCTGACCCGCGCGGACGCCCGCGAGCGCCCGCGCGGACGGACCGGTCAGCCCTGGGAGATGTACGCGGTCAACTGGTCGTGGTCTTCCTGCAACTGGCTGATCCGGCTCTTCACCACGTCACCGATGCTGACGATGCCCACCAGCTCGCCACCGTCGAGCACCGGCACGTGCCGGATGCGTCGTTCGGTCATCAGCACCGTGAGGCTGTCCACCGAGTCGCGCGGCGTGCAGGTGAACACCTCGCTCGTCATGATCTCCGACACCGGCGCGGCCAGCAGCTCGCCACCCCGGTCGTGCAACCTGCGCACGACGTCGCGTTCGGACACGATCCCGGAGATGCCCTCGGGCCCGAGCACGACCATCGCGCCCACGTTGTGCTCGGCCAGCGCGGCGACGAGTTCCGCCACCGACGCCCCCGACTCGACCGTGGCCACGGCCGAACCCTTGTTGCGCAACACGTCAGCGATCCTCATGGGTGCCTCCCGATCTCCGCCAGACCCGGTTGCTACCCAGCTCAGGCTAGTTGGCCGGCCACGCGAGCGGCAGACCTCGCGCCCGATGGGAGCACCGGCCCCCCGGTCACCCGCTCGGCGCAACAGCGCGGTGCCAGGTGGCCGGTCGGTGCGGGAAAGCGTTGGCGGCAAAGGAGAAAGCACCACCGCGGGCGCGTGCTCGGACGCGCCCGCGACGGTGCTCGAGTTCGACCGGCTCCGGGTTCGCCAGGTGTGCGCTCATCGCGCACGGAGACCGGTCGGCGGCGCTGGTCGATCAGCCGCCGCTGGTGCGCCGGAACACGCGTCGTCCCACGAACGTGTTCTGGTGCGGCCGGCCCGGGATCTTGTTCACGCCGTCGTTCTTCTGCGCGTGACCGCGCCGGGCCGCGCGGTTGAGCGCGACGGCGGGCTGCTCGGACTCCACCTGTTCGGGCTGGTCCTGCTCGCCGCCGTCCGCCTGCGGAACGTCCTGATCGGTCATGTCTGCCTCCTGGGTGTGGCGATGTCGCTGGTCAGCGACGCCGCATGGCGTACTGGCGCGGGGTGACGGCAGCCCGACCGCCGCCGAAGCGCGGCTGCACCGCGCCGTTCGAGCGGGCGCCGCGGCGTGCGGCCCGGTTGGTCGGCTGACCGTCGTGTGGCGGTTCGTTGCGCATGGTGGGCATGCGATCGCCTCCTCGGTGTTCGAGGCGTGCAAGGAGCTACGACCCGTGGTTCGACGGGGTCGTGGGAGAGCCGCTGAGGCCACCAGGAGAAGGGCGCGGCACGGCCCGAGGCCGCTGCGGCGCTGGAGGAAGAGATCCTCAGAGGTAGATCTGGAAGAACATGGTCGAGACCGTAGCGCGGTTCACGCCGCGACGCCAACTGTTTTCGGGCGCGCCCGCCGCGACCACGCCACGGCGGGCGTCATGGCCAGCGCCGCGGCGAGGAACAGCGCGCCGAGCACGAGCCAGCCCACCGCTCCCCCGCCCAGCACCAGGGTGGTGAGCAGCAGCGGCCCGACCGTGCGCGCGACTGCCGTGCCCGTGCCGTAGAACCCCTGGTACTGGCCCTGCTTGTCGGCCGGCGCGAGACCGAACCCGATCTCCCACGAGCCCGCGCCGTGCAGCATCTCGCCGACGACCTGGACGCCCGCCGCACCCACGAGCACCACCACCGCCGCCCAATCGGGTACACCTGCCGACAACGCGAACACCGCGCAGGACGCGAGCAACAACACCCCACCGCGCCGCACCGAGCGCGTCGCCGTGCGCAGGTCGGTGACGCCGCGGGCCAGCCGCACCTGCCCGACCACCACCGCGCCCGTGTTGAGCGCGAAGAGCAGGCCGACGACCCACTTGGGTGCGGCGGTGCGTTCGGCGACCCACAGCGGCACGACCAGGCTCAGCATCGGCATGTAGAGCAGCAGGACCGAGTTCAGCAACGCCACCAGCGCGTACGGCCGGTCCCGCAGCACGCCGAGCCGACCCGTCCGGGCGACGCCCGCCACCTCCGGCACCCGGCCCAGCACCACCGCCGCGACCGCGAACCCGAGCGCGTCCACCGCGAACACCACCAGGTACGCCGCCGCCGTGTCCACGTGCAGCGCGAGCCCGCCCACCCCCGCACCCACGGCCAACCCGGCGTTGACCACGGACTGCAACGCGGCCCGCACCCGCGTCCGCCGCCCGGGCTCGACCAGCCCCGACAGCAACGCCTGCCGCGCCGCGGCCAACCCGCACTGGCCGCACGCGTACGCGCACGCGGCCGCCAGGAAGGCCCAGAACGACCGGACCACCAGGAACGACGCCAACGCGCCCGCCGTGACGACGGCCAACCCGACCGCCACGCGCCTCGGCCCGACCCGGTCGGCGAGGTGGCCCAACGCGACCCCGACCACCGCGCCGACCGCCCACGCCACCGTCAACGCCACCCCGACCCGCGTGGCCGACAGGCCCACGACCCGGGTGAAGTAGAGCGCCGAGCACACGTAGAACGCGCCGTCACCCACCGAGTTGGCCGCCTGGGCGATCGCCAGCACCTTCGTCGTCCCCATGGACGTCACGCTAGGTGGCCGATTGGCCCACGCTAAGGTCCAAGTTCAGGCCGATCCGTTGGGCCAATCAGTCGCTGACGTCGACGACCTCGCCCTCGATCACGGTGCCCTCCACGACCGCGGGCAGCTCTTCGCGCTCGGTGAAGAAGCGGGCGGCGAAAGCGCCCACCGCGCGGGTCGTGACGGCGTCGAACGTGCCGCCGATCACCCCGCCCACGATCGGTACGCCCTTGGCCAGCGTCACGGTCGCCTTGGTGGTGCCGTACTTGGCCAGCAGGGTGAAGCCGACGCGCTTGTTGATCTCGCGGATGAGCTGGGCGGGGATGCGCTCGATCAGGTTCATGGTGAGCTTGGCGCCCACCTTGATGCCCGCCTTCTTCAGCACCTCGGTCCCCGCGTTGCCCAGCAGGCACACCAGGATCGCCGTCTGCACCTCGTCGCTGTCGAGGTCGTGGCCGTGCACGGCGGCGATCGACGCGATCAGGTGGGTCTGCACGAGGTAGGAGGCGGTCAGGTTCGCCGGCAGCGTCACCGGCAACGTGATCAGGCCGCCGATGTTGGTGGCGAAACCCTGCACCCCGGCCGCCGCCACGTGCGTGCGGATCAGGTGCTTGATCGCCTCCTCCGGTGTCAGGCCCTTGTCCAGCGCCTCCGCGGCCATCTGCCGCGCGCCCTTGAACGGTCCGAACCCGTTGATCCCCACCTTGAGCAGGTGGTCAACGGCGTTCTGCTGCACCCTGGTGATCGCACCCGGTTCGTCCACCATGCCCCCGAGGTTACGCGGCGCGCGAGCGGGTAGCCGAGGCCAATGGACATGTCTTCGTTGGGAGAGCTGGTCAGGCAACGCGGCCCGTTCGCGTCGGTCTACCTGGACGCCTCGCACGACACCGAGGACGCGGCCAAGGCCATGGAGCTGCGCTGGCGCGGTGCGCGCGAGGAGCTGGCCCGGCAGGGCGCGGACGACGCGACGCTGGACGCGGTGCAGGAAGCGGTGTTGACGCCCGTGCCGGGCAAGTCCGGCCGGGCCTTGATCGCGGCGCACGGCAGGCTGCTGCTGGACCGGGTGCTGCCGCGCCCGCCCGCGGTGGAGGCGGTGCGCTGGTCGGACCTGCCGCTGCTGCTGCCGCTGGCCTCGTCATTGCAGGCGGACGTGCCCCACGTGGTCGTCCTGGCGGACAAGGTCGGCGCGGACCTGCACGGCTACGACGGCCAGGGCGAGGTCTCCGCAGAGGTGCGCGGCGAGGACCACCCGGTGCACAAGGTCCGCGGCGGCGGGTGGTCGCACCTGCGGATGCAGCACTCGGTCGAGGAGAACACCAAGCGCAACGCCGCCCTCGTCGCCGAGGAGGTCGACAAGCTGGTGACCCGCCTCAACGCCCGGCTGCTGATCCTGGGCGGCGAGGTGCAGGCGCGCAAGGGCGTGAAGGAGGAGCTGAGCACGCGGTGCCGTGACGTGCTGATCGAGGTCGAGGGCGCGAGCCTGGGCGGCGGCGCGGACGACGAGGCGTTCGACAACGCCGTGCAGGCGCTGGTCGCCCAGTACCAGGCCGACCTCGACAACGACGTGCTGGAGGAGTTCACCGCCGAGGCCAACCGCTCGGGCGGCCGGGCGGTGCAGGGCCTGCAGCCGGTGGTGGAGGCGCTGCGCGAGGCCAACGTGGCCGCGCTGCTGGTGGCCGACCCGGCGTTGGGCGACCGCACGGTGTGGTCCGGCGAGGACCCGGCCCAGGTGGCGCTGCGCGAGTCGGAGCTGCGCGGGCTGGGCATCGAACGGCCCGAGCGGCACCGGGCGGACGAGGCGCTGGCCATCGCCGCCGCCGCGACCGGCGCACAACTGCTGGTCACCGACAACGCCTCGCTGTTCGAGGGCGTCGGCGCGCTGCTGCGCCACTAGCCCGTGCCCACCGGTTCGCGCCGCGCTCGACGCAGGCGAGCGCGGCGCGAACCCGTCAGACGGCGGCGGCGACGACGTCCTCGGCCGGCTTCTGGGCCAGCTCGATGACCTTCTTGTCGCGCCGGTTGCGCTTCTCCAAGTAGGTAGCCAGCCACGTGAGCAGCAGGCACATCGCGATGTACATCGCGGCCACCACGATCGTGACGGGGACCAGCGGGCGGCCGAACTCGAAGATGCTGCCCACGTACCGGGCGTAGCGCAGCAGCTCCTCGTAGGTGATGAGGAAGCCGAGCGCGGTGTCCTTGAGCAGCACGACGAGCTGGCTGATGATCGCCGGCAGCATCGCCCGCACCGCCTGCGGCAGCAGCACGTAGTTCATGACCTGCGTCTTGCGCATCCCCACCGCGTAGGCGGCCTCGCTCTGCCCGCGGGGCAGCGACAGCACGCCGGCGCGGAACACCTCGGCCAGCACCGAGCCGTTGTAGAGGGTCAGGCCGAGCACCACCGAGTAGAACGGCGCGCCCAGGGACACGCCGTAGTGGAACACGAAGATCAGCACGACCAGCGGCACGGCCCGGAACAGCTCGACGACCACCATCGACGGCACGCGGATGACCTTGTGGTCCGACAACTGGCCCGCGGCGAAGATCGCGCCGAACAGCAGGGCCAGCACCGCGCCCGCGGCGAACGCCTTGATCGTGTTCAGCAACGCGTCGAGCAGGTCGATCTGGACCTTCTCGTACTGGATCCAGGTCCACTTCTGGCTGTCGAACTGACCGCTCTCGGCGAAGCGGTAGACCACGAAGGCGATCAGGGCGACGAGCACGGCGACGCCGAGGACGGCGTACAGGCGGTGGCGCAGCCGGGCCCGCGGCCCGGGGACGTCGAACAGGACCGAGCTCATCGGGCGATGCTCCACCGCTTCTCGAGGCTGCGTTGCAGCAGGGTCATGGGGATCACGAGCACCACGAAGAACGCCGCGACCCACAGCAGGCCGATCAGCTGGTTCTCGCCGCGCTCGGCCAGGTTGGCGCTGATGGAGCCCGCCTGGAACACCGAGAAGCCCGCCGCGATGGTGGTGTTCTTCAGCAGGGCGATCATCGTGCTCATCATCGGCGGGACGACCGCGCGGGTGGCCTGCGGCAGCACCACGGACGCGAGCATCTGGCCGAACGTCAGCCCCAGCGCGCGGGACGCCTCGGCCTGGCCCACCGGCACGGTGTTGATGCCCGACCGCACGACCTCGCAGACGAACGCCGCCGTGTAGAGGATCAGCGCGGCGAGCGCGGCGGTGAAGTAGTAGCCGGACGCGGAACCGCCGAACGTCTCCGCGTCCACGATCTTGAGCAGCGGGAACGCGAAGGCGAAGAAGAAGAACACCAGGGTCAGCGGGGTGTTGCGGACGATCGTCACGTACGCGGCGCCCATGGCCCGCATCACGGGGACCGGCGCGACCCGCAGCATCGCCAGGATCGTCCCCAACACCAGCGACCCGACCGCGGAGATCAGGAACAGCTCGACGGTGTTGAGGAACCCGGGCCCGTACAGGTCGAGGTTGTCGAGCAGGACGTCCATCGGCTTCCTCGGCTAGGTGGGGTGGTGCGGTGTGGTGCGGCCGGCCGCCGGAGCACCGACGGCCGGCCGCGACGCGCGATCAGTAGCGGTCGAGCACGGGCTTCTCGGCCGTGGAGCCCGACTTGCCCAGGGTGGCTTCGTAGGCCTTCTGCCAGTCACCGCCGTCGAGGGCGGCCTGCAGGATGTCGTTGACCTTGTCGCGCAGCGCCTTGTCGTCCTTCGGCAGGCCGATGCCGTACGGCTCGTTCGAGAACGGCTTGCCGACGACCTTCAGCGTGGTCGGCGACTGCGAGGCGTAGCCCTTCAGGATCGCGTCGTCGGTGGTGACGGCGTTGACGGCGCCCTGCTCCAGCTGCTCGACGCACTGCGAGTAGTTCTGCAGCTCGACGATGTTCTCCGGCTCGGTCAGGCCCTCCGACTTGACCTTCTGGATCGGCGTGGAGCCGGTCACCGAGCAGACCTTCTTGCCCTTGAGCGCGTCCTTGCCGGTGATCGAGTTGTCGTCCTTCTTCACCAGCAGGTCCTGGCCGGCGGTGAAGTACGGGCCGGCGAACGCGACCTGCTCCTTGCGCTTGGCGTTGATCGTGTAGGTGCCGACGTAGTAGTCCACGTCACCGTTGATCAGGGCCTGCTCGCGGCCGGCGGACGGGATCGCCTTGAAGTCGATCTTGTCGTCGCCGTAGCCGAGCTTGGCGGCGACCAGCTTCGCGATCTCGATGTCGAAGCCGGTGAACTTGCCGCTGGTCGGGTCCTTGTAGCCCAGGCCCGGCTGGTCCTCCTTGACGCCGATGACGACCCGACCGCGGGCCTTGATCTTGTCGAACGTCGGCGAACCGTCGACCTTCACGTCGGCGGCGACCTGCTGCGAGGGCGAACCGGTGTCGCCGGGGCCACCCTCCTTGCCGCATGCCGTCAGGGCGAGGCCGCCGGCCAGCAGCGCCACCGCAAGGGTGCGAACCCTCATCGTCCTTCTCCTGCTCTTGTTCGGTAGAGCGGCGCCAGGCTCAGCGCCGCGGTCGTGGGACTTCAGTGGGTCAGGATCTTGCCAAGGAAGTCCTTCGCGCGGTTGGACTTCGGCGCGGAGAAGAACGCCTCCGGCGTCGAGTCCTCGACGACCTCGCCGTCGGACATGAAGATGACCCGGTCCGCGGCCTTGCGGGCGAAGCCCATCTCGTGGGTCACCACGAGCATGGTCATGCCCTCCTTGGCCAGCGTCGTCATCACGTCCAGCACCTCCTGGACCATCTCGGGGTCCAGCGCGGAGGTCGGCTCGTCGAACAGCATCACCTTGGGCCGCATCGCCAGGGCGCGGGCGATCGCCGCGCGCTGCTGCTGCCCGCCCGAGAGCTGGGCGGGGTACTTCTCCGCCTGGTTCGCGATGCCGACCCGCTCCAGCAGCTCCATGGCCGTCTTGCGGGCCTGGGCCGCCGGGGTCTTGCGGACCTTCACCGGCGCCAGCATCACGTTGTCGACGATGCTCTTGTGGGCGAACAGGTTGAACGACTGGAACACCATGCCCACGTCGGCCCGCAGCCGGGCGAGCTCCTTGCCCTCGGCGGGCAGCGGCTGGCCGTCCACCTCGATGACACCGGACTCGATCGGCTCCAGGCGGTTGATCGTGCGGCACAGCGTGGACTTGCCCGAGCCCGACGGCCCGAGCACCACGACGACCTGCCCCTTCGGCACCTCCAGCGACACGTTCTTGAGCACGTGCAGGGGTCCGAAGAACTTGTCCACGCCCGCCATCCGGATCATCGGCGGAGCAGGAGTGGCGGCGGTCATCAGTCCTCCAGTAGGGGTTCCTGAGCGATGGCGGGAAACCTAGGTGTGAATCACCACACCAGTCCAGGCGGTTGAGCAAGACTTAGGGTCTCAACTCTGTCACAGGGTGGCGACACTTATCGGGGAGGCTCCACGGTGCGGGTGCTGTTGGTCGAGGACGACGACCGGGTGGCAGAAGCGCTGGTACCCGCGCTGACGCGGCGTGGATTCACGGTGGACCGGCAGGCGACCGGTCGGGGGACACTCGATCGGCTGACGGGGGTCGACGTCGTGTTGCTCGACCTGGGCCTGCCCGATGTGGACGGTGTCACGCTGTGCCGGCACATCCGCGCGGCCAGCGACGTGGCCATCATCGTCGTGTCGGCCCGCGGCGAGATCGACGACCGCATCCTCGGCCTGCACGCCGGGGCCGACGACTACCTGGTCAAGCCGTACGACGTGGGCGAGCTGGTGGCCCGCGTGCACGCGGTGCGGCGGCGGCGCGGCGACCCGGTCGGGGTCGGCGGCACGGGCACCGAGGTGTTCGAGGTCGCCGACGTGCGGGTCGACCTGGCCCGGCACGAGGTCACCGTGGCGGGTGAACCCGTGGCGCTCTCGCGCAAGGAGTTCCAGGTGCTGGCGCTGGTCGTGGCGGCGGGTGGCGCGGTGTGCACCCGGGAGCGCATCCTGGCCGAGGTGTGGGGGCGCACCTGGGCGGGGGCCAACCGGACCCTGGACGTGCACGTGGCCACGTTGCGGACCAAGCTCGGGCGCCCTTCGTTGTTGGAGACGGTGCGCGGTGTCGGGTACCGGTTGAGCGGGGGCTGAGTGCGGGCGCGGCTGCTGGGCATCGTGTTGACGTTGGTCGTGCTGGTGCTGCTCGGCCTCGGCGTCCCCTTGGGCCGGGGCATGGCCCAGGCCGAGCAGCAGGAGATGTTCCTCGACCGGCTCACCGACACCACCCGGTTCGCCTCGGTGGCGCAGCGGCCGTTCATCGACGACCAGCCCGAGGTGCTCAAGCCCGAGCTGCGCCGCTACTACGAGCTGTACGGCATCCGGGTGGCCCTGCTGGGGCGCGACGGACAGGTGGTCGCGGCCTCCTCGGACGACGTGGACGTGTCGGCACCCGAGGTGGCCGACCTGGTGCGCGGCGCGCTGGCGGGTCGTCAACCGGTCGCGCCGGAGCTGGTCATGCCGTGGGAGTCGACCGAGCTGGTGCTGGCCGAGCCGGTGCTGGAGGCGGGCGAGGTCCGGGGCGCGGTGGTGACGTTCTCGCCGACGTCGAAGACCCGCGGCGAGGTGCTGCTGTGGTGGTCGGTGCTGCTCGCGGGCAGCCTGCTGGTGCTCGCGCTGGGCGTGTTCGTGGCGCTGCCGCTGGTCCGGTGGACGTTGCGGCCCGTGCGCCGGTTGGACGACGCGACCGGGCGGCTGCTGGCGGCCGTGGTGTCGGGGCAGCCGGTGCAGCCGGTCGGCTCGTCCGACGGCCCGCCGGAGCTGCGCCAGCTGTCGCGGTCGTTCGACCAGATGGCGGCCAACGTGGGCGACGTGCTGGCCGCGCAGCGGGCGTTCGTCGCCGACGCCTCGCACCAGCTGCGCAACCCGTTGACCGCGCTGAAGCTGCGTCTGTCCAATTTGGAGGACCACGTGGTCGGCGAGGGCGCGGCCCACCAGGCGGCCGCGCTGGACGAGGCCAACCGGCTCAACCGGATCCTGGACGAGCTGCTGTCGATGGCGCGGGCCGGCGCCCCGTCGGTCGACCCGGTGCCGGTGGACGTCGACCGGGCCGTGGCCGGCCGCCTGTCGGCGTGGCAGCCCGCCGCCGCGGCCCGCGGGGTGCACCTCGTGCTCGACGGCGAGCCCGGCGGCACGGCGCTGGTGCCGCCGCGCGGCGTGGAGACCGTGCTCGACGCGCTGCTGGACAACGCGCTGAAGTTCACCTCCGACGGCACGCTCGTGCGCGTCGACGTGCGGCGGCGCGACGGCGTCGTGCGGCTGTCGGTGCAGGACGAGGGACCGGGCCTGGCCCCCGACGAGCTGGACCGCGCCACGGACCGGTTCTGGCGCAGCCCGGCCCACCAGAACGTGCAGGGCTCCGGCCTCGGGCTGGCGCTCGTGCGGCAGATCGTGGAACGGGTGGACGGCTCCGTGCGGCTGGAGTCGCCGGCGGAGGGCGGCCTGCGCGTGACCGTCGAGTTCCCCGCCGCCTGACCACCGGAATTCCCGACGCCGAATGCGACGAAAATCCGCATTTCCTCGCCGAGCCATTTCGCCTCACCCGGGCGGTGAATGGCGGCAACCCCATCACGACGTCACGGCCACTCCTTCGGGTTGCTTGCCGACCGCGAACGGGTCGGCCGGTTTCCCGCTCTTCGCGTCTATGACGGACACGGTCCCCGAGCCGGTGTTGGTCACGAACACGAAGCTGTCGTCCGGAGCCGCGGCGGAACCCTCCGGCAGGCGCTGCACCTTGACCACGTCGATCGGTTTGCCGCCCGGCCCGAGAATGCTCACCGTGCCGGAACCGGTGTTGGCCACGTGGACCCGACCACCGGGCGTGACCGAGACGCCCAGGGGCGCGTTGCCGACCCGGGTGGTCTCGATCGGTCGATTGCCGCCGGTGTCGATCACGGTCACGGTGTCGTCGCCGGTGTTCGCCACGTAGAGCCGGTTGCCGTCGACGGAGATCGCGATGCCCGACGGGAAGACCCCGACCGGGATGGTGGCGATCGGCGCGTTGGTCGCGGTGTCGATGACCGTGACGCTGTCCGCGCCGTTGTTGGTCACGTAGACCCGCGAGCCGTCCGGGTCGGCCACGGCGCTGTGCGGGAACTTCCCGACCGGGATGGTCGTCACCGGCGCGTTGGTCGCGGTGTCGACGACCGTGACGCTGTCCGAGCCGAAGTTCGTCACGTAGGCGTGCGTGGGGGTGACCGCGACGCCGAACGGATTGGCCCCGACGGGCACGGTGGCGACCACCGCGAGGGTCCGGGTGTCGATCACGGAAACGGTGTTCGAGGACTCGTTGGTGACGTAGACGCGGTGCCCCGAGGGGTGCGCGCCGACCCCGGCCGGGTAATCGCCCACACCGATGGTGGCGGTCACCTTGCCCAGGCGGGTGTCGTACACGGTGACGTTGTCGGAACCGCTGTTCGCGACGAATACCTGGACCCTGGTCGGCCATCGCGGTGAGGCGTCGAAACCGGTGCCCGCCACTACGGCGAGCACCACCACGACCACCCCGATCCGGGGGATTCGACTCGTTCGAGTGATGGGTGGAGAAAACGCTGCGCGAATGCGCGCGCGTACCGACTTCACGGACATGAGCTCCCCGCATCGGTGCTTGTGGATCGATCGCCGGCCGTCGCTGCTCAGCGCTTGTCATCACCGTAACGGCCCAGCGCCCGACAATGCGCCGGAAACGAGCCCTTGACCCCGACTTGGGCGAGCGTCCACGCGTGGGGTTTCCACCGTCGGAATGACGCGGAGAAGTCAAACCTTCACATCGCGGTAATAGCGCATCGCGCCGGGGTGCAGCTCGATCGGCGTCGTCTCGATCGCCGAGCGGACCTCTATCGACCTGGCCACCGGGCTCGCCGCGACCAGCGCCGGCTGCGCTTGGAACAGACCTCTGACCAGGGCCTCCGCCACGTCGTCCGACATCGTGTCGTTGACCAGGAGGAAGTTGCGCACCACGAGGGTGACGACCGGGCCGCCTTCGAGCCGGTAGGCCGACGCGGGCAGGGTCGCCGAGCCGTACACCGGGTAGCGCTCGCGCAGCTTCGGCAGCACGTCACCGAGGTCGAGCATCCGGACCTTCACCGTCGTGGCCAGGTCGGTGACCGCGTCCGTCGGCACACCGCCGGACCAGAAGAACGCGTCCAACGCGCCGGCCCGCATCGCCTCCACGCTGGTCGGCAGGTCCATGTACTGGACCTTGAGGTCCGCCTCCGGCGAGATCTCCGCCGACTCCAGCAGCCGTTGCGCGATGAGCCACACGCCGGAGTCACGCGCGCCCACGCTCACCCGAAGGCCCTTCAGGTCCGCGAGCTTGGTCGCCGGCAGGTCGTCCCGCACGATCAGCTGGAGGTAGTCGTCGTGCATCCGGGCCAGCGCGTACAGCTTGTGCCCGCCGTCGGCCTTCTGCTTCTCCTCCGCCGCGTCGGCCGCCGAGAACCCGACCTGCGCCTGGTTGGCCCGCAGCCGGTCGAGGTTGTCCACCGAGCCCGCCGTGTTCGCCACCTGCGGGCGGGGGATGCCCGGCTCCCGGGTCCAGGCGTCGGCCAGGGCCACGCCCAGCTTGTGGTAGACCCCGCCGGGGCTGCCCGCCGCCATGGTCAGCTTGACCTGGTCCAGGTCGTCGCCGCACGCCGTCAACGACAGGGTGGCCAGGGCCAATGCGGCCCCGACCGCGTGCAACCGCAGGAGCGTTCCCGACACCTGCGCATCGTCGCACGTCCACGCTCTACGCTGGACCCGACGGAAGGACTAGGTGCAGTGACTCGCAGTTACCAGATCCGCACGTTCGGCTGCCAGATGAACGTGCACGACTCCGAGCGCCTGGCCGGCATGTTGGAGGACGCGGGCTACACGCCCGCCGAAGGCGACGCCACGCCGGACGTCGTCGTGTTCAACACCTGCGCCGTGCGGGAGAACGCCGACAACAAGCTGTACGGCACGCTCGGCCACCTCGCGCCCGCCAAGTCCGCGAACCCCGACATGCAGATCGCCGTCGGCGGCTGCCTCGCGCAGAAGGACCAGGGCGAGATCGTCAAGCGCGCGCCGTGGGTGGACGTGGTCTTCGGCACGCACAACATCGGCTCGCTGCCGGTGCTGCTCGAACGCGCCCGGCACAACCGCGAGGCCCAGGTCGAGATCCTCGACTCGCTGGAGACCTTCCCCTCCACGCTGCCCGCCCGCCGCGACTCGGCCTACTCCGGCTGGGTGTCGGTGTCCGTCGGCTGCAACAACACGTGCACGTTCTGCATCGTCCCGTCGCTGCGCGGCAAGGAGAAGGACCGCCGTCCCGGCGAGGTGCTGGCCGAGGTCCAGGCGCTCGTCGACGAGGGCGTGCTGGAGGTGACCCTCCTCGGCCAGAACGTGAACTCCTACGGCGTCGAGTTCGGCGACCGCTACGCGTTCGGCAAGCTGCTGCGCGCCACGGGCGCCATCGAGGGCCTGGAACGCGTGCGCTTCACCTCGCCCCACCCGAAGGACTTCACCGACGACGTCATCGCCGCCATGGCCGAGACGCCCGCCGTGTGCCACTCCCTGCACATGCCGCTGCAGTCGGGCTCGGACCGCGTGCTCAAGGAGATGCGCCGCTCCTACCGGACCACCAAGTACCTGTCCATCCTGGACAACGTCCGCGCGGCCATGCCCGACGCGGCCATCACCACCGACATCATCGTGGGCTTCCCCGGCGAGACCGAGGAGGACTTCCAAGCCACTTTGGACGTCGTCCGCGAGGCCCGCTTCTCGTCGGCGTTCACGTTCCAGTACTCCAAGCGCCCCGGCACGCCCGCCGCCGACCTGCCCGACCAACTGCCCAAGCAGGTCGTCCAGGAGCGCTACGACCGCCTGGTCACCCTGGTCAACGAGATCGCCCACGAGCTGAACCGCGAGCAGGTGGGCCGCAAGGTCGAACTGCTGGTCGCCTCCGGCGAGGGCCGCAAGGACTTCGAGACCCACCGGATGACGGGCCGCGCCCGCGACGGCCGCCTGGTCCACTTCACCCCCGGCGACACCCACGTCCGCCCGGGCGACGTGGTGGAAACCGTCGTGACCTACGGCGCACCGCACAACCTGATCGCCGACGGCCCCCTGCTGTCCCACCGCCGAACCAAGGCAGGCGACCGCTCGGAGGCGGGCCTGAAGCCGAAGACACCGGGCGTCACCCTGGGCCTGCCGTCGTTCGGCAAGCCCACCCCCCTGCCCGCTCCGGTCGGCGGGTGCGCGGTCGGATGAGCGAGAACGACCCGGACGACCTCGCCGGCCTGCGCGAGGAGATCGACAACGTCGGCCGTTCGGCCGCCCGGCGCTTCGACCCGGGCGCGGGCGCGCTGACCATCGCCATCGCCGCCCTGGCGATCCTCGTGTCCCTGATCCTGCCGTGGGTCGACGGCATCCAGGGCCTGAACATCCTCTTCGGCCAAGGCCAGGGCCTACCCCGACTCTTCGCCTACGCCGCCGTCCTGGTGGGCGTCCTGCTCCCCGCCCTGACCCTCACCCTCCGCCGCTGGGCCCTGGCCTGGATCTGCGCCCTGGCCTCGTTCGCCACCTCGGTAGCCGGCGTCCTGTCCATCTGGACCACCCAAACGACCACGGGCCACCACCCGGGCCCAGGCCCGGGCCTCGGCCTCATCCTCGCCGTCATCGCCGCAGTGGTCCTCCTGATCAAGTGGATGAAACTGGCCGCCTCCCGCCCCCCAATGCAGTAAGAGGCCCACCCACCCACAACGGACCCGCCACCCCACCGCAGAGGCCCGATTTGACATGGGTTCGGGTGCTTTAGGCTGGTCGAAGCCAGCAGGCCTGGCGGGACGCTTTTCCCCGCCGGGCCTGCCGGCTTTGGCCTGCCTGGAGTGCCCGTAAGGGCCCCATGTCAAATCGAGCCGTACTCTCCCCCCGGCCTTCACCTCAGCACTTGACCTGGAAACGAGTCAGGGCGGACCCGGAACCACCCGACCCCGCCCTGCCCGAACCACCAGCCCTACCGGCTGTTACCGGCTGGCCACCGCCTGCTCGGCCGCCGCCAACCACTCACGCCACTGCTTGGCCTGCGCCTCCGCCTGCTCGGCCCGCCGCTTGTCCCCGGCCGACCTCGCCTTCGCGGCCTGGGCCTCGAACTGCTCCACCCGCTCGCGGAACTGCGCGACCCGTGCCTCGGCCTCGGGGTCCGACCGACGCCACTGCGCGTCCACCGCCCCGCGCACCCGCTCCTCGATCGAGCGGAGCTTTCCCTCCAGCTCCCGGACCCGCTCGCGCGGCACCTTGCCGATCGCGTCCCACCGCTCCTGGATCTTGTACAGCTGCTGCCGCGCAGCCTCCAGGTCCACCGACGGGTCGATCCGCTCGGCCTCGGCGAGCAGTTCCTCCTTCAGCTTCGCGTTGGCCGCGAACTCGGCGTCACGCTCGCTGAACGCCTCCGACCGCTTGGCGAAGAACGCGTCCTGCGCGGCGCGGAACCGCTGCCACAACGCGTCGTCGGCCTCCTTGGGCGCACGCCCGGCGGCCTTCCACTCGACCATCAGCTCCTTGTACCGACCGGCCGTGGGACCCCAGTCGTCGGACTCGACGAGCTTCTCGGCCTCTTCGACCAGCTCCTGCTTGCGGTTCTTGGCGACGCTGCGCTGCCGGTCGAGGTCCGCGAAGTGCGACCCGCGCCGGCGGTTGAACGCGTCACGCGCCTTGGAGAACCGCCGCCACAGCTGCTCGTCGGTCTTGCGGTCGACGCCCCGGATGGTCTTCCACTCGTCCAGGATGGCCCGCAGCCGGTCGCCCGCCGCCTTCCACTGCGTCGACTCGTTGGCCAGCACCTCGGCTTCCTCGACCAGCTCGAGCTTGCGCGCGCCCGCCGCCGCCCGTGCCTCGTCCTTGGCGGCCTTGGCGGCCTCCAGGCCCTTCTCGGCCAGCGCCAGCACGTACTCGACGCGCGCGGCCAGCGCGGCGAGGTCGCCGACCACCGCCGCGTCGGCGAGGCTCTCCTGGACGTGCTTCGCGCTGGTCAGCGCGTGCTTGGGGTCGCCCGCGCCGGAGGACAGCCGCGTCACCAGCAGCTCGACCTCGGTGCGGATGTCGTCGAACCGGCGCGCGAAGTGCGCCAGGCCCTCGGCGGGCTCGCCCGCCTGCCAGGAACCGACGACCCGCTCGCCGTCGGCCGTCTTGACGTAGACGGTGCCGTCCTCGTCCACGCGCCCCCAGCGGTCAGGGTGGTCCGACGCCACGGGGACCGCCGGTGGCGCCACGACCGGCGTCGTTTCCACCAGGGTCTCCTCGACCACCGCCCCCGCACCACTGTCGCCAGTGGTTCCCGGTGTCGTCTCGTGCTCCGTCATCGCCGGCTTCCTCCTCGCCTGCCCACTTCGTGGTGCCCGTGCCGACCACGGGCGCCCCGCCTACGACGGGGCCCAGCACCCGAGTACCGCGACGCTCCCTAAGAGTGCCCAGTACCTCGCGCGCATTCAAACAGGTCAAGGCTCGCATCGGTACCGGTGGTGGCCGATGAGTAGCGTGGACTGCCATGATCTCGCGCCTGGTGGTCGTGCCGCACCCTCCGCTGCTGGTGCCCGAACTGGTCTCCGGAGCCGTCACGGACACCGAGCCGGTGCGCTCGGCGTGCCTGGCCGCGGCCCGGGACCTGGCCTCCCACTCCCCGGACTGGGTGGCCGTCGCCGTCGACCCGTCCGGTCCGCGGCTGGTCGAGGGCGTCACGGGCACGTTCCGCGGCTTCGGGGTGGACGTGCGGGTCTCCCTGACCGACCACGCCTCACCAGCGGCCCCCGCCTCACCGGCAGCGGACGACCTGCCCCTCCCCGTCCTGATCGCCGCGTGGCTGCGCGAACAGGCCGGCGCACGCTCCGTCCGCGTCCACCTCGTCCCACCGGACCTGCCGACCTCCGCCTGCGCCGCCCTCGGCGGACGACTGGCCGGTTCACCCGCGCTGCTGGTCCTCGGCGACGGCTCCCACCGGCACGGCGACCAGGCCGTGGGCCGCCCCGACGACCGCGCCGAACCGTTCGACTCCGACGTCCACAAGGCCCTGGCCACCGCCGACACCGCCGCCCTGAGCGCCCTCGACCCCGCCCTGGCCGCCGAGCTGGGCGCGCAGGGCCGGGCCGCCTGGCAGGTCGCCGCCGCCGTCCCCGGCGCGTGGCGCTGCACTCGATCGACCTTCCTCGCCCCCTTCGGCGTCGGCTACCACGTCGCCGTCTGGGACGCCTGACCGGCAGCCAGGCCGCTCGACGGGGCAGCCGGGCCCTTCAGCACGCGACCGGACCCCCCACCACGCAGCCAGACCCCCACCACGCAGCCGGCCCTCTTGACAAGCAGCCGGCCCGCCCGAACCGCGACCCGCGTCTGGAAGGCTTGCGCACGTGAACACCCCCATCGCCGTCGTCGGCCCCACCGCCACCGGCAAGTCGGACCTGGCCGTGCGCCTGGCCGTCGAACTGAACGGCGAGGTGGTCAACGCCGACGCGATGCAGCTCTACCGGGGCATGGACATCGGCACGGCCAAGATCACCGAACCCGAGCGCCACGGCATCCCCCACCACCTGCTCGACGTCCTCGACGTGACCGAGACCGCCTCCGTCGCCGCCTACCAGCGCGAAGCGCGGGCCACCGTCGAACGGCTCCTCGCCGCCGACCGCACCCCGGTCCTGGTGGGCGGCTCGGGCCTGTACGTGCAGGCCGTGCTGGACGACCTGGTGTTCCCCGGCACGGACGAGAAGATCCGCACCCAGCTCGAGCACGAGCTGTCGATCTTCGGCTCGGAGACCCTGCACGGCAGGCTGGCGCAGCTCGACCCGGCCGCCGCCCTGGCGATCCTGCCCAGCAACGGCCGTCGCGTGGTCCGCGCGCTGGAAGTGATCGAGCTGACCGGGCAGCCGTTCTCCGCCACCCTGCCCAAACCCGGCCCCGCCCGCTACGGCACGGTGCTCATCGGCCTGGACCGGGACGTGCCCGAACTGGACGAGCGCGTCGACGCCCGCGTCACGCGCATGTTCGACCAGGGCCTGGTGGACGAGGTGCGCGACCTGGAAGCACGCGGCCTGCGCGACGGCCGCACGGCGTCCCGCGCGCTGGGCTACCAGCAGGTGCTGGCCGCGTTCGACGGCGAGTGCTCGATCGAGGAGGCCGCGGCGGCGACCGCGCAGGCCACCCGCCGGTTCGTCCGCAAGCAGCGGTCGTGGTTCCGGCGCGACCGGCGCGTGACGTGGTTCGACGCCGGCTCGCCCACCCTGGCCGACGAGGTGCTCGCGCTGGTCGCACCGTAGCCTGGTGCCCGTGGGAGTCGAGTTTCTGAAGGGCCACGGCACCGAGAACGACTTCGTGGTGCTGCCCGACCCGGACGGCGTGCTGGACCTGACCGAGTCGCGGGTGCGCGCGCTGTGCGACCGGCGGCGCGGCCTGGGCGCGGACGGCGTGCTGCGGGTCGTGCGGCCCGACTTCGGCCCGTGGTTCATGGACTACCGCAACGCCGACGGCTCGATCGCCGAGATGTGCGGCAACGGCGTGCGCGTGTTCGCGAAGTACCTGGTCGAGGCCGAGCTGATGCCCGCGGGCGAGTTCACCGTGGGCACGCGGGCGGGCGAACGCCCGGTCGTCGTGCACGACGACGGCTCGGTGACCGTGGACATGGGCCGCGTGCTGGTCACCGGCACGGGCACGGCCACGGTCGGCGGCAGCGCGTTCGGCGGTGTCGCGGTGGACGTCGGCAACCCGCACCTGGCCTGCGTGACCGACGTGCCGGTCTCGGAGCTCGACCTGAAGCTGCCGCCCGGCCACGACCCGGTGCAGTTCCCGCACGGCGTGAACGTCGAGTTCATCAACGTCGTGGACGAGGGCGCCCTGCGCATGCGCGTGCACGAGCGCGGCGTGGGCGAGACCCGCTCGTGCGGCACGGGCACCGTCGCCTCGGTGGCGTCGTGGCTGTACGGGGCGGGCCGGCGCACCGGCAAGGCCACTGTGGACGTCCTGGGTGGACAGGTGTCCGTGGTGATCGAGGAGGACGGCTCCACGCTCACCGGCCCGGCCGTGCTGCTGGCCCGCGGCGAGCTCGACCAGACCTGGTGGGACGCGCTCGGGGACTAGAGCCCGAACACCTCCAGCTTCCCCAGCCGCGCCCGCGACACCACCTCGGGCTGCGACGACGGCGCGGTGCAGCACACCAACTGGTCGTCCACGATCGCGACGGCGAAGCAGTTCTGGCTGGTCTCGACCTTCCGGGTGATCTCGCCGCCCTCCTCCACCCGGAACACGAACGGCTGGAGCGCGGGCGCGACCCACACGCCGCCGTCGGCGTCCACCGCGATGCCGTCCGGTGCGATGAAGTGCTCGCGCAGCGACGCGAACACCCGCCGGCCGGACAACGTGCCGTCGTCGGCCACGTCGAACGCCGTCAACCCGAACGCCAGCGTCTCGGCGATCACCAGCCGCCCGTCGGGCAGCAGCCCGGTGCCGTTCGGGAACCTCAGGTCCTGCGCCGCCACCTCGACCGATCCGTCCGGCCTGACCAGCGCCAACGGCGTGGTGGGCGCGACCCAGTCCGGCTGGAGCATCGGCGCCTCGCCGCCCGCCGCGATGGCCGCGTGCAGGTCGAAGCCGAAGTTGCCGACGTACGCGCGGCCGTGCGGGTCGACCAGCATGTCGTTGGCGTGGAAGGTCGCGATCCCGCCCAGGTCGGCGTGCTCGACCAGTGCGCCGTCCTCCTGCCGGAGCACCTTGCGGTCCCGCATCGACACCACGAGCAGCCGCCCGTCGGGCAGCCAGCCCAGCCCGGACGGCTGCTGCGGCACCTCGCAGACGACCTCCTGCTCACCCGTGCCCAGGTCGAGCGCGCGAACCTCGTGGTCGTAGAAGTCGGAGTACCACAGCCGCCCGTCGGGGCCCTGCCGCGGACCTTCGCCGAACCGGAGACCTTCGCGCAGCACGGTCGTGTCAGCCATGCCGGTCGAGGCTAGTGATCCACCGGCAGGTCCCGCATCGACCGCAGCGGTGACAGGACGACCCAAAGGACGGACAGCACCATCCCGGCCGAGGCGACCCACACCGTGGTCCGCACGCCCACCCACTCGGCCAGCGCGCCGCCCGCCACCGCGCCCACCGGCATCGCGCCCCACGCGACGAACCGGACGCCCGCGTTCATCCGGCCGAGCAGCCGGTCCGGGCACAGCGACTGCCGCAGGCTGACCTGGGCGACGTTGTAGACCACCACCCCCGCGGCCGTGACCAGCGTGCCGATCGCGAACAACGCCACCCGCCCACCCGGTCCGGCCACCGCGACCAGCACCCACGCCGGCTGCGTGACCAGCATCGACAGCCACACCAGCCGCACCCGCCCGAGCCGTGCCAGCCGACCGGCGACCAGGCCGGCCACCGCGCCACCGGCGCTGCCGACGCCCAGCAGCACCGCCGCGGCCGTCGTGGTCACCTCCAGGTCGCGCAGCAGGAACAGCACGGTGACCGCACCCCACACCGCGTTGGTCAGGTTGAACGACGCCGTGCACAGCACCACCGGCCGCAGCAACGGGTGCCCGAACACGAACCGCAGCCCTTCCGCCATGTCCGCCCACAACGCGCGCTCACGTCGCTCCACGGCCCGTTCAGGGGTGCGCACGCCCCACAGCAGCACCGCGGACACCACGAACGACGCGCTGATCGCCAGCACGGCGTTCACGCTCCCGACCACCTGCACCAACGGCCCGCTCACCGGCCGGCCGGACAGCCGCGCCACCTGCTGCGTCGACTGGAGCCGCCCGTTCGCGCCGGTCAGCCCCTCCCGGTCGACCAGCGTCGGCAGGTACGCCTGGGACGCCACCTCGAAGAACACCGTCAGCACACCCGCGCCCAACGCCACCACCAGCAGGTGGGCGAACGCCACCCCGCCCAACCACCCCGCCACCGGCACCGTGGCCAGCAGCACCGCGCGCCCGACCGTGCTCCACGCCAGCAACGGCCGCTTGCGCGCCCGGTCCACGTAGACGCCCACCGGCAGCCCGATGAGCAGGAACGGGGCCGTGCCCGCGGCGGTCAGCAGGCCCACCTGGAACGCCGACGCGTCCAGCGCCTCGATCGCCACCACGGGCAGCACGAACGTGTAGACCGCCGTGCCGAACTGGTTGGCCGCGTCACTGCCCCAGAACAGCCGGAAGTCACGCCGTGACGGCGTCACGGTTCCTCAGCGGCGACAGCACCACCCACAGCACGGACGCCGCCTGGCACCCCATGCCCACCGCCAGCGTGGCCGTGACGCCGATGCCGCCGCCGAGCACACCGCCGACCAGCGCGCCCAGCGGCATCGCGCCCCACACGACGAACCGGATGCTCGCGTTCATCCGGCCCAGCAGGTGGTCCGGGCACAGCGACTGCCGGTAGCTGACCTGGGCGATGTTGTAGACCGTCGCCCCGTACGCCACCGCCGCCTCGCCGACCAGCACGAACACGATCCGCCAGTCCGCCGCGCCGAGCGGCACGAGCAGCCCGAGCGGCCACGTGACCAGGCCCGACAGCCAGATCACGGTGGTCTGGCCGAAGCGGGCGTTCCACCGGTTCACCGTCAGCGCGCCCAGCACGCCGCCGATGCCCGCCGAGCTGAGCACCAGGCCCACCACGCCCTCGGTCAGGCCCAGGTCGCGGACCAGGAACAGCACCAGCACGGCCCCCGCCATGCCGCCGAAGAAGTTGGCGGTGCCCGTGCAGCCCACGATCGCGCGCAGCGACCGGTGGCCGAAGACGAACCTCAGCCCCTCGGCGATCTCGTGGACCAGGCCGGGCCGGTCGGGCTTGCGGGGCGGTGGCTCCACCGTGCGGATGCGCAGCAGGAACAACGCCGAGACCAGGTAGCCGACCGCGGTGGCCAGCACGCCGAGGGCCGCGCCGACGGCCTGCGCCACCCCGCCCGCCGCGGCCGGGCCCGACACCTCCGCCACGGCCCGGCTGGCCTCCAGCTTCGAGTTGCCGTCGACGAGCTGGTCCCGGCCGACCAGGGCGGGCAGGTACGACTGGTAGGCGATGTCGAACAGGACCGTGGCCGCGCCCACCAGCAGGGCGACCACGACGAGCTGGGTGAGCGTGAGCACGCCCAGCCACCACGCCAGCGGCACGGAGAGCAGCAGCGCGGCGCGGGTGAAGTCGGCGACGAGCATCACCGGGCGGCGGCTCAGCCGGTCCACCCACACCCCGGCGGGCAGCCCGATCAGCAGGAACGCCGCCGTGCCCGCCGCCGAGAGCACGCCCATCTCGACCGGCGTGGCGGCCAGCGCGCCCACCGCGAGCAGCGGCAACACCGTGCGGCCGATCGTGGAGCCGAACTGGCTGACGGTGTCGCCCACCCACAGCAGGCGGAAGTCGCGATGAGACCAGAGGGACACGACGTGAGTCTCTCGGGAGTGATTGGAAAGTGTCAATCACTTCGTCGGGAGCCGGTCTTTATGCTGGGTCGGTGCACCGACGCCCGGCCACCGAAGCCGAAGCCGCCGCCCTGGCCTCGGCCGTGCGGCTGCGCATCATCCGGCTCACCTACGATCGCGCGCTGACCAACAAGGAGATCGCCGAACGGCTGGGCAAGGATCCCGCGACCACCCTGCACCACGTGCGCAAACTCGTCGCGACGGGCTTCCTGGAGGCCCAGGAGGCGCGCGCCGGCAACCGGGGTGCGCGGGAGATCCCGTACAAGTCCACGGGCCTGTCCTGGCAGCTCACCAAGACCCGGTACGCGGAAGAGACCAGCGAGGCGGTGTTCCAGGCGTTCCTGAGCGAGGTCGCCGAGGTGGGCCCGGCCGCCATGAACCAGTTCCGGCTGGTGGCCCGGGTCGACCGCGCGGAACTAAAACGACGCCTCCAGACGTTGTTGGATGAGCTGGCAGCCGAGCCGGCCCACCCCGACGGGGAACGCGTGGCGATCTACCTGGCGCTCTACCCAGGCGATTAACCACTCGGTCCGGCCAGGGGTGCCGTGGGACGATGAAGGGCAAATGACGGAAAACACGTACAACAGCAACGACTGGCTCGACCACGAGGACGAGCTGTCCACCGGAGACATGGCGCTCGAGGAGCGTGCCGCGCTGCGCCGCGTAGCCGGGTTGTCCACCGAGCTCGAGGACGTCACCGAGGTCGAGTACCGCCAGCTCCGGCTGGAGCGGGTCGTGCTGGTCGGCGTGTGGACCGAGGGCACGGCGGCCGATTCGGACGCCTCCCTGGCGGAACTGGCCCTGCTCGCCGAGACCGCGGGCTCCGAGGTGCTGGAAGGCCTCGTGCAGCGGCGCGACCGGCCCGACCCGGCCACCTACATCGGTTCCGGCAAGGTCCACGAGCTGCGCGACATCGTGATCGCGACCGGCGCGGACACGGTGATCTGCGACGGCGAGCTCTCCCCCGGCCAGCTCCGGCAGCTGGAGGAGAAGCTCAAGGTCAAGGTCGTCGACCGCACCGCGCTGATCCTCGACATCTTCGCCCAGCACGCGTCCACGCGCGAGGGCAAGGCGCAGGTCGAGATGGCCCAGCTCCAGTACCTGCTGCCGCGGCTGCGCGGTTGGGGTGAGTCGCTGTCCCGGCAGGCCGGTGGTCGCGCCGGCGGCGGCAACGGCGGCGTGGGCCTGCGCGGTCCCGGTGAGACCAAGCTCGAGACCGACCGCAGGCGCATCCGCGCGCGCATCGCCAAGCTGCGCCGCGAGATCGCCGCGATGAGCGTCATCCGGGAGACCAAGCGGCACCGCCGCGTGGCCAACGCGGTGCCGAACGTGGCCATCGCCGGGTACACGAACGCGGGCAAGTCCAGCCTGCTCAACGCGCTGACCGGCGCGGGGGTGCTGGTGCAGGACGCCCTGTTCGCGACCCTCGACCCGACCACGCGGCGCACCGAGACGCCCGAGGGCCTGCCCTACACGCTGACCGACACGGTCGGCTTCGTGCGGCACCTGCCGCACCAGCTGGTCGAGGCGTTCCGGTCGACGTTGGAGGAGGTCGCCGACGCGGACCTGCTGGTCCACGTGGTCGACGGGTCCGACGCGATGCCGGAGAAGCAGGTCGTGGCGGTGCGCGAGGTGATCAGCGAGATCTCCGCGCGGCGGGACGACCCGATGCCGACCGAGCTGCTCGTGGTCAACAAGATCGACGCGGTGGGCGAGCTGGGCCTGGCCCGGCTGCGGCACCTGTTCCCGTCGGCGGTGTTCGTGTCCGCGCACACCGGCGAGGGCATCCCCGAGCTGCGCGAGCGCATCGCGGCCATGACGCCGCGGCCGGAGGTCGTGGTCGACGCGCTGGTGCCGTACGCGCGGGGTGAGCTGGTCGCGCGCGTGCACCGCGAGGGCGAGGTGCTCAAGGAGCGGCACACCGAGGAGGGCACGGAGCTGTCCGCCCGGGTCCGGCCGGACCTGGCCGGTGTGCTCGGCGAGTTCGCCGTGAACGGAAGCCGCGCCTGAGCCGTTGCGCGCGCTCCTGGCAGTCCTGGGCTTGGTGGTGACGGCCGGTTCCGCTTCGGCGGAGCCGGCCGTCGTCGACGTGTGCGCGGTGACCGACCAGCGGCTGGAGGAGCTGTCCGGGCTCGCGTCCGACGGCGGCCGGTGGTTCGCGGTGAACGACAGCGACAACGGCCGGCTCGAGATCCAGGTGCTCGACCGGACTTGCGCGATCACGCGCACGATCACCGCGCCGACCAATCCGTTCGACGTCGAAGACCTCGCCCTGGCCCCTGACGGAACGTTGTGGGCGGCGGACACCGGGGACAACGGAAAAACACGCGAAACCGTGGCGCTGCATGCTGTTTCGCCGGACGGCAGCACCCGTTTGCACCGACTCACGTATCCTGACGGAAAGCACGATGCCGAAGCATTGTTGATCGACGGTTCCGGTATTCCGCACATCGTCACGAAGGAAACGATCGGATCGGCGTTGGTGTACCGGCCCGCGGCCGCGTTGAACGAGGGCGCGCCGACGCCGCTGGAACAGGTGGCGCGCGTGTCGATCAGCACGACGACCACCACCGGCGGCCCGCTGTCGAACTCCGTGGTGACGCGCCTGGTCACGGGTGGCGCGATGTCCCGGGACGGCCGGGTGGCGGCGTTGCGGACCTACACCGACGCCTACCTGTTCCCGGTGCCGGACGGCGACCTGGCCAAGGCGCTGGAGTCCGACCCGGTGCGCGTGCCGCTGCCCGGCGAGCCGCAGGGCGAGGCCATCGCGTTCGACCCGGACGGCACGCTGCTGTCGGCGTCGGAGTTCGGCCGCGACGGCACGTCGTCCACCGTGCGCGCGGTGGCGGGTGCGGCGGCGTTGACCGTGCCGCCCCCGCCGACGACGACCACGACGACCGATGCGCCGGCGGCAGCCTCGGGTGAGCCCGCTCCCCCGGCGGACGAGCCGGGGTCGCCGTGGCCCGTGGTGGGCGGCGGCGCGGTGGCGTTGGTGCTGGTGGGAGCACTCGTGCGCCGGTCGCGCCGCCGTCGGCCGTGACGGGGCCTACAGCCTGCGCAGGACCGCCACGACCTTGCCCAGGATCGACGCGTCGTCACCGGGGATGGGCTGGTAGGCCTCGTTGTGCGGCATCAGCCACACGTGCCCGTCTTCCTTGCGCTTGAACGTCTTCACGGTGGCCTCGCCGTCGATCATCGCGGCGACCACCTCGCCGTTGTCCGCCGTCGGCTGCTGGCGGACGACGACCCAGTCGCCGTCGGTGATGGCGGCGTCCACCATCGAGTCACCCACGACCTTGAGCAGGAACACGTCGCCCTCGCCGACGATCTCGCGCGGCAGCGGGAACACGTCCTCGATCGACTCCTCGGCCAGGATCGGCCCACCGGCCGCGATGCGGCCCAGCATGGGCACGTACGCGGGCGTCGGCTTGGACGCCGGGTCCAGGCCGGTGACGATCTCCGCGGGCAGCACGCCCACCGCGCGCGGCCGGTTCGGGTCGCGACGCAGGTACCCCTTCCGCTCCAGCGCGCGCAGCTGGTGGGCGACCGAGGAGGTGGAGGTCAGGCCGACCGCCTCCCCGATCTCACGCACGCTGGGCGGGTAGCCGAACCGGTCCAACCAGTCGCGGATCACGTCGAGCACCTTGCGCTGGCGCAGGGTGAGCCCGGCGTTGCCCGCGATGTCCGCCGGTTCGGGCGCGGAGGGCACATCGGCGGTGCGCAGGTCTTCACTGGTCTTGCGTGCCACGGTGCTTCCTCCTCACCGGTCCCGATTGCCCAGGCCGGCT
Organism: Saccharothrix sp. S26; assembly: GCF_021390395.1. Taxonomy (GTDB): domain Bacteria; phylum Actinomycetota; class Actinomycetes; order Mycobacteriales; family Pseudonocardiaceae; genus Actinosynnema. Next base: position 42,999 of record NZ_JAJUWT010000014.1, read on the forward strand.
CTCCGACGATCTTCACTTGTGGACGGTAGTCGCGTTCCGTGTCCAGATCAAACACCTGTTCGAAGTAAACCTCGGCGTGTCCTAGCGATTTCGCCCGGCGAAGTGGTACACATTCGCACGGACGTTCGATCGAACACAGGTTCGATCATGATCGGATGACCTGCGTTGGAGGACATCATGGCGGTGGTCATTGGCACCCGGAACAGCTTCGAACTGGTGGACGGTGCCGGTGTCGAGGATGTCGCCCTCGGCGCGGGATTGCGACCTGGACCACGGGTCCTTCGCCGGTTCGAAGTACACGACAAGGACAATCGCCGGCCGTCGACCCGCCCCCGCCCGCTCAGCGTGCGCCAGACCGCGCCCGAGCCGGTCGCCTGCGAGGTCCGGCCGCGACGCCACCCGGTCGTCCAGTTCGTCGCCTACGCGGCGACCGCGGCGGCCTTCGCCGCCCTGTTGAGCCTGCTGTTCCTGTACACCTCCGGCGCGACCACCGTCCCCGAACGCACCAACGTCGTGCACGTCCAGGTGGGCGAGACCCTGCGGGACGTCGCCGAGCGCAGCGCACCCGCCAGCGACCCGGACGCCGTCGTCGAGCGCATCCTCGAGCTGAACTCCCTGCCGTCCTCCGACGTCGTCCCCGGCCAGTCCCTCGTCGTCCCCCACGGCGCCCCCTGACCACCCTGGCGGCGCCTCCCGAGCGCCCGCCGCCCAGCCCTGCCGAACCGCGCTCCCGGGTCTCCGCGAGCGCGGTTCGCGCGCTTGGGGGAGACTCGCCCGGTTCCTCCGTCCGAGTGACGGGACACGCCCTGTTTCAACTTGCCTCCCCGTGGGCCTTGGGCATAGGTTGACCCCTACATCTAGTGGTTACACCGTTGTAGTTAGTCCACAGGTTGGGGTTTTCCCCACGACGAGGGCTAACGCGATGGATGCTGCGCGGAGGAGGGGAGACCAGCCGTGCGATGCCCGTTCTGCCGCAACGCCGACTCTCGTGTGGTCGACTCGCGCGAGGTCGACGAGGGTCAGGTGATCCGCCGCCGGCGCTCCTGCTCGAGCTGCGGCCGCCGGTTCACCACCGTGGAGGAAGCCGTGCTCGCGGTGGTCAAGCGCTCCGGCGTCACCGAGCCGTTCAGCCGCGACAAGGTCGTCAACGGCGTGCGCCGCGCCTGCCAGGGCCGCCCGGTCGACGAGGACGCCCTCCAGCAGCTCGCGCACCGCGTCGAGGAGTCGATCCGCTCGGGCGGCAACGCCGAGATCCCCAGCCACGAGGTGGGCCTGGCCATCCTCGGCCCGCTGCGCGACCTGGACGAGGTGGCCTACCTGCGGTTCGCCTCCGTCTACCGCTCCTTCTCCTCCGTCGAGGACTTCGAGAAGGAGATCGCCGATCTTCGCACCGCCCAGCGCACTGACGACTGAGCGGACGCGACGCAGGACAACGCGCGACCGCCTCGGACGGGGGGAGCCCGGACGTGGTCGCGTGCGAGAAATTTCCAAGACGAGCAAGACGAGAGGGACCCGGGATGACGGAGACCGTCGGTGGCTCCAGCAAGAGGACGGCCACCCGCAACGGCGCGGGGGACAAGAACGCCAAGCTGAAGGTGGAGCGCGTCTACACCACCGCGGGCAAGCACCCCTATGACGAGGTCACCTGGGAGCACCGCGACGTCGTGATGACGAACTGGCGCGACGGCTCGGTGAACTTCGAGCAGCGGGGCGTCGAGTTCCCCGACTTCTGGTCGGTCAACGCCACCAACATCGTCACCAGCAAGTACTTCCGCGGCGCGGTGGGCACGCCGCAGCGCGAGCACAGCCTCAAGCAGCTCATCGACCGCGTGGTGAAGACCTACGTCGAGGCGGGCGTCAAGCACGGGTACTTCGCCACCGAGGACGACGCCGAGATCTACGAGCACGAGCTGACCTGGATGCTGCTGCACCAGGTGTTCAGCTTCAACTCGCCGGTGTGGTTCAACGTCGGCACGAGCTCGCCGCAGCAGGTCAGCGCCTGCTTCATCCTGTCGGTCGACGACACGATGGAGTCGATCCTGAACTGGTACCGCGAGGAGGGCCTGATCTTCAAGGGCGGCTCCGGCGCGGGCCTGAACCTCTCGCGCATCCGCTCGTCCAAGGAGCTGCTGTCCTCCGGCGGCACGGCGTCGGGCCCGGTGTCGTTCATGCGCGGCGCGGACGCCTCCGCGGGCACCATCAAGTCCGGTGGCGCGACCCGCCGCGCGGCGAAGATGGTCGTGCTGGACGTCGACCACCCCGACGTCGAGGAGTTCATCCAGACCAAGGCGCGCGAAGAGGACAAGGTCCGCGCGCTGCGCGACGCCGGGTTCGACATGGACCTGGGCGGCAAGGACATCGTGTCCGTGCAGTACCAGAACGCGAACAACTCGGTCCGCGTGTCCGACGAGTTCATGCACGCCTACGAGAACGGCGGGCAGTTCGGCCTGCGCGCCCGCCAGACCGGCGAGGTCATCGAGCACGTCGACGCCAAGGACCTGTTCCGCAAGCTGGCGCAGGCCGCGTGGGAGTGCGCCGACCCGGGCATCCAGTACGACGGCACGATCAACGACTGGCACACCACGCCGGAGTCGGGCCGCATCACGGCCTCGAACCCGTGCTCGGAGTACATGCACCTGGACAACTCCAGCTGCAACCTGGCGTCGTTGAACCTGATGAAGTTCCTGTCCGACGACGGCACGTTCAACGCGGAGCTGTTCGCCAAGTCGGTCGAGCTGATCATCACCGCGATGGACATCTCGATCTGCTTCGCGGACTTCCCGACCCCCGCGATCGGCGAGACGACCCGCGCGTTCCGCCAGCTGGGCATCGGCTACGCCAACCTGGGCGCGCTGCTCATGGCGACCGGCCACGCGTACGACTCCGAGGGCGGCCGCGCGCTGGCCGCCTCGATCACGTCGCTGATGCAGGCCGTGGCGTACAAGCGGTCCGCCGAGCTGGCGGGCATCGTCGGCCCGTACGACGGCTACGCCCGCAACGCCGAGGCGCACCAGCGGGTCATCCGCAAGCACTCGGCCGCGAACGACATGCTGCGCACCTACCACGCGAACGACGCGGCGGTGCAGAAGGTCGCGACCAAGGCGTGGCAGGAGTGCCAGAAGATCGGCGCCCGCAACGGCTGGCGCAACGCGCAGGCCAGCGTGCTCGCACCCACCGGCACCATCGGCCTGATGATGGACTGCGACACGACCGGCATCGAGCCGGACCTGGCGCTGGTGAAGTTCAAGAAGCTGGTCGGCGGCGGCTCGATGCAGATCGTCAACCAGACCGTGCCGCGCGCGCTGAAGTCGCTGGGCTACCAGCAGGAGCAGATCGAGGCGATCGTCGAGTTCATCGGCGAGCACGGCCACGTGGTGGACGCGCCGGGCCTCAAGCTCGAGCACTACGAGGTGTTCGACTGCGCGATGGGCGAGCGCTCCATCGCGCCGATGGGCCACGTGCGGATGATGGCCGCGGTGCAGCCGTTCATCTCGGGCGCGATCTCCAAGACGGTGAACATGCCGGAGACGGCGACCGTCGAGGACGTCGAGGAGATCTACTACCAGGGTTGGAAGCTGGGCCTGAAGGCGCTGGCGATCTACCGCGACAACTGCAAGGTCGGCCAGCCGCTGTCGGCGGGCAAGTCGGCCAAGTCGTCGTCGGTCGCGTCGTCGGAGGCCAAGACCGAGACGGTCGTGGAGTACCGCCCGGTGCGCAAGCGGCTGCCGAAGAAGCGCCCGTCGCAGACGGTGTCGTTCACGGTCGGCGGCGCGGAGGGCTACCTGCACGCCGGTTCGTACCCCGACGACGGCCTGGGCGAGATCTTCGTCAAGCTGGGCAAGCAGGGCTCGACGCTGGCCGGCGTGATGGACGCGTTCTCCATGTCGATCTCGGTCGGCCTGCAGTACGGCATCCCGTTGGAGTTCTACGTCTCGAAGTTCCAGAACCTGCGCTTCGAGCCGGCGGGCATGACCGACGACCCGGACGTCCGCATCGCGACCAGCGTCCTGGACTACCTGTTCCGCCGGCTGGCGCTCGACTACCTGCCGTTCGAGAAGCGGGCCCAGCTCGGCATCTTCACCGCCGACGAGCGCACCGCGCAGGTCTCGTCCGACTACGGCAACGGTGACGTGGACCTGGAGGGCCTGCGCACGTCGGTCGACGCCACCCCGACCGCCGACCCGGCTCCCGCGGAGAAGACCTCCAAGCCGCAGGACATCAAGGTGGGCAGCTCCACGGAACTGCTCGAGCTGCACCTGGGCAAGGCCGCCGACGCGCCGCTGTGCATGACGTGCGGCACGAAGATGCGCCCGGCCGGCTCGTGCTACCTGTGCGAGGGCTGCGGCTCCACCTCGGGCTGCAGCTGAGCCTGAGCGCCTCTAGCGGGTGAATTACCTGGTCAGAGCCGGGGCAACGGGTTGCCCCGGCTCTGCCATGCTCGCTCGCGGTTGCATCCGACGCAACACCTCCACCTAAGTACGTCACGTACTTGACGTACTTAGCCCTCAGGGACATCCTGGTGAGGACCACCCTGGGAGGCCGGCATGTCTGCTGTTCACTACGACAGCTACACCGAGGCTCGCGCACATCTGAAGGACTTGCTGGATGCCGCAGAGCAGGGGCGAGTCGCCACGGTTCGACGTGACTCCGCCACGACGGCCGTCGTGGACGTCAAGCGGCTGCGCCACTTCCTCGCATCGATCGTTCCTTCGCGCGCCCAGGTCGTCCCGGAGGCCGGCGGCTGGTCGGTGTTCATCCCAGGACTGCCAGTGGCGGCTGACGGCGCGTCGTTCGACGAAGCGATCGCCGAGATGATCGACGCTCTGCGCGAGTACGCGGAAGACTGGCAGGAGCGCCTGCTCAACGCTCCGAACCACCGTGACAACTGGGGATTGGTGCAGCTGATCAGCTTCAGCGACGACGAGCAGCTGCGCGACTGGCTCGTCGGTGCCGCGCGGTGACTTCCTGGCCGGAGCCGACGCGCGAGGATCACGAGGCGTTCTGCCAGGTCGAGGAATGGCGCCGAGTGCGCGACGCCCGCGGCCGAACCGGAACGCATCACGTCACGTACGAACTCGATCTTGTCGACGGCAGGGTCCTGCGCACCCGCATCTCGCACCCGGTAGACCGCACCGGCTACGGGCAGGGCATCTGGAAGCACATCCTCCGCGATCAACTCGACGTCGACGATCCGGCGTTCTGGTCATGCGTGCAGGATGGCGTCAAACCTGCTCGCGGGACGCCCGAGCCGCCGGTGGCAGCCCTGCCCGCCGACCTCGTGCACCTGCTGATCACGCGTGTCGGCCTCGACGAGTCCGAGGTGGCCGGGATGAGCAGGGACGAAGCGGTCGCCAGGCTCCAGCGCTACTGGACCGAGGGCAGCTGATCGCGTGACAGCCGGATGAACAGCGCACGGCAGGAACAAGTGCACTCCACCAGCATCGCTCGACGCGCGGGCGGGACGCCCCGGAGGTGGCACTGATGGCGCACGTCCTGGCCGGTTACCGCGTGGTCGCGCGGGAGGGGCGGCGGGATTGGCAGGATGTCGGGCTGCCGTCGGGTGAGCTGGTGTCGATGAGCGGCTGCGTCACGACGTTGGTGCCTCGGGTCGACTGGGACGAGTGGTTCGGTGACCGGGAGTCCGCCGAGGCGGCGCGGGCCGGACGGGACGACTTGCACGTGCTGGAGGTCGGGATCGCCGGCCAAGACGTCGAGCCCCTGCTGGCGGACGTGCGCGAGGGCGGTTGGGACGTGTCGGCGGGCAGCCTGCCGGAACGCCTGGCCCGCGCCGAGCCCGTCACCGCGACCGACGTGCTCGGGTTCGAGCTGGTCGGCTACGACAGCGGGACCTGGCACACCTGGACCTGCCTCGGCGGCCTGGTCGACGACGTGCGGCGGGCGACCGGCGTCCGTCCGGGTCGCTGGGGGCTCGTCCAGGACGAGTCTCAGGCGCGGGTCGCGGCCGACTGGCTCACCGCCTCCGGGCTGGGTGACCCGAAGGTGTTCTTCTGGGTGGCGGCCCGGCTCGCCTATTCTGGATAGGTCGGTCCAAAACCTGCTACGGTGACCTCGTGCCCCGACCCAAGGAGTTCGACGAGGAGCAGGCGCTCGACGCCGCCATGCGCACGTTCTGGGTGAACGGCTACGAGGCCACGTCCACCGAGGACCTGTGCCGCGCCACCGGGCTGGGGCGCAGCAGCATCTACAACACGTTCAGCAGCAAGCACGAGCTCTTCAAGCGCTCCCTCGTCCGCTACACCGAGCTCATGACCACCAACCAGCTCGCCCTGCTCGACGACGAGACGCGGACGGCGCGGGACCGGGTGCACGCCCTGTTCGACGCGATCATCGCGGGCGAGGTGGAGAACCGGCGCGACGAGCGCGGGATCGGCTGCCTGACCGTCAACACGACCGTGGAGCTGGCCGCGCGCGACCCGGAGGCCGCCGCCCTGGTGGCCCGTGACCAGCAACGCAGGCTGGACTCGCTCGAAGCGGTCATCCGCGTCGGTCAACGCGACGGCCAGTTCACCTCGCGGAGGAGTCCCGCGGAGCTGGCGCGCTTCCTCAACGCGGTCATCGCGGGCCTGCGCGTCGCCGGGCAGGGTGGCGCGGACATCCCGACGTTGAAGGCCATCGCGGACACCGCGCTCGAAGCCCTCTGACCACACCTCAAGAACGACGCCCTTTCTGCCGCCCAGGTTTTGGACAGATCAATACAAAACAGGAGCACCACCATGCCCCGAGTCGTCCACCTGCTCGCCCTCGGCATCTTCGCCATGGTGACCAGCGAGTTCGTCGTCGCCGGCCTCATGCCGCAGATGGCCGCCGGCCTGCACGTCACCATCCCCGAGATCGGCTACCTGATCACGGCGTTCGCCGCCGCGATGGCCGTCGGCGGCCCCCTGCTCACCGTGCTGATGCTGCGCCTGCGCCCCAAGCCCGCGCTGATGGCGCTGTTCGCCGTCTTCCTCGTCGGCAACGTCCTGGCCGCCACCGCCACCGGCTACGACGTGATGCTGGCCGCCCGCGTCATCACCGGCGCGGCGTCCCAGGCGTTCTTCGGCGTGGCGCTCTCGGTCACCTCCGCCGTGGTCGCGCCGGACCTGCGCGGCCGCGCCACCGCGACCGTGCTGAACGGGCTCATGCTCGGCACGCTGCTGGGCCTGCCGCTGGCCACGTTCATCGGCGAGCACCTGGGGTGGCGGGCGGCGTTCTGGGGCATCGCGGCGCTCACCGTCGTGGCCGCTGCCGGCACGGTCGCGGGCGTGCCGCGGCTCGACCGCGTCAACGGCGACGGGGGCGTGCGCGCCGAACTGCGTTCCGTCGCCCGGCCGAAGCTGTGGCTGGTGCTGTCCACCAGCACGTTCGCCATCGGCGCCACGTTCGCCATGTTCAGCTACGTCAACCCGATCCTCACCGAGGTCACCGGCTTCGCCCCCACCACGGTGCCGTTGCTGCTGATCGCCTACGGCGTCGCCACGCTCGTCGGCAACCACGTCGTCGGCCAGTTCGCCGACCGGCACGCGCTCCCGGCGCTGGTCGTCGGCCTGGGCCTCAACGCCCTGTTCCTCACCGGCTTCGCCCTGTTCGCCCACGTCGACGTGCTCGCAGTGGCCGGCCTGCTCGGCATCGGCCTGGTCGGTGTCACGATGAACCCGGCCCTGGTCACGCGGGTCCAGCGGGCGGGTGACACGGGCCCGCTGGTCAACACCGTGCACGGCTCGTTCATCACGCTCGGGATCATCATCGGCTCGTGGCTGGGCGGCCTGCTCATCACCGACCACGGCCTGCGCGCGCCGCTGTGGCTGGGTGCGGGGCTCGCGGTGCTCGGCCTCGTCAGCCTGGTCCCCGACCTGCGGCGGGTCGCCCGCCGTCCCGCGTTGCGCCACCGGGTGTGACGCAACGCGGGTCGGCCGTCAGGACCGCCGGAACAGCTTGTTGCCCAGCCACACGATCGGGTCGTAGCGGCGGTCGGCCACGCGTTCCTTCATGGGGATCAGGGCGTTGTCGGTGATCTTGATGTGCTCCGGGCACACCTCGGTGCAGCACTTGGTGATGTTGCACAGCCCCAGGCCGTGCGAGGACTGCGCCTGCTGCACCCGGTCCGCCTCGTCCAGCGGGTGCATCTCCAGCTCCGCCACCCGCATGAGGAACCGGGGCCCGGCGAACGACTCCTTGTTCTCCTCGTGGTCGCGGATGACGTGGCACGTGTTGTTGCACAGGAAGCACTCGATGCACTTGCGGAACTCCTGCGAGCGCTCCACGTCGACCTGCTGCATCCGGTACTCCCCCGGCGCCACGCCCTCCGGCGGCTTGAACGCGGGGATTTCACGCGCTTTCCGGTAGTTGTACGAGACGTCCGTGACCAGGTCACGGATCACCGGGAACGTGCGCATCGGCGTCACGGTCACCGTCTCGTCCTCCGCGAACACCGACATCCGCGTCATGCACAGCAGCCTGGGCTTGCCGTTGATCTCCGCCGAGCACGAGCCGCACTTGCCCGCCTTGCAGTTCCACCGCACGGCCAGGTCGGGCGTCTGCGTGGCCTGCAACCGGTGGATCACGTCGAGCACGACCTCGCCCTCGTTGACCTCGACGGTGAAGTCCTCCAGGCCACCGCCCTCGGCCGAGCCGCGCCACACCCGGAAGTGCCCCTGGTACCCCATGTCAGCCCTCCAGCTCGTCGGCGGTCAGGTACTTCTGCAACTCGCTGTGCTCGAACAGCTCCAGCAGGTCGGGCCGGATCGGGACCTGCGGCTCCTCCACCACCTCGACCGACGAGCCGGACAGCGTGCAGACCAGCAGCTTGCGCCGCCACTCGGCGTCCATGCTCGGGTAGTCGTCACGGGTGTGACCCCCGCGGCTCTCCGTGCGCAGCAGCGCGGCCCGCGCCACGCACTCGCTGACCAGCAGCATGTTGCGCAGGTCCAGCGCCAGGTGCCAGCCGGGGTTGAACTGCCGGTGCCCCTCGACCACCACGGTCGCGGCCCGCCGCTTCAGCTCCTCCAGCCGCTCGACGGCCTGCTCCATCTCCTCGGCCCGCCGGATGATGCCGACCAGGTCGTTCATCGCCTGCTGCAACTCCATGTGCAGCGTGTACGGGTTCTCCCCGCCCGCGTCGGAACCGGAGAACGGGGCCACGGCGGTCCGTTCCGCCTCGGCCACCGCCTCGTCCGAGCACACCGGCCGGGCCGACAGCCCTGCCACGTAGTCCGACGCGCCGGCGCCCGCGCGGCGGCCGAACACCAGCAGGTCGGACAACGAGTTGCCGCCCAGCCGGTTGGAGCCGTGCATCCCGCCGGACACCTCGCCCGCCGCGAACAGCCCCGGCACCGACGACGCGCCCGTGTCCGGGTCGACCCGCACCCCGCCCATCACGTAGTGGCAGGTCGGCCCGACCTCCATCGGCTGCGCGGTGATGTCGACGTCGGCCAGCTCCTTGAACTGGTGGTGCATCGACGGCAGCCGCCGCATGATCTCCTCGGCGGGCAGGCGCGTGGACACGTCCAGGAACACGCCGCCGTGCTCGGAGCCGCGCCCGGCCTTGACCTCGGAGTTGATGGCGCGGGCCACCTCGTCGCGGGGCAGCAGCTCCGGCGGCCGCCGGTTGTTGCCCGGGTCGGTGTACCAGCGGTCGGCCTCGGCCTCGTTGTCGGCGTACTTGTCCTTGAACACCTCGGGGATGTAGTCGAACATGAACCGCTTGCCGTCGGAGTTGCGCAGCACCCCGCCGTCACCGCGGACCGACTCGGTGACCAGGATGCCCTTCACCGACGGCGGCCAGACCATGCCGGTCGGGTGGAACTGCACGAACTCCATGTTGATCAGGGACGCGCCCGCGCGCAGGGCCAGGGCGTGGCCGTCGCCGGTGTACTCCCAGGAGTTCGACGTCACCTTGAACGACTTGCCGATGCCGCCGGTGGCGAGCACCACGGCGGGCGCCTCGAACAGCACGAATCGGCCCGACTCGCGCCAGTAGCCGAACGCGCCGGCCACCCGGCCGTCGTCCAGGACCAGGTCGGTGACGGTGAACTCCTGGAACACCCGCAGCCGCGACTCGTAGTCGCCGGTCTCGGCGAAGTCGTCCTGCTGGAGGGACACGACCTTCTGCTGGAGGCTGCGGATCAGCTCCAACCCGGTGCGGTCGCCGACGTGCGCCAGGCGCGGGTACTCGTGGCCGCCGAAGTTGCGCTGGCTGATCCGACCGTCCTTGGTGCGGTCGAACAGCGCGCCGTAGGTCTCCAGCTCCCACACCCGGTCCGGGGCCTCCTTGGCGTGCAGCTCGGCCATCCGCCAGTTGTTCAGGAACTTCCCGCCGCGCATGGTGTCGCGGAAGTGCACCTGCCAGTTGTCGTTCGAGTTCACGTTCCCCATGGCCGCCGCGATGCCGCCCTCGGCCATCACCGTGTGCGCCTTGCCGAACAACGACTTGCACAGCACCGCCGTGCGCATCCCGTGCTCGCGCGCCTCGATCGCGGCGCGCAACCCCGCACCGCCGGCGCCGATCACGAGCACGTCGAACGAATGCCGTTCCAGCTCGGGCAAAACCACTCCTCAGTTGACGAATCGGAGGTCGGCGATCGTCCCGGAGGCGACCAGCGCGACGTAGAGGTCCGTGACGCAGACGAAGATGAGCGAGGCCCACGCCAACTGCATGTGCCTGGCGTTGAGCTTGGAGATCTGCGTCCACGCCCAGTACCGGACCGGGTGCTTGGAGAAGTGCTTGAGCCGCCCGCCCGCGATGTGGCGGCACGAGTGGCACGACAGCGTGTACGCGGCCAGGAGCCCGACGTTGACCAGCAGCACGATGTTGCCCAGGCCGATGCCGGTGGTGAAGGCGTAGAACGCGTCGTAGATGTTGATCAGCAGCAGCAGTGAGGCCGCGTAGAAGAAGTAGCGGTGCAGGTTCTGCGCGATCAGCGGGAAGCGGGTCTCACCGGTGTACTTGGCGTGCGGCTCGGCCACCGCGCACGCGGGCGGGGACATCCACGCCGCCCGGTAGTACGCCTTGCGGTAGTAGTAGCAGGTCACCCGGAAGCCGAGCAGGAACGGGATGATCACCACCGGCGGCGTGAGGAAACCCGGCAGCTCGGGCAGCGGCCGGCCGAAGTGCGCCGCGTTCGGCAGGCACTCCTGGCTCAGGCAGGGCGAGTACATGGGCGTCAGGTAGCGGTAGTCGTCCACCCAGTAGTAGTCGCCCATGAAGGTCCGCACGGCCGCGTAGATCGAAATCAGGAGCAGGCCCGCGAACGTCGCCAACGGCGGCAGCCACCACCGGTCCGTGCGCAACGTGCGCTGGGCTATCTGCGCCCTCATACCTCACCTCGTTCCACGTCGTTGTGGTGCGGGACACAATGTGGTTTGGAACACACAACCGGGCCTGAAACGGGAGCGGCCCCCGCGTTCTCACGCGGGGGCCGGTCTCCGGGTCGGGTCAGGTTCGGTGGCTGCGGTAGCCGCCGAGCCCTTCGTCGTCGGCGTCGTGCCACAGCTTCGGGTCGTACGGCGTGTCCGGGACGACGACGACCTCCCGTTCGACCCGAGGCGCTTCGCGCGGTCGGGGCGTGCGGTCCAGGTCCATCAGCTCGGTCGCGTCGATGTCCAGCCGCTCGACGTCGTTGGCGAGCCTCTGCACCGCGGCCACGTCGCCGTATCGTGCGCGCAGGCTGCCGACGCAGTGGCGCAGTTGGCCAAGCGCCCGGCGCAGCTCCACGATCTCGGAGGACGTCATGGTCAGCACCTCCCTCGGGTCGGTCCGTGTGCCGACTCTGCCAAGTGGAAGGCGCTGTGACAAGCACCACAAGCGTCCGAGTCGCGTCTCAGGATCTGAATCGTTTTTGTCACGATCATGTGTCGTGACATAGTGTGCTTGCTGTCACGTCCGTCCGTGCGACGCCAGCGCTGTCGTCCCACCGGGCCCACCACGGCCCGTGATCATCACCGGAGACAGCGAACCATGAGCGTGCATCCCGTCGTCGCCGAAGTGACGGCTCGAATCGCCGCCCGCAGCGCCGCCGGCCGGTCCGCCTACCTCGAACGCATCGCCGCGGCCCACCAGGAGGGCCCCGCCCGCCGCGACATGGCGTGCAGCAACCTGGCGCACGGTTTCGCCGGGATCACGGGCGGTGACAAAGACCTCCTTCGGGCACTTCGTCGCCCCAACGTGGCGATCGTGTCCGCTTACAACGACATGCTGTCGGCCCATCAGCCGATGCACGAGTACCCGGCGTGGATCAAGGACGCGGCGCGGGCCGTCGGCGGCGTGGCGCAGTTCGCGGGCGGCGTGCCCGCCATGTGCGACGGCATCACCCAGGGCCGCGCGGGCATGGAGCTGTCCCTGTTCAGCCGGGAGGTCATCGCCATGGCCACCGGCATCGCCCTGTCGCACGAGATGTTCGACTCGGCGCTGCTGCTCGGCGTGTGCGACAAGATCGTGCCCGGCCTGCTGATCGGCGCGCTGTCGTTCGGCCACCTGCCCGCGATCCTGGTGCCCGCGGGCCCCATGCACTCCGGCCTGCCCAACTCGGAGAAGGCCCGGGTCCGGCAGCTGTTCGCGGAGAACAAGGCCACCCGCGAGGACCTGCTCGAAGCCGAGGCGCAGTCCTACCACAGCCCCGGGACCTGCACGTTCTACGGCACGGCGAACTCCAACCAGCTCGTCGTGGAGGTCATGGGCCTGCACCTGCCCGGCGCGAGCTTCGTGCCGCCGGGCACCAAGCTGCGCAAGGCGCTGACCGAGGAGGCCGCCCGGCGCGCGGTGGAGATCAGCCGGGGCGCGGACTACACCCCGGTCGGGCACGTGGTGGACGTGAAGTCCGTGGTCAACGGCGTGATCGCGCTGCTGGCCACCGGCGGGTCGACCAACCACACGATGCACCTGGTCGCCATCGCGTCGGCCGCGGGCATCGAGCTGAGCTGGGACGACTTCTCCGAGCTGTCCTCGGTGGTGCCGCTGCTGGCCCGCGTCTACCCGAACGGCTCGGCCGACATCAACCACTTCCAGGCCGCGGGCGGCGTGTCGTTCCTGGTGTCGACGCTGCTGGACGCGGGCCTGCTGCACGCCGACGTGAAGACCGTGGCCGGTGACGGGCTGCACCGCTACCGGCAGGAGCCGGTGCTGGTCGAGGGCGTGCTCCAGTGGCGGCCGGGCCCGCCGCACTCGCTGGACACCGACGTGCTGCGGCCCGCGACCGACCCGTTCGCGGCCGACGGCGGCCTGCGCATGCTGTCGGGCAACCTGGGCCGCGCGGTGATCAAGGTGTCGGCGGTCAAGCCGGAGCACCGGGTCGTCGAGGCCCCCGCGCGGGTGTTCACCTCGCAGGAGGCGTTCAGCGCCGCGTTCCAGGCCGGTGAGCTGGAGCGGGACGTGGTCGTGGTGGTGCGGCAGCAGGGCCCGCAGGCCAACGGGATGCCCGAGCTGCACAAGCTGACGCCCGCGCTGGGCGTGCTGATGGACCGGGGCTTCAAGGTCGCGCTGGTCACCGACGGGCGGATGTCCGGCGCGTCGGGCAAGATCCCGGCCGCCATCCAGCTCACCCCGGAGGCGGCCGTCGGCGGCCCGCTGGCCCGCGTGCGCGACGGCGACGTGCTGCGGCTGGACGCCGAGACCGGCACGCTGGAGGCGTTCGTGGACCCGGCGGAGCTGGCCGCGCGCGATCTGGTGGACTTCCCGCCGGACGCGCAGGCGTGGACCGGCACGGGCCGGGAGCTGTTCGCCGCGCTGCGCCGGGCGGTCGGGCCCGCCGACCGGGGCGCGAGCGTGTTCGGACCGATCGCGGCCTCGCACTTCGAAGGCCAGTTCAACCAGGAGGTGTCCCGGTGACCAACGCCCCGGCTCACGCGACGGCGGCGGATCTGCTGGCGCTGTCCCCCGTCATCCCGGTCGTCGTCGTGGACGACGCCGAGCACGCCGTGCCGCTGGCGGAGGCGTTGCTGCGCGGCGGTGTGCGCGTGATCGAGCTGACGCTGCGCACGCCCGCGGCGCTGGCCGCGATCGAGCGGGTCGCGGCGGAGGTGCCGGGCATCGTGATCGGCGCGGGCACCGTGACCGCGCCGGAGCACGCCGAGCAGGCGGCCAAGGCCGGTGCGGCGTTCCTCGTGACGCCGGGGTCCACGGACCGGGTGCTGAACGCGGCCGAGGACACCGGGCTGCCGTTCCTGCCGGGCGCGGCGACCGTGTCCGAGGCGATGCGGCTGGCCGAGCGCGGGCTGACGTCGCTGAAGTTCTTCCCGGCCGAGGCCGCGGGCGGTGTGGACTACCTCAAGTCGATCGGTGGCCCGCTGCCCGGCCTGCGGTTCTGCCCGACCGGCGGCATCACGCCCGCGACCGCGCCGAACTACCTGGCGCTGCCGAACGTCGGGTGCGTGGGCGGGTCGTGGCTCGCGCCCAAGGACGCGCTGGCGTCGGGCGACTGGGCCCGGATCGAGGAGCTGGCGCGGGCCGCGTCGGCGCTGTAGTGCTCGACCGAGGGCGTCTTCCCCTTCGCGGTGGGAGGCGCCCTCCGTCATGCCAGGTGGGCGAGCGCTTCCGGGATCGAGTCGGCGACCGGCGCGCCGGTCCGCTCGAGGGCGGCGCGCGAGCTGGTGCCGGTGGCGACCAGGACGACCTGGGCGCCCACGTGCCGGGCGGCTTCCGCGTCGTCGGCCACGTCGCCGATCAGGACGACGTCACGCGGGCGCAGGTCGAGGGCGTCCAGGTGCTCGGCGAGGTGCTCGGCCTTCGAGCCGCCGTCGCCAGCGGACTTGAGGCCGTCCACGCGGCGGAACAGCTCGTGCAGGCCGAAGCGGGTGACCAGCGGGACCAGCTCGTCGTGGAACCACATCGACAGCAGCGACTGGGTGTGGCGCAGCGCGGCGAGGTGGCCGGGCACGCCGACCGCCAGCCCGCAGCGGTCCATCGACGCCCGGTACTCGGCGTGGTAGACGAGGTCGACGCGGGCCCAGTCGGCGGCGCTGAGCGGACGGCCGAACAGCCGCTCGTAGCAGTCCTTGATCGGTCGGCTGAACACCTCGCGCCAGTGCTCCAGCGTGACGGCGCCGTGGCCGAAGTCGGCGCAGACCCGGTTGACCGCGGCGAGCACGGCGTCGTTGTCGGCGAACAGGGTCCCGTTCCAGTCCCACACCACGTGCTCGGCCCTGATCCCCACCGCCACAGGCTACGGCGATAAGTTGAGGGCTCACTTCTGGGGAGGTAGTGGGGGATGGACGCGCGACGAACCACAGTGGTCGCCGAGCCGCGTGGCCAGGTGGCCGTGGTGTCGGTCGGGTTCCCGGTGCTGGGCGCGCTGGTGGTGTGGGGCCTGAAGTCGATCGCCGGGTGGGTGGCCGACCTGTCGTGGGCCCCGATGCAGGGGCCGTTCCGGCTGGTGGCCTCCATCCCGGAGCCGTGGGCGACGATCGGTTCGGTGGCCGTGGGCGCGGTGCTCGGGTTGCTGGTGGCCGGGATCGCCGCGCACGAGCGGCTGGTGGTCGAGGTGTTCAACGAGGGCGTCGAGCTGCTGAGGGGCGGCCGGCACCGCAGCTTCGACCGGACGTTGGTGTCCGGGGTGTTCCTCGACGGCAAGAAGCTCGTGCTGCTCGGTGTGGACACCGGCGAGCTGGCGCGGGAGACGCACGACCTGAAGCCGGAGGCGCTGGCCGAGGCGTTCCAGACGCACGGCTACCAGTGGCTGGACGGCGACCCGTACCACGAGGACTACCGGCGGTGGGTCGACGGGACGCCGGACCTCCCGCCGGGGGCGAACGCGTTGCTGAAGGTGCGGGCCGAGGCGTTGCGCAAGGGCGACCAGGACGACGCGCACGAGCTGCGCGAAGAACTGAGCCGCCTCGGTGTCGTGGTGCGCGAGGAGAAGAAGCGCCAGTACTGGCGCCTGACCCGCGCGCTGTCCTGAGGTGAGCGCTGGTGGCGGGTGCAGCAGCCCGCGCCGGCCCCAGCGCACACCGGCCCAACTCCAACCCGCACCGAGTCCAACGACACCAGCCGCAACGGCGTGCCCTCCAACCGGCCACAGCCCCAGCGCACGCCGGTCAACGCAGCGTGCCGCAGCCGCAGCCGCGTTCCCGCCCGTCCGCGCTGGCCCATCCCGACTCCAACCCGCGCCAGCCCAGCCCGCGCCAGCCCAGCTCCACCCCGCGCCGGCTCCAGCGAGCACCAGCCGCAGCCGCGTTCCCGGCTGCCCGCTCCAGCCCACGCTAACTCCAGCCCACACCTGGGCTTGGCCGGCCCGCCTCAGCCCAAGCCCGGCTCCAGCGCACGCCAGCCAACCGGCCTGCACCAGCCGCAGCCGCGTGCCCGCCAGTCCGACTCCACCCCGCGCCAGCCGAGCCCACCCTCACCCCGCGCCGGCTCCAGCGAGCACCAGCCGCAACCGCGTTCCCGCCTGCCCACTCCAGCCCTCGCTAGCTTCAGCCCGCACCTGGGCTTGGCCGGCCCGCATCAGCCAAGCCCGGCTCTCGCGCAGCCTGGCCCACGCGACCCGCCGGTCGGACCGCAGCCCGCCAACCCGTCCGGCACCCAGCCGATGTGCCCCGCGCCGGCTCACCCCGAACTCAGCCCAACCCTGCCGCCGCCACTCCCCCGGAGGTCGCGGCGGACGGTGGTGGGGCTAGAGCAGGTCGTCCAGAGCCGTGGTCTCGTCGCCCGCGCGGCGCAGTTCGTCGCGGACCACGCGGTAGGCCAGGCCCTCGCCGTAGCCCTTGCGGGCCAGGGCGGCGACCAGGCGGCGGATCTTGGTGGTGTCGTCCAAGGTCGCCATGGCGCGCAACTTCTTGCGCACCAGGTCGCGCGCCCGGTCTTCCTCGGCCTCGTCGTCCACCGCGGCGACGGCCTCGGCCGCCACCTCGTCCGCCACGCCCTTGCGGCGCAGTTCCATGGCCAGGGCACGCCGGGCCAGGCCCTGGTGGGTGTGCCGGGAGCGGACCCAGACCTCGGCGAAGGCGGCGTCGTCGATCAGGCCCGCCCGGTCGAACTTGGCCAGCACCAGCTCGGCCGTCTGCTCGCTGATGCCCTTGCGCAGCAGCGCGTCCTTCAGCTCCACGCGGGTGCGGGCCCGTGCGGTGAGCAGCGCGTAACAGATGTCCGCGGCCTTGCGCTGCTCCTTCGCCGGGTCGACCGGGCGCGGCTCCTCCTCGTCGGCCGAACGGTCGCGGGACGGCCCGCGACCACGGCCACCTCGTCCAGCCACGCCCGCTTAGAACTCGACCGGCGCCGGTGCGGTCTCGTCCGCGTCGAGGGTGGCGCCGATGCCCAGCTTGTCCTTGATCCGCTTCTCGATCTCGTTGGCCACGTCCGGGTTCTCGCGCAGGAACTTCCGCGCGTTCTCCTTGCCCTGGCCCAGCTGGTCGCCCTCGTAGGTGTACCAAGCACCCGACTTGCGCAGGATGCCCTGGTCGACACCCATGTCGATGAGCGAACCCTCACGGCTGATGCCCACGCCGTAGAGGATGTCGAACTCGGCCTGCTTGAACGGCGGGGCCACCTTGTTCTTCACGACCTTGACCCTGGTGCGGTTGCCGACCGGCTCGCCGCCGTCCTTCAGGGTCTCGATGCGCCGCACGTCCAGCCGCACCGACGCGTAGAACTTCAGCGCCTTGCCACCGGTCGTGGTCTCGGGCGAGCCGAACATCACGCCGATCTTCTCGCGCAGCTGGTTGATGAAGATCGCGGTCGTGTTGGACGAGCTGAGCGCGCCGGTGATCTTGCGCAGCGCCTGGCTCATCAGGCGGGCCTGCAGACCCACGTGGTTGTCACCCATCTCGCCCTCGATCTCGGCGCGGGGCACCAGGGCCGCCACCGAGTCGATGACCAGGATGTCGAGCGCGCCGGAGCGGACCAGCATGTCCGCGATCTCCAGCGCCTGCTCGCCGGTGTCGGGCTGCGAGACCAGCAGCGCGTCGGTGTCGACGCCCAGCTTGCGCGCGTAGTCCGGGTCGAGCGCGTGCTCGGCGTCGATGAACGCCGCGATGCCGCCGTTGCGCTGCGCGTTGGCCACGGAGTGCAGCGCGACCGTCGTCTTACCGGAGGACTCCGGCCCGTAGATCTCGACCACGCGGCCGCGGGGCAGGCCGCCGATGCCGAGCGCCACGTCGAGCGCGATCGCGCCGGTGGGGATCACCTCGATCGGGGCGCGGCCTTCCTCGCCGAGCCGCATGACCGAGCCCTTGCCGAACTGCTTGTCGATCTGGGCCAGGGCCAGCTCGAGGGCCTTGTCCCGGTCGGGTGCCTGGGGTGCCATCTGGAGTCCACCTCGGAGTGTCTTGGAGTCGCGGTGCGATGTCGGGGCCGACGTTACGGGTGGGGTCCGACATTTTTCGGTGGGGACCAGGTCACCTGCGGGGTGTTGTCACCCGGTCGTGTCGGGAGTGTAGCCGAACAGGTGTTCGACCACCTGGTCGACACACCGGGTCACCGCCGCTGTTCGGGCACGTCGAACGCGTCGCAGACGGCCAGCCAGATCTCCTTGGCCGGCAACCCCGCCTCCAACGCCTGGTCGGGAGTCCGGCCGCCGAGGGCGGACAGCACGTGGTCCCGGGCCACCATCTCCGCCCTGACCTGGCCGAACTCGCCCGCCATCAGCTTGCGGAACATCGTGATGCGCATCGGGTCCAGGCTAGCGCGCCGCCTTCCACGCCGGGCTGTCGACGTAGTGGTTGTCGAACCGGTCCTGCGAGTCGCGGATCTCCTGGGGGCTCGCCTCACCGCGCTGCACGCGGTCGAGCAGGCGGTAGTAGTCGAAGCGGCCCATGCCCGGCGTGAAGACGAACAGGGCGTCCGCGTCCGCGCCCTTGAGCGCGCCGAAGGCGTGCGGCACGCGTGGCGGCACGACGAGGAAGTCGCCGCGCTCCAAGGTCACCACGTCGGTGTCCAACAGCACTTGCAGCGTGCCGTCGAGCACGAAGAACAGCTCCGACGCACGGGTGTGGAAGTGCGGCGGCGCGCCGTCGGAGCCGTCGCGGAACGTGGAGCGGTTGCTGGTCAGGCCGTCGAGGTCGGCGAGGAGGGTGACCACGGCGGCGGGGTCGGCGTCGAGCTTTTCGGCCTGGGCGGCGCGGACGAGCAGCGGGTTTTCCATGACGTCGAGACTCGTCGCCGGGCCGGGCCCGAACAACGGCGGAGATCGCATGGAACGATAACCTGACGGTTATGGAACGCCGTGACCTGGAGGTCTTCCTGGCGCTGGCCGAGGAGCTGCACTTCAGCCGCACCGCCGAGCGGCTCCACGTCTCCCAGGCGCGCGTCAGCCAATCCGTCAAGCAGCTGGAACGCCGCATCGGCGCGCCGCTGTTCGAGCGGACCAGCCGCCGGGTCGCGCTCACGCCCATCGGCCGACGCCTGCGCGACGACCTGGCACCGGCCTACCAGCAGATCGTGGACGGCATAGCGCGCGCTGTGGAGTCCGCACGCGGCACGTCGCTGCTGCGCGTCGGCTTCGAAGCACCTGCCGTCGCCGATCTCGTCGGCCACGTCCTCGACACGTTCCGCGCCCGTCACCCGGACAGCGAGGTGCGCGTGCGCGAAGCGCCGTTCACCGACCCGTTCTCACTGCTCAGGGCTGACGAGGTGGACGTGCTGGTGACGTTGTTCCCGGTCGACGAGCCGGACCTGACGCCCGGCCCGGTCGTCCTCGAAGAGCCGCTGGTGCTCGCCGTGGCCGACACGCACCCGTTCACGCGGCAGGAGGTCGTGACGCTGGAGGACCTGGCCCGCGACACTGTCTTCCGCGCCGCCTACTGGCGTGACACGACCCCCGAGGGCGCGCCGATCAAGCGCGGCCGGGACGTCACGACCTTCCAGGAACTTCTCACCGCGATCGCCGACGGCGAGGGCGTCAGCCCGCTGGGCGCGCACGCGGCCGGCTACTTCGCCCGCCCCAGGGTCGCGTTCCTGCCGCTGGTGGGCGCGCCCCGGCTGGCGTGGGGCATGGTCTGGCGCACGGCGGGCGAGACGGTCCGGGTGCGCGAGTTCGCGGCGGCCGCGCGCTAACCTCGACCCGTGCTGTTGTTGCAGGAAGACCCCACGGGCATGTCGTCGCCGATCGCCACGGTCGCGGTGATCGCCGGGCTCGTCGCGGCGATCGTGGTCGGCCTGCGCGCGCTCTGGCACAACCGCAAGCGCTGACCACCCGTCAGCGCACCCGCTGCAACGACGCGAACAGGCACGTCACCAGCAGGGGCAGCGCGGTGAACCCGATGACCAGGCCCAGCGCGGCGTAGGACCACGCGGTCACCACGATGCCCGCCGTGACGCCGCCGAGCGCGCCGCCCGCGTTCATGCACAGGTCGGACAGGCCCTGCGCGGCCGGCCGGTCCACCACGTCCACCGACTCGGTGAGCAGCGCCGAACCCGCCACCACGCCCGCCGACCAGCCGAACGCCAGCAGCGCCAGCCCGGCGGCCAGCTGCGGCGCGTCGTGCGACGGCGCCATGCCCGCGATGCCGGACGCGGCGACCACGAGCGCCGCGCCGATCGCCAGCACCGGCACCCGGCCGAGCCGGTCGGCCATCCACCCGAACAGCGGGCTGGCCGCGTACATCGCGGCGACGTGCAGGCTGATCACCACGCCCACGACCCGCAACGACGAGCCCGCGTGGTCCATGTGCACGGGGGTCATCGACATCAGGCCCACCATCGCGGTGTGGCACAGCGTCACGCCGCCCAGCGCGAGCTTCCCGGCGGGCGGCAGGGACCGCCACACCGCCACCGACCGCTTGGTGACGGCCGGAGGCGCGACGACGGCGGACTTCGCCAGCGCCAGCGGGTCGGGCCGCAGGAACCGCAGGACGACCAGCGCGGCCAGGCCGAACAGCGCGGCCGACAGCAGGTACGGCCCCGCGCCCACGGGCAGCCCCAGCCGCACGGCCGCCTGCCCCGCCGGGTCGGCCAGGTTCGGCCCGGCCACCGCGCCGATCGTGGCCGCCCACACCACCAGCGCCAGCGAGCGCGCTCGGCGGTGCGGTGGGGCCAGGTCCGCGCCCGCGTACCGGGCGGCGAGGTTCGCGCTGGACGCCGCACCGAACAGCACGAGCGCGACCAGCAGCACCTGCCAGGAGCCGAGCACCACGGCGCACGCCGCCACCGCCGCGCCGCCCGCGCCCGCGCCGTAGCCCAGGACCAGCGCGGGACGGCGTCCGCTGCGGGCCGCCAACCGCGCCGCGGGCAGCGCGAACGCGGCCGCGCCGAGCACCGCGGCGGTCTGCGCCATCCCGCCGACCGCGTCGGAGTCGGCGAGCACGGCCGCGATCAGCGTGCTCACCGCCAGGCCGATGGTGACGCCGGCCGCGCCGAGGACCTGGGTCACCGCCAGCACCCGCAGGACCCTGCGCTGCACGACGTCGACCCCGGTCATGATCTTGACTGTGCCAGGCGGGACCGGGCCCTACCAGCCACCGTCCGGGTCTCAGGTGCCGGGTTGGACCGCAGCCTCGAAGAAGTCGGCCACCTGGTCGGCGGTCAGCTCCTCGCCACCGCTCCTGGTCACGATGCCCAGCAGCGGCAGGTCGTCGGCGGTGAACACGAGCAGCCCCAGCCCGCCGTCCGCGGCGGCCCGGTACTTGCCGGTCAGGCCGTTGCCCGCCCACCGCGCCTCGACCATGTCTGCCTTGAGCGAGCGCACCACGGCCTCCGCGCCGTGCTGCGCGCCGATCACCGTCTCGGTGAGGACGTACTGGACCGAGTAGTCGTCCTTCACCGCGCAGCTGACCACGGTGCCCTTGATGCCGTCGACGCCGCCCACGCCGGGCGTGCCGCCGGCCTTGCACGTGCTGGTGTCCGGGACCGTGCCCGCGAGCAGGCGCAGGCACTCGGTGAAGCCCTTGTCGTCCTGCTGGGTGTCGCTCTTGCACTCCTGCGCGCTGGGCACGTCCACCCCGCTGAACGCGAAGATCCCGCCGACCACGGCCGCCACGAGCACCACCACCGCGCCCGCCGCGATCAGCAGCGTCTTGCGGTCGGGCTTCTTCTTCGACCCGGCCCGCGGGCGCGTGCCGACGGACGGGAAGTTGAACTGCTGCGGCCCGGTCTGCGGGTAGACCTGGTAGGGCCCGCTGACCGCCGGGTTGACCTGGTACGCGCCGCTCGCGCTCGGGTTGACCTGGTAGGGGCCGCTGACCGCCGGGTTCACCGGGTGCGCGCCGCTGACCGCGGGGTTGGCCTGGTACCCGGCGGGCGGGGTCACCGGCTTGGTGACGACCGTGTCGGGCTCCCTGGGCCTGGTCGGCTCCTGGGAGCGCGGCGTCACGCCGTTCTTGGGCACGTGGTGCGCGCCCAGAGCGACCGCCGTCTCGGGCTGGTCCAGGCTCGTCGGCACGATCCGCACCTGCTCGGCGATCATGTTCGCGACCAGCGGGATCCGGCTCGCCCCGCCCACCAGGTAGATGCCCGCGAGCTGGTTGGGCGCCATGCCGGTGGAGCGGATCGTGGACTCCAGCAGCTCCACGCTGCGCATCATGCTCGGCCGGACCAGCGCTTCCAGGTCGGAGCGGTTGACCAGCACGTCCTCGAACGGCTCCGGCATCGGCACCTCGGTGTGCGCGTGCCGCGACAGCGACTCCTTGGCCGCGCGCACGTCCTCCTGCAACGTGCGGCGGGCCCGGCGGTCGGCGGTCGACTCGGGGCGCAGCAGCCGCTGCCAGGCCGCCGGGTCGCGGTGCGAGACCTGCCGGCCGACGTGCTCCAGCAGCGCCTGGTCGACGTCCAGGCCGCCCAGGTCGGGCAGGCCGTCCTCGGCGAGCACGGTGAAGCCGCTCTGGGTCGCGCCGACGATGGCCACGTCGAACGTGCCCGCGCCCAGGTCGTAGACCGCCAGCGCCTGGCCGACGGACAGCGAGGCGTAGTGCGAGGCGGCGGCGACCGGCTCGGGCACCAGCACGACCTCGGCGTTCACGCCCGCCAGGCGGGCCGCGGACAGCAGCACGTTGCGGCGCGTCGGGCCCCACTGCGCGGGGTGGGTGAGGCGGACCTCGTCCAGCGGCTCGCCGCCGAGCTGGCGGGTGGTCTCGTCCAGCACGCGGCGCAGCACGGCGGCCAGCGCGTCGGTGACCGGGACCACGTTGTCGCCCAGGAGCAGCACGCCGTCGTCCACCCGGCGCTTGGGGTTGGGCTCGAAGCGGGCGGGGTCGAGGCGGGCGCGGCGCTCGGCGTCGCGGCCGACGACCAGCGTGCCGTCCTCCTCGCAGTAGACGGCCGACGGCATGGTGGCCGAGCCGTCGACCTCCACGACCCGGGGCGGCCGCCCGTGCGCGGCGAGCACCGCGACGGTGTTGGAAGTGCCCAGGTCGACGGACAGGACGCGCACGGTGACCCCTTCGGTTCGAACGGAGTGATCGTGCCACAACCGAAAAATGTCGGACCCCTGGTTCAGTATGTGGGGGTGGATGTTCTGGCCTCGTTCTCCCCCGCGACCCGGCAGTGGTTCGCCGGGGCCTTCGCCGCGCCCACGGCGGCGCAGGCGGGCGCGTGGGAGGCGGCGGCCGCGGGTGAGCACGCGCTGGTCATCGCGCCCACCGGGTCGGGCAAGACGCTGGCCGCGTTCCTCTGGGCGCTGGACCGGCTGGCGTCGGAGCCCAAGCCCGCCGAGCCCAGGCGCCGGTGCCGGGTGCTGTACGTCTCGCCGCTGAAGGCGCTGGCGGTGGACGTGGAGCGCAACCTCCGCGCACCGCTGGCGGGCATCCGGCAGGCCTCGCACCGGCTGTCGCTGCCCGAACCGGACATCACCGTCGGCATGCGCACGGGCGACACCCCCGCGGACGCCCGGCGCGCGTTCGCCCGCACACCGCCGGACGTGCTGGTCACCACGCCCGAGTCGCTGTTCCTGGTGCTCACCTCGGCCGCGCGCGACTCGTTGCGCGGTGTCGAGACGGTGATCGTCGACGAGGTGCACGCGGTCGCGGGCACGAAGCGCGGCGCGCACCTGGCGCTGTCGCTGGAACGGCTGGACGCGCTGCTGGAGCGGCCCGCCCAGCGGATCGGGCTGTCCGCGACCGTGCGGCCGGTCGAGGAGGTGGGCGCGTTCCTCGCGGGCGGTCGTCCGGTGCGGGTCGTGCAGCCGAAGACGGCCAAGACGATCGAGGTGCGCGTCGAGGTGCCGGTCGAGGACATGTCGACGCTCGGCGAGCCGACCGGCGAGGTGTCGGGGTCGGCGGCGGGCGCGGAGCAGCGGACGTCGATCTGGCCCTCGGTGGAGCAGCGGGTGCTGGAGCTGGTCCGGCAGCACCGGTCGACCATCGTGTTCGCCAACTCGCGGCGGCTGGCCGAGCGGCTCACCGCGCGGCTCAACGAGCTCGCCGAGGAGGCCGCGGAGCTGGAGCGGTTCCCGGCCGAGGCACCCGGCCAGTCCGGCGTCACCACCCAGCGCTCGGCCGCGATCGCCCGCGCCCACCACGGCTCCATGTCGCGCGAGCAGCGGGTGGTGGTCGAGGAGGAGCTGAAGTCCGGCCGGCTGCCGTGCGTGGTGGCCACGTCGTCGCTGGAACTGGGCATCGACATGGGCGCGGTCGACCTGG
Source organism: Saccharothrix sp. S26 (assembly GCF_021390395.1). Taxonomy (GTDB): domain Bacteria; phylum Actinomycetota; class Actinomycetes; order Mycobacteriales; family Pseudonocardiaceae; genus Actinosynnema. The sequence continues at coordinate 67,497 of NZ_JAJUWT010000014.1, forward strand.
TGGTGCAGGTGGAGGCACCGCCCACGGTGGCGTCCGGCCTGCAACGCGTCGGCCGCGCCGGGCACCAGGTGGGCGCGGTGTCGCGCGGGGTGATGTTCCCCAAGTTCCGGGGCGACCTGGTGTCGTGCGCGGTGGTGGCCGAGCGGATGCGCGACGGCGCGATCGAGGCCGTCCGGTACCCGCGCAACCCGCTGGACGTGCTGGCGCAGCACGTCGTGGCGATGGTGGCGATGGAGACGTGGACGGTCGAGTCGCTGTCCGGGCTGGTCCGGCGGGCCGCGCCGTTCGCCGCGCTGCCGGAGTCGGCGTTGCAGGCGGTGCTGGACATGCTCGCGGGCCGGTACCCGAGCGAGGAGTTCGGCGAGCTGAGGCCCCGCATCACGTGGGACCGGATCACGGGCGAGCTGCGCGGCAGGCCGGGTGCACAGCGGCTGGCGGTGACCTCCGGCGGCACGATCCCCGACCGCGGCCTGTTCGCGGTGATGACGCCGCCGTCCGAGCGCGGCCCCGGCTCGCGGGTCGGCGAGCTGGACGAGGAGATGGTCTACGAGTCGCGGGTCGGCGACACGTTCCTGCTGGGCACGTCGTCGTGGCGGGTCGAGGACATCACCCACGACCGGGTGATCGTGGTGCCCGCGCCGGGTCAGCCCGCGCGGATGCCGTTCTGGAAGGGCGACGCGCCGGGCCGTCCGCTGGAGCTGGGGCGGGCGTTGGGGAAGTTCCTGCGCGAGGTGTCCACGATGGAGGACGCGAAGGCCGCCGAGCGGACCGCGTCGGCCGGGCTGGACGCGTGGGCGACCTCGAACCTGCTGGCCTACCTGGGCGAGCAGCGTGAGGCGACCAGGCACGTGCCCAACGACCGGGTCGTGCTGGTGGAGCGGTTCCGCGACGAGCTGGGCGACTGGCGGCTGGTGGTGCACTCGCCGTTCGGCGCGCAGGTCAACGCGCCGTGGGCGCTGGCGATCGCGGCCCGGCTGCGGGAACGGCGCGGCATCGAGGTGCAGGCGGCGCACTCGGACGACGGGATCGTGATCCGGCTGCCCGACGCGGTCGACCTGGACGGCGCGCAGGTCGTGGCCGGTGCGGACGACGTGCTGCTCGACCCGGAAGAGGTCGAGCAGGTCGTGGTGGCCGAGGTCGGCGGCTCGGCGTTGTTCGCGGCCCGGTTCCGGGAGTGCGCGGCGCGGTCGCTGCTGCTGCCCCGGCGTGATCCGCGCAAGCGCTCGCCGTTGTGGCAGCAGCGGCAGCGGGCGGCGCAGCTGCTGTCGGTGGCGGCGAAGTACGAGAGCTTCCCGGTCGTGCTGGAGGCCATGCGCGAGGTCCTGCAGGACGTGTACGACGTGCCGGGGCTGCGGGAGCTGATGACCGACATCCGGGCCCGGCGGGTGCGCGTGGTGGAGGTGGAGACCCCGTCGCCGTCGCCGTTCGCGCGCAGCCTGCTGTTCGGCTACGTCGGCATGTTCCTCTACGAGGCGGACGCGCCGCTGGCCGAGCGGCGGGCGGCGGCGTTGTCGCTGGACTCGGCGTTGCTGGCGGAGCTGCTGGGGTCGGAGGCGATCCGGGAGCTGCTCGACCCGGAGGTGGTCGAGGAGGTCGAGCGCAACCTCCAGCGCCTCGCGCCCGACCGGCACGCGCGTGACGTCGAGGGTGCGGCGGACCTGCTGCGGTTCCTGGGCGACCTGTCCGAGGCCGAGGCGCTGGCCCGGGGCGTGCGGCCGGAGTGGCTGGCCGACCTGGTGGCGCAACGGCGCGCGATCCGGGTGCGCATCGCGGGCGAGGACCGGGTGATCACGATCGAGGACGCGGGCCGGGTGCGTGACGCGTTGGGCGTGGCGCTGCCGGTGGGCGTGCCGGAGGTGTTCACCGAGCCGGTGGCCGACCCGTTGGGCGACCTGCTGTCGCGGTACGCGCGGACGCACGGGCCGTTCCCCGCGGTGGAGGCGGCGGAGCGGTTCGGGCTGGGCGTGGCCGTGGTGACCGGCGTGCTGGAGCGGATGGCGGCAACCGGGCGGCTGGTGCGCGGCGAGCTCAGACCCGGTGGCACGCACACCGAGTACTGCGACGCCGAGGTGCTGCGGCGGTTGCGGCGGGCGTCGCTGGCCCGGTTGCGGGCCGAGGTGGAGCCCGTGGAGCCCGCCGCGCTGGGCCGGTTCCTGCCGTCCTGGCACGGGGTGGGTCGGCGGCTGCGGTCCGCGCCGACCGTGGACGACGTGTACTCGGTGGTCGAGCAGCTCGCGGGCGCGCCGTTGCCCGCGAGCGCGGTGGAGTCGCTGGTGCTGCCCGCGCGGCTGCCCGGCTACCGCCCCGCGCTGCTGGACGAGCTGACCGCGTCCGGTGAGGTGACGTGGACCGGGTGCGGCTCGCTGGCCGGTGGTGACGGCTGGATCGCGTTGGCGCCGACGGACGTGGCCGACCTGCTGCTGCCCGACCTGGTGCCGGAGGCGATGCCGGACTCGTCGCTGCACACCGCCGTGGTGGAGGCGTTGGGCGGCGGCGCGTTGTTCTTCCGGCAACTGGTCGACCGGGTGTCGTTGCACGGTCCGACGACCGACACCGAGGTCGTCGGCGCGCTGTGGGACCTGGTGTGGGCGGGTGTCGTCACGAACGACACCCTCGCGCCGCTGCGGGCGCTGGTCGCGGGTGGCGGCACCGCGCACAAACCCCGGCGGACCGCGCCACGCGGCCGGTACGCGCGGATGCGTGCGGCCAGACCGGACCTGCCCAGCCGCACCGGGCCGCCGACCGTGGCGGGCCGGTGGTCGCTGGCCGTCGTGCCGGTCACCGACGCGACCCGGCGGGCACACGCGCGGGCCGAGGCGTTCCTGGAACGGCACGGCGTGCTGACGCGGGGCGCGTTGGACACCGAGCGGGTGACCGGCGGGTTCAGCGCCGTGTACCGGGTGCTGCGGGCGATGGAGGAGTCCGGGCAGGTGGTGCGCGGTTACGTGGTCGAGGGGCTGGGCGCGGCGCAGTTCGCGGCCCGGGGCGCGGTGGACCGGCTGCGCGCGTCGTCCCGCCCGCCCGGCCAGGAGCACACCGCCACACCGGAAGCCGTGGTCCTGGCCGCCGCCGACCCGGCCCAGCCCTACGGCGCCGCGCTGCCGTGGCCGGACCTGTCGGGCGAGGGCAAGCACCGGCCGGGCCGCAAGTCCGGCGCACTGGTCGTGCTGGTGGACGGCCAGGCCACGCTCTACGTGGAGCGGGGCGGCCGGTCGCTGCTGTCGTTCACCGAGCAGGAGGACGCCCTGCGCGCCGCCGCCCAAGCCCTGAGCCGAGCCGTGCGCGACGGCTGGCTGGGCCAACTGGCCGTGCAGCGGGCGGACGGCGAAGTGGCCCTGGGTTCCCACCTGGCCGGCATCCTCCAAGAAGCAGGCTTCCGCGCCACCCCCAAGGGCCTGCGACTACGCGCATGACCGAAAGATCAAAGACCCACCATCCCCCGACCCGAGATCACCCGAAAGAGCACCGCCCCCCGGGAACTTTCGACCACACCATTCAAGTTGCCGGAATGAAAGGAGGCGGCAGCGCACGGCGACCCAATCACCCGACGAACCACGACCCCCGCCACCGACCACAACGCCCTCCCGCGCCCCGCAGCCAACCTCCCGCGCCCCGCACCGGGCTCACGCGACTTGCGCCGGGCTCACGCGACTTGCGCGAACAGCGGGTGCGACCTCCGCGAGCAAGCACACGCGACCTGCCAGAGCGGCTTCGGGCGACCGGCGGCGGGCTAAGCGGTCACCCGTCGCCCGAAGCCCGTCGCCTGAAGCCCGTCGCCCCTCAGCGGAACAGGGAGCTGTAGGCGTTGAGGGCCGGTTGGCCGCCCAGGTGGGCGTACAGGACCGTGGCGTCGCGCGGGATCTCGCCGGTCGAGACCAGCTCCACCAAGCCCGCCAACGACTTGCCCTCGTACACCGGGTCGGTGATCATGCCCTCCAGTCGGGCGCCGAGCTTCATCGCGTCCAGGGTGGACTCCCCCGGCACGCCGTAGATGCCCTCGTGGAACCGGTCGTCGAGGATGACGTCGTCGTCGGTCACCTCGACGCCCAGCAGGCCCGCCGTGTTCTTGGCGATGCGCGTGACCTGGTCGCGCGTGTCGCACGGCTCGGCGGAGGCGTCGATGCCGATCACCCGCCGGTCGCTGCCCGCGAACCCGGCCACCATGCCCGCCTGCGTGCTGCCGGTCACCGAGCACACGACGATCGTGTCGAACCGCACGCCCAACTCGGCCTCCTGCCGCTCGACCTCGGCCGCCCAGCCGGCGAACCCGAGGCCGCCCAGCGGGTGGTCCGACGCGCCCGCCGGGATGGCGTAGGGCTTGCCGCCCGCGGCGCGCACGTCCTCGATGGCCTGCTCCCACGCGGGTTTGACGCCGATGCCGAAGCCCGCTTCCACCAGCCTCACCTCGGCGCCCATCAGGCGGCTGAGCAGGATGTTGCCCACCCGGTCGTAGACGGCGTCCGGCCAGTCGACCCAGCTCTCCTGCACCAGCACGCACTTCAGCCCGGCGCGCGCCGCGGCGGCGGCGACTTGGCGCGTGTGGTTGGACTGCACCCCGCCGATGGACACCAACGTGTCGCACCCCGTGGCCAGCGCCTCGGCCACCAGGTACTCCAGCTTGCGCGTCTTGTTGCCGCCGTAGGCCAACCCGGAGTTGCAGTCCTCGCGCTTGGCCCACACCCGCGCGCCACCGAGGTGCCTGGTCAGCCGTTCCAGCTCGTGCACCGGGGACGGGCCGAAGGTCAGCGGGAAGCGGTCGAAATCGGCCAGTGCCATGTCAGTTCTCCTCAACCGGGACCGACAGCAGGTCGGCCAACGTCGCCCAGTTCCGCTCGACCAGCCGCGCCGCGAGGTCGGCGTCGGCCGCGGCGAAAGCGGTGATGATCTCGTCGTGCATGGCCACCGAGTGGCGGCCGGTCGGCGCGGCGAACCGCAGCCGTTCCAGGCGGCGGACGAGCGGGGTGTACCGCTCGATGGTGGCCGTCACGGCGAAGTTGCCGGCCCGCCGCACGGCCACCGCGTGGAACTCGTCGTCCGCGGCCAGCGCGGCGGGCACGTCACCGGTGGCCAAGGCGCGGGCGAACGTCGTGTTCGCGGCACGCATGGCGTCGAGGTCGGCCTCCACGACGCTCGGCACGGCCAGCCGGGCGGCGAGCGCGTGCATGGACTGCACGACCACGTGCGCGTCCCGCACCGCCGCCGTGTCCAACGGCGTGACGCGCGTGTAGCTGTGCGGCTTGCTCTCGACCAACCCCTCGTCGGTCAGCCGGGCCAACGCCTCGCGCACCGGCGTCCGGGACAACCCCAGCCGTTCGGCCAGTTCCACGTCCTTGATCGGCACGCCCGGCGCCAGGTCGCCGCCCAGGATCGCCTCGCGGATCGCGCGCAGCGCCTGATCCCGGAACAACGCCCGACTAATATATTGCATACTGCCGGACTGTAGACCGATGTCCCCGTGATCGCCAGGCCGGGCGGTGTCCGGGCTCAGTTGAAGCGATCAGGTAAGGAAGTAGGCATGACCACGCCGCTGGAGCCCACCCCGATCCACGTGCCCGACGAGGTCCTCGACGACCTGCGCGCCCGGCTCGCGTCGACCCGGCCGCCCCTGGACGAGGGGAACGAGGACTGGTCCTACGGCGTGCCAAATGGTTACCTGCGCGAGCTGCTGGCCTACTGGCGCGACGGCTACGACTGGCGCAAGGCCGAGGCCGCCATCAACGCCTACGCGCACTACGAGGTGGACGTCGCCGGCGTCCCGGTGCACTTCATGCGCAAGCCCGGCCGCGGCCCCCGGCCGATCCCGTTGATCCTCACGCACGGCTGGCCGTGGACGTTCTGGCACTGGTCGAAGGTGATCGACCCGCTGGCCGACCCGGCCGCGTTCGGCGGCGACCCGGCGGACGCGTTCGACGTCATCGTGCCGTCCCTGCCCGGCTTCGGCTTCCCCGGCCCGCTCACCGGCTTCCCGGACGTGAACTTCTGGAAGGTCGCCGACCTCTGGCACACCCTGATGACCGAGATCCTCGGTCACGACAAGTACGCCGCCGGTGGCTGCGACATCGGCGGGATCGTCTCCAGCCAGCTCGGTCACAAGTACGCCGACGAGCTGTACGGCATCCACATCGGCTCGGGGCTGCCGCTGGACTTCTTCACCGGTCCCCGCGCCTGGGACTTCGCCCGGAACCGGCCGCTCACCGCCGACCAGCCCGCCGACGTCCGCGCCCGCACCATCGAGCTGGACCGCCGCTGGGCGTCCCACCTCACGGTGCACATGCTCGACGGGGCCACCCTCGCCCACGGGTTGAGCGACTCGCCCGCCGGACTGCTCGCCTGGCTGCTGGAGCGCTGGAACGCGTGGAGCGACAACGGCGGCGACGTCGAGTCCGTCTTCACCAAGGACGACCTGCTCACGCACGCCACGATCTACTGGGCGAACAACTCCATCGCCACCTCGATGCGCTACTACGCCAACGCCAACCGCTACCCCTGGACGCCGTCGCACGACCGCACCCCGGTCGTGCAGGCCCCGGTCGGCCTGACGTTCGTCACGTTCGAGAACCCGCCGGGCGTCCACACCGCCGAGGAGCGCGTGCGGGCGTTCGAGAACGGGCCGCTGGCCGGGTGGTTCAACCACGTCAACGTCAACGCCCACGACCGCGGCGGGCACTTCATCCCCTGGGAGAACCCCGACGCGTGGGTGGACGACCTGCGCCGCACCTTCCGGGGCCGCAGGCCCTGACCGGCGGGGCCGTTGGACCAGGGATCAGCCGCGCAGTGCCGGCACGCCGCCCCACGACGGTTCGAGCACGTGCAGCAGCCACGGCTGCGGGGAGTCCTCCGGCACGTCACGGTCCGGGTGGACCATCGCGAGCATGAGCGCGGGCACGCGCGGCAGGCCCACGGCGACGACCTCGCCGTCACCCGCCAGCCACGTCGTCCCCGTGTCGGCGATGTTGGCGATCAGGTCCGGGTTGGGCAGCGGGAACCGCACCACGGCCGTGCCGCCCGGCAGTTGGGCGAGACCGGCCACCTCGTGGCCGGACTCCCAGGGGAAGAGGGTGATCGGAACCGGGGTCCACCCGGTGGCGGACTCGGCGGCCGCCACCGCTTCGCGGTAGAGCTTGTCGATGAGCAGCGTGCTCGGCGTCATCAGGCCGGCGGCGACGATCAGGAGCCCACCGACCACCAGCCCGGCCGGCGTCAGCGGCCACAGGCTCAACGCCACGAGCACCGCGCCGACCGCGCCGCCGGCCGCGCACCACACCCAGGCGCGCGTGCCCCACCGGAAACCGCGCAACGCCCGTGCCACGGCCGGGTCGTCCAGCGGTCGGCCGATCAGGTGCGGTTCGCGTTCGCGGGGGCGTGCCTCGCCCTCGCCGGTGTCCACCCGCAGCGGGAACAGCCGGCACAGGCCCGCGACCCGCACCACCGCCCGGCCGTGCTCGTCCGGCCCGCACAGGAACACCTCCTGCCGGTCGAGCACCAGGTCCAGCCCGTCGGGCAGCGCACCGCGCAGGACGGTCGTCCCCTCCTCGGCGAAGATCAGGATCCGGTCCTCGTCCCACGTGCCGCCGCCGGCGACGACGGTCGCGGGGACGCGACGCCACGGTCGGTCGAGCAGCCCCCGCCGGCGTGGCGCGGTCTCGATCCGGTGCGCCAGCGGCAGCATGGCGAAGATCAGGCTGAACAGCAGGAGCACCACGACGGTCGCCACCGTGCCGGGGGTGGCATCGGGGAAGACGAGGAGGCTCACCGCGACGGCCAGGAGTCCCACGGCGACCGCGGCGGACCCGCGCGCGTAGGGGCGGAACTGGTCGAGGACCAGGCCGGTGGACCAGTCCTCGACCGCCGGGACGTCCGTGCGAGGTTCCAGGTACGCGGGTCGCACCACCGTTGCCCACCCCCAGACAGACCGGATCCTGGTCGCGCAGAGTACCCAATCGGCACGAATCGGACCGCGGATTTCGGCGACGCGGTGGGCGGTCAGCGCGGGGTGAGGACGCAGAACTCGTTGCCCTCCGGGTCGGCCAGCACCACCCACGGCACGTCGACCTGGCCCACGTCCGCCCGCACCGCGCCCCACGCCTCCAGCCGGGCCACCTCGGTGCGCAGGTCGCCGTCGGCGGGCGGCGCGAGGTCGAGGTGCAGCCGGTTCTTCACCGACTTCGGCTCGGCCACCTTCACGAACTCCAGCGACGGCCCGGCCTGTTGGGTCAACGACGCGAAGTCGTCGTGCTCGCGCGTCACCGGCAGCCCGGTCAGCCCGGCCCAGAACGCCACCTGCGCCCGCGGGTCGCGCGCGTCCACCACGACCGCCGCCACCGGTCCGGTGTGCGAGTACTCGTCACGCTGCTCCAGCACGCAGAACTCGTTGCCCTCCGGGTCGGCCAGCACCACCCACGGCACGTCGCCCTGCCCGATGTCGGCCGGTCGCGCGCCCAGGTCCACCGCCCGCGTCACGATCGCCTCCTGGTCCTGCGGCGAGGTCGACGCCAGGTCCAGGTGGACCCGGTTCTTCACCACCTTGGGGTCCTGGACGGGCACGAACACCAGCTGCTGCCCGTCGGCCAGCGCCACGTCCACCTCGTCGGAGTTCTCGTCGGTGATGGGCGTGCCCAGCAGTTCCGCGTAGAACCGGCCCAGCGCGGCGGGATCGGCTGAATCGACCACGACGTCGTGCCACCTCGTTGCCATGGTCCGAAGGTAACGTCTGCCCAATGGCTCAGCTGGTTCTCGGTCCGGTGCTGCGGCACGTCGACTCCACCTCGGCGACGGTGTGGGTCGAAACGGACGCCGCGTGCGAGGTCGCCGTCGCGGACCACCGGGCGGAGACGTTCCAGGTCGGCGAGCAGCACTTCGCCCTGGTGGTGGTGGAAGGGCTCACGCCCGGCACGACGACGCACTACGACGTGCGCATCGACGGTGACGTGGTGTGGCCGCGGCCGGACTCGCCGTTCCCGTCACCGCGCATCCGGACCACGCCGGTGCGGCGGCTGCTGTTCGGGTCGTGCCGCGCGGCCAAGGGCGAGGGCACGCCGGACAAGCTCGGACCGGACGCGCTGGACGCGTACGCGTTGCGGATGAAGGACGAGCCGGAGGACCGGTGGCCGGAAGCGCTGGTGCTGCTCGGCGACCAGGTCTACGCCGACGAGCCGACGCCGCGCATCCGGGAGTGGCTGGCCGAGCGCAGGCCGGAGCCGGCGGGCGAGGTGGTGTCGTTCCGGGAGTACGCGGAGCTGTACCACGAGTCGTGGGCCGACCCGGAGATCCGCTGGCTGATGTCCGTGGTGCCGACGTCGATGATCTTCGACGACCACGACGTGCGCGACGACTGGAACACCTCGCGGACGTGGCGCGAGCAGATGGCGGCCAAGCGCTGGTGGCCGGAGCGCATCCGGGCCGGGCTCGCGTCGTACTGGGTCTACCAGCACCTGGGCAACCTCAGCCCGCAGGAGCTGGCGGCCGACGAGCTGTACGCGAAGGTGCGGTCCACCGGCGGTGACGTGCAGGCGCTGCTGGAGGACTTCGCCGAGCGGGCCGACCAGGAGGTCGACGGCGGCAAGTCGACGCGGTGGAGCTACCGGCGCGACTTCGGCCGGGTGCGGCTGCTGGTGATCGACACGCGCAGCGGGCGCATCCTGTCCGGGCCGCGCCGGCTCATGGTCGGCGACGGCGAGTTCGACTGGATCGAGGCCAACGCGGTCGGTGACTTCGACCACCTGCTGATCGGCTCGTCGCTGCCGTGGCTGATGCCGCACGGGTTGAGCCACTTCCAGTCGTTGAACGAGCGGATGGCCGGCCTGCCGGGGTGGCGCGGCCGGGTGGGCGAGAAGGTGCGGCAGGTCGCGGACCTGGAGCACTGGCCCGCGTTCCGGGCGTCGTTCGAGCGGCTGGCCCGGCTGCTGGAGCGGATCTCGAAGTCCGACGACGCGCCCGGCACGGTGTGCGTGCTGTCGGGGGACGTGCACCACAGCTACGCGGCGCGGGCGACGTTCGCCACGTCGGTGGACGCGAAGGTGTACCAGCTCGTGTGCTCGCCGGTGCACAACGATCCGCCGTGGGTGTTCCGGCCCGCGTTCCGCCTGTCGTGGTCGAAGCCGATCGCGCGGGTGCTGCGGTGGTGGGCCGACCGGCGGGGCATCTCGCCGGACCCGGTGGCGTGGCACAAGCTCAGCGGCCCGCACTTCGGCAACTCGGTGGGCGTGCTGGAGATCGACGGTCGCGCGGCCCGGTTCCGGTTGGAGACGGCGACCGGTGACGGGTTGGCGGAAGTCGCCTCGTTGGCGCTGTGAGGGGTGCGCCCGCCGCCGGACGGGGTCGGGGACCGGCGGCGGGCGCACGTCTACTTGGTGGCCAGCCTCAGCAGCGCCCACAGCTGCGCGATCGCGTCGTGGTCGCCCGTGGTCGGGGGCAGGTCGCGGTCCGGGATGCGGCCCCACAGCCAGCGGTAGACCTGCATCGGCGTGCCGCTCACCCCGCCGTTCGCCGACGCGGCCTCCTCGTCGTCGGCGACGAGCCGGGCCACCGCCGGGTCGGGGCCGGTGGTGGCCAGCCACACCTTCCCGCCCGCGCGGATCGCCACCGTCCCCTCACGCGTGCCGCGCACGCCCAGGATGTCCAGCCGGTGCCCGAGCCACAGCGTGAGGATCTCGTCCACGCCGTCCTCGGCCACGTCGTCGTCCACGGGGTCGACCGGCAGCCCGGCCGCGGCCTGCACGTCCATCCGGTGCACGGTCGACTCGTGCGCCAGCCGCCGCGCCCAGAAGTTGTGGTTGCGCTCGGCGGGCCACCACGTCTCGCACGGGTCGTCCGGCCCGTGCGCCCGCAACGCGCGCACCAGCGGCGGCACGCCCGCGCGGACGTACTCCGACAGCTCCTGCCCCGGCTCCGGGTCCTGCTGCCACACCAAGGGCTGGCTGCCTTCCCTCAGCCACGTCGACACCATCCGGTACGTGCTGCCCACGTGCCGGGCCGTCTCCCCGAGGTTGAGCCCGGGGCACGCGGGCACCTGGCGTTCCGGGCGCTGTCCCTCGGCCGACGCCGCCAGGCGCTCGGCTTCGGCCTCCAGCACGTCGATCAGGCGGTCGTAGGCGAGAAGTCCCCTGCTCACAGTCCGTCCTCGTACATGATCTCGTCGACCAGCTCGGTGAACTGCGCCGCTTGGCGCACCAGGTCGTCGGCTGCGCGCTGGGTGACCTGCCTGGTGATGCCCGCCAGCACGGCCGCGCGCGTCGCCGAGCACTCGGCGAAGAACGCGGCCCACTCGCGCAGCTCCGGCGCGAGGGAGGGCAGCAGGACCCACACGCTGGTCGGCTTGGCCCGGCCCCGGTGGGGTCGGCCCCTAGCCGCCAGCACGGCCGCCGCGGCCCGCATCGCGGCCAGGTAGGCCGTGGCGAAGCGGGTGGGCGGGCTCGGGTCGCGTTCGGCCTCGGCCAGGCACTCGCGGGCTTGGCCGAGCAGGGTCACCGCCGACGCCGGTGGCAGGGGGAGGGGAATGCGGCGGGGGAAGGTCTGAGTCATCTCGCGGCCTCCTCGCGGCGTCGGGACAGCGACGACCGCCGCGGGGAGACGGCGGCACTTGGTGGTGGGGCGCTTCCCCCGCCCCACCACCAAGGCATTGCTCGAACAAACGTTCGAGCCAGACCAGACTATCCTGCCGGCCCGGAACTCCTCAAGCCGACCGTCCGTGGTCTCATGAACGGGTGAGCGCACTCGACCACCCCGGCATCCGCAAGGTGGCCACCGCCCTGTCCGAGGCCGGCCACCACGAAGCGGCGAACGGGATCCGCGTGTTGGCCGACGCCGTCCGCACCGCCGCCGCGGCGGCCGAGGCGGTGGGCGTGCCGGTCGGCGCGATCGCCAACAGCCTGCTGTTCGCCGCGGTCCGCGACGGTGTGGCCGCACCCCTGCTCGTGCTCACCTCCGGCGCGCACCGCGCGGACACGGCCAAGCTGGCCGTGCTGGCGGGCGCCGACTCGATCGAACGCGCCACGCCCGCGTTCGTGCGCGAGCACACCGGGCAGGTCATCGGCGGCGTCTCCCCCGTGGGGCACCCCGCGCCGATCACGACGTTCGTCGACGTGGCGTTGGCGCGGTACGAGGTGGTGTGGGCCGCGGCCGGGCACCCGCACGCCGTCTACCCGACGACGTACGCGGGGCTGCTCGACCTGACCGGCGGCACGCCCGCCGAGGTCGCCCAGTCCGAGGCCACCCAGTCCGCAAGCGCCCAGTCCGCAAGCGCCCAGTCCGCAAGCGCCCGGGCCGAGGTCGCCCGGTGACCGCCGCGCCGTCGCAGCGGATCGTCGCGTTGTCCAGCCGGGAGTTGAACTCGCGGCTGGACGAGGCGCTCGCGCTCTACGTCAGCGCGATGGAGTACCCGCCCGGCACGGCCGAGCAGCGCGCGCCCATGTGGTTGGCGCACATGCTGCGGGAAGGCTGGCGGTGCGTCGTGGCGCTCGGCGAGCAGGACGAGCTGATCGGCATCGGGTACGGCTACCGCGGTTCGATCGGCCAGTGGTGGCACGAGCAGGTGCGCCACGGGCTGACCCTGGTGTCCGGGCCGAAGGCCGTCGAGGAGTGGATGCGCGACTACTTCGAGCTGACCGAGCTGCACGTGCTGCCGAGCGCGCAGGGACGCGGGGTCGGTGAGCAGTTGCTGCGCAACCTGGTCGAGGGCGTGCCCAGCTCACGGGTGCTGCTGTCCACCCCGGAGGGCCCGAGCAAGGCGTGGCGGCTGTACCGGCGGATGGGTTTCGTGGACGTGCTGCGGCACTACCAGTTCACCGGCGACCCCCGGCCGTTCGCCGTGCTGGGTCGCACGCTGCCGATCACCTGACCGGCAGTCCCTTCCTCCCGGGGGAGGAAGGGACCCGGCCGCTAGAACGGTGAGACGAAGCCGGATGCCTGGAGGTACTTGCCGGCGTTGAGGCCCTCGATCTTGCGCAGCTTCGAGTAGACGACCCGGTCGCCGAAGTTGCCCTCGACGGTCCGCACGTGGGTCGCCTTGCGGCCGGTCCGGTCGTACTTGACCTCGACCACCAGGCCGACGTGCGCGTGCATGTCCGGGTAGTTGCCGTAGACCACGGCGTCACCGGGGGCGACATCGCGCTCGGCGATGTCCTTCCACCGGCCGTTGAGCTTGCCCCACTTCTGCCAGTAGGTGGCCCAGTGGCCCTGGTCCAGCACGGACGCGCCGGGGGCGGGGCGCATCGAGGGCCGGTCCGGCACGCCGCCGGTCGTCCACGCCCAGTTGACGAACACCCCGCACCACTCCGCCGGGCGCAGCACGCCCTGGCCGGGCAGCTGGTACTGCGGCGGGTAGTAGTTGCCGTTGCCCTCGCGCCGGCCGACCTCGCGCAGGGCGTGGTCGACGATGTCCTGCCGGATGCGCCACTCGGCCTGGTCGCCGAGCGACTGCTCCTGGGCGTACGCCGGTGCACCACCGGCGAGCAGCGCACCGGCCAGCAGCGCGCCGAGCGCGGCCCGCTTCGCACGTCCGGTCATCAGGTCCCCCCTACGGTCGTTCGCCCACCATCCAACACCGGCGACGGTGACCTCGGCGTGAAACCGAGGTCACCGGGACGGGTCAGAGCTCCGCGAGCCGTTCACGAAGAGTGTCCAACCCCATGGCGCCCATCTCCAAGGCATCGCGGTGGAACGCCTTCAGGTCGAACGCGTCGCCGTGGCGGGCGCGGGCGTCGTCGCGGGCGGCCAGCCACAGGCGCTCACCGAGCTTGTACGACGGCGCCTGGCCGGGCCAGCCCAGGTAGCGGTCGATCTCGTCGTGCACGTGGGCCGGGTCGGTGATGGTGCGGGTGAGCATGAACTCCAGGCCGAGGTCGGGGGTCCAGCGCTCGCCCTCGTGGAAGCCGGTGCCCTTGGGGATCTCCAGCTCCAGGTGCATGCCGATGTCGACGATGACGCGGGCCGCGCGGAACAGGTGCGCGTCGAGCATGCCCAGCAGGTCGCCGTCGTCCTCGAGGTAGCCGAGCTCGCGCATCAGCCGCTCCGCGTACAGCGCCCAGCCCTCGCCGTGCCCGGACACCCAGCACATCAGGCGCTGGAACTCGTTGAGCTTGTCCGCCTGGTAGACGGCCGTGGCGACCTGGAGGTGGTGCCCCGGCACGCCCTCGTGGTAGACGGTCGTGACCTCGCGCCAGGTGGGGAACTCCTCCTTGTCGTCCGGCACGGACCACCACATGCGGCCGGGCCGGGAGAAGTCCGGCGTGGGGCTGCTGTAGTACGCGCCGACACCGCCGCCGGGCGGCGCGATCCGGCACTCCAGCTTCATCAGCTCGTCCGGCAGGTCGAAGTGCACGCCGCGCACGTCCTGGAGCGCCTTGTCGGACAGCTCCTGCATCCACGACCGCAGGCCGTCCTTGCCGTGCACCAGGTAGCGGGGGTCGGCGTCCAGCGCGGCGGCGGCCTCGGCCAGGGTCGCGCCCGGCTTGATCCGGTTCGCGACCTGCTTCATCTCGGTCTCGACGCGGGTGAACTCCTCCCAGCCCCACTCGTAGGCCTCGGCGAGGTCGAGCCGGGAGCCGGTGAAGTAGCGGGACTGCAACCGGTAGACGTCCTCGCCGACCGCGTCCTTCCTCGGGGCCTTGGGCGCGAGGTCGGCGCGCAGGAACGCGGCCAGGTCGCCGTAGGCCTCGGCGGCGGCCTTGGCGCCCGCCTCCAGCTCGGTGCGCAGCGCGCCGTCCGCGGGAGCGTCGGCGATCAGGGCGGCGAAGAACGACTTGCCGCCGGCCCGACCCGCCCACGTGTCGCACTGCTCGGCGACCTTGGCGACCTGCCGCAACGCCGACACGTGCCCCTTGTCGGCGGCGTGGGCCAGGCCCGCGCGCAGGTTCGCCACCGCTTCCGGCACGGCGATGAGCCGCTTGGCGATCACGGCCCAGTCGTCGGCGGTCTCGGCGGGCATCTGGTCGAACACCTCGCGCATCGACTGCACGGGGCTCGCGATGACGTTGAGGTTGCCCTCCATCTGGCCGGCCTCGTGCAGCTCGACCTCCAGGCCGACCCGCTCCAGGAACACCGCCTTCGCGTCGGCCTCCGACTTGTCCGCGGGCTCGGCGGCGCCGATCGCGGCCAGCGCGCGGCGCGCGAGCTCCTCTCGGGCGGCGTGGCCCTCCGGCGAGTAGTCGGTCAGCCGGTCGTCGTGGCCGGGCTTGCCGATGAACGTCGCGGCCACCGGGTCCGCCGCCGCGTAGTCGGCTACGAACTGGTTGCTGATGCCGTGCACGCCGGCGGAGGAGGTTGACATGAGCCGCACGTTACCGGCGGGCCGTGTCCCTCCAACAGGTAATTAGCCACGCTCACGATCGTGTGGTTGCGGTCAACTTTTGACCGTGGCCGGCAGGATGGCCGGGTGTCCAGGGCCCCCGCGCTGCTCGTGCCGGTCTTCCTCCTCGCGCTGTTCTCGCTGACGGGGTGCGTCCGGCTGCACGCCGCCATGGCGTTGTCCACCGACGACCGCGTGTCCGGTGAGATCGTCGCCGCCACCCCGCCGACCGCGGACAACGACCCCGGTCCGCAGCTCAAGGTGCCGAACGAGCTGGCCAGCAGGGTCAGCACCAAGCCGTACAAGGTCGACGACTACGTCGGCACGCAGCTGTCGTTCAGCGGGCTGACCTTCGACGAGGTGCGGTCGCTGTCCGCGGCGACCAGCGCGTCGTCCAGCCGGTACCAGCTGACGTTCCGGCGGTCCGGCGACCTGGTGACGTTGTCGGGCTCGGTCGACCTGACCCAGGTGCCGCCCGAACGCGCCGACATCCAGGTCAAGATCAGCTTTCCGGGTGAGATCGTGGACACGAACGGGTTGGAGGAGGACAACGCGACCATCTCCTGGGCCCCGAAGCCCGGCCAAGCCTCGATGCTGAACGCGACCGTCCGCTACCCGGGCGCGAACTCGGTGTCGTACTTCGGCTGGACCATGCTGGTGGCCGTCCTGACCGGCGCGGCCGCCCTGATCGTGGTCATCCTGGCCATCGTCGCCCACCGCCGCCACCAGGTGGAGAGCGCTTGACGACGGCGGCGCGGGGCTAGACGGCGCGGGCCGGGACCAGGCCCAGGCGTCCGACGATCTCCCTGGTCGCCTTCGACCGGTTGAACGTGTAGAAGTGCAGGCACGGCACGCCCTCGGCGAGCAGCCGCTGCCCCATCTCGGTCACCAGGTCGATGCCCGCCTTGCGGAAGCCCGCCGGGTCGTCGGCGTACGGGTCGAGGCGGCGCGCCACCACGTCCGGCACCGAGGAGCCCGACAGCTCGATCGTCTTGGCCAGCGTCCGCGGCGTCGTCAACGGCATCAGGCCCGGGATCAGGACGGTGTCGCAGCCGCGGGCGGCCACCCGGTCGCGCAGGCGCAGGAAGTCCTCCGGCTGGAAGAACAGCTGGGCGATCGCGAAGTCGGCGCCGGCGCGCAGCTTGCGCACCAGGTACTCGGTGTCGGAGTCGAGGTCCGCCGACCGCGGGTGCCCGTACGGGGACGCGGCCACGCCCACGCAGAAGTCGCCCAGCTCACGGCACAGCCGGACCAGCTCCTCGGCGTAGGTCAGCCCCTCCGGGTGGGCCACCCACTCGCCGTTCGGGTCGCCGGGCGGGTCGCCGCGCACGGCCAGGATGTTGCGCACGCCGACGGCGGCGTACCAGCCGATCACGTTGCGCAGCTCGGCCACCGAGTGGTTGACCAGCGTGAGGTGCGCCATCGGCAGCAGGGTCGTCTCCTGCGCGACCCGGCCGGTGGTGCGGATGGTCCGGTCGCGCGACGAGCCGCCCGCGCCGTAGGTGATGGACACGAACGCCGGGTCGAAGGGCTCCAGCTCGCGGATCGCCCGCCAGAGGATGGTCTCCTCGGCCTCGTCGCGCGGGGGGAAGAACTCGACGGAGAACACGGGTGAACCCGTGCGCAAGCGTTCGACCACCGACGTCATGCCGCACAGCCTAGAGGTAGGTCCGAGGCGTGGAAGATGGCTGTCACCAGATGGGACCAGCCCCCCGGTTGGGCAACCCGAAGCGGCAGAGGTGACGATAGACGGGTGCCGCCCCACCCGTTGGACCTCGAACTGCCCAAGCACGTCGACGAAGCGCTGGCCGCTTATCTGGCCGACCGCCGGGCACTGGGTGAGCGCATGGAGGAGAACTTCACCAGCGCCGTCGACGCGCTGGCCGACTTCGTCCTCGGCGGCGGCAAGCGGATCCGGCCCACGTTCGCGTGGTGGGGCTGGCGGGCCGCGGGCGGCGACCCCGACGGCGAGTTGGCCGAGTCCGTGCTCACGGCGGTCAGCTCGCTGGAGCTGATCCAGGCGTGCGCGCTCGTGCACGACGACCTGATGGACGCCTCCGAGACCCGTCGCGGCATGCCGACCGTGCACGTCCGGTTCGCCCGCAGGCACCGCGACCAGGGCTGGCTCGGCGAGCCCGAGCGGTTCGGGCTGGCCGCGTCCGTGCTGATCGGCGACGTGGCGCTGGCCTGGGCCGACGACATGCTCTTCGCCGCGGGCCTGCCCACCGACGCCCTGCAACGGCTGAGCCTGCCGTGGCGGGACATGCGCACCGAGATGCTCGCCGGCCAGTACCTCGACGTGCTCACGCAGGCGCGCGGTGACGCCTCGCCGGACGCGGCGCTGCGCATCGACCGGCTCAAGACCGCCGCCTACACCGTCGAACGGCCGCTGCACATGGGCGCGGCGATCGGTGGGGCGTCACCCGAGCTGGTGGACGGCCTGCGGTCGTTCGGCACCGACATCGGGGTGGCGTTCCAGCTGCGCGACGACCTGCTCGGCGTGTTCGGCGACCCGGCGGTGACCGGCAAGCCCGCCGGTGACGACCTGCGCGAGGGTAAGCGGACGCTGCTGGTCGCGCTGGGCATGCAGTTCGGTGCGGACGTGCTGCACGAGGCGCTGGGCAGGCCCGACCTGGACGTGGCCACGGTCGACGAGGTGCGCGCGCGGTTGCGCGAGGTCGGCGCGGTGGACGCGGTCGAGGAGCGGATCGCCGAGCTGACCGAGTCCGCGCTGCGGGCGCTGGACCGGTCGCCGATCGCCGAACCGGCCGGTGAGCGGCTCGCGGAGCTGGCCATCAGCGCCACGAAGCGGACCTCCTGACGATGCGCACGGTCACCGGCCGCACGGACCACGTCGTCGTGGTCGGCGCGGGGCTGGCGGGGCTCTCCGCGACGTTGCACCTGCTCGGCGCGGGACGCCGGGTCACCGTGGTCGAGCGCGACGCCGTGCCCGGCGGTCGGGCCGGGCGGCTGGACCTGGGCGGCTACCGGTTCGACACCGGGCCGACCGTGCTGACCATGCCGGAGCTGGTGGACGAGGCGCTGGGCGCGGTCGGCGAGTCGCTGGCCGACCGGCTGACCCTGCGGCCCCTGCACCCCGCGTACCGGGCCCGCTTCGCCGACGGCAGCACGCTGGACGTGCACTCCGACGCCGAGGCGATGGAGGCCGAGGTGCGCCGGTTCGCCGGTCCGCGCGAGGCCGCCGGGTACCGGGCGCTGCGCCGGTGGCTGACCGAGCTGTACCGGGTGGAGCGGGAGCGGTTCATCGGGTCGAACTTCGACTCGCCGTTGTCGCTGCTCACGCCGGAGCTGGCGAAGCTGGCCGCGTTGCGCGGGTTCGCCCGGCTGGGGCCGTCGGTGGCGCGGTTCGTGCGCGACGAGCGGTTGCAGCGGGTGTTCTCGTTCCAGTCGCTGTACGCGGGCGTGCCGCCGCGCAAGGCCCTCGCCGCGTACGCCGTCATCGCGTACATGGACACGATCGCGGGCGTGCACCACCCCGAGGGCGGGATGCGGGCGTTGCCGGACGCGTTGGCCGCGGCCGCCCGGGACGCGGGCGCGGACCTGCGGTTCCAGACGCCGGTGGCGTGGCTGGAGCGCATCGGCGGCCGGGTCACGGCGGTGCGCACCGCGCACGGTGAGCGCATCCCGTGCGACGCGGTGGTGCTCACGCCGGACCTGCCGATGTCGTACCGCCTGCTGGGCCACCGCCCGCGCCGACCCGTGCCGGTCACGTGGTCGCCGTCGGCGGTCGTGCTGCACGCGGGCGTGGACCGGACGTGGCCGGAGCTGGCGCACCACACGCTGCTGTTCGGCCGGGAGTGGGACCGCACGTTCGACGAGCTGACCCGCCGCGGCACGTTGATGAGCGACCCGTCGTTGCTGGTCACCGCGCCGCCGGGGCAGGGGATGTTCGTGCTCGCGCCCGTGCCGAACCTGCGCGTCGGCCCGATCGACTGGGAGCGCGTGGGCCCGGCCTACCGCGACGAGCTGGTGGGCGTGCTGGAGCGGCGCGGGCTCACCGGGTTCGGCGCGGCGATCGAGGTCGAGCAGCTCGTCACGCCGAAGGACTGGGCCGCGATGGGCCTGGCCGCGGGCACGCCCTTCTCGGCCGCGCACACGTTCGCCCAGACGGGGCCGTTCCGGCCGCGCAACCTCGTGCTGGACAACGCGGTGCTGGCCGGGTGCGGCACCACGCCGGGCGTCGGCGTGCCGCCGGTGCTGATCTCGGGTCGGCTGGCCGCCCAGCGGATCACGGGGACCGCCGCGGCGCGGTCGCGACGGCAGTCGCAGCCGCGGCGGGCGCACACCCGGCGCTGACGTGCTGTGCGACGATGTGGCCGCGATGTCCGCGACCCCGCCCCCGCCCAGATCGAGCGCCGCACGTGTCGACCCGGTGCGGCCGCGGGCTGCCCACCCGCCCGGCAGGCACGCGTGACCGACCTGGCCGCGGCCTACGCCCGGTGCCGGGAGCTCAACGCCCGCCACGGCCGCACGTTCTTCCTCGCCACCCGCCTGCTCACGCCCGCGCAGCGGCCCGCCGTGCACGCCCTGTACGGGTTCGCGCGGTGGGCGGACGAGATCGTGGACAGCGGCGCCTCCACCGACCCCGCCGGTGACCTGGAACGGCTGGAGGCCCAGCTCGGCGACGAGCTGGCGGGGCGGCCCACGGGCCACCCGGTGCTCGCCGCCCTGGTCGACACCGTGCGCCGCCACGCGATCGACCCGGCGCTGTTCAGCGACTTCCTGGCGTCGATGCGGATGGACCTGACCGTCACCTCGTACCCGGACTTCGCCGCGCTGGAGCGGTACATGCACGGCTCGGCGGCGGTGATCGGGCTGCAACTGCTGCCCGTGTTCGGCACGGTCGTGCCGCGGGCGCTGGCCGAACCACCGGCCGCCGCGCTGGGCCGGGCGTTCCAGTTGACGAACTTCCTGCGCGACGTGGGCGAGGACCTCGACCGGGGCCGGGTCTACCTGCCGCAGGACGTGCTGGCGGCCTACGGCGTGGACCGGGAATTGCTGGTGTGGTGCCGGCGGACCGGGAAGGCCGACCAACGGGTGCGGCGGGTGATGGGGCACCTGGTCGCGCGCACGCTGGCCGAGTACCGGGAGGCCGAGACGGGCGTGCCGATGCTGCGCCCCGTGTCCCGACCGTGCGTGCGCACCGCGCTCACCCTGTACCGGGGGATCCTGGACGAGATCGCGGCGGCCGACTACCAGGTCCTGGACCACCGGGTCGTGGTGCCGACCTCGCGTCGGCTGGCGGTGGCCGTGCCGGGTTTCGCCCGAGCCCTGCTGGCCCGCGCCACCGGGCGCTGAGGCGGAGAACACGACGTCCGGACGACTCCCCGGCTGGGGGAGCCGCCCGGACGCGGTTCGGTCGTCAGGGTGGTGCGGTGCTCGTCAGAAGCCCAGGGCCTGTGCCCGCCGCTTCACCTCGCGGCCTCGGTCGCCGCGCAGCGCCTCGATGGGCGTGCCGGGCAGGGTCTCGTCCTCGGTGAACAGCCACCGCAGGATCTCTTCGGTCGAGAAGCCGGAGTCGCGCAGCACCGTGATGGTGCCGGGCAGCCCCTTCACCACGCCTCCGGCGGCGAGGAACTGGGCGGGGACGACGAGGACACCGTCACGGCGCTCGGCGAGCAGTTGACCGTCGCGCAGCAACTGGTGGACTCGGTTGATCGGCAGGCCAAGACGCTCGGCGACCTCGGGGAGGGGCAGGACCTCCAGGTCGGGAGCCAGCACATCCGCAGCGGCAGGAATCGCACTCACGTGCGTCACGATGCCACAACGACGTGAACGATGCCCTGCGCCAACCGGGTGGTGGCGGTACACCCACGGGTCGGCTTGCGGACACCCCCTGTTTCACCGCACTTTGACACGGATCCCACACGCGCGCGTGGGATGCTCCAGCGCACAGCATCGGTCGGCACCACCCACCGTACGATCCACGGCTGTGGAAAGGTCGGCGACGAACGTGATCGGCGGGCTGCTCGAACAACGCTACCGGGTTGGCGCCCTGGTGGCGCGCGGCGGCATGTCCACCGTCTACCGCGGTGTGGACACCCGCTTGGAGCGGACCGTGGCCATCAAGGTCATGGACCCCCGGTTCTCCGCCGACCCGCAGTTCGTCGCGCGGTTCGAGCGGGAGGCGCGCGCCGCGGCGAAGCTGCACCACCCCGGTGTGGTGCAGGTGCACGACCAGGGCGTGGACGAGGACCGCGTCTACCTGGTGATGGAGCTGGTCGAGGGCGGCACGCTGCGCGACCTGCTCAACGCGCGCGGCAAGCTGGACGTGCCGCTGGCCCTCAGCGTCATCGAGAAGGTGCTCTCGCCGCTGGCCGCCGCGCACCGCGCCGACCTCGTGCATCGGGACGTGAAGCCGGAGAACGTGCTCATCGGACCCGGCGGCACGGTGAAGGTGGCCGATTTCGGCCTGGTCCGCGCCGTGTCCACGGCCGGGGTGACCAGCGACACCATGATCCTGGGCACGGTCGCCTACCTGTCACCCGAGCAGGTCACCACGGGCACCACGGACGCGCGCAGCGACGTGTACTCGGCGGGAGTGCTGCTGTACGAGATGCTGACCGGCACGCCGCCGTACGTGGGCGACAACGCCATCTCGGTGGCCTACCGGCACGTGAACGACGAGGTGCCGGCGGTGCCGGACGTGCCCGCCGAGGTGGCGGAGCTGGTGCGCCGGGCGACCCGCAAGGAGCCGTTCCTGCGGCCGGCGGACGCCGAGTCGTTCCTGTCCGAGGTGGAGACCGCGCGCGCCAAGCTCGGCATCGCCGCCGTGGACGTGCCGCTGCCGATCGGCGCGGCGCCCGCGGAAGAGGCCACCGAGCACGTGCCGGCGCCGGTGAGCCCGGCCGAGCAGACCGTGCGGGTCGAGCCGGTGCGGGTGGGCGCGGGCGCGCCGTTCGCCGACCCGACCGTGCCGGTGCACCGGCCGAACCCGCTGGTGCCGCCGGTGTCCGGCCCGCAGGGCACGAGGGCGATCCCCCGCGCGGCACTGCTCGCGCCGCCCGAGCCGAAGCCGGTGGGGCCGCCGCCGCCCGGGAGCAGACCGCGTCCCAAGAGACCGCCGAAGAAGAAGACGCCCGAGCAGCTCTACGAGGAGATGCGGGCGCGCAGCAAGCGGCAGTTCATCACCTGGCTCAGCGTGGTCGTGGTGGCCGCCCTCCTCATCGGCATCACCAGCTGGTGGCTGGTCATCGGCCGGGTCACCACCGTGCCGGACCTGGTCGGCAAGGACGAGGCCGCGGCCACGTCGATGCTGGACGAGGCGTCGTTGACCAAGACCGTGCGCCGGGAGAACCACGACACCGTGCCCAGCGGGCAGGTGATCAGCAGCGACCCGCCGTCCGGGACCAAGGCGCACAACGGCGACCTGGTGCGGTTGGTCGTGTCCGCGGGCAGGCCGGTGGTGCCCCAGGTCAACGCGGGCGTCGAGGTGGCCGCCGCCGAGCAGGAGATCACGTCGGTCGGGCTGAAACCGCAGCTCAACCCCGCCGAGGACGCGTTCAGCGACCGCGTGCCCAAGGGCAAGGTCGTCACGTTGAAGCCCACCCCGGGCACGCCGGTGCCGATCGGCTCGGCGGTGACGATCGTGCTGAGCAAGGGCTCGCAGCCCAAGCCGGTGCCCAGCGTCACGGGCAAGACGAAGGACGAGGCGTTCGCCGAGCTCAACGCGGCCGGGTTCGACCCGGTCGAGGGCCCGAGGGAGTTCTCCGACAAGGTCGAGGGCGGCCGCGTCATCCGCACCGACCCGCCGGCGGGCACGAACATGCCGCCGGGCAACCGGCAGGTGACCGTGGTGCTGTCGGCCGACTCGGTGACGGTGCCGCAGGTCGAGGGCAAGTCGGTCAAGGAAGCGAAGAAGATCCTGGAGGACGCGGGCCTGAAGGTCGACGTCCAGTTCAACAACCGGGACCGGGCGCGCGTGGTGAACCAGTCCATCCGGGCCGGTGAGCGCGTGCCGAAGGACACCAAGATCACGATCATCGGCGTGTAGACGGCGGTGGCCCCCGACTCGTGGGAGTCGGGGGCCACCGGTCGCTTCACGCGACCCGCGCACGCGGGCGGTTCAGCTGCGGAGCATCTCCGCGACCAGGAACGCCAGCTCCAGCGACTGCTGCGTGTTCAGCCGCGGGTCGCAGGCGGTCTCGTAGCGGCCGGCCAGGTCGAGGTCGGAGATCTCCTGGGCGCCGCCCAGGCACTCCGTGACGTCCTCGCCGGTCAGCTCGATGTGGATGCCGCCGGGGTGGGTGCCCAGGCGACGGTGCACCTCGAAGAAGCCCTGCACCTCGTCGACGATCCGGTCGAAGTGGCGGGTCTTGTAGCCGGTGGACGACTCGTGCGTGTTGCCGTGCATCGGGTCGCACTGCCAGATGACCTGGTGGCCGGAGGCGGTGACCTTCTCGATGATCGGCGGCAGCACGTCGCGCACCTTGCCGTTGCCCATGCGGCTGATCAGCGTCAACCGGCCGGCCTGGTTGTGCGGGTCGAGCCGCTCGACGTACTCGACGGCCATCTCCGGCGTGGTCGACGGGCCGATCTTCAACCCGATCGGGTTGGCCAGCAGCTCGGCGAACGCGATGTGCGCGCCGTCCAGCTGCCGGGTCCGCTCGCCGATCCACAGGAAGTGCGACGACAGGTCGTACAGCTTCGGCTGGTCACCGGAGGTGTCCAGGCGCAGCAACGCCCGCTCGTAGTCCAGCAGCAGCGCCTCGTGCGAGGCGAAGATCTCGGTGCTGTGCAGCGACGCGTCGTTCACGCCGCACGCCGACATGAACCGCAGGCCCCGGTCGATCTCGCCGGCCAGCGCCTCGTACCGCTCGCCGGCGGGCGACTGGCGGACGAAGTCCTTGTTCCAGTCGTGCAGCCGGTGCAGGTCGGCCATGCCCGCGGTGGTCATGGCGCGCAGCAGGTTCATCGCCGCGCCCGCGTTGGCGTAGGCGCGGATCATCCGCGACGGGTCCGGCACGCGCGCCTCGGGCGTGGCGACCAGCGAGTTCACGATGTCGCCGCGGTAGGACGGCAGGCCGAGCGCGTCGATGCCCGACGAGCGCGGCTTGGCGTACTGGCCCGCGATGCGGCCGATCTTCACCACCGGCAGGCTCGCGCCGTAGGTGAGCACGACGGCCATCTGCAGCAGGGTCCGGACGTTCGCGCGGATGTGCGGCTCGGTGTTGTCCGCGAACGTCTCCGCGCAGTCGCCGCCCTGCAGCAGAAACGCCTCGCCGCGGGCGACCTCGGCCAGGTTGTCGCGCAGCCGGTCGATCTCGGCCGGCACGGTGATCGGCGGCACGCTCTCCAGCACGGTGCGCACGCGGCGCACCTGCTCGGCATCCGGCCACTCCGGCTGCTGGGCGGCAGGCCGGCCCAGCGCGTCGTCGAGCCGGTCGCGCAGCTCCGGCGGCAGGGGCGGAAGCTCGGGAAGCGTGTCCACGGGCACGTCCACGGTCCAGTTCACGTGTTAAAGATAGCCGTCCACACTCAGAGACGGACTCGGGTCCGACCTGTGCATTATGTGGACCATGCCGGACACCCGATTGGATGACGACACGGCGGCCAGGCTGCTGTCGACCGCCGTGGAGAACGTCCGGCGGGACTACCCGGCGCACTGGTCGCACGTCGTGAGCGGCGAGGCCGACCTGGTGCCGCTGCGCGTGCTGCACCCGATCTTCGCCGGGTCGTTCGACTGGCACTCGTGCGTGCATCAGACCTGGTTGGCGGTCCGGCTGCTGCGGGTGCGGCCCCGGATCGAGGGCGCGGAGCAGGCACGCCGGGTGCTCGACGCGCTGATCACGCCGGAGCACGCGCGGACCGAGGCGGCGTTCTTCGACGGCCCGAGCGGCGGGTTCTGGGAGCGCCCGTACGGGTGGGCGTGGCTGCTGGTGCTCGATGCGGAACTCCGCACCTGGGACTCGCCGTGGGCGGCGGCGCTGCGGCCGTTGAGCGAGGTGCTGCGTGACCGGTATCTCGCCAAGGTGGCCGGTGCGCGGCTGCCGGTGCGCACCGGCACGCACGGCAACACCGCGTTCGCGACCGGGCTGGTGCTCGACGCGGCACGGGCGGTCGGTGACCAGGAGCTGGCGGCCGCGTGCGAGCGGGCCGCGTTGCGGTGGCACCGGGAGGACGTCGGGTACGGCGGGTTCGAGCCGGACGCGGCGGACTTCCTCTCCCCCGCGCTGACCGAGGCGGACCTGGTGCGGCGGGTGCTGCCGCCGGAGGAGTTCACCGGGTGGTTCGAGGCGTTCCTCCCCCACTTGGAGGACTCGCGCTGGAAGGTGCTGCGCGAGCCCGTGCCCGTGGACGACCCGGGTGACGCGTACGGCTCCCACCTGGTCGGGTTGGCGTTGTCGCGGGCGTGGCAGTGGCGGTCCGTCGCCGCCGCGCTGCCCGCGGACCACCGGTACGCCGACCTGGCCCGCACGGCGGCCGAGGCGCACCGCGAAGCCGGCCTGCGGTACGTGTTTGGGCACGGCTACTACGCCGAGCACTGGCTGGGCACGTTCGCCGCCTACCTGCACCTCGGCGCGTTCACGGGCTGAGGCAGGCGGCCGCGGCGGCCCGGCACCGGCCCTCCTCCAGCGGTCGGCGCATCGCCGCGAACCGCTCGGCGGCTTCCAGGAACAACGCCGCCGCCTGCCCGCGCTGCCCCTCCGCGCGCCGCACCTCGGCCCGCACCTCCCACAGCGCCGCCGTCCACGGGCCGCCCTGCCACAGGCCGCTGATCCGCTCGGCCTCCGCCAGGTGCGGCCGGGCGCGGCTCGGGCTGCCCGCGTGCGCGCACGCCGTCGCCGCCGCGATCCGGAAGCCCATCGAGCACGGGTCGCACACGTGCGACGCCCGGGCGAGCCACCGTTCCGCCTCACGGATCGCGCCGAGCGCACCGCCGAGGGTGTCGGCGGCGAGCACGCGCACCCCGTGCACCCGGATGACCAGGTGCGACGGGATGCGTGAGGCGTGGGCCAGGGGCAGCGCCGCGTCGAGGTCGGCGCGCGCCGCGGCACGGTCGCCGAGCCGGACCCGGGCCTCCGCCCGCCGTTCCAGCGCCAGGGACCGGGCCGAGACGCACCCGGCGCGTCCGGCCTCGGCCAGGGACTCGCCCAACGTGGCCACGGCGGTGTCGAGGTGCCCGGACAGCAGCGCGAACTCGCCCAGCAGCAGGCACGCCAGCGCCCGTCCCGCCGCGGAACCGGCCCGTGACGCGATGGCGAGCAGGTCGCGGCCGAACGACTCCGCGCCCTCGTGCCCCTCCGGCCCGTACAGGTAGAACTCCTGGAAGCACAGGTGCGCGTCGTAGACCTCGGGCCGCGGCGGGTGCCGCACGGAGTCGGCGAACTCCTCCCGGAACAGCCGGTGCCACGTGCCGCGGGCGTGCGCGACGAGCGCGAGCAGGGTCGAGGCCTCACCCAGCTCGTGGCCGAGGTCGGCGTCCAGCGCCAGCAGGCGCGCCTGCCTGGCCAGCCGTTCGGCTTCGGCGAGGCGCCGCCGCCCGAACGCGACCAGGCCGTTCGCCAGCGCGACCGCCGCCCGCTGCGCCGGTGACGGCGGCTCGGCCGCGTCGAGGGCCAGCGCCGACTCGTACAGCGCGACGGTCTCCGCGTCCGGGCCGACCCCGATCCGCTCCCGCAACGTGCGCCGCAGCCGTTCGAACTGGCGCAACGCCTCACGGCGACGACCCGCGGCCAGGTGCTGCCGCATCACCGCGCGGTGCGCCTGCTCGTCGGTCTCGTCCAGCTCCAGCAGGCGCTCCCAGTCGCCGGCGGCCCGCAGCAGCGCGACGTAGCGGCCCTCGACCTTCTCGTGCGGTTCGGCGACCCAGCACTCGTAGCGGTCGTCCACGAGCAGGCCACCGCGGTACTCGGCGGCGGCTCGCGCGCACTGGGCCGCGTCACCCGAGGCCAGCGCCTCGTCCGCGGCCCGGTCGAACCGGTCCAGGTCCACGTCGAGGGCGCCGCCGGGCCACAACGTCAGCAGCCGCCCCTCGCAGCGGACCGCGTCGGCACGGCCCAGCGCGCGCCGCGCGTAGTACACGGCCTTGCGCAGGTTCGCCCCGGCCGCGTCGGCGGGCAGGTCGGGCCACAGCCGGTCCATCACCTGCTCGCGGTGCAGCCGGTGGTCGGGCGCGACGGCCAGCAGCTTCACCACGTCGGCCGCGCGGCGGTTGCGCCACACGTCACCGGGGACGGGCTTGCCGTCGACGGTGACGGTGAACCTGCCCAGCACTCGCACCTGGCAGGTGGCCGGCATGGCGGCACCCTACGTCCGGTCCGGCGATGCCGCCGTGGGAACGGTTTGGGAACGCCACGCCGCCTAGCGTGTCC
Source organism: Saccharothrix sp. S26 (assembly GCF_021390395.1). Classification (GTDB taxonomy): domain Bacteria; phylum Actinomycetota; class Actinomycetes; order Mycobacteriales; family Pseudonocardiaceae; genus Actinosynnema. The sequence continues at coordinate 95,115 of NZ_JAJUWT010000014.1, forward strand.
CGATCCACTGCGAGTCGGGAGGTCACCCATGTTGTTCATGGACGTGCACAACCACCTGCCGGAGGGCGCCGGTCCCGGCGACGTGGCCGAGGCGCACGCCGCCGACCTGCGCACCCAGGACCGGTACGGCGTGCGGTACCTCAACTACTGGGTCGACGAGCAGGCCGGGAAGGTCTTCTGCCTGGTCGACGCGCCCGACGCGGAGTCCGCGCACCGGGTGCACCGCGAGGCGCACGGGCTCGTGGCGGACGAGATCTACCCGGTGGTGCAGGGCTGAGGCACGAGGAGAGGTGATGACGATGTCCGTCCTGGCGTCGAAGAGCTTCACGGAGCCGGACGAGGTGCGGGAGTTCCCGCACGGCCACGTGGACCTGGTCACCGTCGGTGACACGACGGTCGGCAGAGCGGAGTTCGAGCCGGGCTGGCGGTGGTCGCAGGACGTCAAGCCCATCGCCGGCACCGACTCCTGCCAGGCCGCCCACACCGGCTACATCCTGTCCGGCCGGATGCACGTCGTCATGGACGACGGCGCGGAAGGCGAGGCGGGACCGGGTGAGGCGATGACGGTGGAGCCGGGCCACGACGCCTGGGTCGTCGGCAACGAGCCGTGCGTGATGGTCGACTTCACCGGCCTGAACGACTACGCCAAGAAGTAGCCGCGCGAACGCGGGAGCGCCCCCGGACCGCGGTCCGGGGGCGCTCGTCGTGCGGGTCCGGCTCAGCCGAAGAAGACCTCGGCCTCCTGGTAGCGCTCCAGCGGGACGGTCTTCAGCTCCGCGGTGGCCTCGGCCAGCTTGACCCGGACGATGTCCGTGCCGCGCAGCGCGACCATGACGCCGAAGTCGCCCTCGGCGACCGCGTCCACCGCGTGCAGGCCGAACCGGGTGGCGAGCACGCGGTCGTAGGCGGTGGGGATGCCGCCGCGCTGGACGTGGCCCAGCACGACCGCGCGGGACTCCTTGCCGGTCCGCTCGGCGATCTCCTCGGCCAGCCAGGTGCCGACGCCGCCCAGCCGGACGTGGCCGAACGCGTCCTTCTCGCCGGAGTGCAGCACCTCGCCGCCGCCCTCGGGGATCGCGCCCTCGGCGACCACGATGATCGGGGCGAACTGGCGCTCGAAGCGCCGCTCCACCCACTCGACCACCTTGTCGACGCTGAACTTGCGCTCCGGCACGAGGATCACGTTCGCGCCGCCGGCCAGGCCCGAGTGCAGCGCGATCCAGCCCGCGTGGCGGCCCATGACCTCGACGACCAGCGCGCGGTGGTGCGACTCGGCGGTCGTGCGCAGCCGGTCGATCGCCTCGGTGGCGATGTGCACGGCGGTGTCGAAGCCGAACGTGTAGTCGGTCGCACCCAGGTCGTTGTCGATGGTCTTCGGCACGCCCACGACGCCGATGCCGTCGTCGGTCAGCCGCTTGGCGACACCGAGGGTGTCCTCGCCGCCGATGGCGATCAACGCGTCGACCTTGTTCGCGGCGAGGGTCTCGCGGATGCGGTCGACGCCGCCGTCGACCTTGTACGGGTTGGTGCGCGACGAGCCGAGGATGGTGCCGCCCCTGGTGAGGATGTCCTCGACGTCATCGAGCCCGATCGGCTTGGTCAGGTTCTCGATCGGACCCTGCCAGCCGTTCCGGAAGCCCACGATCTCCCAGCCGTGTGCCTCGATGCCCTTGCGGACCACACCGCGGATGACCGCGTTGAGGCCGGGGCAGTCGCCACCGCCGGTGAGCACACCAATGCGCATTTGCTTAGCCAATCTCTTCTCGTGGCGTTGGTCACCCAAGCCTGACACGTGCTGGATCGGTGCAGCAAGCGAGGGTCCACCTACCGGACCGCGAAACCCTTCCGCAGGCGCTCGTTCTCGATCACCTTCCAGCGGGCGAGGTTGTGCCGCGCGTCGGCCAGCGCGTCGTGCGCGTCGGCGGGTGCCTGCGGCAGGCGCGGCTTGCCCACGTCCTCCCAGCGTTGGCGCAGGTCGCGGGTGAACCGGGGCAGGCAGCGCGGCAGCGCGGGCATCGGGCCCCACAGCTGCGCCAGCGCCACGTGGTCGTAGGCGGCGAACCACGCCCACAGCTCGATGTCGTCCCGGTTGGCCTTGGGCCCGCCGAGGAAGTCGAGCAGGTCGGCGCGGATCCGCTCGCGGCTGCGCCACGCCCGGTCGGCGGGCGGCGGCAGCTGGTTCAGCACGTTCGCGCGCACCCACGGACCGGCCTTGGCGGGGTCGAACTCGGTGGACACGGCGTAGAACTCGCGGCCTTCCTCGTCGACCACCCCGATGGAGACGAGGTCGATCGTGACCCCGTCCTCGATGAACTCACAGTCGTAGAAGAACCGCACCCCACCAGCCTAGGGGTGCCGATCAGCCCGCCTTCGCCTCGGGCAGCCGATCGACGGCTTTCGCCTGCTTCTCCTCGCCCTTGGGCGCTTCCTTGGCCTTGGCCGCGTACACGTCGACGTACTCCTGGCCGGACAGCTCCATCAGGGCGTACATGATCTCGTCGGTGATCGACCGCAGCACGAACCGGTCGCCGGACAGGCCCTCGTAGCGGGAGAAGTCCAGCGGCTTGCCGATCTTGATCCGGATCGGGTACGGCTTCCACATCTTCGAGCCGATGGGGTTGGCCTTGTCGGTGCCGAACATCGCCACCGGGATCACCGGCGCGCCGGACTCCAGCGCGATCCACGCGACGCCGACCTTGCCCTTGTACAGGCGGCCGTCGGGCGAGCGGGTGCCCTCGGGGTAGATGCCGAGCAGCTTGCCCTCGCGCACGATCCGCACGCCGGTGTCGAGCGCGCCCTGGGCGGCCGACGCGCTGGACCGGTCGATCGGCACCTGGCCGACGCCGTAGAAGAACCAGCGCTGGAGCTTGCCCTTGAGGCCCCTGCCGGTGAAGTACTCGATCTTGGCCGGGAAGGTGACCCGGCGTGACAGCTTCAGCGGCAGGAAGAACGAGTCGGAGACCGCGAGGTGGTTGCTCGCCAGGATCGCGCCACCCTCCTTGGGGATGTTCTCCGCGCCCTCGATGATCCGGGGTCGGAAGAACAGCTTCAGGAGCGGCCCGAGAAAGATGTGTTTCATCAACCAGTAGAGCACCGCTGGGAGCGCCTCCTCGACGTGCTTGATCCCCGACGCCAGCCTACGGAGCCGACCGCGAAAGGCACAACGAACCCGCGCGGTGAAGCGGTACGGTCCCAAGGTCCACCGGCTGCCGTAATCCGCAACACAACGGGCTCGTGGGACGATGGACACTGGCAGAGGATTGGCCTTCACGACCCGGAGGGCTGGAGCACGCCGATGAACTCCCGACGCGACTCGACCGACGGCCCGGAGGACGTCGACGCGACCTTCGCCGAGATCGTGGCGGGTCTGGAACGCGAAGGCGTGGGCAAGCAGGCCTTCCTCGACGAGGTCGAACCGGACGAGGGCGACGAGGCCGAGCCGTCCCGCCCCGTGCGGCCGGAGGGCCAGCCCGCCGTGGCCACGGCGGACGACGACCCCGACGCGTACCCGGACTCGGACTCGGACGACCCGAACGACCACTACGTGCCGCCGGACCCGCCGCCGCTGCCCGCGTTGCGGCCGGGCACGATCGCGGCCCTGCTGCTGATCCTGCTGGGCGTGGTGCTGCTGCTGTTCCCGGGCCTGTTCGGCCTGACCGGCGCGATCGGCACCCCGCTGGCCCTGATCGTGATGTGCTCGGGCGCGGGCTGGCTGATCCTGCGCATGCGCAACACCCCACCCCCGGACTCGGGCTGGGACGACGGCGCCGTCCTCTAACCCCTCGCGCGAGTCCTACCTCCAGAACGCGAGAGTCCTACGTTCAGAACGCGAGAGTCCTACGTTCGCGCACCCCGAGTTGAACGCTCAGAACAGTCGATCTTGTTCTGAGCGTTCAACTCGGGGGTTCTGAACGTAGGACACGCGTGACGCGAACGTAGGACTCACGCGGGGTGGAGGTAGGACTCTCGGGTCAGGCGGTGGTCAGGAGGCGGATCGTGTAGCCCTCGGCGTCACGGCTCATGGTCACGTCGCGGCACGTCCGGTGCGTCAGCCACAGGCCCACGCCGGCGGTCGCGGTGCGGTCGGTCGGGACCAGGCCCGCCAGCGGTGACGTCGGCCCCTCGCCCCGATCCGTCACGGCCACCAGCACGTGCGCCGGCCCCGTCCACGCCCGCAGCCGCACGGGCGGCCGGCCGTGCGAGTGGGCGTTGGTCACGGCCTCGCTCGCCGCGTACACGATGTCGTCCACCTCGTCGCGCCCCAACCGCGCCCCGCCGCACGCCGCCGTCACCGCGCGCCGGGCCTGCGCCGGGGTCGGGTCGGTCAGCTCCACCACCGGCCGCCCCGCCTCGTACGCCGTCGGCCCGGAGGACGGCAACGCCCACGACGACCGGTACCGCGCGTTCGGCAGGTGAGACCCGTCCGTCCCGGCCGTCCACGGGTGCGTCCGCACCACGTCCGCCAGCACCCGCGCCGGCGTGGTCCGCAGGTCGTACGGGCACAGACCCCACAGCGGGTACTCGTCGAACACCTCGTTCACCGCCGCCTCGTACCGCGCCCACCAGTCCCACGCCGCCCCGACGCCGGGGTGCGGCACGTCGCCCACCACCCGGATCTGCGCCGCGCCCGCGTACTCGGCGAACAGCTTCCGGTAGCCCAGGATCGCCTCGGTCGGCCGGTCGTACTGGTCGCCGCCGGGCAGGAACACGACGCCGGACGGATCGGCCACCGCGTCGCGGATCAGCCGCTCGTTCGCGTCACGGCACGCCACCACCACCGGCTCGCACGCCGCCACGCCCTCGTCCACGAACGGCACGACGACCGACCGGTAGTCGTCGTCGCTGCCGTAGAACGCGGTCTCGTGGAAGTACCCGACGTGCCCGTACGCCGCACCGGTCCTCATCGGCGCGCCACGGGTTCGACGCGGGACTCGCGGACGTGGTGGTCTCGCGGTCCCCTGGTGGCGGTCCGCATCCCGCGATGCTACGCGGACGGTGAGGTCAACGGGGTCTGCCGTTGCGGGCTGTGCTCGCCGCCACGTCCCGGGCGAGCGTGGCCACCCCGACAATCCCGGCGTCGTCACCGAGCTGCGCGGTCCGGATGCGGGCCAGCGGCCGGTGCCCCGCGCCGGTCACCACGGCCGCGTACCGCTCCCGCGCGTCGTCCAGGAACAGCGGCGCGGACTCCGACACCCCGCCGCCGATCACCACGACCTCCGGGTCGTACACGTCGGCGACCAGCGCCAACCCGTCACCCAGCCACCGCGCCAGGTCGGCCATCGCGCGTTGCGCCAAGGGGTCGCCGTCCCGCGCCGCGCCCGCCACCCGACGCCCGGTGACCGCACGCGGGTCGCCCATCGCCTCCCGCGCCAGCACGGTCGACTGGCCGGGGTGGCGGGCCAGCAGCTCGACCGCCGTCGTGCTCAGCGCCGTGCCGCTGCAGTACCGCTCCCAGCAGCCGTTCTTGCCGCACGGGCACGGCCGCCCGTCGGGCACGAGCCGCAGGTGACCGAGCTCGGGCGCCACGCCGTGCGCGCCGCGGAACACCTGCCCGTCCAGCAGCAGCGCGCCGCCGATCCCGGTGCCGATGGCGACCAGCGCCGCGATCTTCGCCCCGCGCGCCGCGCCGAACCGGTGCTCGGCCAGCGCGGCGGCGTTCGCGTCGTGCTCCAGCACCACGGGCATGCCGACGCGCTGCGAGATCCGCTCCGCCACGGGTGCCTGCCGCCACGCCAGGTGCGGCGCGAACCGCACGGTGCGCAGGTCGGAGGCCACGAACCCGGCCACGGCCAGGCCGACGCCCGCGATCCGGTGCCGGGACGCGAGCTCCGCGACGGCCGAGCCGATCGCCTCCTCCAGCGCCTCTTCACCGCTGGGCGTGGCCGCACGCGCCGTGTCGAGCACCGCGCCGTCGCCGTCGACCACGCCCGCGCGCACGCTGGTCCCGCCGACGTCGACGCCGACAGTCAGCACTGCGACCCCTGGTCGCGCCGCACCACCGGGATGTGCTGGACGCGCGGCTTGTCCGGCCTCGGCGACTCCTCCGCCGGGGCGGGCGGCGACGCGGGCTCGGCCAGCGCCGCCCGCAGCACCGCGATCAGCCCGGCCACGTGCTCGGCCGCCTTGGCGGCCAGCTCGGACCGGTCGCCGCGGGCCAGCGCCACCGCGTTGCACAACGGGCACCAGCCGCACGTCCTGGTGTCGTGGTCGCCCTCGGCGGCGGCCACCCGGTGCAGCCACGGCTGCGCGCGCTCGGCGGCGGCGTCGAGCAGCAGGCGCAGCTCTTCGGCGAGCTTGGAGTCCACGGGCCTCACCGCATCCACAGATCGGGGTCGGGTGCGAACCGCACCGCCAACCCGGTGTCGTCCAGCTCCGCGCCGGTCACCAGGCAGCGCCTGAGCAGCGACGGCAGCGCGATCAACCGGCGCCTGCCGTCCACGGTGACGGCCAGGTCGTCGCCCACCCGCGCCAGGTCGAGCGACGAGTCGCCGATCGGCAGCGCGATGCGCAACGCGTACTCCTGCTCGCCGGTCCGCTCGACCGACAGCAGCGGTTCGTCGGCGGCGACGCCGTCCAGCGGGTCGCGGCCCTGGTAGAGACCTTCGGCGAGGTCCAGCAACGCGGCCGGGCCGACCGGTTCGGCGGCCCGGTGCGCCACGGTGGACACCGACCCCAGGTCGGCCAGCTCGGCGAGCACCGCGTCCTGCTCGGCACGGCGGGTGCGCAGCCAGTCGGCGGCCGGGCCTCGGTCCGCGCCGGGGTCCGGCACGACCCGGTTGGCCACCACGCCGTCGACCCGGATGCCCTGCAACGCGAGCGCCGTCACGGTCCGCCGGGTCTCCGCCGCGACCACTCGTTCGGGGGTCAGCACCAGCCGCACGGTGGTCGTGGGCGAGGTCAGCAGGCCGCGCAGGTGCTCCAGGTCCTCCGCCAGCCGGCCGAGCGCGTCGGCGGTGGCGTCCCACTTCTCGACCGCGCCGCTGCCCGCGACGCCGGCCAGCAGCCCGCGCACCACCCGGCGGTGGGTGGGGAACAGCCGTTCCAGGTAGGAGGCGAACGCCTCGGGCAGCGCCAGCAGCCGCAACGTCTCGGCGGTCGGACCGCAGTCGACGACCACCACGTCCCACGGCCCGCTGCCGGCCAGCCGCTGCACCTCCGACAGCGCGAGCAGCTCCTCGATGCCGGGCAGCACGGTCAGCTCCTCGGCGTCCAGCTCGTCCACGCCCGCGCCCGCGAGCACGGTCCGCAGGTGTCCGCGCAGGTCGCGCCACGCGTGGTCGACGAGCGCGCGGGGGTCGATCTGGGCCGCGTGCAGGCCCCCTTCGACCTCGCCGACGTGCCCGGACAGCGGCACGCCCAGCGCGTCGCCGAGCGAGTGGGCCGGGTCGGTGGACACGACCAGCGCCTTGCGCCCTCCCGCGGCGAGCGCGGTGGCGGTGGCGGCGGCCAAGGTCGTCTTGCCGACCCCGCCCTTACCGGTGAAGAGCAGCAGGCGGGCGCTCATCCAGCGTTTTCCACCCGGCGCTTGAGCTCCTTGAGCGCGGTGTCCATGATCATCTTCTCGGCCTTGCGGCGGAACAGGCCGATCATGGGGACGACCAGTTGCACCGACAGCGTGTAGGTCACCTCGGTCGAGCCGTCCTTGGGGGTCAGCCGGTAGCTGCCCTCCTGCGACTTCTGCATCTGGCCCTTGACCAGGTGCCACGAGATGCGGTCCGGCGACCACTCGTCGTAGGCGAGCACGTACTCGTCCTTGATCGGGCCCTGGTCGATGTTGAACCTGACCTGCGCCGCGCGCCCGTCCGCCCCGGTCTCCAGCACCTCGGTGCGCTTGATCCCGTTGGCCCACTCGGGGTAGGCGTCGAAATCGGCGATGACCGCCGCGATCTCCTCGGGCGTCGCGTCGATGACGATGGACTGGGTGGACTCGTCGGCCATGTCGGGCAGGCTACCCGGTGGTTCGGCTCACCAGCGCAGCACGTGGGGCGTGCCGGTGCGCTGGAAGTGGCCGACGTTGACGCACTCGGTCCAGCCCACCCGCACCCGGCGCGCCATCGGCTGGTGCACGTGCCCGAACACCGACCACCGGGGTCGGTCGCGCTCGATCACCTTCAGCAACGACGTCGAGCCCAGCTCGGGACGGCGGGCCACCACGTCGTAGGTCAGCTCGGCCACCGCGGGCGGCACGTGGGTGCACAGCACGTCGACCTCGCCCAGCCCGGCCAGCGCCGCGCCGAACTCCTCCTCCGTGCGCAGGTAGGGCCGCCACGGGCCGCGCCGGTTGGGCACGAAGCCGGGGTGCAGCAGCGCGCCGCCCGCGAACCCGAACCGCAGCCCGCCGATCTCGGCCACCTGGCCGTCCAGCACGTGCACGCCGTCGCGGGCGAACAGCGGCCACAGCTCGGGGCTGTCGACGTTGCCGGGGGTGGCGTAGGTCGGCGCGCTCATCACCGCGAACATGGCGGCGTACTGCTCCATGATCGCCTCTTGGACGACGTCGGCGGCGTTGTCCAGGCTGTCCCACAGCGACCGCATGTAGCGGACCGTCTCCGCGCCGAACCGGCCGCGCCGCAGCCGGGCGAACACCTCGACCTTCTCCGCGCCGAACACCCGGCCCAGGATGCCCTTGCCGTGGTCGTAGTAGTCGACGAAGTCGACCAGGTCACCGAGCACGACCAGCGCGTCGGCGCCGTCACCGGCGCGGGCGAGGGCCTCCGCGTTGCCGTGGACATCCGAGACGACGTGAACGCGCACAAGACCCAAATCTACGGCAGCGCGGGCGGCACCCCGGGCGGCCTGCCGTCCTCCAGGAGCAGTTTGAGGCCGAGCGACACCTGCTTGGCGGCCAACTGGCGGCGGCGCACCTCACGGCGTATCCGCTTGTCGGAGGCATCGCCCGGCAAGTCGGCACGCAGGAAGTAGTGCAGCACGGTGCCGTCCAGGACCGGCTCCAGCCACACCTCCATCGTTCCGACCAACGCGCCGCCGACCGTCCAGCGCAACCCCTCAGTGCCCCGATCGGCGTACACCTCGAGGGACAGGTCGGGCCAGAACCGGGCCCACGCGGCGGGCGGCGCGAAGGCGTCGGCGAGGACCGCCGGGGGCACTGCGAGGAAGGTCTCGTCCACCACGTCGACACTGGGCACGGATCGGAAGAGTGCCACGACACGGTTACGGAAACAGGGGCCGGCCTGGTGTATCGCCGGAATCACAGGCTAGGTTTCCCCACCGGTAACAAACAACGTCCGGAGGTCGACGTGCGCGAGTTCAGCGTCCCCGCCACCGCCACTGTGGCTGCCGAGGAGAACCTCACCGACATGGTGTGGGCGAACGCGGAGCGCTTCGGCAACGCCGTCAGCTTCCGCCGCCGCGTCGACGGGACGTGGGTGGACGTCACCGCCCGCGACTTCGCCGCGCAGGTCCTCGCGGTCGCCAAGGGCCTGGTCGCGGCCGGGTTGCAGCCAGGCGAGCGCGTCGGCCTGATGTCCAAGACCCGCTACGAGTGGACCCTCCTCGACTTCGCCATCTGGCACGCGGGCGGGGTCGTGGTCCCGATCTACGAGACGTCCTCGGCCGAGCAGGTCGAGTGGATCCTGTCCGACTCCTCGGCCAAGGCCGTGTTCGTGGAGACCTCCGAGCACCGCGCCACGGTCGACTCCGTGGTGGCGGGCCTGCCCGAGGTGCGGCACGTGTGGCAGATCGACGGGCCGTCCGGTGACGCGGCGGGCGCGATCGACGAGCTGACCGCGCTGGGCGCGTCGGTGTCCGACGACGACGCGCGCGCCCGGCGCAAGGTGGTCGGCGCGGACGACACCGCGACCATCGTCTACACCTCCGGCACCACCGGCAGGCCGAAGGGCTGCGAGCTGACCCACCGCAACCTGCTGTCCGAGGTACGCGGCGGCATCACCGCGTTCCCGCAGCTCATGCAGGCGGGCAACTCGCTGCTGGTGTTCCTGCCGCTGGCGCACATCCTGGCCCGCGCCCTGGCGGTGTGCGGTGTGTACACCCGCGTCACGATGGGCCACACGGCCGACGTGAAGAACCTGGTCGCGGACCTGCAGTCGTTCCGGCCCACGTTCGTGGTGGCCGTGCCGCGCGTGTTCGAGAAGGTCTACAACGGCGCGAAGCAGAAGGCGCACGCGGCGGGCAAGGGCAAGATCTTCGACGCCGCCGAGGCGACCGCGGTGGCCTACAGCCAGGCGCTGGACGCGGGCGGCCCGGGGCTGGGCCTCAAGCTCAAGCACGCGCTGTTCGCCAAGCTCGTCTACAGCAAGCTCCAGGCGGCGCTGGGCGGCCGGTGCACCAACGCGGTGTCCGGCGGCGCGCCCCTCGGCGAGCGGCTGGCGCACTTCTTCCGCGGCATCGGCGTGCCGGTGCTGGAGGGTTACGGCCTGACCGAGACGAGCGCGGCGGCGTGCGTGAACACGGCGGCGGCGTTCCGGGTGGGCACGGTGGGCCGTCCGGTGATCGGCACCTCGGTCCGCATCGCCGAGGACGGCGAGATCCTGATCAAGGGCGACATCGTGTTCCGCAGCTACTGGAACAACGAGCAGGCCACCGCGGAGGCGCTGGAGGACGGCTGGTTCCACTCCGGCGACATCGGCGAGCTGGACGACGACGGCTTCCTCCGGATCACCGGCCGCAAGAAGGAGATCATCGTCACCGCCGGCGGCAAGAACGTCTCGCCGGCCGTGCTGGAGGACCGCCTGCGCGCCCACCCGCTGATCAGCCAGTGCATGGTCGTGGGCGACGCGCAGCCGTTCATCGGCGCGCTGATCACGATCGACCCCGAGTTCTTCCCGGCGTGGAAGGAGCAGAACGGCAAGCCCGCGTCGGCGACCGTGGCCGAGCTGGTGGACGACGAGACGCTGCGCGCCGAGATCCAGTCGGCCGTCGACGAGGCCAACCAGGCGGTGTCCAAGGCGGAGGCGATCAAGAAGTTCCGCATCCTGCCGGTGGACTTCACCGAGGCGGGCGGCGAGATGACCCCGAGCCTGAAGCTGCGCCGCGCGGTCGTGGCGAGCACCTACAAGCAGGACATCGAGGCGATCTACGCGGGCTGAGGCGGCGCGACCCGACACAGACGAGTGGCCCGCACCGAAGTGCGGGCCACTCGACCCCCAGTGATCGCGTATCCGCTGACGCGGACCCGAGAAGTTCTGTTGTCCCGGTCCCCCAACCGGGACTTCCATAGAGTGCCGGAGCGCGCTGTCGTATCGCTGACGCGACGATGACTCGTGCCGTCAGCGGCCGCTTTAGGCTGTGCCGCGGCGAGGCGGAACGAGGGGACGCAAACGGATGGGCGCTGGGCCGTGGTTCGGTCTTCTCGGCCCGCTTGAAGTGCGCATACAGGGTCGACCGGTGCCCGTTCGGGCGGGCAAGCACCGGGCGTTGCTGGCCGCCCTGTCGCTGCGCGCCGGCCGGGTCGTCTCAATTGGCGAGCTGGTGTCCTTCCTGTGGGGCGGCGACCCGCCCGCGCGCACGCGCGGCACGTTGCAGACCTACGTCATGCGGCTGCGGCAGCTGCTGGGCGACCCGTCGCTGATCCGGACCACTTCGGACGGCTACCGGTTGGTGGTGCCGCCGGAGCAGGTGGACGTGCACCGGTTCACCACCACGGCGGGCCTGGCGCGGCAGGCGGCGCAGTCCGGGCACCTGGCCGATGCCGCCGAGCTGTACGCCGAGGCGGTGGCGCTGTGGCGGGGGCCGGCGCTGTCGGACGTGCCGTCGGCGGTGTTGCGCGACGACGAGGTGCCGCGGCTGGCCGAACGGCTGCTGGTCGTGCACGAGGAGCGCAACGACGTCGAGCTGGCGCTGGGCAACCACGAGCGGCTGGTGCCGGTGCTGCGGTCGTTGACCACGGACCACCCGTTGCGGGAGCGGTTCTGGGCGCAGCTGATGGTGGCGCTGTACCGGGGCAGCAGGCAGGCGGAGGCGCTGGAGGCGTTCCGGGTGGTCGACCGGCTGCTGGGCGAGCAGCTCGGCATCGAGCCGGGCCCCGCGCTGCGCGAGCTGCACCAGGCGATCCTGGTCGGCGACCCGAGCCTGGCCGCGCCGACCGAGCGGGCCGACCCGGACGTGCCGGACCAGTTGCCGCCGGACGTGCCGGGGTTCGTGGGGCGGGCCGAGCTGGTGGACCGGATCTCCCGGCTGATCGCACCGGACGGGCCGCGCACGGCGGTGCCGATCGTGGCGCTGACCGGCGTGTCCGGGGTGGGCAAGACGGCGTTGGCGGTGCACGTGGCGCACCGGCTGCGCGACCGGTTCCCGGACGGTCGGCTGTACGTGGACCTGCGCGGGTACGCGCCCGGCCCGGCCACCCCGGTGGTGGAGGTGCTGACCCGGTTCCTGCGGGCGCTGGGCGTGCCGCCGGAGCAGATCCCGGTGGACTCCGACGAGCAGAGCACCCTGTTCCGGTCCCTGCTGACCGGGCGGCGGATGCTGCTGGTGCTGGACAACGCCGCCGCGCCGGACCAGGTGCGCCCGCTGCTGCCCGGCGCGGCGAGCTGCCCGGTGCTGGTGACCAGCCGGGACGACCTGCGCGGGCTGATCGCCGTGGACGGCGCCCGGCGGGTCGGGCTCGACGTGTTCGAGCCGCACGAGTCGCTGGCCCTGCTGCGCACGTCCGGCGAGGCGGCGCGGGAGCTGGCGCGGCGGTGCGGGCACCTGCCGTTGACGCTGCGCATCGCGTCGGCGTCGGTGGCGGGCGGCTCGGTGACGCGGTACCTGGAGAAGCTGGGCGACCGCCATCCGCTCGACCTGGCGCACGCCGCCCTCACGCCGGGCGCACGGCGGCTGTTCGCGCTGCTCAGCGTGGTGCCGGGGCCGGACTTCAGCACCGAGGCGGCGGCGAACGCGGCCGAGCTGACCGTGCCGGAGGCCGCCGCGCTGCTCGGGCAGCTCACCGCGGCACGGCTGGTGAGCGCCGACGGCGGCCGGTACGCGTTCCACGACGAGCTGGCGCGGTACGCCGCCGAGAGGGCGGAGGCCGGGCACGAGGACGTGGCGGCGGCGCGGGTGCGGCTGCTGGAGTTCTACGTGCGGGCCGTGGACCAGTGCGCCGAGCTGCTGTACCCGGACCTGATGCGGTTGCCGACGCCCGCGGGCCGGGCGGTGCGGCTGCCGCGGCTGGAGACGGCGGCGCAGGCGCGGGCGTGGCTGGACGCGGAACGGGCGAACCTGACCGCGGCGATCCGGTCGGCGGCCGAGCGGGGTCCGGCCGCGATGTCGTGGCGGCTGGCCGACGGGCTGCGCGGCTACCTGTGGATCGGCAAGCACGTCACCGAGTGGCTGTCGACCGCGCAGTACGGGCTGGACGCCGCGCACGAGCAGCGTGACGTGGCCGGTGAGGCGGCGATGCACCAGAACCTGGGCACGTTGCACTGGCGGCTGGGCGACTTCGACACGTCCGTGGCGCACTACACGCGTGCGGTCGAGCTGCACCGGATGCGCGGCGACCTGGCGTCGGAGGCGGAGGTGCGCGGCAACCTCGGCGTGGTGCGGCTGGAGGCGGGCGACCTCGGGTCGGCGCGTGACGACCTGGAGACGTGCCTGGCGTTGAAGCGCGAGTCCGGCGGGCCGCGCTCGGGTGAGACGGGCGTGCTGACCGGGTTGGGCGTGCTGGCGATCGAGACCGGTGAGCTGGCCGAGGCGGTGGACCTGCTGGGCGAGGCGCTGGTCATCAGCGTGGAGCACGGGTTGCGGGGCAGCGAGATCACCGCGTTGACGCTCCTGGGCGTGGCGTCGCAGCTCATGGGTGAGCCGCAGCGCGCGCTCACGCACCTGTCCGAGGCGTTGCGCCTGGCGACGGAGGCGGGGTTCCGCGAGGCCGCGGCACGGGTGCTGGAGAGCACCGCGTCGGTGCGGTTGGACCTGGGTGAGCACGCCGAGGCACTGCGGCTGGCCGATCGGGCGTTGGCGGAGTTGAGGGAGGACGGCGATCAGCGGATCACGACGAACGTGCTGGTCGTGATGGCCTCGGCCAACTGCGGCCTCGGTTCGCCGCGCACGGCCGACGAGCAGTTCCAGCAGGCGTTGTCCAAGGCCCGGCGGATCGGCTACCTGCCCGGCGAGGCCCGTGCCCTGGTCGGTCTGGCGGGCGTGCGCCGGCTGCTGGGCCAGACCGCCGAGGCCAAGGCCCTGGCCGCCCAGGCGGTGGACCTGACGTCCCGCCTGGGCCTGCGCATCACCGAACGCCACGCCCGCGCCGAACTGGCCGCCGTCGACCTCGCCCTGGGCGACGACCCGGCCCGAACGTAGAACTCACGTGTCCCGAACGTAGGACTCTCGCGTTCCGAACGTAGGACTCGCGCGAGAGTCCTACGTTCAGGTCGCGAGAGTCCTACGTTCAGGACCGGTGAGTTCAACGCTCAGGTGTTGATCAAGGCGGCCAGGCGGTCGGCCAGGTCGTCCCAGCGCCAGTTCGCGGTCACCCACTCACGGCCCGCCGCACCCATCTTCGCGGCCGTACCCGGGTCGGCCAGCAGGGCGGCGACGGCGTCGGCCACCTCCGCCACCTCACGCCCGTCCACCACGCGCCCCGTCACGCCGTCGCGCACGGTCTCCGGCGCGCCGCCCGAACGCCCCGCCACGACAGGCAGCCCGGTCGCCGACGCCTCCAGGTACACGATCCCCAGCCCCTCGACGTCCAGCCCGCGACCGCGCGTCCGGCACGGCATGGCGAACACGTCACCGGCGTTGTAGTGCGCGGGCAGCTCCTCCCACGGCACGGACCCGGTCAGCACCACGTGCTCCGACACGCCGACCGACGCCGCCAACCGCTCCAGCGCACCCCGGTGGGGACCACCGCCCACCAGCAGCAACGCCGCACCCGGCACCTGCCGCCGGATCTCCGGCAACGCCCGCACCAGCACGTCCTGCCCCTTGCGCGGCACGAGCCGCGACACGCACACCACCACCGGCCGGTCGCCCAACCCGTACCGGGCCCGCAGCTCGGACCGCGCGGCCGCGTCGGGCGCGAACACCGACGTGTCGACCCCGGACGGCAGGTGCTCCAACGCCGCCATGGGCCCGAACGCCGCCGCGAACCGCGACCGCGTGTACCGGCTCACGAACGTCACCACGTCCACGTCCGACCCGATGCGCCGCAGCGCCTGCCGCGCGCCCGGCAGCATCGACCACCCGACCTCGTGCCCGTGCGTCGACGCCACCACGCGGGACGCCCCGGCGGCACGCAGCCGTGACGTCATCAACGCCAACGGCGCCGCCGCCCCGAACCACACGGCGTCACAGCGCGCTCCACGCAGGATGTCCGACGCCCGCCGCACGACGTCCGGCGTGGGCAGCATCAACGTCCCGGGATGCCGCACCACCTCGAACGGCTGCACGGCGTCGAACTCGGGGTGCGAGCCGGACGACGCCCGCCACGACGGCGCGTACACCACCAGCTCGGGCAGCCGCACGGCCAACGCGTGCAGGTAGGACTGGATTCCGCCGGGCCGTGGCGGGAAGTCATTGGTCACCAGCAAGGTCCGACGCACGCGACCACGTTACGGGAACGTGCGCCGCAGGAAGTCCTGCCACCCGCGCACCAGCGCCGCGGTGTCCCCGCCGGTGGCCTCCAGCAGCACGCCGTCCACTTCGGACGCCCGTACCCGCGCCAGCCGCCGGTGCAGCGCCACCAGCCCCGGCTCGCCCAGCGTCGACGCCAGGTACAGGTTCACCGACCACGCCTGCTGGTAGGCCAGCTCCATCGCGTCACCGCGGAAGTCGGCGTCCGAAGGCAGCGCGGTCGGCAACGCCCGCCGCACCCGCGCGGCCAGGTGCGGCGCGGCCTTCTCCGGCGGCACGTCGCTGCGCCGGTAGCCCACGTAGTCCGCGAACCCCTCCAGCACCCACATCGGCGCGCCGTCCACGGTGTCGCCGCGCGTGGCGACGTGGGTGATCTCGTGCCGCAGCAGCACCCGCAACGCCAGCGGGGACAACGCGCCCGCGCTGTCCGGGTTGAGCACCACCCGCTGGCCGCGTGCCGTGCGCGTGTCGGGGTCGACCCGGTCGGCCACCGCGACGCCCGCGATAGCGCCCGTGGCGAACCCGGGCCCGACCAGCGCGACCATCTCGTCCGGGCTCGCGGGGACCAGCACGGCCACCTGGCGCGCCCACGCCTGGCCCCACACCTCGGTCACCGCCGTCACGGCGCCGTCCAACTCGGCGAGCGCCCGTGACGCCAACGCCTCGCCGCCGGGGTGGCTGAGCACGAACCCGCCGGTGCCGGCGCGCACCTGGCACGGCCCGAAGTCCCACGGCCCGCGCCACGTGCGCTTGCCCAGCGGCTCCAGCGCCGTGTCGGAGTTGAGGTACCAGCGGCCGTCGTGCCGGGTGAACAGGTAGGCCATGACCTGGCTGCTCGGCTCCACGTCCACGCCGCCGAGCCGGTACGACAGCCGCACGTCCGGTGCCCACACCTCGTCCGCGGCGGGCAGCTCCAGCCCGGTCGGGGCGTCGGCGGCACCGTCGAGCCGGTACTCCCACTCGGCCAGCGGCACGCCGGCGAGGTTGCGGAACAGGTCGAGCTGCCGTTGCCGGAACCCGGCGTCGGCCCGCGGGTCGAGGTCGGCGGCGAACGCGGCCTCGTCGCGCTCCAGCACCGCCCGCGCGCGCCGGTCGAGCAGCGCCCGGACGGCGTCGGGCCGGGAGGTGGCGGCCGAGGCGGCGGGCGGGGTCGCCGGGACGACGGCCGTGACCAGTCCGGCGAGGAACGTCACGGCCACCACCACGGCCAGCACGACCCTGATGCGGCTCACGGGCCTCCAAAGTCATCGGCAGGGCCACCCCTGTGTCAAGGATGGCCCTGCCGGATGAAGGTTGTCAGCCCGCGATGCGGCGCATCGCGTAGATGCTGCCGGGGCTCTCCAGCGGCACGACCTTGACCGGGACGCCGTCGGTGGACGCGTGCACGACCCGCGCGTTGTCCACCGCCATGGCCACGTGGTTGCCGCCGTTGTAGATGATCAGGTCGCCCGCCGTGACCTCGCCGCGGCTCACCGGCCGCCCGGCACCCGCCTGGCCGCCGGAGGTGCGCGGGATCGTCACGCCCGCGTAGGCGTAGGCCTTCGACGTCAGGCCGGAGCAGTCCCAGCGGTCCGGGCCGGTCGCGCCGTACAGGTACATGTCGCCCTGCTGCTCCAGCGCGAACTGCAACGCGACACCCGCCGCACCCGCGGGCACGTTGGTGGCGGTGACCTTCGGGCCGGTGCTGGTCAGCGTGGTGCGCTCGGCGGCGGTCAGCCGGTTGAGCTGGTCCTTGACCTCGGTGATCTGGCCCTGGAGCTCGGTCTGCCGCTTCTTGATGTCGTCGGCGATCCGGTTCGCCTCGTCGGTGGCGGCCTGGGCGCGGCTCTGGGCGTCCGCCGCCTTCTGCCGGGCGTCCTCGGCGGCGTCGACCGCGCCGGAGAGCCGTTCGAGGGACTCGTTGTTGTCCGACGCGAGCACGCCGAGCGCGGACATGCGGTTCAGGAAGTCCTGCTGGGAGTCCGACACCAGCAGCGCCGACAGCTGGTTGAACCGCGCGCCCTCGAACGACGCCTCGGTCAGCTTGTCGACCTGGACCCGGAAGGTCTCCTCGTCCGCCTTGGCCTGGTCGCCCGCCTGGGTCGCCTGCGCCAGGTCGGCGTTGGCCTTGTCCAGTTCGGCCTGGTTGGCGTTGCGCTGCTCTTCGGCGCGCAGGAGCTCTTCGTTGAGCTTGGTCGCCTGCTCGGCGAGCTCGTTGTACTTCTTCAGCGCCTCGGAGGCGTTCGCGGGGGTGTTCGGCTGAGCTCCGGCGGGTACGGGCATGACGCCCACCGCGGCAGCGGCCACCGCCGTGGCCGCCATCGCCCCGCGCAGGCCGCGCTTGAGTCGTTGCGACGCCACAGTCGCGTGTGTCTCCTTCGTCTGAACCCGCCTGGCCGGTCGGGCGCGTGACGCGACCCGACACACCTCTGGTGAGAGATTCCGGCTCGGCTCCCCGACAGGCCGATTCGGCGGTGAACCCGCGTCGCGGCCCAGGATGGACCACTGCCCGCCGCGAGATCTCGGCTAGGT
Organism: Saccharothrix sp. S26; assembly: GCF_021390395.1. Taxonomy (GTDB): domain Bacteria; phylum Actinomycetota; class Actinomycetes; order Mycobacteriales; family Pseudonocardiaceae; genus Actinosynnema. The sequence goes on from NZ_JAJUWT010000014.1 coordinate 113,160, forward strand.
TACGAAAAGTGAGTCCCGGCGTCCACTAGCAGGGCACGGAAATCACTCATAGTTCACTTTTCTTCACGATCGGCCTAGCTGTGACCTGGTCGTGTAACCCCCGGTGGTGTTAAAAACACGATCTGCGTCACACCCGCCCCAAACGAGCCAGGAGCACGGCGGACGGCACCGGGTGCGCGCCCCGCCGTCGGACGGAATCGGCCACCGCCCGGTCGGACGTCACCACGACCACCGGACGGCCCTCGGGCTCGGCGGTCACCAGCGCCCGGATCACGTCGTCGGCCAGCACGCCGGGATCGCTGAACAGCACCCGCACCCCGCGCGGCGCGGACGTCGGCACGGCCACCACGCCCGCGCCGTCGAACACCAGCGTCACCTCCGCGCCGGTGCGCGCCGCCAGCACCGCCAACTGGTGCACCAGCCGGTCCCGCTGGTCCGACAGCGACAGCTCCGGGTAGCCGGTCTTGGTGACGTTGTAGCCGTCCACGATCAAGTGCACGGCGGGCAGCGCCAGCAGCCGGTCCAACGCCGCCGGGTCCTCCACCCGGCCGACCGCGCCCTGCGCCGCGCTCGCACCGCGCACCAGGTCCGCCGGCCGGGGGCCCGCGCCACCCAGGGCCAGCTCGCGGCGCAGGCCGTTCACCGCGCCGTCCAGCGTGTCCACCAGCAGGGCCAGCCGCACCTCGTCGGCCTGCCGCGCCTCCTTGGCGGACTGGCGGGCCACCTCGGCGTCCGACTCGGCCCGCTGCGCCTTGGCGCGCTCGTGCTCGGCGCGCTCGCGTTCGCGGTCCCGTTCGGCGGTCAACCGGCGCAACGCGGCCTCGGCCTCGGCGCGCACCCGTTCCACCTCGGCCGCCGCCGACTCGGCCCGGTCCTTGGCCTCGCGCAACCGCACGCCCTGCTCGCGCAACCGTTTGCGCAGCCGTTCCAGCTCCGCTTCGGACGCCTCGCGGATCTTGTCCACCGCGCCGCCCGCCTCGGCCCGCTCGGCCTTGAGCCGCTCCAGCTCGACCTCGAGCCGTTCCGCCCGCTGCACGGCCAGGTCGCGCTCGGAGCGCAGCGCCGCGTCCGCCGCGCGCCTGCCGACCAGCTCGATGAAGTGGGACGCGACCTCCTCGCCCTGCAGGATCGCCGCCGCACCCGCCGCCACCGGGTCGGGCGCGGTCACCTCCAGCACCGCCGGCCGGTTGCGCCGCAGCCACTCGACCACGGCGGCCCGGAAGTTCGTCGACGACTTCAACCCGCCGATGAGGGCGGGCGCACCCAACCGGGCCCGCTTGGTCGGCGCGAACCGCGCCACCGCCCGCAGCGACTGCGGGACGTCCACCTTCGGCAAGTCCCCCAACGCGTCCGCGCTCAACTCGGCGAGCCGCGCGCGCAGCGGCTCGGGCAGGGCGGACCAGTCCACAGTGGACTCGACGGCCTGGTCGGACGCCAGGTCGTCGTCGCCGGCCGGTGGCTCGATCGGGTCTTGCACCCGTACAGGCTAGCTGTGCTAATGGCCGCTGCTCCGCGGACGGCGGGTCGGTCGCCGGGAAGTCGTCCGCACGTGGTCTCAGGGTGGGTGTGGAGCGGCGACCGATCAACACTGTCGGTGCGTCCCGTTAACGTGCCGCCCGATGACTACTCAGCTCACGTTCGACGAACTGGGCACACCGCTGCGCGAGACCACGTTCGTCGTGTTCGACCTCGAGACCACCGGTGGCCGGGCCGACGAGGACGCGATCACCGAGATCGGCGCGGTCAAGGTGCGCGGCGGGCGGGTGATCGGCGAGTTCGGCACCCTCGTCGACCCCGAGCGGGGCATCCCGCCGCAGGTGGTGGCGTTGACCGGGATCACCCAGCTGATGGTGACCGGCGCGCCCCGGCTGACCACGGTGCTGCCCGCGTTCCTGGAGTTCGCCGCCGGCGCGGTGCTCGTGGCGCACAACTCGGGCTTCGACGTGGGGTTCATCAAGGCCGCCTGCGCCCGGCTCGGCTACACCTGGCCCAAGCCGACGGTCGTCTGCACGGTGAAGCTGGCGCGCCGGGTGCTCAGCCGCGAGGAGGCCCCGAGCTGTCGGCTGTCGGCGCTGGCCCACCTGTTCGGCGTGTCCGTGCAGCCCAACCACCGGGCGCTGATCGACGCCCGCGCGACCGTCGAGGTGCTGCACCACCTGCTGGAACGCGTCGGCTCGGTCGGCGTGCACTCGCTGGAGGAGCTGGTCGCCTACCTGCCCGAGGTGACGCCGGCGCAGCGGCGCAAGCGGACGCTGGCCGCCCACCTGCCCTCCACGCCGGGCGTGTACCTGTTCCGCGGGCCGTCGGAGGAGGTGCTGTACGTCGGCACGGCGTCCGACCTGCGCCGGCGGGTGCGGCAGTACTTCACCGCGAGCGAGGGGCGCAAGCGGCTGCGGGAGATGGTGTCGCTGGCCGTGCGGGTGGACGCGGTGGAGTGCGCGCACTCGTTGGAGGCGGAGGTGCGGGAGCTGCGGCTGCTGACCGCGCACAAGCCCGCCTACAACCGCCGGTCCAAGAACCAGGGGCAGGCGTGGTGGCTCGTGCTGACGGACGAGGCCTTCCCACGCCTCTCGGTGGTCCGCACGCCGCGTGAGGGGGCACTCGGCCCGTTCCGGTCCCGGCGGCTGGCCGAGACGGCCCTGGAGGCGATGCTGGAGGCCGTGCCGCTGAGGGCGTGCTCGATCCGGATCCCGGCGCGCAACGCCTCCGCCACGCCGTGCGCGCTGTTCGAGCTGGGCCGGTGCAAGGCGCCGTGCGCGGGACGGCAGTCGGTGGACGACTACTCCCCCGCCGTCTCGGCCTTCCGGCGGCTCGTGGCCGGGGCGGACGTGGCCCCGCTGCGGGGGCTGACCGAGCAGATCGACGCGCTCGCCCTGGCTCACCGGTTCGAGGACGCCGCCACCCGCCGTGACCGGATGTCGTCGTTGGTGCGGTCGTTGGACCGGGCGCAGCGGCTCGCGGGTCTGGCGGCGTTGCCGGAGGTGGTGGCCGCCCGTCCGGACGGCTCGGGCGGGTGGGAGTTCGCCGTGGTGCGGCACGGCCGGTTGGCGTCGGCGGGGGTGGCGCGGCGGGGCACGCGGCCGATGCCGGTGGTCGACGCGCTGGTGGCGTCGGCGGAGACCGTCGTCCCGGGTGAGGGCCCGCTGTTCGGCGCGCCCGCCGAGGAGGTCGCCGTGGTGCTGCGGTGGATCGACCGACCGGGCACCCGGCTGGTCTACTGCGACCGCCCGTGGACCTCGCCCGCGCACGCCGCCGGCGCGTGGCGGGACTGGGTGGCCCGCGCCGAGGCCGGTCGAGACCAGTACCGGGTGGCGGGCCACTAGCATGTTGGTCGGTCGATACCCCGACGACTTGTGGAGGACCGCTGTGATCACCGCGATCGTGCTGATCCAGGCCGCCGCCGAGACCATCCCGGACGCGGCGCAGGCGATCGCCGACATCGAGGGCGTCACCGAGGTCTACTCGTGCGCCGGCGACGTCGACCTGATCGCCCTGGTCAAGGTCGCCCGGCACGAGGACCTGGCCGACCTGGTGCCCGGCCACATCTCCAAGGTGCCCGGCGTGCTGAACACGGACACCCACATCTCGTTCCGGTCGTACTCGAAGCGCGACACGGACGCGGCCTTCGCCATCGGCCTGGAAGACGCCTGACCGCACCGGGCTCGCCCCGCTTCGCCACCACACCGGACGACCTCGTGGTCAGCCTCGACGTCACGGTGTGGTGCCCGCGCTCTCACCGCACGTCCCAGTGGCCCGACGAACCGACCGACCAGGCCCAGCACCGCCTGTTGGACACCGTGGCGCGTTCACTGAGATGGACCGTCGACCGGAACTCCTAGGCGCTGCGCAACCACTCCTCCAACGCCAGGAAGTCGGCGTCCGCCAACCCCTGCCGGTGGTCGACCCGGAGCAGCAGGGCTCGTCCCCGGTGGTACTCGGCCACCCAGACCCGGTCGACGTCGGTGATCTCGTCGTCGACCCACGCGAACGGACGCCCCGCCGCCCAGTCGACCAGGGCCGGCGTCTTCCAGTGCAGCCCGGCACGCCCGTCCCGCTCGTCCGCCTCGGACGGTTCGGGCCATACCACCACGGCGAGTTCCGGCAGCCCGAGCCGCGGTGCGACGACGTCGTTCGCCTCTCCCCTCCACGTCGTCGCCCAGACCACCTCACAGGGCAACGCGGCCAACCGCGGTCCGTGTGCCGGGTCGACCCTGGTCAGCAGCGGGTTGTCGCCGGTCGAGGCGCCGTAGGTCGGGTACCGGTCCGCGCCGAACGGGATCAGCGGCCCGTCCACGTCGAGGAAGAGCAGCGGTCGGGAATCGGGCACGGGGGTGACGGTAGCGCCGCGGGCATGGGAAGGCCCCGCACCCGATCGGGTGCGGGGCCTTCCGGCGTCCAACGGTCAGTCCTCCGGCTGGGACGGCTTCCCGGCCAGTTCGCCCGCCGGCTTGTTCTCGGCGGTCAGGGAGTCCGCGGCGACACCGCGCTCGGCCCGCGCACGGCCCAGGGCGGCGGTCTCCTCCGGCGGGTCCGGGGTCAGGAAGCTGCCCGGCACCGGGTGCCCGGCCGAGCCCAGCTTGTTCATCTTCTTCGGCACCGACGCGCCCTGGTAGGCCAGCGGCAGCGGGTGGCCGTGGTCGTCCACCGGGCCCAGCGGCTGGTGGACCTCGATGAACTCGCCGTGCGGCAGGCGCTTGATGATGCCCGTCTCGACACCGTGCTCCAGCACCTCGCGGTCCGCGCGCTGCAACCCGATGCAGATGCGGTAGGTGATGAAGTACGCCACCGGCGGGACGAGGAGCATGCCGATGCGGCCGATCCACGTCATCGCGTTCAGCGAGATGTCGAACTTCATCGCGATGATGTCGTTGCCGCCCGAGAGCAGCAGCACCATGAAGTACGAGATCGCCATGACACCCAGCGACGTGCGGACCGGCACGTCGCGCGGGCGCTGGAGCAGGTTGTGGTGCGCGTAGTCCTTGGTCATCTTGCGCTCGATCCACGGGTACACCGCGGCCAGGCCGGTCAGCAGCGGCAGACCGAGCATGAACGGCATGAACGGCGCCGGGATCGTGTAGTTGCCCAGGTAGAGCTCCCACGCGGGCCACAGGCGGATCAGGCCGTCGGTCCACCCCATGTACCAGTCGGGCTGCACGCCGGCCGACACCTGGGCCGCGTTGTACGGGCCGAAGTTCCAGATCGGGTTGATCTGGAAGACGCCGCCCATGATCGCCGTGACGGCCACGACCACGGCGAAGAACCCGCCGCCCTTGGCCGCGAACACCGGCATGATGCGCACGCCGACGACGTTGGTCTCCTTGCGGCCCACGCCCGGGAACTGCGTGTGCTTCTGGTACCAGACCAGGCCGACGTGCACCGCGATCAGCGCCAGGATGATGCCCGGGATGACCAGGATGTGCAGCGTGTAGAGCCGCGGGATGATCTCCGTGCCGGGGAACTCGCCGCCGAACGCGAGCCAGTTGATCCACGTGCCGACCACCGGGAACGAGATCAGCAGCGCCGCCATCACCCGCAGGCCCGTGCCGGACAGCAGGTCGTCGGGCAGCGAGTAGCCGAGGAAGCCCTCGATCGCGCCCAGCATGAACAGCACGATGCCGATGACCCAGTTGATCTCACGCGGGCGCCGGAACGCGCCGGTGAAGAAGATCCGGAACATGTGCACGACGATCGCGCCCATGAACAGCAGCGCCGACCAGTGGTGGACCTGGCGGACGAACAGGCCGCCGCGCACCTCGAACGAGATCTGCAGGGTCGACTCGAACGCCCGGGACATCTCGATGCCCTGGAGGTTGACGAAGCTGCCGTTGTAGACGACCTCCTCCATGGAGGGGTCGAAGAACAGGGCCAGGTACGTGCCCGACAGCAGCAGGACGATGAAGCTGTACAGCGCGATCTCGCCGAGCAGGAACGACCAGTGGGTCGGGAAGACCTTGTTCAACTGCTTCCGCATGCCGGAAGCCATGTGGAACCGGTCGTCAGCCCACTTGGCGGCGCCACCCGCCACCCGGGCGCCCGCGCCCTGCCGTTTCGTCGGCGTGGTGATGCCGCTCATGACTTACGCTCCCAGAACGCCGGACCCACGGCCTCGATGAAGTCGCCGCGGGCAATCAAGTATCCGTCCTCGTCAACCGTGATCGGAAGCTGCGGCAGGGCGCGGGTCGCCGGACCGAACCGGGGCTTGCCGTAGTGGAAGACGTCGAACTGCGACTGGTGGCAGGGGCACAGGAGCAAGCCGGTCTGCTGCTCGTACAGCGAAGTGGGGCACCCGAGGTGGGTGCAGATCTTCGAGTACGCGTAGAAGTCGCCGTAGTTGAAGTCCTCCTGGCCGGCGCGCTTGACCACCGACTGGCCGGGGCGCAGGCGGATGAGCATGACCGGGCTGTCGGCCCGCTTCAACGCGTGGACCAGGGCTTCTTCGTCGTCACGCTCCGACTCGCGGAACGGGAACACCGTTTCGAAACCACCGGCGTCGAGGTCTTCCGGGCGCACCAGCGCGACCTCGTGGAAGTTGCCCGTGTGCCGGCGCAGGTACACCTTCTCGCCGTTCTCGGACTTCCACGCGGTGTGCCAGAGCGAGTCCTTGGAGTCGCTGTGCGCCCACGGGTTCCTGATCAGACCGCCCAGCGGCACGGCCAGCACGCCGAGGCCGAACACGCCGGCGCCCAAGCCCGCGGTGCGCTTGATCAGCGACCGGCGGCCGATGGTGGAGCGGTCGCCCGCGTCGGCCAGCTGGGCCACGACCGTGGCCTTGTCGACCTCGGTCGACCCGCCGTCGTGGCGCTGCTGGACGGCCAGCTCCTCGGGGATGAACTTCTTCGTGTACAGCAGCGCGCCGATGCCGAGGCCGAGGATGGACAGGCCCAGCGTGAGGCCGATGACCGGCGTGTACAGGCTGTAGAGGAAGTGCTCGTCGTTGTGCGGAGCCTCGTACTTCCACGGCCACCAGATGAACGCCACGAGGAACGCGATGCCGGACAGCGCGGCGATGGTGAACCACAGGGCCACCAGGCGCTCGGCGCGCTTCTCCGCGCGGGTGCCCTTGACGGGCCACCGGTCCTCGTAGTGGACGAGATCCACGCCGTCCATGGCGGTACCGAGCTTGACCAGCTCGTCCCGGCTCATCCCGGCGAGTTCCGCCTCGTCGGGCAGCTCGTTCGGCTTCACGCCGCTCATGCCTTGGCTCCGATCCAGAGGGTCACGCCGATCAGGGCGGCGATACCCACGATGAACGCGATCAGACCCTCCGATACCGGCCCGAGGCCGCCGAGGGGGGCGCCGCCGGGGTTGTTGTTCCCGTCGGTCACCGACTTGATGTAAGCGATGATGTCTTCCTTCTCCTCCGGCGTGAGCTGCCGGTCGGAGAACTTCGGCATGTTCTGCGGGCCCGTGAGCATCGCGGTGTAGAGCTGCTCCTCGGTCACCCCGTCGAGCTCGGGCGCGAACTTGCCGGACGACAGCGCCCCGCCGCGGCCGGTGAAGTTGTGGCACGCCGAGCAGTTGAGCCGGAACAGCTCGCCGCCGCGGGCCGGGTCGTCGCCGCGCAGCGCCTCACCGCGCTCCTCGGGGGTCTGCGGGCCGCCGCCGCGGGACTGGATGAACGCGCCGATCGCGTCCACCTCCTCCGGCGTGAACTTGGCGGGCTTGCGCTGGGCCTGCGCCTCCTGGCGGGCCATCGGCATGCGACCGGAGGAGACCTGGAAGTAGACGGCCGCCTCGCCCACGCCGATCAGGCTGGGGCCGCGGTCCTCGACGCCGTCGAGGTTCTTGCCGTGGCAGCTGATGCAGGTGTTGTTGTAGAGCTGCTCGCCCAGTCGCACCTGCGCCGGGTCGTCCTGCGCCTGCGCGGTCTGCGGCTGCGGCGCGAGGGCGCTGAACAGGAAGCCCGCGGCCAGCAGCGCGAAGCCCAGCGCGAGCAGGCCCGAGATCCGCCTGCGCAGCTTGGTGCTGCGCTTCCGGGCCCGTGTGGTGTTGGTGGTCATGTGTGCGGCAACCCTTGCTGGTGTGAGTTCGGGGTTCGAGCTGGTCAGGGCACGATGTAGATGACGGCGAACAAGCCGATCCAGACGACGTCGACGAAGTGCCAGTAGTACGACACGACGATCGCGGAGGTCGCCTGCGCGGGCGTGAACTTGCTCAGCTTCGTGCGGACCAGCAGGTAGCCGAACGCGATCAGGCCACCGATCACGTGCAGCCCGTGGAAGCCGGTCGTCAGGAAGAACACCGTGCCGTAGGCCGAGCTGGGGATCGTGGTGCCCTCGTGCACGAGGGTGACGTACTCACCGGCCTGACCCGCCACGAAGATCGCGCCCATGATCAGCGTCACGACGTACCAGCGGCGCAGGCCGAACACGTCACCGCGCTCGGCGGCGAACACGCCCCACTGGCACGTGAACGAGGACGCCACCAGGATGATCGTGAAGAACAGTGCGTAGGGCACGTTCAGCTCGGTCGGCTCTGGTGGCCAGTGCCCTTCGTTCTGGGCCTTCACCGTGAAGAACATGGCGAAGAGCCCCGCGAAGAACATGAGCTCACTGGACAGCCAGACGATCGTGCCGACGCTGACCATGTTCGGGCGGTTCAGCGAGTGCACGCGCTGGCCGATTGAGGGCGCTGCCGTTGTCACACGACGCATTATTGCTTGCAGGTTTTCGCCCCGCCCATCGGGTCCGGGGCACGTACGCAGGTCATCTGGGTCACACGCACGGTGAGGACGGTCATGGGGTTGTTGAGCCGGTTGCGTGATCGACGCGCGCGCAGGGGTGTACCCGCACTGGAGATCGATTCACCCGGCCTGTCGGTCGTGGTCGAGGCGTTCGACATCGCCGAGGCCGACTCGGCCGCGCTGGCCAGGTCGCCGCGGTGGCGACCGGAGGAGCCCGCGGTGCTGCGCCACCACCTCGACCTGCCGCCTGACCAGGTGGAACGGGCGCGCGAGCTGCTCGCACCGGACGGGTGGGAGCTTCGTCACGACGGCCGCTGGCACGCGCTGCGGGTGCAACGGCTGGACGCGTTGCACTGCGCTCAGGAGCGGGCCCGGATGGCGGGGCTGGCCCAGCGCCTGGGCGGCGACTGGATCGGGTGGGACGCACTTCAGGTCACGCATAGTTAGCCGGATAACATCTGGACCCACCTGGCACCCCGACCCGCCGGAGGATCGCGCCGATGAGCACGCAGACGACCAGGATCCTGGTGTTCAGCCACCGCCCCGAGGTGCGTGAGACGATCATCACTGCGGTGGGTCGCCGTCCCGCCCCTGACCTGGGCCGCGTCGAGTACGTCGAGGTGGGCGGGATCGCCGACGTCCTGTACGAGATGGACAAGGGCGGCGTCGACCTGGCGATCCTGGACGGCGAGGCGCAGCCGACCGGGGGCATGGGCCTGTCCCGGCAGCTGAAGAACGAGATCGCCGACTGTCCCCCGATCGTGGTCGCGGTGCGCCGCAAGGACGACCGGTGGCTGGCGACGTGGTCGCAGGCGGACGCGGTGCTGGTGCACCCGCTCGACCCGCTGGCGGCCGCCGAGACCGTGGCCGAGGTGCTGCGCTCGACGGCGTTGCCCGTGGTCCGGGGCTGATGTCGCCGTGGAGCGCACCTGGCCGTTACTGCTGAACCAGCTCGTCGACCGGGTCGACCTGTCGCAGGACGACACTGCGTGGGCCATGGACCAAGTGATGTCCGGCGCGGCCACCCCCGCGCAGATCGCCGCGTTCGCGGTGGCGCTGCGGGCCAAGGGCGAGACGCCGGAAGAGGTCGACGGCATCGCCACGATGATGCTCAGCCACGCCCGGCGGTTCACCGTGGACGTGCGCGCGGCGGACATCGTGGGCACGGGCGGTGACAGCTCCGGCTCGGTGAACATCTCGACCATGGCGGCGATCGTCACGGCCGCGGCCGGCGTGCCGGTGGTCAAGCACGGCAACCGCGCGGCGTCGTCCAAGTGCGGCACCGCGGACGTGCTCGAAGCGCTGGGCGTGGCCATCGACCTGCCGCCGCTGGGCGTGCAGCAGACGGTGGAGGAGCTGGGCATCGGGTTCTGCTTCGCGCCGGTGTTCCACCCCGGTTTCCGGCACGCGGGCGCGCCGCGGCGCGAGATCGGCATCCCGACCTCGTTCAACCTGCTCGGCCCGCTGACCAACCCGGCGCAGCCGAAGACCGGCCTGGTGGGGTGCGCGCGGGTGGCGTTCGCGCCGCTGATCGCGGGCGTCTTCGCGCGGCGGGGCAACACCACGCTGGTCGTGCGCGGTGACGACGGCATGGACGAGATCACCACGACCACCACGACGTCGGTGTGGGTGGCCGACGGCGGGCAGGTGCGGACCGACCGGATCGACCCGTCGGCGCTGGGCATCGCGCCGGCGCTGCCCGAAGACCTCAAGGGCGGTGACGCCTCGGTGAACGCCGAGGTCGTGCGCGACCTGGTGGCCGGGAAGCCGGGTGCGGTGCGCGACGCCGTGCTGCTCAACGCGGCGGGCGCGATCGCGGCGCACAGCGGGCTGTCGGGCGACCTGAACGCCGACCTCGCGGGCGCGCTGGGCCGGGCGGCCGAGGCGATCGACTCCGGCGCGGCGGCGGACCTGCTGCGGCGGTGGGCGGCGCGGTCCTCGGAGCTGAAGACGGCCCTCGCGGACGCCTGAGCCCTCGGATCGGTCGGGCTCCTCGGCCGGGAGATCGCCGTAGCGGCCCCTGGCGAGCCGTGGACGACCTCTGGTGCCTGAGGTCACGTCGTGCGTCCCGTGGACGGCTGCGGCGATCCTGGTGAACGAGCGGTGGCGGCGTTGGGGCATCGGTCTCGAACGGCCGGGCGGGGTCCGCGGTGGACCGGGTTGCATGAACGAACCGACCTGCCGGTGCGACCGACCGAGACGACGGCCACCTTTTCACCGCCGCGCAACAGGGGCGGGTCATGCTGTTCCCATGCTCTACACGGTGATGAAACGAGTGGTGGCGCCCACGGCGCGGCTGGTCTACCGGCCGACGGTCGAAGGGCTGGAGAACGTGCCCGCCGACGGTCCGGTGATCCTCGCGCCGAACCACCTGTCGTTCATCGACAGCATCGTCATCCCGATGGTGGTGCCGCGCCGCGTCTCGTTCCTCGCCAAGGCCGAGTACTTCGAGGGCAAGGGCGTCAAGGGCGCCCTCTCCCGCTACTTCTTCGGCTCGCTGGGCCACGTCCCCGTGCGCCGGGGCCTCGGCCGGGCCGCCAGGGCCTCGCTGGACACCGCCAAGGACATCCTGGACCGCGGCGGCGCGTTCGCCATCTACCCGGAAGGCACGCGCTCGCTGGACGGCCGGCTGCACCGCGGCCGCACCGGCGTGGCCCGGATGGCGCTGGAGTCCGGCGCGCCGGTCGTCCCGGTCGGGCTCATCGGCACCGACCAGGTGCAGCCGGTGGACCGCAAGCTGCCCCGAGTGCGCCCCATCACGGTCCGGTTCGGGGAGCCGCTGCGCTTCGACCGGTACGCGGGCATGCAGGAGTCGCTGCCGGTGCTGCGCTCGGTCACCGACGAGATCGTCTACCGCATCCTGGAGCTGTCCGGGCAGGAGTACGTCGACAGCTACCAGAACTCGTCCGCCGCGGCCTGACGCCCGACGACGAAGGGGCCCACCTCGCCGCGGCGAGGTGGGCCCCTTCGTTCAGCGTCGGGACGCTCAGTCGTGGCTCGGACCGGTGTGGTACTCGAACACCAGACCGCCCACGGCGATCAGCACCATCGCGATGGCGATCACCAGCAGCCACACGTGCCAGAACGCCAGCGCCACGCCCGCGGTCGCGGCGGCCGCCGCCAGGCCGATCGGCCAGTAGCTGCCGGGGCTGAAGAAGCCCAGCTCACCGGCACCGTCGCTGACCTCGGCATCCGCGTTGTCCTCCGGGCGCACCTCGATGCGCCGGGCGACGAAGCGGAAGTAGGTGCCGACGATCAGCGCCAGGCCGCCGGTCAGCGCGAGCGCCACCGTGCCGGTCGGCTCGACGTGCCCGGTGTCGGCCCAGGTCCAGTAGCCGTACACGACGGCCATCAGGAACGAGAACCCCATCACCAAGTCGAAAATGCGGGCTTCGACCTTCATCGCAGCGTCCTCCTACTTCCCACCGTCGGACGCCTCGCGGACAGTCCGGTCGGTGTCGAAGGGCTTGGTCGTCACGGCGTGCGGCGTGCACAGCTCACCGCAGTTCAACTCGGTCAGCGCCTCGGCGGCCGTGTAGGGCTGCCCGGTGTCGGGGTTGGTCTGCACGCGCAGGTCCATGTACCGGTCGTAGTCGGCCGACTCCAGCGCCCTGACCTCGAAGTTCATCACGGCGTGGTAGACGCCGCACAGCTCGGCGCAGCGGCCGACGAACGACCCGGTCCGGTCGATCTGGTCGATCTGGAACGCGTTGTCCTGGTTGTTCTTCTCCGGCTCGGGGAAGACGTCCCGCTTGAAGTGGAACTCCGGCACGTAGAACGAGTGGATGACGTCGGTCGACCGCAGGTTGAAGCGGATCGACTTGCCCTGCGGCACCACCAGGAGCGGGATCTCGCCGGACGTGCCGACGGTGCTCACCGGCAGGCCCGAGGCCTCGGTCTTGTGCTGGGGGTACTGGAACTCCCAGTTCCACTGGAACGCGATCACGTCGACCGTGACGTCGGGCGTCTTGCTCTTGTCCGTGACGTAGTTCTGCGTCACGGCGGTGAAGTAGAACAAGACCGCGACGATGATCGTCGGCACGACCAGCAGCACGAGCTCCAGCGGCAGGTTGTAGGCGACCTGTCGGGGCAGCTCTTCGCTCTTCTTGCGGTGGAACGCGACCGACCAGAGGATCAGGCCCCACACGATCACGCCGACCGCCAGCGCGGCGACGACCGACCAGGTCCACAGCTCGCGCATCGCCTCGGCCTGCGGCGTCACGGCCACCGGCCAACCGAAGCGCAGCACCTCTTCCGTGGAGCAACCCGTGGCCCCGACGCCGACCAGGCCGACCAGCCCGCCGACCTTCGCCAGCCGGGCTGCCCTGGTGCCCTCCTTCAGGCCCACTGCTCGCCGCCTCCTCGCGCCACTCAACGTCAAAAAGCTCGCAGGCAGGGGTGGAAGTCCGCCCCATGCCGGATCATGCGGGAGCGTAGCTCAGCGCACGGCACGTCACCCGTCGGGGGCTGCCCCCGTGGAGTGCAGTTTCGGTCACACACCGGCCCCCCGGCATACTGGGGTCTTCTCCACACGACACGAAGGGTGTTTACGGCGTGTGCGGCCTGGTAGGACTGGTTTGCCCTGGCGAGAACGAGGCCGAGCGGGCGCGCTCGGCGGTGGCGGGGGCATTGCGCTGCATGCGCCACCGCGGCCCCGACGAGAGTGGCACCTGGCAGGGCGGTGAGGTCGTCTTCGGCTTCAACCGGCTGTCCATCATCGACATCGAGCACTCGCACCAACCCCTGCACTGGGGTCCGCCCGACCAGCAGGGCCGGTACGCGATCCTGTTCAACGGCGAGATCTACAACTACGTGGAGCTGCGCGCGGAGCTGACCAAGCAGTTCGGCGCGGTCTTCGCCACCGACGGCGACACCGAGACCATCGTGGCCGCCTACCACTACTGGGGCCCGGCCGCGGTGGCCCGGTTGCGCGGCATGTTCGCGTTCCTGATCTGGGACAAGGCGCGGCGCGTGGTGTTCGGCGCGCGCGACCCGTTCGGCATCAAGCCCCTGTACTACGCGGCGGGCCCGGGCGGGGTGGCGTTCTCCAGCGAGAAGAAGTCGGTGCTGGAGCTGGCGCCGGCGATCGGCATCCGGCCGAAGGTGGACGAGAAGGCCCTCCAGCACTACCTGATCCTGCAGTACGTGCCGGAGCCGGAGTCGCTGCAGAGCGAGATCCACCGCATCGAGTCCGGCACGTCGTTCACGCTCACGCCGGGCGGCAAGCCCGTGGTCGAGCGGTACTTCCCGGCCACGTTCCGGCCGCGGGTCGTGCGCGGCGAGGCGGACGAGAACCGGCTGTACGACGAGATCACCGAGGCGTTGCGCGACTCGGTGGCCAAGCACATGCGGGCGGACGTGACGGTCGGCTCGTTCCTGTCCGGCGGCATCGACTCGACCGTGGTCGCGGCGCTGGCCAAGGAGCACAACCCGGACCTGATCACGTTCACCACGGGGTTCGAGCGGCAGGGCTACTCCGAGATCGACGTGGCCGCCGAGTCGGCCGCCGCGATCGGGGTCAAGCACGTGGTGCGGGCGGTGACGGCGCAGGAGATGATGGACGCGCTGCCGCTGATCACGTGGTACCTGGACGACCCGGTGGCCGACCCGGCGCTGGTGCCGCTGTGGTTCATCGCCCGCGAGGCGCGCGAGCACGTGAAGGTCGTGCTGTCGGGCGAGGGCGCGGACGAGCTGTTCGGCGGCTACACGATCTACCGCGAGCCGCTGTCGCTGGCGCCGTTCGAGAAGGTGCCCGGCGCGTTGCGCAAGGCCATGGGCAAGGTGTCGACCAAGATCCCGCAGGGCGTGCGCGGCAAGGACCTGCTGCGGCGTGGCGCGCTCACGCTGGAGGAGCGCTACTACGGCAACGCCCGGATCTTCATGGACGACCAGCTGCGGCAGGTGCTGCGCACGTACAACCCGAACGTGTCGCACAAGGACGTGACCGCGCAGCCGTACCGCGAGTCGGAGGGCTGGGACCCGGTGACGCGGATGCAGCACGTGGACCTGTTCACGTGGCTGCGGGGCGACATCCTGGTCAAGGCCGACAAGATGACGATGGCGAACTCGTTGGAGCTGCGGGTGCCGTTCCTGGACCCCGAGGTGTTCCGGATCGCGTCGCAGGTGCCGTCGGAGCTGAAGCTGACCAAGGAGACGACCAAGCACGCGCTGCGGCGGGCGATCCGCGACATCGTGCCCGCGCACGTGCTCAACCGGCGCAAGCTGGGCTTCCCGGTGCCGATCCGGCACTGGCTGAAGGACGAGATGCACGACTGGGCGGTGGACCACGTGCGCCAGTCGCAGACCGACCAGTACCTGGACAAGGGCGCGGTGCTGCGGGTCATCGAGGAGCACCGGTCGGGCGTGGCGGACAACAGCCGCCGCATCTGGGCGCTGCTGGTGTTCATGATCTGGCACGGGATCTTCGTGGAGGGCCGGATCCGCCCGGTCGTGCCCGAGCCGCACTACCCCGTCAAGCTCTAGTCGTCACGGCGGAGGCCCCCGGCACGCGCGGTGCCGGGGGCCTTCGCGGTCTCAGCCCACCCGCTCGACCTGCTCGACCGGTTCGGCCCGGCACGTGCCGCCGGACTTCTCGGCCATGATGCGGGTGACGTCGACGACCAGCCTGCCCAGGTGCTCCTTGCTGCGGGTCAGCTGCTCGATGCGGGTGTCGATGGAGGCCAGCTCGTCGTTGAGCATGCGCAGCAGGGGCACGCAGCCCGCTTCGTCCTCGGGCAGCTCGACGTCCTGGTCGAACGCGTGCGCGAGCACGAGCCGGACCAAGCGGACGTTCAGGCCCGAGCTGATGAGGCAGCGGACGCTGCGGACGCGTTCGACGTCGGATTCGTCGTAGACGCGGTAGCGCGAGTCCGTGCGCTGGGGCGTCAGCAGGCCCTGCTGGTCGTAGTAGCGCAGCATGCGCACCGTGGCGCCGGTCTTCTCCGCGAGTTCACCGATCAGCACTTATTCCCACCCCTGTCGAAAAGAGCGCTCGATCACGCAACCTTGACCCTTACGTCAGTGTCACACTTTAGCGTCGTCGTCGTGATCGCCTTCATCCTGATGCTCAGCGCATTCGCTGTGGGGACATCCGAGTTCATCATCGTCGGCGTGCTGCCCGAGGTCGCCGCCGACCTCGGTGTGGACGTGCCGACCGCAGGCCTGCTGGTGACCGCGTACGCCGTCTCGGTCGCCCTGGGCGGCCCGGTGCTCACCGTGCTGACCGGGCGCATCGCGCGCCGCACGCTCCTGATCTCCGTCATGGCGCTGGCCCTGGCCGCCTCCCTGGGCAGCGCCCTCGCCGACGACTACACCCTGCTCATGGTCGCGCGCATGGTGGCCGCGCTCGCCCAGGGCCTGTTCTTCGCGGTGGCGTCCCAGGTCGCCATCGCCGCCGTGCCGCCGGAGAAGCAGACCGCGGCCATCGCCAAGGTCGTCAACGGCGTCGCGCTGTCGACCATCCTGGGCATCCCGCTGGGCACCCTGATCGGCCAGAACTACGGCTGGCGCGCGTCGTTCGTGCTGGTCAGCGCGTTGACCGCGATCGGCCTGGTCGGGGTCGTGCTGGGCACGCCGAAGGTCGCGCACGAGCCGGACCCGGGTGTGCGGGCCAGCCTGTTCGCGTTCGGCAGGCGGACCGTGCTGCTGGGGCTGGCCACCACGATCCTGTCCTTCACCGGTCTGATCACCGCGTTCACCTACGTCGCGCCCGCGTTGCGCGAGGTGAGCGGGTTCGAGCCGGGTTGGGTGACCGGCGTGCTGCTCGTGTACGGCGTCGGCACGCTGATCGGCAGCACGGTGGCGGGCAAGGTGCCGCCGGACCGGATCGCCCGCGTCCTGCCCGTGCCGCTGGCCGTGCTCGGCGTGGGGCTGCTGGCGCAGGGGCTGATGCTGGAGAGCAAGGTGGCGGCCGTGGTGAGCGTGTTCGTGCTGGGCGCGAGCGCGTTCACGGCGGGCCCGCTGATCCACACCTACCTGATGGGGCAGGCCGGGTCGGCGGCCGGGCTGGTCGCCTCGGTGAACATCTCCGCGTTCAACGTGGCCGCCGCGCTGGGCCCGATGCTCGGCGGCGCGGTGCTGACGAGCGGGCTCGGCCTGCGGTGGGTCGGGACCGTGGGCGGCCTGTCGACCGTCCTCGGCGTGGGGGTGGCCCTGGTCGTCGGCCGGGTGACCGCCCGTCCCGCGACGTCCACCGCGCACACCCCGCTGGCCGCGCACGTGTGAACCGGCCCTACCGGGCGGTACTACCGTCCGGTAGGGCTTTTGTCAAGACCCCGGCCCGCATACGGTCGCCGTGTGAGGAACACCGAGGCGAACACGCTGGCCGAGCTGATCGAGGACTGCACCGACCTGCCGCAGGAGCTGCGCGGCACGGCGGGCGGGCAGCACCAGGAACCGGGCGACGTGACGCCGTGGCAGGTGGACGACGCCAACTACGCCCAGGTCGCGGACCTGGAGGTCTACGTCTGACCGTCCGGCGCGCGCTCGAAGTCGATCATCACGACCGAGCCGCGCCGCACCCGGGCGCCGGGACGCGGCTCCTGATCGGTGACCACCCACGTGCCCGGCCAGGTCAGCACACCCAACGGCGGACCGTCGACGTCACGTGAGGTGACCACGACGCCCGCCTCGTCGCCCCTCCTGCGGGCCTCGGGCACCGTCAGGCCCACCAGGCGCGGCACAGCGGTGTCCGTCACGAACCCCACCCTCCCAGCAGACGCCGAAGGGCCCCCGCCACGCGGCGGGGGCCCTTCGGTGAACCGACGTCCCGGCGATCGATCAGTGGAACGAGTCGCCGCAGGCGCAGGAACCGCCGGCGTTCGGGTTGTCGATGGTGAAACCCTGCTTCTCGATCGTGTCGACGAAGTCGATCACAGCGCCCTCGACGTAGGGGGCGCTCATGCGGTCCACGGCCACCTTCAGGCCGCCGAAGTCGCGCAGCGCGTCACCGTCGAGCGTCCGCTCGTCGAAGAACAGCTGGTAACGCAGCCCCGCACAACCACCGGGCTGGACGGCGATGCGCAGGTGCATGTCGTCGCGCCCCTCCTGGTCCAGCAGCGCCTTCGCCTTCACGGCAGCCGCGTCGGTGAGCGTCACGCCGTGGGTGGGCGGGGCGTCAGGAGTCGGGGTGACTGCGTCCTGAGCGGTCGTCATGGCTCTCCCTCAGAGGTCCTTTGCGGGCATCTATTCCGGGCAACACGGGAAGTACCCGCTTTGTTCCTCCCCCATGGTCGCACAGACGTCACTACCCGGAGTGTGACCACTGCCTCGCCACGTGCGCGGCGAGGTCGGCCAGCGTGCCGGCCGGGTCGGCGAGACTTCGTTGCACCGAACCGGCGTGCTCGGCCACCGCGTACGACTCCTGCACGCCCGCCGCCGCAGCCTCGCGCTTACCCACCGTGACCTGGCCAGCGAGCACCACGCAGGGCAGGCCGCGTTCGGCCGCGCCACCGGCCACGGCGGTCACCAGCTTCCCGCGCAGCGACTGCCAGTCGAAGCTCCCCTCGCCGGTCACGGCCAGGTCGGCGTCGTCCAGCGCCTCGTCCAACCGGGTCAGCGCGCGCACCATGCCCGCCCCGGACTCCACGGTGGCCCCGAGCGCCATCAGCGCTGCTCCGAGCCCTCCCGCGGCGCCCGCGCCGGGCCGGTCGCGGACGTCGGCCAGCTCGTCCATCGCGGCCAGCCGCGCCTCCAGCCGCGCCACCGCTTCGGGTGACGCGCCCTTCTGCGGGCCGAACGTGCGCGCCGCGCCGTGCGGTCCCAGCAGCGGGTTCTCCACGTCGGCGGCGGCGACCAGCCGGGCGGTCACGGGCCGGACCGTCTCGCGCAGCCCCGCGCCGCCGTCCGTGGTCCCGGAACCGCCCAGACCGACCACGATCGTGTGAACGCCGACCTCGCCGGCGGCGTTGACCAGCTCGCCGACGCCCCTGGTCGTGGCGGTCTCGGCGGCCCGCGCGCGCTCGTCGGCGGGCACGAGGTGCAGGCCACACGCCTGGGCGGACTCGATGTAGGCGTGCCCGTCGTGCTCCAGCCACACCGCCCGCACGGGCGTGCCCAGCGGCCCGGTGACGGTCGCCGCGTGCAGCGTGCCGCCCAGCGCGGCGTGCAGGACGTCCACGAAACCCGGCCCGCCGTCGGCCAGGGGGCGCAGCCGCAGGTCGTCGTCGGGAGCGGTGCGTCGCCAGCCATCGGCCACGGCTTCGGCGACTTCCCGCGCGGTCAGCGTTCCGCCGAAGCAGTCCGGCGCAATAACAACTCGCACCTCGCGAACAGTACTTATCGGGGCATCTCCTACTCTGGTGTGGTGAGGTTCCTGCGCCGCAACGCCGACGAAGCCGCCGAGACCACCACCGCCGAGGACGCCCCCGCGGAGGTGACCCCGGCCGACCCGTCGCGCACGCCCGGCAAGGGGCGGCCCACGCCGAAGCGCCGCGAGGCCGAGGGCAAGCGGCGCGGACCGGTTCCGCCGCCGCCCCGCACGCAGCGCGAGGCGTTGAAGCGGGCGCGCGGGAGCAAGGTGTCCAAGGAGGAGCGGCGCGCGGCGGCCGTCGAGCGGCGGCAGCGGATGATGGCGGGCGAGGACAAGTACCTCCTGCCCCGCGACCGCGGCCCGGTGAAGGCCTACATCCGCGACGTGGTCGACTCGCGGCGCAACCTGATGGGCCTGTTCATGCCGCTGGCCATCCTGGTGTTCGTGGCGCTGCTCGTGCCCGCGCCGGCGATCCAGCAGTACGCGACGCTGCTGACCACGTTCATGCTGCTGGCGATGATCGTCGAGGGCTTCGTGCTCGGCCGGCTGGTGAACCGCCGGGTGCGGCTGAAGTTCCCCAACGACACCACCCGCGGCCTGTCCATCGGCTGGTACTCGTTCATCCGGGCCAGCCAGCTGCGCCGGCTGCGCGTGCCCAAGCCCCGGGTGAGCCCCGGCGACAAGGTCTGAGCACCCGACAGTTCATTAGCTACCCGAACGATCTGGTACTAGGCTTGGCCGCATGGAGTTCCGACGCCTCGGCCGCAGTGGCCTGAACATCAGCGAGATCTCGTACGGCAACTGGCTCACCCACGGGTCCCAGGTCGAAGAGGACCAGGCGACCGCGTGCGTCCGGGCTGCCCTGGACGCCGGCGTGACCACCTTCGACACTGCTGACGTCTACGCCAACACCAAGGCCGAGTCCGTGCTGGGCCGTGCGCTGGCGGGTCAGCGCCGCGAGTCGTTGGAGATCTTCACCAAGGTCTTCTGGCCGACGGGTCCCGGCGGCCCCAACGACAAGGGTCTCGGCCGCAAACACATCATGGAGTCGATCAACGGCTCGCTCAAGCGGCTGCAGACCGACTACGTCGACCTCTACCAGGCGCACCGCTACGACAAGTCGGTGCCGCTGGAGGAGACGATGCTCGCCTTCGCCGACCTCGTGCGGCAGGGCAAGGTGCTCTACATCGGCGTCTCGGAGTGGAACGCCGACCAGATCGCCCGGGGCGCGGCGCTGGCCCGTGAGCTGAACGTGCCGTTCATCTCCAACCAGCCGCAGTACTCGATGCTGTGGCGCGTCATCGAGTCCCAGGTGATCCCGACCTCCGAGCGCGAGGGCATCAGCCAGATCGTGTGGTCGCCCATCGCCCAGGGCGTGCTGACCGGCAAGTACCTGCCGGGCCGGCCGGTGCCCGAGGGTTCGCGGGCCACCGACGAGAACGGCTCGAAGTTCATCCAGCGCTTCCTGCGCGACGAGGTGCTGACCAAGGTCCAGCAGCTCAAGCCGCTCGCCGAGGAGGCCGGCCTGTCGCTGGCCCAGCTCGCGGTCGCGTGGACCCTGCAGAACCCGAACGTGGCCAGCGCGATCATCGGCGCCTCCCGCCCGGAGCAGGTGCACGAGAACGTCAAGGCCGCCGGCGTCAAGCTGGAGGACGAGCTGCTGAAGAAGATCGACGACGTGCTCGAGGGCGTCGTCGAAACCGACCCGCGGTTCACCATCACCCCCTGACCCGCCCTCGGACAGCCCCGCTCGGACTCCCGTCCCGAGCGGGGCTTCCGCGTGCCGGGGTCAGCTGTCCGGACCGAGGATCGCCGCCATGCGTTGCAGGAGGTAACCCGCGCACCAGCGGGCTTCGGTGTCCCTCGGGTCGACCGCTTCCTTCGCCAACTTCGCGGCGAGCCTTCGGGGTTCCGGCGCGCCGGCGGGGTCGTCCGCGACGGCGAGGGCGACGTCCCAACCGCACTGGATCAGCCGGGACACTTCGGATGCCAGGCACAGTCGCCGGACGGCGTCGTCGTTGTCCAGCACGCTGACGACCACGTCCGCGTTCTCCCTGCCGGGCAGGAACCCCAAGATGCTCACCGCGTTGGCCCTGAGCGTCGAGGTCCGACCGCTGACGGCCCACTGCCGGAAGTTCTCGATGGCCTTCGGCCCCAGCACCGGAGCCACCGCCGCGTCGATGGAACTGGACGTCGGCCCCTGGGCGAAGATGTCCGGGTCTCCGGATTCCACCGCTTCCCGAATGTGTTGCAGGTGTTCGGGATCGTCGATCTTCTTCAGTCGCGGGTGATTGATGTCCGATCGGTACACGCCGGCCCCTAATGCTCGTTCGTACGCCGCTACCACCTCTAGGGTAACCGGGTTCACGCCCGTCTCAACCAGCCCTAGATATGACTTCGAGTAGTTGGTCGCCTGGGCCATGCGGGTGAGCGAGAACCCGGCGTACTCCCGAGCAGCCCTCAACCGCGCACCGCTCACTTCGAGTGCCTGCGACACAGTCACCCCCTTGCTCGCGTCCGGCGATACCAGACGGTTCTGCACTCATACCAGACACCCGCACGACCACGCCACCAGACAGCGCCAGACCAGCGATCAGACCTCACCAGACGCGTCGATCGACGGAACCGCTCAACCACACCGGTAAGAACGACTGCACCGGCCATCCGGCAACGGGAGGGGCGATGTGGGCAGCTCTGACACTGATCGCTCCAGCGATCGGCGCCGTCGTGCTCGTGCGGTATCACCGGTGTTTTCGGTGCGACTGCGGCCATTGCCGGAGTCAGTTCACGTTTCTGCGCCGCTTGCACGAACGCGTGACGCGACGGGGCGGGGGCGGGAACACACGTCAATCGCAGACAAGGAGAGTTGGCACAAATGGTGATGCGACCTTCGGACGCGGTCGAGCAGACGTCGTACGTCCGGATCATGAGCGAGGCGAAGTTCGAGGAATCCGTTACTGCTGACGGCGACTACGAGGTCACCTTCGACATGACGGCGACCGTCGCCCTGACGCCCGACGCGGCGGAGAAGCTGCACTGGATGCTCGGCGCGAAGATCCCGGAGCTGCGGCGGCTGGCCGCCGCGATGAGCCTGGACTAGCTCACCCGTGTCCCAGGCGGACGGGCAGTGGTGCACCCGGACTGCCCGTTCCCTGGACGTCGGCCGGCCCCCAAGACCCGACCGACGGCTACTCGGCCGGTGCGAGGGACATCGGGCCGTAGACCTCCGACTCGCTGCGCAGCAACGTCACCTGGGCCACGCCCGACTCCCGCAGCTCGACCCACGCGGAGGAGAACCAGTCCTCGGCCGCGGTCTGGTCGGGGAACGCGACCGCCGGACCGTCGACCTCGTGCCCCTGCTCGTCCTGGTACCGCCACCGGTACTCCATGACGGACCTCCTCGCGTTGCTCCGTACGGGTAACGTTCCCGGTCAGGCTATGTCCTCCCGGAACGGTTGGAGTGCGGTGTGACGCGTCGGACACTGGTGCTGGGTGGCGCGCGTTCGGGGAAGTCGGCGCACGCCGAGGGGTTGCTCACCGAAGACGTGGTGACCTACGTCGCCACCGCGCGCCGCTACCCCGACGACGCCGACTGGGAGCTGCGGATCGCCCAGCACGTGGCCCGCCGCCCCAGCACGTGGACCACGGTGGAAGCGCCCGCCCCCAACGACCTGATCGCCCTGCTCACGGCCACCAGCGAGGTCGACCCGCCGATCCTGGTGGACGACGTGGCGACCTGGCTCAACGGCGTGCTGGACGACGCGGGCGCGTGGGAGGGCCACGGCATGGGGCAGGTCGAGGCCGAGTGCACGGCACTGGTCCGAGCGGTCGCCGGGACCCGCGCCCGGTTGGTCCTCGTCTCGGCGGAGGTCGGCCTCGGCGTCGTGCCCAGCACGCACTCTGGCAGGCTCTTCCGCGATCACCTCGGCTCGCTCAACGCGCGGCTGGCCGAGGTCTGCGACGAGGTGCTGCTGGTCGTCGCCGGAATCCCACTGCGACTGCGCGAACCCGGAGGTAGTCGGTGACCATCGAGTTCCCGTCCGTCGAGCCGCCGAGCGAGCACGTGCGCTTGCAGGCGCTGGCCAGGCACGGTGTGCTGACCAAGCCCGTCGGGTCGCTCGGCCGGCTCGAAGAGCTCGGCGCCTGGGTGGCCGCCTGCCAGGGCGACTGCCCGCCCCGCCCGTTCACCCGTCCCCGCGTGGTGGTCTTCGCGGGCGACCACGGCATCGCCCGGCACGGCGTCTCGGCCTACCCGCCGGAGGTCACGGGCCAGATGGTCGCGAACTTCCTCGCCGGCGGCGCGGCGGTGAACGTGCTGGCCAACGTCGCTGGCGCGACCGTCCGCGTGGTGGACGTGGCCGTCGACGCCGACACCGCCGTGGGCGACACCAAGGTCCGCCGCGGCTCCGGTTCCATCGACCGCGAGGACGCGCTGACCCGCGAAGAGGCCGAGCAGGCGATCGAGACCGGCCGCAAGCTCGTGGACGACGAGGTCGACGGTGGCGCGGACCTGCTCATCGCGGGCGACATGGGCATCGGCAACACCACCCCGGCCGCCGTCCTCATCGCCGCCCTCACCGGGTCCGAGCCGGTCGCCGTGGTGGGCCGCGGCACGGGCATCGACGACCAGGGCTGGATGCGCAAGACCGCCGCCATCCGCGACGCCCTGCGCCGCGCCCGCCCGGTGATCAGCGACCCGGTGGCCCTGCTGGCCGCGTCCTCGGGCGCGGACATCGCCGCCATGACGGGCTTCCTGGTGCAGGCCGCCGTGCGCAAGACCCCGGTCATCCTCGACGGCGTGGTGGTCGGCGCGGCCGCCGTGGTCGCCGAGGAGATCGCACCCGGCGCGCGTGACTGGTGGGTCGCGGGCCACCGCTCGGCCGAGCCCGCCCACGCCCTGGCCCTGGGCCACCTCGGCCTCGAACCGCTGCTCGAGTTCGACATGCGCCTGGGCGAGGGCTCCGGCGCGGTCGCGGCGCTGCCGCTGGTCGTGATGGCGACGCGCATCCTGGCCGAGATGGCGACCTTCGACAGCGCGGGCATCTCCGGACCAGCCTGATGCGCCTGGCGCTGTCCTGGCTGACCGTCCTGCCCGTCCGCGTCGGCTCCGACGAGGTCGACGCGCGGGCGGCACGGCGGGCCATCGCGTGCGCGCCGTTGGTCGGGCTGCTGCTGGGCGCGGCCGTCGTGGCGCTGCTCCTGCTGCCGTTGCCCGGCCTGGTGGCCGGTTTCCTCGTCGTGGGCTTCCTGGCGCTGGCCACGCGCGGCATGCACCTGGACGGGCTGGCCGACACCGCCGACGGCCTGGGCTGCTACGGACCGCCCGAACGGGCGCTCGCGGTGATGAAGGACGGCGGCGCGGGCCCGTTCGCGGTGGTCGCGCTCATCGTGGTGCTGGGCGCGCAGGCCGCCGCGTTCCCCGCCGTGACGTGGCCGGCGGTGCTCCTGGCGCTGACCGCCGGGCGGGCCGCGTTCGTGCTGTGCTGCCTGCGTGGCGTGCCGGCCGCCCGGCCGGAGGGCCTGGGCGCGCTGGTGGCCGGCACCCAGCCGCTCCGGGTCGCCCTGACCTGGTGGATCGCGCTGGCCGTGGCCGGGTTCTTCGTGCACCCGTGGCACGGTCCCCTGGCCGTCGCCGTGGCCGCGGCCCTGGTGCTGCTGCTGATCAGGCACACGCGCAAGCGGTTCGGCGGCATCACCGGCGACGTCCTGGGCGCGGCTTGCGAGACCGCCACGGTCACCGTCCTGGCCATCACCGCCCTGTGAAGGTCGGTCAGTCCACTGCGGAAGCCGCGTGAGCACCTGTGCCCGTCTTCCGGAGGAGGCGGGCACAGAGCGGGCGCCCACCGTCAGTTGATCTTGGCCATCCACCCGTGCGGGTCGGCGACCAGGCCCTGCTGGATCCCGGTCAGGTGGTTGCGCAGCCGCATGGTCACCTCACCCGTGCGGCCGCCGGAGACGGAGAACTCGCCCTCCGCGTGCTTCACGTGCCCGACCGGCGTGATCACGGCCGCCGTGCCGCACGCGAACACCTCGGTCAGCTCGCCGGACTCGGCCTTCTTCTCCCACTCCTCCGTGGAGAACCGCCGCTCCTCCACCGCGTACCCGAAGTCGGCGGCCAGCCGCAGCAGCGAGTCGCGCGTGATGCCGGGCAGCAGCGCGCCGGACAGCTCGGGCGTCACGACCCGCGCCTGCTCGCCCGTGCCGAGGACGAAGAACAGGTTCATGCCACCCATCTCCTCGACCCACCGGCGCTCCACCGCGTCCAGCCACACGACCTGGTCGCAGCCCTGCTCGGCGGCCTGCGCCTGCGCCACCAACGACGCCGCGTAGTTGCCCGCGAACTTCGCCGCGCCGGTCCCGCCGGGTGCCGCGCGCACGTACTCGGTCGACAACCACACCGTCACCGGCTTCAACCCGCCCGCGAAGTACGACCCGGCGGGCGAGGCGATGAGCACGTACAGGTACTCCTTCGCCGGCCGCACGCCCAGCCCCTTCTCGGTGGCGAACAGGTACGGCCGCAGGTACAGCGACTCCTCGGGGATGGCGGGCACCCAGCGCTCGTCGACGGCCAGCAGCTCCCGGATCGACTCCAGGAACAGCTCGTCGGGCAGCTCGGGCATCGCCAACCGGCGGGCCGACGCGCGGAAGCGCTCGGCGTTCGCCTCGGGGCGGAAGGACGCGATCGAACCGTCGGGCTGGCGGTAGGCCTTGAGCCCTTCGAAGATCGCCTGGCCGTAGTGCAGCACCATGGCCGCCGGGTCCAGCTCCAGCGAGTGGTAGGGCTCGACGACGGCGTCGTGCCAGCCCTGCTCCTGGTTCCAGCGGATCGTCACCATGTGGTCGGTGAAGTGCTGCCCGAAGCCCGGCTTGGCGAGTACCTCCGCAACGCGCTCCGGGGTCGCCGGCTGCGGGTTGGGGGTCCGGGTGAAAGGCAACGCGGTCGTCATGACAGCACGATAGCCGCCACTTCTACGTCAGAAAATCGCTGTCCCGATGCTCGGACATCCAACCTTCAGCGGGAGCCGGTCGAAGGGTGGTCTACGAGTGGGCCGCGGGTGCGGCGACAGGCGGTCGGCGGGTGGGGCGAGGGGGCGGTCGGCAAGGGCCGGCGGTTCACCCGACCGGTTGTCGCGCCCGGCCCAGTCCGAGCAATCCGGTGCCCACCACGAGCCCCACCCCGGTGATCGCCAACGCCTCGGCGGGCGCGCTCATCGCCAGCAGCACCGACAGCCCCAGCCCCAGGCACGCCGTGCGCATCGGCCACGTCCGGTCCTCTTGGAGCAGCACGCGGGCCGAAGCGTTCGTGAAGCCGTAGTAGAACGCCGTCCCGCACGCGCCCACCGCCAGCGCCGTCGCCGGCGGCAGCGCCACCACCGCGCCGATCGCCAGCGCCGCGCTC
Source organism: Saccharothrix sp. S26 (assembly GCF_021390395.1). GTDB lineage: Bacteria > Actinomycetota > Actinomycetes > Mycobacteriales > Pseudonocardiaceae > Actinosynnema. The sequence continues at coordinate 139,491 of NZ_JAJUWT010000014.1, forward strand.
ACCACCTCCAGCGGCCAGCCCGCCCGGATCCGCGGCAGGTCACCCGTCTCGGTCAACCCGACCAGGGTCCGGCGCGCCGACGCGAGCACGAAGAACAACGACGACACCGCCGCCACCGCCGCACCGACCGAGAGCACGGGCAGCAGCCACCGCCCGTCGGCCACGACCAACGCGTCACGCAGCGGCGCGGGCGACAGCGCCAACCTCGCCGACCCGAGCTGCCGCAGCACTGCCGCACCGACCCCGACGCCCATCAGCAGCACCGCACCGATCGCCACCGGCACCGCGAAGTGCAGCACCCGGGCGGAGAACACCTGGTCACCGGCCCGGGGCGCGGTCACCCGCTCGAAACCGACGAACGCCGCGAACAACACCAGCGACGCGCCCATGACCCCGTCGAACCCGGGACCGCCCGCACCCGTCGAGGGGTTCTCCGGCGGTGCTACCGAGAAGCACACCAACACCACGAGCGCCAGCACGCCGAGCACGACACCGACCGCCGCCACGCTCAGCCCGGTGCTCCACCGGACCCCGGCCGCGCCCAACGCCGCCGTCACCGCGATCAGCCCCACGGCCGCCACCACCCGGTGCTCGGGCACGACGTACGCCCCGAACATCCCGGCCAGCGCCGCGGCCACGCCCGCTCTGCCCACCAGGTGCGCGCTGGCCCCGACGCGGGCGGGCCAGGGCCCGAGCTGGTTGCGGATGTAGGCGTACCCGCCTGGTGCGTCCGGGTACGCGCGGTGCTGGTCCGCGGTCGAGAACGCGCAGCACAGCGCGGCCACCGCGGCTAAGACCAGACCGGGGAGGAACCACGGACCCGCGACGGCGGCGGCGGGGGCGAAACCGGTGAAGACACCGGCCCCCAGCGTCGCGCCGAGTGCGAGCGCCACGGCCCCTGCACGGGGCGTGATTGTCACCGGTACACAGTCCCATATCAACCAGGTGACGACGACCGCCCGCCTGGTCGACCCCCATTCGTGTTAATTGTTACTCATTGCGATCGAAGGTGCGGCCGCCCTGGGTCTGAACGAGACCTTTAGCATTCGTCACGATCAACCCCCATCCCGCCGCACGACCAGGAAGTGCCGGGAGGACCCCGTCAAGGAGCCGCAGTGACCGCGCCGAAGCTGGCCATCACCGACAGTGACCCGAGCAGCACCGCCGCCGACGCCGTTGTGGTGGGCACAGTCCAGGGACCGGACGGCCTCGCCCTGGCCGCCGGCTCGGAGGCGGTGAACGCCGCGTTCGACGGCGCGCTGCTGGACGTGCTCGACGCCGTCGGCGCGAGCGGCAAGGCCGACGAGGTCGTCACCGTGCCCACGCTGGGCAAGCTCGCCGCGCGCGCCGTGCTCGCCGTGGGCCTGGGCAAGCCCGCCGAGGACGGCTCGGTCACCGAGGAGCAGGTGCGCCGCGCGTCCGGTGCCGCCGCCCGCGCGCTCGCCGGCCGCAAGCGCGCCGTCACCACGCTGTCCACCCTGCACCTGGGCCCCGCGGTCGAGGGCACGGTGCTGGGCGCGTACGCGTTCACCGCCTACAAGTCGAACAAGGGCGACGGCCCGGTCGCCCGCGTCGACCTCGTCGCGCCGGCCGAGGGCACCATCCGGGCGCACCGCGCGACGCTCAAGGCGTCCACCGCGATCGCCGAGGCCGTCACCGCGACCCGCGACCTGGTCAACACCCCGCCGAACGACCTGTTCCCCGCGTCGTTCGCGGAGCGGGCCGCCGCGCTGGCCAAGGCCGAGGGCCTCGAGGTCGAGGTGCTGGACGAGAAGGCGCTGCGCAAGCAGGGCTTCGGCGGCATCCTCGGCGTCGGCGGCGGCTCCAGCCGTCCCCCGCGCCTGGTGCGCATCACCTACCGCGGCCCTAAGGCGGGCAAGAAGGTCGCGCTGGTCGGCAAGGGCATCACGTTCGACACCGGCGGCATCTCCATCAAGCCCGCCGCGGGCATGGACGAGATGACCTCGGACATGGGCGGCGCGGCGGCCGTGATCGCCACCGTCGTGCTGGCGGCGAAGCTGAAGTATCCGCTGGAGGTCACCGCGTGGGCCCCGATGGCGGAGAACATGCCGTCGGGCACCGCCTACCGGCCCGGCGACGTTCTGACCATGTACGGCGGCAAGACCGTCGAGGTGCTCAACACCGACGCCGAGGGCAGGCTCATCCTGTCCGACGCGATCGTGCGCGCCTGCGAGGACGGCCCGGACTACCTGATCGAGACGTCCACGCTGACCGGCGCGCAGGTCGTGTCGCTGGGCAAGCGGACCGCCGGCGTCATGGGCACCGACGAGTTCCGCGACCGGGTGGCCGCGCTCGGCCGCGCCGTGGGCGAGCAGGCGTGGGCCATGCCGCTGCCGGACGAGCTGCGCGGCGACCTGGACTCGAAGGTCGCCGACATCGCGAACGTCGCCGGGCACCGGTTCGGCGGGATGCTGGCGGCGGGCGTGTTCCTGCGCGAGTTCGTGGCCGAGGGCGTGACCTGGGCGCACATCGACGTGGCCGGCCCGTCGTTCCACACGGGGGCCCCGTACGGGTACACGACCAAGGGCGGCACCGGCGTCCCGGTGCGCACCCTGGCGGCGGTGCTCGCCGACATCGCGGCGAACGGCTGACCTCCGCGAGGCGGTCGTCCAGTTCGCCACGCTGATCGCTTGGTGGACGGTTCCCGGGTCGGTCGGGCAGCGCAGCACCAGCGCCGCCAGGTCGGCCCGGGACACCCGCACGCCCCGCGCACGTCGGTGTCCACGGCGGTGCGGCAGGCGTCGGTGCGCGGACCGTCGGTGAGCCGCGGCGGGCGGACGGTGGTCCGCTCCAGACCGCCGGTGCGCACGATCCCGCTGGCCTCGTGGCCGGCCCCCCTGGCCGGCTCGACGACCTTCGCGCCGGCGCGGTCCGGGCTGGTCAGGCCCCGCGGTTCTGGCGCCGCGAGTACTCGCGCATCCGCTTCGGGTAGCCCACGATCCCCGCGTCGTAGATCGGGATCCCCAGCTTCTTGGCCAGCTTCTTCGCGCCCTCGGTGCCGTCGATGCGGCGGCGCGTCCACTCGCCGTCGTGCGCGACGAGCACGATCGTGGTGTCCGTCACGGTCGTCTTCGGCTCGACGTACGCCTCCACGCCCCGGCGCGCGGCCGCCCACTGCTCCAGGTGACCGGTGTCCGAGGACGTGGCCGATCGCAGCACCCCCGGGCGCTGCTTCCTGCGAAAACGGTCGAACAGCCCCACCGGGCCACCTCCTGCGCGGACCTCTGCGGACCATGGTGCCGGCGCACGTGTGAAGGTGGGGGCAAATCGCCCCAAGACCGACACCGCGTCGCGGGCGTTCGCGCGGTAGTGACAAGATGGCAACTACACGCGCGCACCCGCGCGGAGTAAGGCATCAAGCTCTCCAGGGAGAATCCGTGACCGACACCTCCGCCGACCTTGTGATCCTCGGTGGCGGCTCGGGCGGCTACGCCTGCGCGTTCCGCGCGGCCGAGCTCGGCCTGTCCGTCATCCTGGTCGAGAAGGACAAGCTGGGGGGCACGTGCCTGCACCGCGGCTGCATCCCCACCAAGGCGCTGCTGCACGCGGCGGAGGTCGCGGACAACGCGCGCGAGGGTGACCAGTTCGGCGTGAAGTCCTCGCTGGAGGGCATCGACATCGCGGGCGTCAACTCCTACAAGGACGGCGTGGTCAGCCGGCTCTACAAGGGACTCCAGGGCCTGGTCAAGGCCAACAAGGTGACCTTGGTCGAGGGCGCGGGCACGTTCGTCGGCCCGAACACCGTCGAGGTGGACGGGCAGCGCTACACCGGCAAGAACGTGGTCCTGGCGACCGGCTCGTACGCGCGCAGCCTGCCCGGCCTGGAGATCGGCGGCCGGGTCATCACCAGCGACCAGGCGCTCAACCTGGACTTCATCCCGGAGAAGGTCGTCGTGCTCGGCGGCGGCGTGATCGGCGTCGAGTTCGCCAGCGTGTGGTCCTCCTTCGGCGCGGACGTCACCATCGTCGAGGCGCTGCCCCGCCTGGTACCGGCCGAGGACGAGTACGCGTCCAAGCAGCTGGAGCGCGCGTTCCGCCGGCGCGGGATCAAGTTCAAGACCGGCGTGAAGTTCACCGGCGCGACCCAGGACGAGTCGGGCGTGTCGGTCACGCTCGAGTCCGGTGACGTGCTGGAGGCCGACCTGCTGCTGGTGGCCGTCGGCCGCGGCCCGAACACGGCCGGCCACGGCTACGAGGAAGCCGGCGTGAAGATGGAGCGCGGCTTCGTCATCACCGACGAGCGGCTGCGCACGAGTGTCCCGGGCGTGTACGCCGTCGGCGACATCGTGCCCGGCCTCCAGCTCGCGCACCGCGGCTTCCAGCAGGGCATCTTCGTCGCCGAGGACATCGCCGGGCAGAACCCCAAGGTCATCGACGAGGCGGGCATCCCGCGCGTCACCTACTGCAAGCCCGAGGTCGCGTCCGTCGGCCTGACCGAGGCCGCGGCCAAGGAGAAGTACGGTTCCGCGGAGACGTTCGTCTACGACCTCGCGGGCAACGGCAAGAGCCAGATCCTGAAGACCGCCGGCGGTGTCAAGCTCGTGAAGGCACCCGACGGCCCGGTGGTCGGTGTCACCATGGTCGGCGAGCGGGTCGGCGAGCTGATCGGTGAGGCCCAGCTCATCTACAGCTGGGAGGCCTACCCCGAGGACGTGGCTCCGCTGATCCACGCCCACCCGACCCAGACAGAAGCCCTCGGCGAGGCCTTCCTCGCCCTGGCCGGCAAGCCGCTGCACGTGCACGGCTGACCGTCGCACCCCAGTCAGCCGATCCCCGACCCACGCACGAGGAGTCAGCGAACGATGGCCTTCTCCGTCCAAATGCCCGCACTCGGCGAGAGCGTCACCGAGGGCACGGTCACCCGCTGGTTGAAGCAGGAGGGTGACCGCGTCGAGGTCGACGAGCCCTTGCTGGAGGTGTCCACCGACAAGGTCGACACCGAGATCCCGTCGCCCGCGGCGGGCGTGCTCCAGAAGATCGTCGCCCAGGAGGACGAGACCGTCGAGGTCGGCGCTGAGCTCGCCGTCATCGGCGACGGTTCGGACTCCGGGGCGTCGTCCGACACCTCCGACTCGACGGCCGGCGAGGCCGCCGCGCCGGCCGAGGAGGCGCAGCCGGAGCCGCAGTCCGCGCCCGAGCCCGAGGCCCAGCCGCAGGCGGAGGCTCCCGCCGCCCAGTCCGGTGGCTCCGCCGAGGGCACCCCGGTGACCATGCCCGCGTTGGGCGAGAGCGTCACCGAGGGCACCGTGACCCGGTGGCTCAAGGCCGTCGGCGACTCGGTCGAGGTCGACGAGCCGCTGCTGGAGGTGTCGACCGACAAGGTCGACACCGAGATCCCGTCGCCGGTGGCGGGCACCCTGCTGGAGATCACCGCCGGTGAGGACGAGACCGTCGAGGTCGGCGGCCGGCTCGCGGTGATCGGGTCGGGTTCGCCCGCGCCCAAGGCGCAGGAAGCGCCCAAGCCCGAGCCCCAGCGGGAAGCCCCGCAGCAGGAAGCCCCCAAGCAGGAGGCTCCCCAGCAGGAGGCCCCCAAGCCGGAGCCGAAGCAGGAGGCCCCGAAGCCCGAGCCGAAGCAGGAGGCGCCGAAGGAGGAGGAGTCCGCCAACGGTGCGCCGTACGTGACGCCGCTGGTGCGCAAGCTCGCCTCGGAGAACGGCATCGACCTGGGCACGCTCAAGGGCACTGGCGTCGGCGGCCGGATCCGCAAGCAGGACGTCCTCGCGGCGGTCGAGGCCAAGAAGGCCCCGAAGCAGGAGGAGGCCCCCAAGCCGGCGGCGTCGTCCGCGCCGGCCCAGCGGGTCGCGTCGGCCCCGGCCGACACCAGCGGCAAGCGCGGCACGGTGCAGAAGCTGCCCCGGCTGCGGCAGATCGTCGCCCAGCGCACCCGTGAGTCGCTCCAGGTCTCGGCCCAGCTCACGCAGGTGTTCGAGGTGGACGTCACCAAGATCGCCCGGCTGCGGAACAAGGCCAAGGCCGCGTTCGAGCAGCGCGAGGGCACGAAGCTGACGTTCCTGCCGTTCTTCGCCAAGGCGGCGGTCGAGGCGCTCAAGCAGCACCCGGTGCTGAACGCGTCGATCGACGAGGAGAAGAAGGAGGTCGTGTACCACGGTGCCGAGCACCTGGGTATCGCGATCGACACCGAGCGCGGCCTGCTCAACGCGGTCATCGCGAACGCGGGCGACTTGAACCTGGCCGGCCTGTCGCACAAGATCGGCGACCTGGCGGCGCGGGCGCGGGCCAACAAGCTCACGCCCGACGAGCTGACCGGCGGCACGTTCTCGCTGACCAACCTGGGCAGCAACGGCGCGCTGTTCGACACCCCGATCATCCAGCAGCCGCAGGTCGGCATCCTGGGCGTGGGCGTGGTCAAGAAGCGGCCGGTGGTGATCACGGACGAGAACGGCGACGACACCATCGCCATCCGGTCCATGGCGTACCTGGCGCTCACCTACGACCACCGGTTGGTGGACGGTGCGGACGCCGGTCGCTTCCTCACCACGGTGAAGAACCGGCTCGAAGAAGGGGCGTTCGAGGCGGACCTCGGGCTCTGACCGATTGACCGAAAGCCGCTCCCGGGGTTTCGCCTGGGAGCGGCTTTCGGTTTCAACGGAGAAAGCGCCTCACCCCAGTTGCCGCACGCGTCAAGGGGAGCCAGGTCGGCGGGACACGAAGCCCTTCTATTGGGTGAGTGGTGGGGGTGACAGGTCGGCCGCTGTGCAACCGGTGGGCCGCTGCGAGACGATCAACGCATGCGTGTTGTGGTCGCGGGATCGTCGGGCTTGATCGGCACCAGTCTGGTGGCCGCGTTGCGCGGTGGCGGGCACGAGGTCTTGCGGTTGGTTCGGCGACGGCCCTCCGCGCCCGATGAGCGTGGTTGGGATCCGCCGGCGGGGCGCATCGACGGTGGTGCGCTCGACGGGGTGGACGCGGTGGTCAACCTGTGCGGCGCGGGGGTCGGGGACAAGCGGTGGAGTGACGCGCGCAAGCAGGTGTTGTTGGACAGCCGCACGGTGCCCACCGAGGTGTTGGCGGCGGCGGTGGCCGAGGGCGGGGTGCCGGCGCTGGTCAACGCCAGTGCGATCGGGTACTACGGCGACACCGGTGACGAGGTCGTGGACGAGAACAGCCCGTCGGGGACCGGGTTCCTGGCGGGGTTGTGCCGTCAGTGGGAGGCGGCGACGGCGGCCGCCGAGGGGCGTGCGCGGGTGGTGCGGTTGCGGACGGGGCTGGTGATCGGTCCTTCGGGCGGGTTGTTCGGGAAGATCAGGCCGTTGTTCGAGTTCTTCCTGGGTGGGCGGCTCGGTGACGGGCGGCAGTACATGCCGTGGATCTCGTTGGACGACGCGGTCGCGGCCATCCGGTTCGTGGTGGAGCACGACGTGTCGGGGCCGGTGAACGTCACGTCGCCGAGCCCCGTGACGAACGCGGAGTTCACCCGGACGGTCGGGCACGCGTTGCACCGGCCCACGCCGTGGGTGGCGCCGGCGTTCGCGTTGAAGGCCGTGTTGGGCGACATGGCCGAGGAGGGGTTGCTGGCCGGTCAGCGGGCCGTGCCGCGGGTGCTGGAGCAGCGGGGGTTCCGGTTCCTGCACCCGGCGCTCGGTGCGGCCGTGGCGGCGGCCGTCGAGCGGTGATCGGTGTGCTGGTCGGCGTCGCGCTGGCGGTGGCGTCGATGGTCTTGGGGCTCACGGTCAGGCATCAGCCGCCGGCGTTGGACGAAGCGCTGCGTGAGGGCGCGATGGGCCTCGGGCCGGGGTTCGCGCACGCGTCGGCGGTGGTGAGCTTCGTGCTCAGCCCGGGGTTGGCGACGATCGCGTTGGTGTCGTTGGCGTTGCGGGCGTTCCTGGCGAAGGACCCGCTGCCGGCGCGGTGCGCGGTGTTGCTGGCGGTGTGCTGGTCGACGGTGTTCGCGCGGTACTGGTACCAGCGGGTCCGGCCGATCGACTTCCCGAAGTGGGCGTACCCGAGCGGGCACGTCACGGCGGTCACGGCGGTGGCGTTCACGGGGGTGGTGCTGTGCGCGTGGTTGGCGCGGCGGTACCTGCGGTTGGCCGTGGTGCTGGCATGCACGGCGGTGGTGGTGACGGGGGCCAGTCGGGTCGTGCTGGAGATGCACTGGTTCACCGACACGGTCGGCGCGGTGCTGGCGGTGGTCGGGGTGGGGCTGGTCGCCGCCCGTGCCCTTCGGCTCGTGCCCGCGGGCGTAGTGTCGAGACGTGAGCAGTCCTGACCTTTCCTGCCGCGCCTCGACGGACCCGATCGAGGTGCGTGAGCTGGGCACCATCGACTACCTGGCCGCGTGGGACCTGCAACGGGAGCTGGCCGAGGCACGCGCGGGTGGCGCGATCGGCGACACGATGTTGCTGCTGGAGCACCCACCCGTCTACACGTGCGGTCGGCGCACCGAGGCCGAGGAGCGGCCCAAGGGCGGTGACGTGCCGGTCATCGACGTGGACCGGGGCGGGAAGATCACCTGGCACGGGCCGGGCCAGTTGGTGGGTTACCCGATCGTGGGGTTGGCCGAGCCGTTGGACGTGGTGCAGTACGTGCGGCGGTTGGAGCAGGCGTTGATCCACGTGTGCGACCAGCTGGGCGTGCGCACGGGGCGGGTCGAGGGTCGCAGCGGGGTGTGGGTCCCGGCCGACGAGCGGGGTGTGGAGCGCAAGGTCGCGGCGATCGGGATCCGGGTGCAGCGGGGCGTGACCATGCACGGGTTCGAGATCAACTGCAACGCGGACCTGTCGGCGTTCGGCGACATCATCCCGTGCGGCATCCGGGACGCCGGGGTGGCGTCGTTGTCGCACGAGCTGGGGCGGGACGTGACCGTGGCCGAGGTGCTGCCGTTGGCGCGGCGGGCGGTGATCGACGCGTTGAACGGCGACCTGCCGGTGACCGAGCGGACGCTGGAGCGGGCGCGGCCGGTCGCCGCTGGGGTGACGTTCGCGGTTCAGACGGGCTGACAGGGGGCGATCTCCCTCCCTAGGATTCCGGAATTACGGATTGCTGGAGGGAGATCGTCGTGCTCCTGACTCGACGGCACCTGTTCCGGGCGTGCGGGATGGCCGGTGCCGCCACGTTGGTGTCCGGGGCGGGGTGGCCGGACGACTGGTTCGGCTGGTTGCGCGCCCACCGGCAGCACGTGGCCGTGGTGTTCGACGGCAGGTTCGCGCACCGGGCGCACGAGCGGCAGCCGTTGGCGGCGTTGCGGCACGTGGTGCACCGGGCGGCGTACGCGGAGGGGCGCGTCGAGCCCGACGAGCGGGTGCGCGTCGGGGAGTGGGAGCAGTACCACGTCGGTATGGACGGTGGCGCGCACCTGGCGGCGTTGAAGGCGTTGGGCCTGCGGTGCTCGAACGGTGTCAAGGCGGACGACCCGCGGGGGTCCGTGACGGCGGGCGAGTTGGTGTCGGTGATGCTGCGGCACGGGGACTTCGCGGCCGGGGACTGGCTGGCGCGGCGGCTGGGGCTGGCGGTGCCCTCGTTCGCCGGCGAGGTGTTGCGGCTCGTGCTCGGGCGGGCGGTGGAGGTCGAGCGGTACCTGGACGACCCGCGGCTCCGGTTGGAGGTGCTCGGGCGGATGACCGACGTGCCCCGGACCTACGAGGGACGGCGTTCGTGGGCGCGGGGGACGTGGGCGGGCACGGCGGCGGAGGTGAGCCGGGCGTTGGCCGGGACGCCGGGCGGTCCGGTCGTCGGGGTGCTGCCGGGGGTCGTCACGGTGGGCGTCAGCACGCGGGAGGGCACCGCGGTGGTGTTGGCGCGGGAGGTGGACGAGGCGTGGTCCGCGCGGGTGGGTGAGCTGGTCGAGCTGGTGCGAACGGCGCTGGTGGAGCCCGCCGCGCTCCGGGAATTCCACGTCAGCCTCTCGTAGGATGACCGCGGTGGACCTGGTGCAGCGACTTGCCGAGCTGGAACAGCGCGTGGCCGCGCTGGAGGGCGACGAGCGCGAGGCGCTCCCGTTGCCCGAGGGCGGCGGCGCGTTCGGCTACGGCGGGCAGGTCTCGGTGGGCGACGGGCGGGCGTCCTGGCGGATCGACGTGACGCCGGAGCGCGCGTTGTCGTTGCCGGACCGGCCCCGGATCGAGGTGTTGGCCGCGTTGGCACACCCGGTGCGGGTGCAGCTCGTGCGGACCCTGCTCGCGCGGGGCGGGCAGCCCGCGACGGCCTTGCAGGAGGCGGCCGGGCTGGGGTCGACCGGGCAGCTCTACCACCACTTGAAGGCGTTGACGGCGTCCGGCGTGGTGGAGCAGGACAAGCGCGGGAGCTACCGGTTGCGGCAGGCCGCGACCGTGCCCGTGCTCGTCCTGCTCACCGCCGCGTCGGACGTCGCGGGTCAGCTGCGCAGCTGAGGCGCGACGGCGGCCGCGATGAACTCCACGTGGTCGAGGTCGGCCAGGTCGAGGACCTGCAGGTAGGCCCGGCTGATGCCGGTCCGCTCGCGCCACGAGCCCAGCTTGTCGACGACCTCGTCGGGGGTGCCGGCCAGGCCGTTCTTGCGCAGTTCGGCCACCTCGCGGCCGATGGAGGCGGCCCGGCGGGCGACCTCGGCGTCGTCCCGGCCCACGCACACGACCAGCGCGGCGGACCGGGTGATCTCCGCCGGGTCGCGGCCGATCTCGGCGCACGCGGCGTCGACGCGGTCCAGCACCTCGACGGCGGTCTCGACGGGCTGGAACGGGAGGTTGAACTCGTCGGCGAACTTCGCGGCCAACGCGGGCGTGCGCTTGCGGCCCGTGCCGCCGACCAGCACCGGGATGTGCCCGGCGGGCTTGGGCAGGGCCGGCGAGTCGGTGAGGGTGTAGTGCTTGCCGGCGAAGTCGTAGGTCTGGCCGGCGGGCGTGTTCCACAGGCCGGTGATGATCTCCAACTGCTCCTCGTACCGCTCGAAGCGCTCGAGGGTGGCGGGGAACGGCAGGCCGTACGCGGTGTGCTCGGCCTCGTACCAGCCCGCGCCGAAGCCGAACTCCACCCGGCCGCCGGACATCCGGTCCACCTGGGCCACGGAGATGGCCAGCGGGCCGGGGTGGCGGAAGGTGGCGGCGGTCATCAGCGTCCCGAGCCGGATCGTGCTGGTGTCGCGGGCCAGGCCGGCGAGCGTGATCCAGGCGTCGGTCGGGCCGGGCAGGCCGTCGACGTCGCCCATCTTGAGGTAGTGGTCGGAGCGGAAGAACGCGTCGTAGCCCGCGGCCTCGGCGGTGCGCGCCACCGCCAGCAGGTCGTCGTAGGAGGCCCCTTGCTGCGGTTCGGTGAAGATGCGGAGTTCCACCCGTTCGACGCTAGTCGGACGGGTGGGCAGGTCGCGATTCGAGTGGCCTAGCGGCGGCGCGACCGCGAGCGCTTGTCCTCGGTGGGCGCGTCGGTCGGGCGGGGCGTGATCCGGAGCCCTTCGACGACGCGGACGATCGTGCGTTCGACCTCGGCGCTGGCCTTGCGGGGGTCGGACGAGCCGGCGATGGTGCTCGCGCCCGCGGACAGCGCGCCGAAGAGCAGCCGGCTCATGGTCTCGACGGGCAGTTGTTCGAGCTCGCCGGAGGTGACCAGGACCTCGATCGTGGAGCGCAGCAGGCCGTAGCTGAAGTGCTCCTCGGCTTCGCGCCAGCGCTCCCAGCCCATCACGACCGGGGCTTCGTGGATGACGATCCGCTGGTAGGCGGGCTCCAAGCAGACCCGCACGTACGCGCGCAGGCCCGCGATGGCGGTCTCCCACGGGTCGCCGGGCGCGCTGACGATCTCGCCGAGCTTCTCGATGAACTTCGTCTCGATCGAGTCGAAGGCCGCCTCGAACAACGCCTGCTTGCCGCTGAAGTGGTGGTAGAGCGCGCCCTTGGTCAGCCGCGCCCGCTTGGCCACCTCGTCCAGCGAGGTGCCCGCGTACCCGCGTTTGGTGAACAGCTCCACGGCGCTGTCCACCAACGCCTGCCGCGTCGACTCCGAGTAGTCCAACCGCCTCGACCGCACTGTCACCACGTTCACAACCGTACGACATACCGACGGTACGTACTCGTGGTATGTTCGCCTCATCGGCCATACCGGCGGTATGCGAAAGACCTGAGGTATGACGCCGGTCACCACGAGAGGAGGGCGTGATCATGAGTTGGTCCGACTTCTACCGACGGCGCGACGCTCTGGACGCCGTGCTCCGCGCCGCGGCGGGGAACCCCGCGGCACCCCTGACCTTCGACCGCGACGCGTTCGCCACCGAGGACGAGCTGATCCTGGCGCTGCACTACCGCTGGATGCAGCAGCTCACCGGACGGCTCGGCGCGGCCCTGGAGGACAGCGACGACGACCGGGTCGAGACCGTCGCCCGCACGTGGCGCGCGCTCGCCGCCGAGCAGCCGGTGCTGCGCGCGGTGCTCGACGCGCACCTGACCGACACCGAGGCCATCGAGCGCGAGCAGCGGATGCTGGCGCTGACGGCGGGCCTGGCGGAGCTGTCCGAGCCGAGCGCGGAGATCGCCCGCGTCGGCGCGGCGTTCGCGAACCTGGTCCGCACCCGGCCGGGTGTCGTGCCGGGCAGGCACCGCAGGCTCGCCAAGAGCGCCTGATCGCCTGGTAGGTATTGACCCATGCCGAAGTGGATCGCCCGGAAGTGGGACACCGCGGACATCCTCGACCAGAGCGGGCGCACCGCGCTGGTCACCGGGGCCAACTCGGGCCTGGGCCTGCGCACCGCGCAGGTGTTGGCCGACAAGGGCGCGCACGTCCTGCTGGCCTGCCGCTCCCCGGAACGCGGGCAGCGGGCGCTGGACAGCGTGCTCGCCACCGGCGGCAAGGCCGAGCTGGTGCGGCTGGACCTGGCCGACCTGTCGTCGGTGCGGGAGGCCGCGGCACGGGTGCGTGACCGCACCGGTGACGCGCTGGACGTGCTGGTCAACAACGCGGGCGTGATGGCGGTGCCGCTGGGGCGCACCGCCGACGGCTTCGAGCTGCAGTTCGGCACCAACCACCTCGGCCACGCCGCGCTGACGTGGCTGCTGATGCCCGCCTTGCGCACGCGGCCGGGCGCGCGGGTGGTCACCGTGTCGAGCCTGCTCCACCAGATCGGCCGGGTGGACCTGGCCGACCCGAACTACGAGGTGCGCCGGTACTCGGCCTGGGGCGCGTACGGGCAGTCCAAGCTGGCGAACCTGCTGTTCGCCAGGGAGCTGGCCCGGCGCACGCGGACCGCGGGCGTGGACGTGACGTCCGTCGCCGCCCACCCCGGCGCGACCGCCACCGAGCTGAGCGCCAACATGGCCCGGGCCAGGCGCAACCCGCTGCTCGGGCTCGGCACGAGGATCAGCGACCTGTTCTCGCAGTCGGTCGAGGTCGGGGCGTTGCCGCAGCTCTACGCGGCCACGTCGCCGGACGTCGAACCGGGCGGCTACTACGGGCCGGACGGGTTCCGCGAGACGCGCGGCCACCCCGCGCCGGCGAAGTCCACCGCGGCCTCCCGCGACCAGCTCGCGGCCAGCCGGTTGTGGGACTTGACGGCCGAGCTCACGGGCGTCGCGCCCAACCCCTCGTGACGTAGGGTTGAGGTCGTGACCGTCGTACCTGAAGGTCGGAAGCTGCTGCGGCTGGAAGTCCGCAACAGCCAAACGCCCATCGAGAAGAAGCCCTCGTGGATCAAGACCAAGGCGAAGATGGGCCCCGAGTACCGGGAGCTCAAGGGCCTGGTCAAACGCGAGGGCCTGCACACGGTGTGCGAAGAGGCCGGTTGTCCCAACATCTACGAGTGCTGGGAAGACCGGGAGGCCACCTTCCTGATCGGTGGCGAGCAGTGCACCCGACGCTGCGACTTCTGCCAGATCGACACCGGCAAGCCCGCCGACCTCGACCGCGATGAACCGCGTCGGGTGGCGGAGTCGGTGCAGGCCATGGGCCTGCGCTACTCGACCGTGACCGGCGTGGCCCGCGACGACCTGGAGGACGGCGGCGCGTGGCTGTACGCCGAGACCGTCCGCCAGATCCACGCGATGAACCCGGGCACCGGCGTCGAGCTGCTGATCCCCGACTTCAACGCGGTGCCCGAGCAGTTGGCCGAGGTGTTCTCGTCGCGGCCCGAGGTGCTGGCGCACAACCTGGAGACCGTGCCGCGCATCTTCAAGCGCATCCGGCCGGCGTTCCGCTACGAGCGGTCGCTGGAGGTCATCACCGCCGCCCGCGAGGCCGGGCTGGTGACCAAGTCCAACCTGATCCTGGGCATGGGCGAGACGCCGGACGAGGTCACCGAGGCGTTGAGCGACCTGCACGACGCGGGCTGCGAGATCATCACCATCACGCAGTACCTGCGGCCCTCGCCCCGGCACCACCCCGTGGAGCGCTGGGTCAAGCCGGAGGAGTTCGTGACGCACAAGGAGACCGCCGAGCGGATCGGCTTCTCCGGCGTCATGGCCGGTCCCCTGGTCCGCTCGTCCTACCGCGCCGGCCGGCTGTACGCGCAGGCCGTGCAGAAGCGCGGCGACGTGCTGCCGGAAGAGCTGCGCCACCTGCTGGAGGCCGGCGGCGCGGCGCAGGAGATCACCTCGCTGCTGTCGGCTCGCTGACCACCACGCCGTCCAGCGCACGGACGTAGTCGGCTCCGAAGGCGCTGGACGGCGTGTGCGCGCCCGGCGCCGTGTCGGCCAGGCGTTGGACGGCCTTGACGACGGAGTCGGCGGTGAGGTCGTAGGCGTTGGGTCCGGTGAGCGCGGCCCGCATCCGGTTGCCGTCGTCGTCCCATGCCTCGCCGAAGACCTCGCAGCGGGTCTTGGCCCTGGTCGCGGCGCTCGGGCCGCCGATGCGCCGGGCCAGCGCCTTGCCGAGCCGTTGGGCGGATTTGGTGCGCAGGATCGGCGCGGTGAGCGGTTGGAGGCGGCCCAGCGCGCCCGGGATCGTGGTGAACGTCGTGACGTTCGGGATGCCGGTGGACCGGTAGGCGGTGCTCACGTCGCCCCACGGGATCGCGCCGACGTCCCTCGGGCGGTCGCGGAAGTGCGCCGTGCGCCGGCGGTGGCCGAGCGGGACGGCGCGGATCCGGCCGTCCACGCGTGCCCGTCCCCCGCCGCCCGAGCCCTCGACGGCCGTGAGCGCCGTGCCCGCGCTGGCGCCGCCCTGGACCACGAACGCGAGGTCGAGGTGCGTGGCCGTGGGCAGGGCGGCGTGCAGCATGGCGGCGAGGCAGTCGGTCGGCACGACGTCGAACCCGGCCCCGGGCAGGAGCACCACGCCCGCGCGCCGCGCGTCCTCGTCCCGCCGGCTGACGGCCTCGAAGACGTCGATCTCGCCGGTGATGTCGACGTAGTGCGTCCCCGACGCCAGGCAGGCGTCCACCATCGGCCCCGAGGTCGACGAGAACGGCCCGGCGCAGTGGGCGACCGCGTCCACGTCCGCCAGCGCGTCCGTCGCGTCTTGGAGCCCGAAGACCCGGTGCTCCAGGCCCAGCCGTTCGGCCAGGGGACGCACCTTCGCCGCGTCACGCCCGGCGAGCACCGGCCGCAGCCCGCGCCGCACCGCCAGTTCCGCGACGAGCGTGCCGGTGTACCCGTAAGCGCCGTAGACCATCCACCTCATGGGGTAGAAGCTACTCGCAGGTAGCTACCTGGACGACCTGCGCCGCACCACGACGCTCGCGGCCACGCACAGCAGGCCCACGACGGTGACCGGAGCGGCCCACGCCAACCGCTCCATCCGCAACCGGCCGCAGATCTCGACGAACGCGGCGCCCTCCGCCTCGACGGTCACCTCGTCGAACCCCATGCCGACGCTGTTCCCGCAGGGCACCGCGACGCCCTCCGGCGAGTCCGCGGACAGGGGCAGCAACATGATCAGCAACCCGGCCAGGAAGAACGCGACACCGACCACCGCGGCGACCGTCCTGGGCGACATGCGAGGAAGTTACGTCTTCGACCGGTCCGGGCATAGGGGGATGTCACATACGGGGATCCGGTTAGCAGCCCCTAATGGGCCATCCGGACTACTCGGGGTGAGCGGACGCCCTTGTGCGCCGAGCGGTCCGCCTGCCGTCCACTCCGACCAGCCGCCCTGGTCAGGCCCCGTGCCGCGCGGCCCGTTCCGGGAACGGCGAGCAGCCGGACAACGCGACAACCACTCGATCGAGCGACTTGCTACCGGGTGACCGCCACCCGATCCGCGCAACGCCGCACCCGAGCGTGCCGGGATCGACGTCTTCGCACCTCGTCGAGGCCGCCCGCCGCTGGGCTCAGGCCGTCCTCCGCTCGCCGACCGACCGGGCCGCACCGGCTGCGCGCGCGCCATGATCACTGCACCGACCAGGGCCCCGCCACCCGCAGAAGGAGTTCGAGTCCGTCGTGGACACCATCGAAGACGATTGCCTGCTCAACGCCCTGGACCGTCGACTGGCGGCAGCCCTCGGCGGCAGCACCCGGTTCGGCGCGCTGGCCCTGCGCTGGCCCGCCGCCGCCGCGCCCCGGGCCGCCGAGACGGTCGCGTTCCGCACCAACGACGTCGGCGGACACGGCCCGATCACCCTCGACCGGACCCTGGACGTCGAGGTCGTCACCGCCCGCTTCGCCAAGATCCCCGAGTTCGCCCGCACCGACGAGCTGAAGCAGTCCCGCCTGATCCCGTGCGCCGACCACGACCTCGAAGTGCTGCTCACCCCACCGATCCCGATGGACCGCTGGATCGCGTTCGAGATCACCGTCGCCGGCCACACCTACCGCCTGCACGAGGGCCGTTGGCGCGAACTGCGCGAGAACTGCGGCCACGCCGCCTGACCACCACCCGCCGGTGGCTCTACGGCGAGCACGACGTCGTGAGCGCGAAACGTGCCGGCCGGCGTTGATCGCGAACACCTGATCAGGCGACGGACTTCACCACCCGCCGGTGATTCGATGGCATCGTGCGATCAGCCGACCCCGTGCCGCTCGTCGTGTTCGTCGTCGGAGCGCCGGGAACGGGCAAGAGCACGGTGGTCCGACATCTCGCCGAGCACCTGCGGTGCGTGGAGTTCCTGAGCGGCGAAGTGCTGCGGCGCACCGCCGAGGAGGACACCGAGATCGGACGTGCCGTCGCCGACCGGTTGTCCCGCGACGAGACGATGCCGGTGGCGCTGTACTGCCGGATCGTGCGGCGCGAACTCGGCCGCGGTCGGCACGCCGGCCTCGTCTTCGACGGGTTCCCCCGCACGCTCGAGCAGTGCCTGGCCATCCCCGCCGTGCTCGACGCCGCCGGGATGCCGGGTGCGGAGGTGCTCGGCTTGAGCCTGCACGTGCCGCCGGCGGTGTCGATCGACCGCATCCGCCGCCGCAACGAGCGCGCCGAGGACACGGCGCACGAGGCCCGGACGCGGTTGAGGACGCACGCCCGGCGTGCGGCCGACATCGCGACGGCCTTCGCCGAGCGGTGGCCCTATGTCGAGGTGGACGCGACCGCCCGCGTCGATCGCGTGGTCCGAGCCGCCTTGGTTGCGCTCTCAAGGCAGGTCGAGCGTGTCGCGGAACGCGGCTGACTCACGCGCGAGCGAGCCGAGGTCGTCCGGTTCGCGGGCGAACGAGAACTCCGGGCTGTCCAACAAGCCGTGCGCGTGCGCTTCGAGCCAGGACAGCTCCCGGTATTTGTCCGGAGCCATGAACTGCGCGCCGAAGTCCCAACCGACGCCCGACACCTGCCGGTCACCGTAGAGCCGCCGTGCCCGATCGCGGTAGGCGTCCGAGGTGACGGTGTCGGGGTGGTTGAACGACAGGTCGAACCCGTTGGAGCCCAAGCCGAACACGGCCAGGCCGTACAGGATCGTGCACTCGATCCCCAATCGGGCGCAGAACTCGGTGACCCTCCGCGCGCCCACCCCGCTGCCCGCGTACGACAGCAGGAACAGCCGCTCCAGCCGGTGCACCTGCCGGTACGCCTCGACAGCCGCGACCACCGTGGCACCGGACGCGACGGTGTCACCGACGACGAGGCACGGCTTGCCGGCGTCGAACCGGGCGTACGAGACGTCGACCTTGGCGTCGTCCGCCACGACTTCGACCCTCGACGTGGCGACGAGGTTCGTCGGCAGGTTGATCTCGACGGAGTCGGCCGCGGCGCCGAGTTGGTACGCCAGTCCCTTGCTCAGGATCACGAGTTCGGCGGCGTCGGCGAGTTCGTCGGCCAAGTGGGCGAGGAACAGCCGGCTGGCCGCGAAGCAGGCCCTCCGGTAGGGCAGGCCGATCAACCCGCGTTCGAAGAGGATCCGCTCCAACGGCTCGTTCTCCACGATGTGGAGGCCGGGCCCGACCGGGCGGGCCCGGCTCTCCCCCACGTCAGGGCGCATCGCGGCGCGCCGTCACCGGTGGACGCCGAGCCGGTGCAGGGCGTCCAGCATGGGCTGGTCGCCGCCCAGCACGTGGTACCGGTACTCGTCGATCGACGCCCGCAGCCACGCCGGGGTGACGACGGGGTCGGGCGGGGCGGCCGGAAGCACGCGCAGCACCTCGCCCGCCTGGCTGAAGTCGTCCACGACCGCCAGCGCCAGCGAAGCGACGTGCGGGTGCACGTAGTCGCTGACCCGTGCCCCGCGGTACTCCAGGTGGTCCCGGCGGTACTTCGAGTTGCGCGGCGCCACCACGATCACCGGCGTCCGCAGCGCGGCCGCGGCGGCCATCTCCACACCGATGCCCAGGCCACGACGTTCACGCGCGTCGACGACCACGGCGGACGCCAGGAGGACCTGGTACATGTCCCGCCCGAACTGCCCCAGCACGTTGGTCGGGTCGGTGATCGGGTCGTCCGGGTTGAGGAACACCACCTCCAGCGGGTGTGCCCCCTCCTGGACCTGCTTGCGCTCCACGTCGGTCCAGCACAGCTTCCGCTCGTCGCCCTCGCCCTTCGCGATGGAGCCCGAGCAGTACACCGAAATGATCATCGATCTCCGGTTCCGGTCATTCGTACAGCGAATCCGCCGCGCTTCGGACCGCGGCCTCGGCCTGAGCCAGGGACTCCACCCGGGCCGGCCGGGAGGCGCGTGAGCGAACCACCGCCCGGCGCAGTCCTTCCATCCGGTCCGAGGACTGACTCGCCACGGCCACGGAGCCGAACTCGGGGTTGGACCGCAGGTGCACGAGCTCGGCCCACGAGGCGGTGACGTGCACGAACTCGGCCAACCCGAGCCAGTGGAGTGCGAGGTCCAACGCCCGCGCGGACACGGCGGAAACGCCCGGTTCCCGCTCCACGCCGCAGGACAGCCCGCCGAAGGGGAAGTCCCGCAGGATGAGGGCGTCGAGGTCGCGCAGGTAGCTCGACAGGTAGGAGCGCGAGACGAACCAGCCGATGCGGGCCAGTTCCTCGGGGTGCGGTCGGGCCGGGATCACCTGTGCCACGAACCTGGTGACGAACGCCTGCTCCCTCAGCCTCTCGGGCACAGCTCGCAGCTCGCGCTCCGGCTCGCGGTGGCCGGACGGCCAGTGCCCGGCCAGGCTGGCCGCCAGTCAGGCCAGTTCACCGTCCCGGCTCAAGGCCGCGTCCCACCGGTGGGCGATGTGGTCGGCGGTGCAGCCCGCCCCTCGAGGGCTCCAGACCAGGTCTTGGGCCATCGCGAGCGACGTCGGCGTCACGTACGGGTTCTGCGGGTCCGCGCGGTACTCGGCGGCTTTCCGCTCGCCGTACCGCATCACGTCCTGCATCGGTGCGCAGTAGGCGACTTGCCGCAGCGAGACCAGTCCGCGCAGCCGCTCCAGGAGGCGGGGGATGCCCGGCACCTCGAACAGGTACGAGGCCGGCATGACCAGGTTCGCGTCGGTCGCGAGCACGGCGAGGCGCGTCGCGTACAACGCCTGCTCGGTGGTCAACTGCGGTTCGCCGCACCGGGCTCGGAACCCGTAGCAGTGCAAGATCTCCGGGTTGAGGTACTGCACGAAAACCGGCCGATTCCGATCGTAGGCGGGACCGGCCGGCCGAACGCCGTTCAGGTGGATGTCTCGCCCCGCCACGTAGGCGTCGTGAAAACTCGCCACGACTTGCGTCTGCTTGTCGGACATCGACACCACCGAGGCGGCCACCACTCACCTCGGCACGATTCCCTGCGCGGACCAGAACCCCACGCCCCACCCCCGACCTGCTTGAACCGCGAGGTTAGCGACGCGACCGACCCAGAACTCCCGCAATTATGGTGGAACCGCTACCACGCCACCCGAAAGAGTGCATCCATTCGACTAGACCGCGCCCGAGCCGCGATGGCCCGCGGAAAGGGAATTCCAGGCAATGGAGCGACGGACTCGCACGAGGCCGCGGGCACGGAACGGCTCGCCGGTCACCTCCACACCCCCGACACGGCCTGCTCGCGGCCGCCGAGCAGGCGCCTGCTCCAGGTCGTCGGCAGCCGCGCCGTCACCTCCTGGATGGCCGTCGAGGTCCACCAGCGTGCGGCGGGCCCCAAGCAACTCCGCTGGATCGAGGGCGCGAGCCACGTCGACCTGTACGACCGCAAGCAGTACGTCGAGGAGTTGATGGGCTTCTGCACCGCCCACCTCACCGGCTCCTGACCGCGTCACGGCTCGTGCTTGATGGTCTTCATGGTCAAGTGGGAGTCGACGCGGCCGATGCCGGGCGTCGCCTCGAGCCGGTCGGTGACGAACCGCTCGAACGACCCCAGGTCCGCGGTCGCGATGCGGAGGAAGTAGTCGGGCAGGCCGAACATGCGGCGGAACTCGATCACCTCCGGGTAGCCGCGGACCGCCTCCTCGAACCGGGTGACCGTGGCGCGGTCCTTGACGGCCAGGTCGACGTTGACGATCACCTCGAACGCCCGGCCGACCCGGGCCGGGTCCACGCGGGCGTGGTAGCCGGTGATGACGCCGTCCTGTTCGAGGCGGCGCACGCACGGTGCCGGGGCCAGGCCCACCCGGTCGGCGAGCTCTGTACTGGCCGTGCGGGACGATTTTCGGCGATCGGATCACCCTGCGCCCTGGCTAGTGTTGCCGCCATGGCGACGATCTCCGAGCTGTACCACTACCCGGTGAAGGGCTGCGCCGGCGTCCGCGTCCGGGCCGCCGTCCTGGGTTTTGCGGGCCTCGGCCACGACCGCCGCTTCCTCGTCACCGACCTGGCCGGCAACCACCGGTCCCAGCGCCGCGATCCCCTGCTGGCCACGATCCAACCGGCCGTCGACGACGACCACCTGACCCTCTCCGCCCCCGACGCGGGCACGATCCACGTCCCGATCGACCCGACCGGGCCGCGGCGCCCGGTCAGCCTCTTCGGCTCGCCTTACACCGGGATCGACCAGGGCTCGGACGTCGCCGCCTGGCTGACCGCCGTCCTGGGCAAGCCGAGCAGGCTCGTCCTGGCCCCACCCGACCACCACCGCGTCACCGACGGCCTCACCGCCGGCACGTCGTACTACGCCGACAGCTGCCCGGTGCACCTGATCTCGGCAACGTCATTGCGCGCCCTGAACGCCCGCATCACCGCCAACGGCGGCCACCCCGTCCCGGCCGCCCGCTTCCGCCCGAACATCGTGGTCGACGACTGGCCGGCCCACGAAGAAGACCACGCCCTCCGGCTGGCCACGGGCGCGGTCGACCTGGCCTACGCCAAACCGGCGATCCGCTGCGCCGTCACCACCGTCGACCAACCAACCGGCACCCGAACCGGCCCGGAACCACTGCGCACCCTGGCCACCTACCGGCGAACCCCCGACGGCCTCGCGTTCGGCTCGAAACACGCCGTCCTCCACCCGGGCCACCTCTCCACCGGCGACCACCTGACCACCACCGACCGCTCGAACACCGACCTCTCCGGCGTCACTGAAACCCCCTAACCGGCACCTACTCGACGGCGTCGAGCGCCGCGGACCACGGATAAGTGGCCATCGCGCGGCTCCCGGTTCGCGGCGGGTGCGGCTGGAAGCCACCCTTGCCGAACAGCACCTGCACGCCGGACGACCGCAGTACGTCGATGCTGCGGTGCAGGACGGGGTTGGCGGCGAGAGCCGTGTTGACAAAGGGGAGCACGGCGATCGGCACGCCGAGACCGGTGAGCTCCGCGAGCTGCGTCAGCACGTAGGTGTCGGCGATGCCGGCCGCCCACTTGTTGATCGTGTTGTAGGTGGCGGGCGCGACCACCACGGCATCGGCCTTCGGCAACGGCGGCTGCCCTTGGCGCTGGTAGCCCGTGCGGACGGCGTGACCGGTGAGCTGTTCGACCGCGGCGGGCTCGAGGAAGTGCTCGACCGCGGCCGGGGTGGCTACGCAGTGGACCGACCAACCCCTGTCCTGGGCGAGACCGATGGCGACATCGACGTGGTCGGCCGGGCCGGCACCGCAGACCATCAGGTACAGGACTCGTTCGTTCACGCTGGGACTCCGGCTCGTAGGGCCATCTGACAGAATGCACGCCTTCGCTCTACAAGATCGTCCAGCCGATCTCGTCACCGGCCTCCAGCGCCGTGATCCGCCGACGCACCTCGTCGGCCTGGGGCGACCCGTCGGCCGCCTTCCTCGCATTGGTCGTGACCATGCGCAGCTCGCGGAGATCCCGCACAGTGGCGAAGCCGTCCCACTCGCGGATGTCACGTCCGTAGCGGGAGCAGAAGGACTGGTACTCCCGCTCGGGGAAGCCGAAGCGGCGGCAGTGGACCTCGATCGTCACCAGGTCCCACTCCACCGGGCCGATCACGGCACTGTCCCAGTCGCACAGCACCGGCCGGTCCTCCGCGTCGTCCCACAAGGTGTTCCGGTGCTGCGGGTCGCCGTGGATCAGGCGCGGAGGGCCGTCGTAACGCAGTCGCGGGACCATGTCGACCAGCCGGCTCCAACGCCGCAACAGGACACCGCGCTCTGGTGGGGAGAGGATCGTGCTCGCCTGGATCGAGTGGTGGATGGCACCCAGCGCGTCGAGTTCCGGCAGCGGGAACGGTGGAAGCGGCGCGTCGTGCAGGGCGCGAAGCGGGACCGCGATGTCGTCTGCCGCGATCGGGCGCGTTGGCGGCAGGTACCGCCAGAAAGTCACTCCGCAGCCGGCCACCTCCAGTGGCTGCGGGACGTCAGGCAACAGGGGCACCGTCGGCACACCGTGGTCGACAACCCATCCGATCAGCGACACCACCGCCGCGGTGTGCCGGATGTTCGGCCGCGCCACCTTCACGATGACCGGGACGGTGGCGAGCCGGAAGACGGCATTCGTCTGGTGCCGGAGAAGTTCGGCCCCCCTGGCGTCGAGACCCGCCCGTTCGCAGGCGGCCCGCAGGACCGACCGGGTGCGTTCCGGAGTGAAGGTGGCTTCCGTGAGTCGGGGAAGGCTGTGACCAGCGAGCGCCATCAGTGGGGACTTTCGCGTCGGGTGACCAGTTCACGCAGCTCCACGGCGGCGGGCCGCTGCTGGTGGGCGGCGGGGATGGCCGCCACGACATCGAGGGCACGGGTGAGCACGATCCGGGTGCGGTGTTCCGGTGGCAGCAGTTCGATGGTCCTCACCGCCAGCTCGCAGACTTCTTCGGCCTCACCGCGAACCGCCGCGCCGACCGCTTGGTCCAACTGGATCAGCGCGGGGTCGATCGCGATCGATGGCTCTTGGCCGTAGCGCTCAAGCGCTTGCGCTTGGACGTGACCCGCGCTTTTTGTCTCACCCAGGTAGGTGAAAGTCGCGGACAGGTACAAGAGCAGTCGCTTGTCGTTGAACTGGAAAGCCGCGTCGGTCGTCGGCTCGTCCAGTTCATCGACCATCCGTTGCGCCCTGCGCATGGCGTGGTCGGCACCTTCCCGGTCGCCGAGTCGGGCGAGCGCACGCCCTTCAGCGGCGGACGCCAAGGCAGTGGCACTACAGGCGGTTCTCGGCAGCAATGCCTGCGCGGATCGTGCAAGACCGACGGATTGTTCCAACCGACCGTAGTAGTAGGGCAGCATGGCTTCCTGGGCACGCACCTGTGCCTGCAAGCGGGGGTTGGCCGTGTCGTCGGCCGCGAGTCGCGCGGTGCCGTACCAGTACCGAGCGCGGTTGATCTCGCCGAGCTTCATCAGGGCGTCGGCGCTCAAGAGCCCGAGGACGGCGGTGGCTTCGGACAGCCGAGCCTGCACGCCTGCCGGCTGTCGCTCCGCCGCCATCGACCCGACCTCGACGAGGTCGGGCACCACCGCTCGAAGCACCGCCACCGGTGCCGTGCGGGTGTACGTCAGCACGTGCTCCGCCACCCGCTCCTCGATCAGGGCCACTCGCGTGATGGAGGCCGAACCCGTGGACAGCGTCTGGTCGACCAGCAGCCGGGCGCGGTCGAGCACGGTCATGAGCGCGGGTTCACCCGAGGCGTCCAGGTCGACAACCGAAGCCACCAGCCGACTGTCCGCCTCCAGCAGGTGTGCGAGCTCGCTCGCCGACACGCCCAGCAGCTCCACGAGCTTCGGCCGCACGTGAGGCAACGGCTCGCTGTCCCCGGCTTCCCAGCGCCGAACCGTGGACGAGTCGACGCCCAACACTTCGGCCAACCGTTCCTGGGTGTAGCCCGCCATGCGACGGGTCTGGGCGAACCGTGCTCGTTTCGCTGCCATCGGCCGACCTCCGGAAGATTCCGCTCCCACCGTAGCGGACGGCCATTTCCCCCACGCCGCACGTTCACGCGCGGTCGATGCGCGGTCAATGGGCCCTTCATGCGCTGTTCGTCCGGCTTCCGGTGCGGTTCGCTTTCCATCGAGTCGACGCCGACTGGAAGGAGACACATGCCGAAAATCATGGATTCATCAACCTTGCGAGCAGCCTTGGACTACGCCGAAATGGGTTGGCCGGTGCTTCCGGGGGCTATTTGGCATGACGGGCACTTCGCCGATCAGGCCGACGGATCCCCGGTCACCGACCCTTGTCTGCGACCGCCCGGAGACGCGACTTCGGACACCGGCCGTGTGCGCGAGTGGTGGTCGGGGCCCGGACTGCGCCGGCCCAACGTCCTCACGGTCACCGGCTCTCGCCTGGGGGCGTTCATGGTGGCCGAGAACCTGGTGATGAAGTTGGCCGACGACCCGCGGTTCGCCGCCTCACCCACGCCGGTCTTGGCGTTCCCGAACATGCCGATCGCCTACTTCCTCATCCAGCCACCGTTGCCATCGGTGCTGCTGAGCCGCGACGCCCGGGTGGTGGACGCCGGATTGCCCCTTCCGCTCCCGCCGAGCGTCCTGGACACCACGCCGGTGATGTGGCTGATAGCACCTGAGCAAGCGGGGAACCGCCTGGTCTCCGGCGACGCACTGGCGGATTTGATCCACGAGCACGAGAGGAAGACCGCGTGAACAGGGCGATGCACGAACTGGCGATCGGTGCAGCCCCTCGGCTGTTCGCCATCGTCGAGCAGTACGACGACCCGAAGGAGATTCGCGTCGCGGGCTACGGCCTGGCCTACGAGGACCGAGCCGAAGTCAACTCGGTCGAAGGCGACTTCCGGCTCACCTCCGACAGCTCCGACCACGCACGAACCGTGTTCGAGATCAGCTCCAAATCCGCCGGGGTGCGGCGAGCACACGTGATCTGGCTGGACGGCACCCGGAGCACGCAGCCGAACCACCGGCAGCCTTGACGGGCGAAGCGAAGGCGCGCAGCGCCAAAGCGAAGCCCTCACAACGTGGGGGCCAGGGGCGAGGAGCCCCGGCGGGGGTCCGGGGGCGGAGCCCGCCGGGCGGGGTCTGGGGGTTGCACCCCCAGGGGACGCAGTGGGCGCGGCAGGATTCGAACCTGCGACCGCTCGGGTGTAAACCGAGTGCTCTTCCGCTGAGCTACGCGCCCGGAGGAGCGCCGCGGTGGTGAGGCGGCGCTGGGAAAGTATCAGGACAGGGCGGCCACGGCCTTCTTCCAGGCTTCCTGGTCGCGGGGTTCGCCGGGGGCGTTGACCTCGGCGTAGCGGACCACGCCGGTGGTGTCGATCAGGAACGTGCCGCGGTTGGCAAGGCCGGCCTGCTCGTTGAACACGCCGTAGGCCTGGGCGACCTGCCCGTGCGGCCAGAAGTCGGACAGCAGCGGGAACTGGTAGCCCTCTTGGGCGGCCCACGCCTTCAGGCTGAACGGGGTGTCCACGGACACGCCGATGACCTGCACGTTCTCGTCCTCGTAGGCGGCCAGTTCGTCGCGCACCTGGCACAGCTCGCCGGTGCAGATGCCGCTGAACGCGAACGGGTAGAACACCAGCAGCACGTTGCGCTCCCCGCGGAACGAGGACAGCGTCACGGGCTGCTTGTTGTAGTCGTTGAGCGTGAAGTCAGGGGCCTGAGCGCCGACCTCGACCATGCAATCCTCCACCGCATCGCGAGCAACCCGAAGAACGGGCTCCACCCGATCGGGGAGCCCGCCGTCGAGCCTAGGGCATGGCGGCGGCGTGCCTCGCCGCGGTCAGCGCTTCGTCTTGGCCGACTTCGGGGAGACGAGCCTGGTCGCGGACCAGTCCCCGCTCACCGTGATGTTGGAGGTCTGGGCGAGCCCCGCGGTGGACACGGCCTCGGCGATGTCACTCGGCTCGACGTGACCGGCGCGGCCCGTCTTGGGCGTCAACACCCAGATCACGCCGTCGTCGGCCAGGGCCGTGGTGGCGTTGATCAAGGCGTCGGCGAGGTCGCCGTCCTCCTCGCGCCACCACAGCAGGACCACGTCCATGACTTCGTCGGAGTCCTCATCGAGCAGATCACCGCCCACCCGCTCCTCGATCGCGGCACGCAGGTCGTCGTCGACGTCCTCGTCCCAGCCGATCTCCTGGACCACGCTGCCCGGGTCGATCCCGAGCCTGTCGGCGACACCGATCTTGCCGGCGTCTTCCGCGGCGACCACGGCTTCCACTCCTCCAAGTACACAAGAGCGGCAGCCGGGGTACGACTGCCGCGCGATGTCACTACCAGTCGCGGCTAGCGAACACTGTCAGCCCCGCCACGCGCAACCGTAACGGCCAAGACACGCCGCATCGGGTACCCCCGAGTGCGGTCCCCCGACCGGATGAGGCACGCTCTACATACCTCCTATTCGCGCGCGCGAGGGAACGATCCAGAGTTACTCACCGGTAGAGGTGACGGGACCGTCCCTGTCGAGCGACGATGGAGCCGAGAAGACCCCGGAACGAGGAGATCCCTTGGCCCCGCAGAACACCCCCGAGCGGGTACGCGTCATCCGTGACGGTCTGGCCGCCCACCTCCCCGACATCGACCCGGAGGAGACCGCGGAGTGGCTGGAGTCGTTCGACGCCGCGCTCAAGGGCGGCGGGCAGCAGCGCGCCCGCTACCTGATGCTGCGGCTGCTCGAGCGGGCCAGGGAGAGCCACGTCGCCGTCCCGTCGCTGACCAGCACGGACTACGTGAACACCATTCCCACCGAGCGTGAGCCGTGGTTCCCCGGCGACGAGGAGGTGGAGCGCCGCTACCGGGCCTGGATCCGGTGGAACGCGGCGATGACGGTGCACCGCGCGCAGCGGCCCGGCGTCGGCGTCGGCGGGCACATCTCGACCTACGCGTCGTCGGCGAGCCTGTACGAGGTCGGCTTCAACCACTTCTTCCGGGGCAAGGACCACCCCGGCGGCGGTGACCACGTGTTCATCCAGGGCCACGCCTCCCCCGGCGTGTACGCCCGCGCGTTCCTCGAGGGACGCCTGAGCGCCGAGCAGCTCGACGGCTTCCGCCAGGAGTTCTCGCACGCCGGGCCGGGCGGCGGCCTGCCGTCGTACCCGCACCCCCGGCTGATGCCGGACTTCTGGGAGTTCCCGACGGTGTCCATGGGCCTCGGCCCGATGAACGCGATCTACCAGGCGCGGTTCAACCGCTACCTGCACGACCGCGGCATCAAGGACACGTCCGACCAGCACGTTTGGGCGTTCCTGGGCGACGGCGAGATGGACGAGCCGGAGTCGCGGGGCCTGTTGCAGGTCGCGGCGAACGAGCAGCTGGACAACCTGACCTTCGTGGTGAACTGCAACCTGCAGCGCCTCGACGGCCCGGTGCGCGGCAACGGCAAGATCATCCAGGAGCTGGAGTCGTTCTTCCGCGGCGCGGGCTGGAACGTCATCAAGGTCATCTGGGGCCGCGAGTGGGACGCCCTGCTGCACGCCGACCGCGACGGCGCGCTGGTCAACCTGATGAACACCACGCCGGACGGCGACTACCAGACGTACAAGGCCAATGACGGCGCGTACGTCCGCGAGCACTTCTTCGGCCGCGACCCGCGGACGAAGGACCTGGTCACGCCGATGACCGACGACGAGGTGTGGAACCTCAAGCGCGGCGGCCACGACTACCGCAAGGTCTACGCGGCGTACAAGGCGGCGTCCGAGCACGTCGGCCAGCCGACGGTCATCCTCGCCAAGACCATCAAGGGCTACGGCCTGGGCCCGCACTTCGCGGCGCGCAACGCCACGCACCAGATGAAGAAGATGACCCACGAGGACCTCAAGCTCTTCCGGGACAGCCTGCGCATCCCGATCGAGGACAAGGACCTCGACCCGTACCTGCCGCCGTACTACCACCCCGGCAAGGACGCCCCGGAGATCCAGTACCTGCTGGAGCGGCGCAAGCAGCTCGGCGGGTTCGTGCCGGAGCGGCGGACGAAGTCCAAGGCGCTGGTGCTGCCCGGCGACAAGGTCTACGACGTGATCCGCAAGGGCTCGGGCAAGCAGGAGGTCGCCACCACGATGGCGTTCGTCCGGCTGGTCCGCGACCTGGCCAAGGACCCGGAGATCGGTGGCCGGATCGTGCCGATCATCCCGGACGAGGCGCGCACGTTCGGCATGGACTCGATGTTCCCGGCGCAGAAGATCTACAACCCGAACGGCCAGATGTACACCTCCGTGGACGCGCAGCTGATGCTGGCGTACAAGGAGAGCGAGCAGGGCCAGATCCTGCACGAGGGCATCAACGAGGCCGGGTCGACGGCGTCGTTCACGGCGGCGGGCACGTCCTACGCCACGCACGGCGAGCCGATGATCCCGATCTACATCTTCTACTCGATGTTCGGGTTCCAGCGGACCGGCGACGGCCTGTGGGCGGCGGCGGACCAGATGGCGCGCGGTTTCGTGCTCGGCGCCACGGCCGGTCGCACCACGTTGACCGGTGAGGGCCTCCAGCACGCCGACGGGCACTCGTTGCTGCTGGCGCACACCAACCCGGCCGTGGTGGCGTACGACCCGGCGTGGTCGTTCGAGGTGGCGCACATCGTCAAGGACGGCCTGCGGCGGATGTACGGCGAGAACGCCGAGAACATCTTCTACTACATCACCGTCTACAACGAGCCGTACCAGCAGCCGGCCGAGCCGGAGGGCTTGGACGTCGAGGGCCTGCTCAAGGGCCTGTACCGGTACCAGGTGGCGCCGGCTCAGGCCGGTCCGCGGGCGCAGCTGCTCGCGTCGGGCGTGGCGATGCCGTGGGCGGTCAAGGCGCAGCAGGTGCTGGCCGAGGAGTGGGGCGTGCAGGCCGACCTGTGGTCGGCGACGTCGTACTCGGAGCTGCGCCGTGAGGCGGTCGAGGTCGACCGGCACAACCTGCTGCACCCCGACCAGGAGCCGCGCGTGCCGTACGTCACGCAGGCGCTGGCGGACGCGGCCGGCCCGGTCGTGGCGGTGTCGGACTGGATGCGCGCGGTGCCGGACCTGATCCGCCCGTACGTGCCGACCGACATGACCACCCTGGGCACGGACGGGTTCGGCTTCTCCGACACCCGGCCGGCGGCGCGGCGGCACTTCCTGGTCGACGCCGAGTCGATCGTGGTGGCCACGCTGGCGGCGCTGGCCAAGCGCGGCGAGATCCAGCAGTCGCTGGTCGTGCAGGCGGCCCGCAAGTACAAGATCGACGACGTGAGCGCGGCGGGCCCGTCCACCTCGGACGCCGGCCTGGCCTGATCGGCACGGTCCTCGGGGGCGGCACGCGCACGTGCCGCCCCCGAGGCGTTTCCGCACTATTGCGGCCGACCAGCGGAATCTTCGGTTTCCCGCTGCGGGTTGTGATCCACCCCATAGACTTGCCGCACGAACCGGCGTTCCAACGAGGGGTCGGGGTGGGCACGCAACCGCAGCACGCGGTGCACCGCACGATCGTGGTCGTCGACGTGTCCGCGTTCGGGCAGCGCCTGCGCGCGCCGCAGGAGGAGATCCGGCGCGGGCTGTACGCGGCGCTGGAGTCGGCGTTCGACGACAGCGGGCTGGACTGGTCCGCGACGCACCACGAGGACCGCGGCGACGGCGTGTTCGTGCTGGTGCCGCCGGACGTGCCCAAGAGCCGGGTGGTCGGCGGGCTGCCGCACGCGCTGCTGGGCGAGGTGCGCCGCTACAACGCGACCCGCACCGAAGACGCCCGGATCCGGCTGCGGATGGCGGTCACGGCGGGCGAGGTGCAGCACGACGAGCACGGCGTGGTCGGCGACGAGGTGACGCTGGCGTTCCGGCTGCTCGACTCCCGGCCGCTGCGGGAGGCGCTGGGTCGCTCGACCGCGGTGTTGGCGCTGATCGTCTCGGACCGGTTCTACGACGACGTCGTCCGGCCCGACCCGGCGATGGCCCCGGAGTCGTTCCGGCGCGTGGCCGTGGACGTCAAGGAGGTCCGCGGGCACGCCTGGCTGCACGTGCCGGAAGCCGGCGTGCCGCGGCCGAAGCCCGGCAAGCGGCGCGGGAGGCGTCGCCGCCGGTCCAAGCCGCCGTGGGCGCGTCTCGGGCTGGCCGCGCTGCTGGTCCTGGCGGGCACGGCGAACGCGTTCGGCGCCACGCCGCCCGCCGTGCCGCCCTGCCCTCCCCCGGTCCAGCTCAACGTGCTGGTGTCGGCCGAGAAGGAGCAGGTCGTCCGCTCGCTCGCGCTGGAGCTGGAGAACGACTCGGGCAGGCACAACCCGCTGGGCTGCCGGGAGTTCAACGCCCTGGTGTACACCGGCTCGTCCGACCAGGCGGCGGCCGAGGCGCTGGGCCGGGGCTGGCAGCCGGGCGACCTGACGGAGGTCGGCGCCGAGCCGCACGTGTGGCTGCCGGATACCACCGCCGAGGTCCGCGCGGTCGAGACGGCGTTGCGGCAACGGGCGGACGTGCGGCTGCACCGCCGCGAGGGCGTGGCGATCTCGCCGGTGGTGCTGGGCGCGTCGGCGGAGCTGGCCGCGCAGATCGCGCCGCAGGACGGCGAGTTCCGGTGGCGGGACGTGCGTCGGCCGGCGGTAGTGGACACGTCGTCGGGCGTGGGGCTGGCCGCGGCGACGGCGTTGGCGCACGCCGAGCTGGGCGGGCTGTACCTGGAAGCGCCCAACGTGCCGCGCCTGCTGCACGGGATCACCGCCCGCACGACCGCGGGGCGGCCGTGCGCGGGCGACGTGGCGCTGGTCGCCTCGGAGCAGGCGGTGGCGGACGTCGAGGGCTGCCGGGTGCTGTACCCGGGCGACGGCGCGCTGGTGCTGGACCACCCGTTCGTCGAGGTGGAGCGGCCGAACCGGCCGAACCCGCGCCGGCAGCGGATCGTGGACCGGTTCCTGGCGCACCTGCTCTCCCCCTACGCGCAGGACGAGTTCAAGCGGGCGGGCTTCCGGGACGTGGCCTGGAACGTCGGGCCGCGCACCGGTCCCGGGGTGCGACCCGGCCGGCCGCGGCCGCTGCCCGTCGAGCCGGACGCGCGGGCGGTGCGGGAGGCGTGGGAGGCGGCGAGCAGGCCTCGGGTGATCGCGGTGGCCCGGGACGGCTCGGCGGAGGCGAACCTGTTCGCGACCCGCGTGCGGGCGTTGGCCGGTCCGCGCGACCGGGTGGTGGACGTGCCGTTGACGGAGGGCGCGGTCCAGGCAGGCGTGGAGCAGGGCGCGCACGTCGTGGTGCTGGTGTCGGCGGCACCGGCCCCGCCGATCCCGGTGGACGTCAGCGGTCCCGTCCGGGTGGTGGCCGTCGGCTTCACGGAGGGCGCGTGCGCGGCCTCAGCGCCGCTCTCCGAGGCCGCACGCGCTTACGAAGGTCAATGCCACGAGATCGTGGCCCGCAACGGTTCCGGGACGACTCAGCGCCAGGAAGACGCTCTGGACGCGATAGCGCGCGCTGCATGGGGGAGGACGACGTGATCCGCTTTCTGGTGCCGCTGATGGTGCTCCTGGCGGCGTGCACGACCCCGGTGCGAGACGACGCGAGGGAGGGCACCGGGCCGATCACCTTCGTGGACGGCCGCGACACCACCGCGGACGGGCGGGTCCGCGAGCTGGTCGACCGCTGGAACGCGCAGGCCAGCAGGCGCCAGCAGGTCGTGTTCGTGGAGATGCCGACGTCCACCGACGCCCACCGCGCCCAGCTGACCGCGCGGGCGCAGGACCTGGCGGGCGGGCGCGGCAGCCCGGACTGCTACGACGTGATGGCCGTGGACATGGTGTGGACGGCCCCGTTCGCCGCGGCCGGGCACCTGGAGCCGCTGGACCCGGCCGAGTTCGACGTGGGCCGGATGCTGCCGAAGATGGTGCGGGCGGCCAAGTCGCCCGATGGCAGGCAGCTGTGGGCGATCCCGTGGCGCGGCGACGCCGGGTTGCTCTACTACCGCAAGGACGTGCTCGAAGCGGAGGGGGTGGAGCCGCCGAAGACGTGGAACGAGATGCGGCAGCAGGCGATCACGATCGCGCGGCGCCGCGGCCTGCACGGCTACGTGGGCCAGTTCCGGCGCTACGAGGGCCTGATCGTGAACATGGCCGAGGCGGTCTGGGCGCACGGCGGCGACCTGGAGCGGTTGGACGCCCCCGAGACGAAGGCGGGCGTGCGCGCCGTCGTCGACGGCTTCGCGGAGGGGTGGATCCCGCGCGAGGCCCGTGACTACGACGAACAGGCCTCGCTGGAGGCGTTCCGGTCCGGCGGGGCGCTGTTCCTGCGCAACTGGCCGTACGCCGGCCCGGTGCTGGACACGCCGGGGTCGCAGGTGATCGACAAGTGGGGCGTGGTCGCGCTGCCGTGGCCCAGCGCGTTGGGCGGCTGGAACCTGGCCGTGTCGCGGTGCTCGGCGAACCAGAAGACCGCCCGCGCGTTCATCCAGTTCCTCACCCGCGACGACAACCAGCGGCGCATGGAACAGCTCGCCGGGTGGGCGCCGACGTCCGAGGCGCTGTACGAGGAGCCGAACCTGGTGCCGCGCCCGCTGCGCGACAGCCTGCTCGACGCCCGGGTCCGGCGCCCCTCACCGCACTACGACGAGCTGACCGGCGTGATGCAGGAGAGCCTGCACCACGTGCTGGAGAACCCGGGTTCGGTCGACCAGTCGCTGGAGCAGCTCGCGGACGACCTCGCCAGGGCCGCGCAGGGGCGTTAGGCGGTGGCCGGTTCGACCCGGGCGGTGGTCTGCTTCGCGGCGCGGTTCCAGTCGATCCAGCCTCGGATCACCAGGACGGCGAAGACGGTGTAGACCGCGGCGCTGAACCAGAGGCCGGACTGGATCTGCAACGGCACGCCGATCGCGTCCACCACGAGCCACACCAGCCAGAACTCGACCAGGCCGAAGCCCTGGAGGGTGAAGGCGAGGACGGTGCCGACGAAGATGGCGGCGTCGGGCCACGGCGCCCACGAGGCGTCGAGCGCGTCCAGCAGCAGGGCGAACCCGACCGTGCCGACGACGAACGCGCCCACCACGGCGAGGCGTTCCTTCGCGG
This sequence comes from Saccharothrix sp. S26, assembly GCF_021390395.1. GTDB lineage: Bacteria > Actinomycetota > Actinomycetes > Mycobacteriales > Pseudonocardiaceae > Actinosynnema. The sequence goes on from NZ_JAJUWT010000014.1 coordinate 173,016, forward strand.
TGCCCTTGCGCACGACCACGCCGAACACCGGGTCGCGCCGCCGCGTCCACGCCCACCAGCCGTAGAGGGTGATCAGGGCGATCACCACCTGGCGCGCGGCCGTGCCGCCGAGCTGGGCGGACACGTAGACCACGAACAGCAGCGAGACCGAGACCAGCTGCACGGGCCACGTCCAGAGCGAGCGCTTCTGCGCCAGGTACACCACCACCAGCGCGAAGACCTGACCGATGAACTCGGCCCAGGACACCTTCTGCCCGAACACCGTGAAGCCCTGCTCCATCAAGACGTGCACCGCGTCCTCCATCCCCGACAGGCGTTCCGGGGCATGGCAGGCCAACGGCATGCGCACCTCTCATCCGGACTTTCACCGTCGGCCCCGGAATCCCACCGGGTCAACCGCCCTGGTGGGCGGGTCGCGGGCTGTCACCGCCGGTTCGGATTTCCACCGAGCCCCGGAGCGCATGTCTCTCATCGCTTCGCAACATCATGGCGCGCGGAACTGTTCCTGGGGTGATCGACAGCACACTGGGCGCGATCCGAGAACCGCCCTCCTCGTGGTCACCTGGACTTCAGGCCCGGTACACCGGCGGCCGGTAGCTTCCGCCGAATGCGAATCCTGCTCATGGCCGCGGTGGTGCCGCTGCTGATCGCCTCCTCCCCCGGCCCGGCCGTGGTCGTGCCGGTCACCCAGACCGGCGCGTTCGTCGACGACCCGTCCGGGTCGCCCGCCGACGCCGACGCCGACGACCCGGCGATCTGGGTGAACCCGCGCTCGGCCCGGCAGAGCGTCGTGCTCGGCACCTTGAAGGAGGGTGGCCTGGCCGCGTTCGACCTGGCCGGTCGGACCCTGGGCACCTACCCTGCCCCCGCGCCGCCGACGCCGGACGCCAAGCCGGGCCGGTACAACAACGTCGACGTGCTCGGCGGCGCGCGGGTCGGCGGGCGGTCGCGGGACCTCGCGTTCGTCAGCGACCGCGGCCGGGACCGCGTCCGGGTCTACGAGCTGGACGCGCGGGGCGCGGCGGCGGGGTCGTCCGTCGTGCGGGACGTGACCGATCCGGGCGCGCGGCCGGTGTTCTCCTCGTCGGAGCAGGAGGTGGACGACCAGCGCACCGCGTACGGGCTGGCCGCCGGGTTCGTCGGCCGCACGCCGGTGGTCGTGACGAACCGGCGCAACGAGGCCAGGGTGGCGCTGCTGCGCGTCACGCCCGGTCCGGCGGGTTCGGTCGGCACGGCGGTGGTGTCCACGCTCGACCTGCCGTCGTCGTTCCCGTTGCCGGACGGCACCACTTGGACGCCGTGCGGCGAGCCGGGTGAACGGCCCCAGTTGGAGGGCATGGTGGTCGACTCCGAGCACGGCGTGCTGTACGCGGCGCAGGAGGACGTCGGCATCTGGCGCGTGCCGCTGCGGGCGACCGGGTTCGGCACGCCCGTGCTCGTCGACAAGGTTCGCTCGTTCGGGGTACCGCAGACCTACGACCCGGAGACCGAGGAGTGCTCGGTGTCGGGCACGGACCCCGGTTTCGGCGGCGCGCACCTGACCGCCGACGCCGAGGGGCTGGCCATCGGTGACGGGTACCTGATCGCGTCCAGCCAGGGCGACTCGCGGTTCGTGGCCTACGAGCGGACCGGCCGCAACCGCTACGTCGGCGAGTTCGTGGTCGGCAGCGGGCGGGGCGTCGACTCGGTCGAGCACTCCGACGGCGCGCACCTGGTGACCGCCGACCTCGGGCCGCGCTACCGGAAGGGCCTGCTGGTCGTGCACGACGGCGAGCGCACCCCGGCGGTCGGCGACCTGCCGACCACCGGCTTCGCCTACGTGAGCTGGGCGGACGTGCTGGAGGAGCTGGACTGACCCCGGGACGCCGACCGGCCCCCGACCGCTGGTGGGCGGATCGGGGGCCGGTCGGCGGTCGCGATGGATGTCGTCGGGGGTGTTGAGCGGCCTCGGGCGGGGTCGTGGTCGCGCGCTCGGCTCGCGGGTCGGAGCGGCCCTCGGGCGGGCCGGTCCCCCGGGTCAGGGTCCGTCGGTGCGCGGCGGCAGCGGCATGCCGGCGGGCGGGGTCGGGGGGTCCACCGGGTTCTGCCGGGCCGCTCGGGCGGCGGCCGACACCGGCTCCTGCGCCCGGCCCGTCAGGGTGTCCTGGGACTGGCGCGGCGCGGGCGCGATGGAGGACGTCTCCTCCTGGATGCGGTTGAGCCAGCCCTCCCAGCGCTGCTGCATCGGGCGCACCAGGCCGCCGCCCACGCCGATCACGATCACGCCCGCGACCGTGGCCAGCACCGTGATGAGCACCGGCATGGTGACCGCGACGGCGATGCCGAGCTGGTTCAGCGCGGCGATGACGCCGAGCGCGACGATGAAGCCGTACGTGATGCCGCCGAGCATCCGGGTGTACGGGCGGTTGCCCAGCGCGCCGGTGACCAGGCCGCGCAGGGCCTTGCCGATCGCCGCGGCGACCAGCACCAGCACGATGGCCACGGCGATGCGCGGCAGGTACGCGATGACGTCGTTGAGCAGGGCGCTCACCGCGTTGCCGGTGCCGAACACGCCGAACGCGAGCTGGAGGGCGATCAGCAGCACGAAGTAGTAGACCAGCTTCACGATGAGGCCGGAGGCGTCGATCGGGGACCGCGACATCGCGCCGGACAGCCCGGAGCGCTCCACGAGGCGGTCGAAGCCCACCCGCTTGAGCAGGAAGCCGACGGCCTTGCTCAGCGCCTTCGCGATGATCCACCCGATGAGCAGGACGACGAGGAAGCCGAGGAGTTTCGGCACGAACGTGGCCACCATCGTCCACGCCTGCCCGAGCCCATCGGTGATCTGGGTACCCACGACGACCCTCCTTCGCGTTTTCGCTTGTGCCGAGATCGTTTCTCAGCCCGCATCACCCGGCAACCTGAAGTGGTGGCACGAAAGGGTGACTGACGTGGCGGTTCTCGCGTCGGCAGTCCAGAGTGGAATCACCGGTGGGGACCGGGGAGAGGGAAACGCCCGGCGCGAGGTTCTCGCGCCGGGCGTTTTCGCATCCGGGATCGGTCGGGTGGGCGTCAGAACCGGGCCGAGAGGCCCCGGCTGTCCAAGTACGTCCGCACGTGCTCGGCCGAGGTCGCCTGGTTCACGTCGGGCCTGGGGTCGCCGGGGCAGTACGAGCTGCTGGGCGGCAGGATGCCCTGGATCAGGTACCGGTTGACGGCCCGGTCCACGCACGCGTTGCCGCCGCCGTAGAGGCCGTGCTTGCCCTCGTCCCGCACGGTGACGAGGTTGTGCCCCAGCCGTTCCGCCATGGCCGGGCCGCTCTCGTACTGCGTCTGGGTGTCGCCCTCCGCCTGCACGACCACCCCGACGGGGTAACCCTCCCGCTTCAGCGCCACCGCGGGCTCCGGCGGGGTGAAGCTGCGGAACGCGCACGTGGTCGGGGCCGCGCGCATGACGCCGAAGCCGTACGGGTAGCGGTCGCGGAACACCCGCATGTCCTCGTAGTAGGTCTCCATGTCGGTGGGCCAGTCGACCTCGCACGTCACCGTGTTGAACACGCCGGAGATCAGCTCGTCCTGCGCCTCACCGGACATCAGCGCGCCCGCCGCGGACGGCGAGCCCGCCTTCAGCTCGGTCACCGCCACCGCGAGGTCCGCCCACAGTGGACGGTAGCGCGCGCCGACGCCCACGGCCGCGTCGAAGCGCGTGCGGGTCGCCTCGCCCACCGGCTTCGTCGCGAGTGCCGTGGCGACCGACTCGACCGTCTCCATCACCGCATCGGGTGTCGCGCCGAGCTTGAACCGGTCGTGGTGCGCGGCGACCCAGTTCGACCACGTCTCGACGTTGCGCCGGTACGCCACCGCCTGCGCGCGGAACTGCTCGCGCCAGATCCACTCCGGGTGCACGGCCGAGTCGAGCACGCTGCGGTCCAGCCGGTCCGGGAACAGGCTGCCGTACACCGCGCCCAGGTACGTGCCGTAGGAGTAGCCCAGGTAGTTGAGCTTCTCCTCGCGCAGCGCGGCCCGCACCACGTCGAGGTCGCGCGCGGTGTTGGCGGTGTTGACGAACGGCCGGATGCCACCGGCGGCGCGGTGGCACGCGTCCTCGGCGGCCTGCGCCTCGGCGGCCCACTTCGGGAACTCCGAATCAGCCGGTCGGGTGTCGGCCGTGGCCAGTTCGGGGACCGTGCGGCAGGTCAGCGCGGTGGAACCGCCGACACCGCGCGGGTCGAACCCGATCAGGTCGTAGACCTTGGCCAGCTCGCTGCCCGCCAGGAACGTCGGCATGCCCAGGCCAGAGCCGCCCGGTCCACCGGGGTTGAGCACCAGGATGCCGCGCCTGCGCGCCGGCTCCGTGGCCTTCTTGCGGCTGATGACCAGTGATATCCGCTCCGCGGCCGGTCGCGCGTAGTCCAGCGGCAGGACGAGTTCGGCGCACTCCAGCGACTGCTTGCACGGCGACCAGGTGAGCTGCTGCGAGTGGAACTCGGCCAGCGGATCGCTGCGCGCCGACCCGAACGACGGCGCGACCGCCGTCGCCAGCACGGCGGCGACCACCACGGCGACTGACATGTACCTGCGCACGAGACCCTCCCAGACGAGCCGGTCACAACGCCACCGACGGTAAGGGGATCGGCGCGGAGCGTCAGTGGGTGTCACTCGTTGGTGTCGAGGGGGTGCGCCCGTGCGATCGTGTGGGTGTGACCAGCTCAACCGCGTTGTCGCGGGCCACCTTGCGGACCCTGCAACGGGCGTCGGGCGACCTGGCCGCGGCGAGCGTGGCCGAGATGGAGGAACGCCTGCCGTGGTTCCGGCGGATGCCCGCCGACCAGCGGGCCGGGGTGCTGCTGCTGATCCAGAACGGCGTCGCCGGGTTCGTGTCCTGGCTGCACGACCCGCAGCAGGCGATCCGGTTGACCGCCGAGGCGTTCCGCTCCGCGCCCAAGGACATCTCGCGGTGGGTGAGCCTGCGCCAGACCGTGGAGCTGGTGCGCATCGCGTTGGAGCTGTTCGAGCAACTGCTGCCGAAGCTGGCCGAGAACGACGCCGAGCGGGCGTTGCTGACCGAGGGCGTGCTGCGGTACGGCCGGGAGATCGCGTTCTCCGCGGCCACGTCGTACGCGGCGGCGGCCGAGGCGCGCGGTGCGTGGGACGCCCGGCTGGAGGCGCTGGTCGTGGACGGCATCGTGCGTGGTGACGCGGAGGAGTCGTTGCTGTCGCGGGCCACCGCGCTGGGCTGGGACCCGGCGGCGGAGGCGACCGTGCTGGTGGGCAACCCGCCGTCGGACGACCCGCCCGCGGTGGTGTTCGAGGTGCGCAGCCGGGCGGCCCGGGTCGGGCGGCCGGTGCTGCTGAGCGTGCAGGGCTCGCGGCTGGTCGTGGTGCTGGGCGGGGAGACGGAGCGGGGAGAGTCGCTGGTCCGGGTCTCCGACGCGTTCGGGCCCGGCGCGGTGGTGGCCGGCCCGACCGTGACCAGCCTGGCCGAGGCGCACCGCAGCGCGAGCGACGCGTTGTCCGGGCTGCGCGCGGTGGTGGGGTGGCCCGCCGCGCCGCGGCCGGTGCGGTCGCTGGACCTGCTGCCGGAACGGGCGCTGGCGGGCGACCCGGAGGCCGAGTGGCAGTTGGTGGACCGGGTGGCCCGGCCGCTGGAGGACGCGGGCGGCTCGCTGCTGGAGACCGTGGACGCGTTCCTGGAGGTCGGGGGCGTGCTGGAGGCGTGCGCGCGGAAGCTGTTCGTGCACCCGAACACGGTCCGCTACCGGCTCAAGCGCGCGACCGAGCTCACCGGGCGCAACGCCAACGACCCCCGTGACGCTCTGGTGCTGCGGATCGCACTGTCCGTGGGCAGGCTGGCCCGTGCCCGCGGTTTGTGGTGACCCTGGCGGGCGACGCTCGTCCGAGTGTGACCGACGACGCATGTCCGTTTGGGCCGGGTCCGACAACACGCGACGTCGTTCTACGTTCATCTCCGAGTCACTTTTGTAGAGACCCTACAACGCACGGTCCCGTGTTTCGTCTGTGGCGGCATCACCGGAAACCGCCGCGAACGTGTTCAGTGAGCGGGTGATCGCGCTCCTCGCCCCCGGACAGGGGTCCCAGACACCCGGCATGCTGACCCCCTGGCTCGACGTCGAGGGGGCCGGCGAGCGCGTCGCCGCGTGGTCCGAGGCGACCGGTCTCGACCTGGTCCGGCTGGGCACCACGGCGGACGCGGACGAGATCAAGGACACCGCCGTCACGCAGCCGCTCGTGGTCGCGCTGGCGCTGCTGGCCTACGAGGAGCTGCGCCGCCGGGTCGAGCTGCCCAGCGATACGGTCGTCGCCGGTCACTCCGTCGGCGAGCTGGCCGCCGCGGCGATCGCGGGCGTGCTGAGCACCGACGACGCGGTGGCGCTGGCCGCCGTGCGCGGCGCCGAGATGGCCGCCGCCTGCGCGTTGACGCCGACCGGCATGGCCGCGGTGCTCGGCGGCGAGGAGGACGAGGTGCTGGCCCGGCTCGACGAACTCGGCCTGGTCGGCGCGAACCGCAACGGCGCGGGCCAGATCGTGGCCGCCGGTCCGCTGGACGCGCTGGAGCGGCTGGTCGAGGAGCCACCCGGACGGGCGAAGATCCGCACGTTGAAGGTCGCGGGCGCGTTCCACACCCGGTTCATGGCGCCCGCCGAGGAGGCGTTGCGCGCCCGTGCCGCCGGGATCGTGGTGAAGGACGCCGCGCTGCCGCTGCTGTCCAACGCCGACGGTGGCGTCGTCTCCGACGGCGACGAGGTGCTGAACCGACTGATCTCCCAGGTGACCCGCCCCGTGCGGTGGGACGCCTGCCAGGCAACCCTGGCCGGGCGCGGCGTGAGCGCGGTGGTCGAACTGCCGCCCGCGGGCGCGTTGACCGGCCTGGCCAAGCGCGAACTGAAGGGCACACCCACCTTGGGCCTCAAGACCCCCGACCAGCTCGACCAGGTCGTCGAGATGATCACCGCGACCCCCGCGGAGGTGGCCGAGTGACCACCTTCTCGGTCCCCACCGGCCCGGTCGGCAGCCGCATCATCGGCTTGGGCAGCTACCAGCCCGAGACGATCGTGAGCAACCACGACCTCAGCCTGCGCATGGACACCTCCGACGAGTGGATCCGCGACCGGGTCGGCATCGTCAACCGCCGCGTGGCCAAGCCGGACGAACTGCTGGTCGACATGGCGGTCGAGGCGGGCGCCAAGGCCGTCGCCGACGCCGGGCTCGCCCCGTCGGACATCGGCGCGGTCATCGTGGCCACCTGCACCATGCCGTCCCAGATCCCCAACGCGGCGGCGCAGGTCGCCGACCGGATCGGGGTCAAGGGCGCGCCCGCGTTCGACCTGAACGCCGCGTGCGCCGGGTTCTGCTACGCCCTGGGCACCGCCTCGGACCTGGTCCGGGCGGGCACGGCCCGGCACGTGCTGGTCATCGGCGCGGAGAAGCTGACCGACTGGGTCGACGGCGACGACCGGTCGACCGCGATCATCTTCGCCGACGGCGCCGGCGCGGCGGTCGTCGGGCCGTCCGACGAGCCGGGCATCGGCCCGGTGTCGTGGGGCAGCGCGGGCGACCTCGTGGACATGATCCACGTCAAGGACCGGGCGTCGTTCATCTTCCAGGAGGGCCAGGCGGTCTTCCGGTGGGCGACCACGCAGATCGCGCCGATCGCGCTCAACGCGATCGAGCTGGCCGGCCTGCAGGTGTCCGATGTGGACGTCTTCGTGCCGCACCAGGCGAACCTGCGCATCGTCGAGGCCATCGCGAAGCGGTTGCGCGCCAAGGGTGCGCGTGAAGACCTCGTGATCGCTCGTGACATCGTGGACTCCGGCAACACCTCGTCCGCTTCGATCCCGCTCGCGCTGGACCACATGCGCGCGGCGGGAGAGGTGCGCAGCGGTGACGTGGCGCTGCTCGTCGGCTTCGGGGCGGGCCTGTCCTACGCGGGACAGGTCGTCCGGCTGCCGTGACCGCTATTCCAGACTCCGGTGGGACGACCCAGCCGGCGAAGCAAGAAGGAAGGGATTTTCAGTGAGCAACGAGGACATCCAGAAGGGGCTCGCCGAGATCGTCGAGGAGGTCGCCGGTGTCGAGGCGGCCGACGTGACGGCTGACAAGTCCTTTGTGGACGACCTGGACATCGACTCGCTGTCCATGGTGGAGATCGCCGTGCAGGCCGAGGACAAGTTCGGCGTGAAGATCCCGGACGACGAGCTGGCCAACCTCAAGACCGTGGGCGATGCGGTCAACTACATCGCCAGCAACGCATGACCAGTAACAACGACGTCGTCGTCACCGGGCTGGGTGCCACCACCCCGCTCGGTGGCGATGTCGCCTCCACCTGGGACGCCCTCCTGGCCGGCCGCAGCGGCGTGCGCACGCTGACGGCCGACTTCGTGGAGCGCTTCGACCTGCCGGTGAAGATCGGCGCGCCGCTCGCGGTCGAGCCGACCGAGGTGCTGCCGCGGGTCGAGGCGCGCCGGCTGGACCGCTGCGAGCAGGTCGCGGTGGTCGCCGCCCGCCAAGCGTGGGCGGACGCCGGGTTCGGTGACGACGACGTCGACCCCGAGCGGCTCGGCGTCGTGGTGGGCACCGGCATCGGCGGCGCGATGACGCTGCTGGACCAGGACGACCTCATCGAGGCGTCCGGCCTGCGCAAGGTCTCGCCGCTGACCGTGCCGATGCTCATGCCCAACGGCCCGGCCGCGCACGTCGGCCTGGACCTCAAGGCACGCGCGGGCGTGCACGCGCCGGTGTCGGCCTGCGCGTCCGGCGCGGAGGCGCTGGCCTGGGCGTACCGGATGCTGAAGTCGGGCGAGGCGGACGTGGTCGTGGCCGGTGGCGCGGAAGCGTGCATCACCACCATCACCATGGCGGGCTTCATCCAGGCCCGGACCATGAGCACCCGCAACGACGACCCGGAACGCGCGTCGCGCCCGTTCGACGTCAACCGGGACGGGTTCGTGCTCGGCGAGGGCGCGGGGATCATGGTGCTGGAGCGCGAGGACTTCGCCCGCGCCCGCGGCGCCCGGATCTACGGCAGGCTCGCGGGCATCGGCACCAGCTCCGACGGCCACCACATCACCGCGGCCGACCCGGAGGGCATCGGCCAGTCGCGGGCCATCGCCAAGGCGATCCGCGCGGCGGGTGTCGACCCGGCCGACATCGGCCACGTCAACTGCCACGCGACGTCCACCCAGGTGGGCGACGTGATCGAGCCGCAGGCCGTGCGCCGCGCGATCGGCGACCACCCGGTGCTGACCGCGCCCAAGGGCAACCACGGCCACCTGCTCGGCGCGTCCGGCGCGGTGGAGGCGATCACCACGCTGCTGTCGGTCCGCGACGGCATCGTGCCGCCGACGTTGAACCTGGAGAACCAGGACCCGAAGGTGCAGTTGGAGGTCGTCACCGGCGAGCCGCGCAAGATCGACCTCGTCGCCGCGGTCAACAACTCGTTCGGGTTCGGCGGGCACAACGTCTCGCTCGTCTTCACCCAGGTCTGACGTCCACGTCCCACGAGGAGCTTCCCGATGACCGCCCTTGCGCCCCCGCCGGTGCACCCGGAAGCGGACGGCGACACCGATCCGCGCGACCCGGAGGTCCGGCTGGCGCAGTTGCTCGACCCGGGGTCCGTGGTGCCGTTGCGCCCCCGTGACGGCAGCGGCATGTTCGCCGTGCGCGGCCGGGTCGACGGCGCGAAGGTCGTCGCGTACTGCAGCGACGCCACGCGGATGGGTGGGGCGCTGGGTGCGGAGGGGTGCGGGCACATCGTGGAGGCGATCGAGACGGCGGTGCGGGAGCGCATACCCGTGATCGGCGTCTGGCACTCGGGTGGTGCGCGGCTGCCGGAGGGCGTGGAGTCGCTGGACGGCATGGGTCGGATGTTCGCGGCGATGATCCGGGCGTCCGGTCGGGTGCCGCAGATCTCCGTGGTGGTCGGTCCGGCGGCGGGTGGCGGCGCGTACGGGCCGGCGTTGACCGACGTGGTGATCATGGCCCCGGCCGGCAAGGTCTTCGTGACCGGGCCGGACGTGGTCCGGTCGGTGACCGGCGAGCGGATCGACATGGACGGGCTGGGCGGTGCGGAGGCGCACGGGCGCAGGTCCGGTGTCGTGCACGTGATCGCGGACGACGAGCCGGACGCCTACCTGCGTGCGCGGCGGATCACCGGGCTGTTCGCGCGGCCCGGTGTGTTCGACCTGCACTCGGTGCCCGACGGCGAGGATCTGCGGGCGTTGCTGCCGGAGCGGCCGCGGCGGGCCTACGACGTCAGGCCGCTGGTGCGGGCGATCGTGGACGACGACTCGTTCGAGGAGTTGCAGGCGAGGTGGGCGGCCAACGTCGTGGTCGGTCTCGGTCGGCTCGGTGGGCGCACGGTCGGTGTAGTCGCGAACAACCCGATCCGCAAGGGCGGGTGCCTGGACTCGTTGTCGGCGGAGAAGGCGGCGCGGTTCGTGCGGATGTGCGACGCGTTCGGCGTGCCGCTGCTGGTGCTGGTGGACGTGCCGGGGTATCTGCCGGGGGTCGGGCAGGAGTGGGACGGCGTGGTGCGGCGGGGCGCGAAGCTGCTGCACGCGTTCGGTGAGGCCGTGGTGCCGCGGGTGACGTTGGTGACGCGCAAGGCGTACGGCGGCGCGTACATCGCGATGAACTCGCGCTCGCTGGGTGCGACGGCGGTGTTCGCGTGGCCGATGGCCGAGGTGGCCGTGATGGGGGCCGGGGCGGCGGTCGGCATCCTGCACCGCAGGAGGCTGGCGGCCGTGCCGGACGAGGAGCGGGAGGCGTTGCACGCCCGTCTCGTCGAGGAGCACGAGCGCGTCGCGGGTGGCGTGGACCGGGCGATCGCGATCGGCGTGGTGGACGAGGTCGTGGAGCCGACGAAGACGCGGCGGAAGCTGGCGCAGGCCCTCGCGGCGGCGCCGGCGGGCCGGGGCGCGCACGGCAACATCCCGTTGTAAGGGGGCCGGCGTCGTCGGTGGGGTCGCTGAGGTCGGGGGGCGACCCCACCGTCGTGTCCTGAGCGTTGAACTCGGGGGTCCTGAACGTAGGACTCACGCGTTCCGAACGTAGGACTCACGCGTTACGCGGGGTCAGCAGGGGGTGAACTGGGAGGTCGAGCCCTCGGTGCCCAGGTCGACGCGCAGCACGCCCCGTTCCACCTGCAACGGGTAGACCACGCGCCAGTGGATGCAGTCGGACTGCAGCTCGGCCGGCGCCTTGGCGACGTCCTGCGTGCTGGTGAACGTCATCAGCACCCGTAGCCGCTCCGGCGTGACCGATTCGATCCGGTGCACCAGGATCGACCCGTCCCGCGAGCTCTCGTAGTCCGACAACCACCGCGTCCTGGGCGTCTGCCCGACCCGGTGCGCGGTGACGGTCTTGGCCCACTGCTCGTAGTCGTGGGCGTTGATCGCGTCGAAGAACTGCTGGAGCACCTCGCGCACGCGCTGGCCGTCGGGGTGCTGCGCCGCGTCGACGCTGAGCTGCACCGTGCCGGGGCCCGGCTGGGCGCTGCGCGGCACCGAGCTGGACGGCCCCGAGCCGGGCGCCGCGACCTGGTCGCCCTGGGCCACCAGCGGCCGCTGGTAGACCTCCCGCGCCAGCACGCCGACGCCCGCGGTGGCGGCGGCGACGAGGAGCACGGCGGGCAGCAGCAGGCGCGCGGACACCCCTGGAGGGTGCCACAGCGTCCGTTCGTGCGGATAATCACCCGGACGGTGCAGCGGAAAGCCCGCAGAGTGCGGTTTGAACGTCCTGCCATAACCACTCACAATGACTTCACCACACCATTGCGCCCACGTTCTCGAGATATCGGGTCCACCCCGTCCCGAAAACGGGCCGAGGAACACCTGCCCGGCCCTTTCGACACGGTCCGTGACGATCACCGCATATCAGCGGGCAGCCGAAAAAACCGCAGGTGGGGACACCCGAAAGCGAAGAACGATCGCGTTTCGTTTAGCCGCTCCACGTAGCCGCTCTCCGCACGTCCGTGCGCTTAAACATCGCGATCGGGTGACGTCAGGCATCTTATACCCACTAGCAGTACCAATTCGAGGAAAGCTCATGCACACGAATGGACGCCCACACCCCCGAAATGGTGGATTGGCTTCTCAGCCGGTGGCGTGCGGGAATTAGCCGGTCGGATAAATCGCGAGGAGGCGAAATCCCGTGGACCTCCGCTATGAGGCCTACTGCTTCGCGGACCGTCTGTTCTACGACGTGCAAAGCCACGCGGAAACCGCCGAAGACGATTTCTCGCAGGTGCTGCCGGCGTTGCCGGACGGCTGGACGCAGGGTGACCGCAACATCTGGCGACACATCCACCCGGACGGGGTGGTGCTGCCCAAGCAGGGCTGGAAGGTGCACGTCTCGGCCACCGTGCGCAACGCGGGCGAGGTGCTGCTGAAGTCCTACGAGTACCTGATCGCGCGCCGCATCCCGTTCAAGTACCTGCGCACCCGGTCGATCGTGCTGGCGCGCAACTCGAAGTACGCACCGCGCGAGGGCAGCGGGAAACTGATCACCATTTACCCGGCCGACGAGGCGCAGCTGGAAACGACGCTCGCCGAGTTGTCGGAGATCCTCGACGGCCAGCCGGGCGCGTACATCCTCAGCGACCTCCGCTACGGCGCCGGCCCCCTGTTCGTCCGCTACGGCGGGTTCGTGGAGCAGTGGCTGGAGCGGGACGGCAAGCGCGTGCTGGCGATCGAGGGTCCGGACGGCGCGCTCGTGCCCGACCAGCGCAAACCGACGTTCTGGGTGCCGGACTGGGTGAAGCTGCCCGCGTGCCTGGAAGAGCACCTGGCCGCGCGGCGCGCCGGTGACGCCGACGCGTTCCCGTACCGGGTGGTGCAGTCGCTGCACTTCTCCAACGGCGGCGGCGTGTACGAGGCGGTGCGCAAGGCCGACGACAGACAGGTCGTGCTCAAGGAGGCCAGACCGCACGCCGGGCTCGACCGCGAGAACATCGACGCGGTGGCCCGGTTGCGCCGCGAGCACGCGATGCTGACCAGGGTGGCCGGTGTGCCCGGCGTGCCCGAGGTCTACGAGCACTTCACCGCCTGGGAGCACGAGTTCGTGGCCATGGCCCGGGTCACGGGCCGCCCGCTGGGCCAGTGGCTGGGCAACAACTACCCGCTGACCCACCACGAGGTCACCGACGAGGCGGTCACCGCCTACACCGCGCGGGCGTTGAAGCTGGTCGCCGACGTCGAGCGGATCGTGGCCGCCGTGCACGAGCGCGGTGTCGTGTTCAGCGACCTGCACCCGCTCAACGTCCTGGTGGACGACGACGACGCGGTGTCGCTGATCGACTTCGAGCTGGCGTTCGGCATCGAGGAGAACGGCAGGCCCACGCTCGGCGCGCCGGGGTTCCAGGCGCCGCCGGACCGCACCGGCTTCGAGATCGACGAGCACGCGCTGGCCGCGTTGCGCCTCTACGTCTTCCTGCCGCTCAACGCCGTGATCGAGCTGGCCCCCGTGAAGCTGCGCGCGCACGTGGACTTCATCCAGCGGCGGTTCGGCCTGCCCGACGAGTACTGCGCGAAGATCCTCGACGTCCTGACGCCCCGCGACGGGCAGCCGGGCCCCGCCACCACCGCGCTGGACGTGCCGGAGCCGGACTGGCAGCTGGTGCGCAAGTCGATCGCGGCGGGCATCCTGGCCAGCGCCACGCCCCAGCGCGCGGACCGGCTGTTCCCCGGTGACGTGGAGCAGTTCGAGATCGGTGGCGCGGGCTTCGGCTACGGCGCGGCGGGCGTGCTGCACGCGTTGCACGTGACCGGCATGGGCCGCTACCCCGAGCACGAGCAGTGGTTGCTGGACGCGGTGCGCCGCGAACCGCCGAAGGAGCCCGGCTTCTTCACCGGCGCGCACGGCATCGCGCACGTGCTGGAGAACTTCGGCCACCACGACCTGGCCGAGGAGCTGGTCCGCTCCTACGCGCAGATGGTGCCGGACACCCGTGACCACGGCCTGAGCGCGGGCCTGGCGGGCATCGGGCTGAACCTCCTGCACTTCGCCGGCACCCGTGACGACGAGACCTACGTCGCCCAGGCGCTGGAGCTGGGCGAACGGCTCGACACCGCGCTCGCCGACGCCGAGCCGCCCGGCTCGAAGGCCCGCGCGGGCTTCGAGCACGGCTGGTCGGGCCCGGCGCTGCTGTTCCTGCGCCTGTTCCAGCACACCGACGACCGCCGCTGGCTCGACCTCGGCGTGCGCGCCCTGGAGCGGGACCTGGCCGAGACGATGACCGCGTTGGACGGCTCGACGCAGGTCCGCGACGGCAACTTCCGCACCCTGCCGTACGTCGGCGTCGGCAGCGCGGGCATCGCCCTCGTGCTCAACGAGTTCCGCCTGGCCGCGCCCGACCTGCCCGTGGTCGAACGGCTGCCGGAGCTCGTGGGCAGCACGACCGGCGAGTTCGTGATCCAGCCGGCGCTGATGCTCGGCCGGGCCGGCCTGCTGGCCACCCTGGCCCACGCGGGCGGTCCCCGGCAGGCGATCGACCGGCACCTGGCCGCGCTGTCCTGGCACGCCGTGCCCTACCAAGAGGGCCTGGCGTTCCCCGGGATCCAGTTGCGGCGGCTCTCGATGGACGTCGACACCGGCGGCGCGGGCGTGCTGCTGGCGCTCGGCGCGGTCCTGGACGGCACACCCGTGCTGCCGTTCCTCACAGCCCCGGCCCTCACCGGCCGGTAGCAGTAACCCTTTCCAATCCCCCGAATTGAGGAGTCACGATGGACTTCATCCTCGACCTGCAGGACCTCGAGACCCCCGAGGCCCAGTCCAACGCCATGGCGAGCGGCGGCAGCAGCGGCGGTGGCGGCAGCACGACGGCGTCCAACGCCTCCCTGCTGCTGCCGTGCAGCCACTCCACCGTCAGCCTCGTCCTCTGCTGACACCCGCCACGCGGGTCCGGGTGAGCGGCGCAGTCGAAGTGCGCCGCTCACCCGGCTTTTTCCCACGTCGCGGGATCGCCTGGCAACCGACCTCGCGCGTCACATGATGCGCCCACCGCGGCGATCGACCTAGGAGTCCCAGATCGTGGTGCTGTCCACCGTCGTCCGGCGCGACCTCCGGTGGGTGCTGCTGGCGTTGAACGCACTGCTCGCCACGGCCGCCGGCCTGCTGCTGCCGACCGCCCTCGCCTCCGCCGTGGACATGGCGCTGGACGGCCGGTTGGCCGCCGGCACGGTGTGGTGGCTGGTCGGGCTCGCGGGCGTGGAGGTGGTCGGCGACGCGATCGGCGTGGTGCTGGCGGCGGCGATCACCGCACGTGGCGCGGCCCGGCTGCGCCACCGGCTGACCGCCCACCTGCTCGCGCTGGGCCACCCGGCGCGGTTCGAGGCCGGTGACGCGGTGAGCAGGCTGACCGGCGACAGCGCGATCGCGGGCGGTGTCTCGGTGCTCGCGGTGAACCTGGGCATCTCGGTGGTCACGGCGGTCGGCGCGATCACCGCGCTGGCGCTGCTGGACTGGCGGCTGGCCGTGGTGTTCCTGCTGAGCGTGCCGCTGGCCGCGTTGCTGGTGCGGTCGCACCTGCGCCTGACGGCCGCGGACGTGGCGACCTACCAGGAGGTGTCCGGCGAGCTGTCGGCGAGGTTGGTCGACGCCGTCGGCGGCCTGCGCACCATCGCCGCCTCCGGTCGTGCCGACCAGGAGGCCGAACGAGTCCTGCGGCCGCTGCCCCGCCTGACCGCCGCCGGCGTCGGGATGTGGCGCACGCAGGCCCGGATGATCTGGCGGGCCGGCCTCCTGCTGCCCGCCGTGGAGCTGGCCGTGCTGACCGCCGCGGGTTTCGGCGTGGTCGCGGGCCGGCTGAGCGTCGGCGACGTCCTCGCCACCCTCGGCTACGTGGCCCTGGGCATGACGGTGGTGGGGCAGACGACCCTGCTCACGGCCCTCCAACGCGCACGCGCGTCCGCCCACCGCCTCGAAGAAGTCCTCACCACACCCCTGCCCCCGCAGGACCAACCGGGTCACGCCCCACCCGGCGAGATCACGCTGACCGGCGTCACCGTCCCCGACGCGCTGCACGACGTCGATTTGACCGTGCCCGCCGGGACGTTCGTCGCCGTGGTGGGCCGGTCGGGCTCCGGCAAGTCCGCGCTGGCCTCCGTCATCGGCGGGCTGGTGCGGCCGTCGTCGGGTGACGTCCGGCGCGGCGGCTCCGTCGGCTACGCCTTCGAACGGCCCGCCCTCGTCGGCACGACGGTCGCCGACGCCGTCCGCTACGGCACCTCCCGCGAGCGGACCGACGTCGAAGCCGCCTGCCGCGCCGCCCAGGTGCACGACGTGGTCGTCCGCCTCCCGCAGGGCTACGACACCCCGATGTCGGCCGCCCCGATGTCCGGCGGCGAGGCGCAACGACTGGGCCTGGCCAGGGCGTTCGTCCGCGACCCGGCCGTCCTGGTGCTCGACGACGCGACCGCGAGCCTCGACATGGTCACCGAGTCCACAGTGGAACGCGCGGTCGAGTCCGCGTTGCCCGGCCGGACCAGGGTGGTCGTCACGCACCGCGCCGCGACCGCCCGCCGCGCCGACGTCGTCGTCTGGCTGGACGACGGCCGGGTCCGCGCCACCGGCACCCACTCCGACCTCTGGGACGACGACGAGTACCGGGCGGTGTTCGGCTGATGACCTACCTGCGGGCGTTGCGCGACCAACGGCGCGGCATCGCCGTCCTGCTCGGCTGGTCGGTGCTGGAAGGCGTGCCCGCCCTGCTGTCCGGCCGCCTGGTCGGCCTGGCCGTGGACCGGGGCTTCGCCGCCGGCCGCCCGTGGACCGGCGTGGCCTGGCTGTTGGTGTTCGCCGCGGTCGCGGTCCTGGGCGGCTTCGGCCTGCGCCAGGTCTTCACGCGCCTGGGCGCGGTCGTCGAACCGCTCCGCGACGCCCTCGTCCGCCAGGTCGTGCGGGGCGTCCTGCACGCCGGCACCCACACCCGCCAACCGGACGCGAGCGCCGTCGCGAGGATCACCCGCCACGTCGAAGTCGTCCGCGACGCCACCGCCGGCGTCCTCGTCCAGGCCAGGGCACTGCTGGTCACCACGACCGCCGCCCTGGTCGGCCTCGCCGCGACCGTCTCCTCCTTGGCCTGGCTGGTGATCCTGCCCGTCCTGGCGGCCTTGCTCCTCTTCGGCCTGCTCCTGCCCTCCCTGGCCCGCGGCCAACGCCGCCTCGTCCTGGCCGACGAGCAGGCGGCCTCGGTCGCCGGCACGGTCTTCCTCGGCGTCCGCGACGTGACCGCCGTGCACGGGGCCGACCACGCCCTGCGCGACGTCATGACCCAGGTCGATCACCAGGCCGCCGCCACCGTCCGGATGGCCTTCGCCACCGCGCTGCGCGGCGTCGTCATCGCCTTGGGCGGCTTCGCCCCGCTGGTGCTGTTGCTGCTCATGGCACCGGGCATGGTCCGAGCCGGCACGCTGACCACCGGCGAGGTGCTCGGCGCGGTGGTCTACCTGAGCACCAGCGTCCAACCCGCGCTGCGCCGCCTCGCCGACACCACGAGCACCATCGTGCTCCGCCTCGTCATCGCCCTGCGCCGCCTGGCCGAGGCCGCCCCGCCGATCGACGTCCCGACCGGCGACGCCGTCCCGAAGAACTCCGAGATCGAACTGCGCGCCGTCACCTTCGGCTGGAGCCCCACCGCCGAACCGATCGTGCGCGACCTGGACCTGACCCTCCCACCGGGCTCCCACCTGGCCGTCGTGGGCCCCAGCGGCATCGGCAAGTCCACCCTGGCGGGCCTGCTCACCGGCCTGGTCGAACCCCAAGCCGGCGAAGTGCGCTTCGGCGGCGTGCCGGTGCGCTCGACCACCCCGCAACTGCGCCACCAGCGCATCGCCCTGGTGCCCCAGGAGACCTACCTCTTCACCGGCACCGTCCGCGAGAACCTGGCCCTGCTCGACCCGACCGCCCCCGACGCCGCGCTCCTCGAAGCCGCCGCCGCCGTCGGCGCATCCGACCTGATCACCAAGCTGGGTGGCCTCTCGGGCACCATCGGCCACTCCGCCACGGGCCTCTCCGCCGGCGAAGCCCAACTCCTCTCCGCCGCCCGCGTCTACACCTCGTCCGCCGACGTCGTGATCCTCGACGAAGCCACCTCAGCCCTCGACCCGGCCGCCGAAGCCATCGTCGAACAAGCCTTCGCCTCCCGAGGCGGCACCCTGATCGTCATCGCCCACCGACTCTCCTCAGCCCTCCGAGCCGACCGAGTCCTCCTGATGGACGGCGGCCCCCCACTCTTGGGCAACCACCAGGACCTGCTGGCCACCTCCCCGCTCTACCGCGACCTGATGGCCGCCTGGCAAGCCCCCACCACCACCGACCCCCAGCCCACCCACTGAACAACGAAGCCCAACCAGCCCCAACGGACCCGGCACCAACCCACCGAGGCCCGATTTGACATGGGTTCGGGTGCTTGAGGCTGGTCGAAGCCGGCAGGCCCGGCGGGACGCTCTTCCCCGCCGGGCCTGCCGGCTTTGGCCTGCCTGGAGTGCCCGTACGGGCCCCATGTCAAATCGAGCCGGGCTCAACCACCGAGCCGCCCGAACTACAAGGAGCGCGGCCAGAAGCAAGCCACCCCAACCAGGACCGGGACCTCAGCCAACCCGGTGCAACCACGTCACCGGCGCACCATCACCAGCCCGCCGGAACGGCTCCAACGCGTCGTCCCACGCCGCCCCGAGGATCTCGTCCACCCCGTGCGCGAACGACTCGCCGCCTCTGCTGCGCGCCGCCAACGCCCGGAGTTGGTCCTCTGAAACAACTATGTCGCCGTTCGCGCTCGTGCGCGCGTGCCACAACCCCAACACGGGCGCGAAGCAGTACCGCACGCCGTCCACGCCCGGACTCGGGTCTTCCGTCACCTCGAACCTGAGCATCGGCCACGCCCTGAGCGCGGACACGAGTCGGGCACCGGTGCCGGCGTCGCCGGTCCAGTTGCATTCGGCGCGCAACTGACCTGGCGCCGCGGGTTGCGCCGCCCACTTCAGGTCCGCTCGCTCACCGAGGGTGCCCGAGATCGCCCACTCGACGTGCGGACAGACCGCAGACGGCGACGAGTGGACGTAGACCACGCCACTGCTGCTGCCACGGGTGCTCACAGCTGACCTCCGCTACTCGACGAGGGACGTCTTCCCCTACGACCTCTCGATGACGCGGACGATCTTGCGAATTCCCGACTTGGTCATTCTGCCCGCTACGGCAGCAGTCCGCCATAAGAACCATCCCGTTCCTCACCCGGGCGGGTCAGATACAGGACTTTCGACCCTAAATCGGTGACCTGACGGCCGGAGACCGCGCCGCGAGGTCACTTTCCGAGATCACCCGGGAGCCGACCGCGATCATCACCGATCACCACCCGACCACCTCCCGATCACCGACCCACGATCACCAACCGATGATCACATCGCGCCGACCACCGCCACCTTGTGCCGGTGACGTGCGGTGCCGCCACGGACGTGCCGCTGATCGTGTTGAACGTCCACGTCCAGCAACCCCAGCCGGTTGCGCGGCTGCGACCCGGTGGCGCAGATCACCACGCCGGACGGCCCGCAGGAGTTGTCGACCACCTTGATCGGTGGGCGCACCGACGTCGGCCCGCCCGCGCCGCACGCGGTGGTTCTCCAGCACACAGTTCAGCACCGCGCCGGTGGAGATCACCGCGACCGTGACGCCGCTGCCGTCGGGCACCAGCCCGTTCGCGCTGGTTCGCCTCGACGTGCATCATCCCGCGTGCGGTGATCCGGGCGAGCCCGGACTCCCGCACCTGCGGGCACACCGCCGGACAACTGACCGGCGAGCAACATCCAGACGGGTGCGAGTGGACCGGCCGAGGCGGGCGGGACGACCGCCGCGGACAGTGCCGGCGTGCCCGCCGCGAGCAGGGCGGCTTTGCGCAGCACGGACGAACCTCCAAGGCAGGGGCAACCACCCCCACCACAACTCACGCCCGCTCAGGTGATGGTCGTCACGCGCTGTCATGACCCGCGATGCGCGCGGCAGACCGCGACCCGGCGGCGCTACCGTGTCCGACCGTGTGGAACGCCGACCAGCGCGACCTTGTGGTGATCCCGTGCGGCTGATCCGACTCGGGACCGAGCCGTCCGCGGTGGGCGCCGACGTGCGCGCCGCGTTGAGCACGTGGGGCGTCGGCGACGCCGTGCTCGGCGGTGTCGCGCTGCTCGGGGTGCGCCCGCCGGACTGCCCCCGCGAGCTGGACGCGGTCATCGTGCTGCCCCGAGGCGTGCTCGTGGTCGTCGGCGTGGACCTGCCCGACCCGGCCATGCGGCTGGAGGCACCGCTCAACGGGCAGTGGAAGATCGACGGCTGGCCGCTGACCCGCCCGGACGGCGCGACGAGCCCGGCCGCCGAGGCGCTCGCGGCCGCCACCGCCGTCGCCCGGCGCATCCAGGACATGCGCGGCGAGCCGCTGCCGGTGACCACCGTCGTGGCGGTCGGCCCGTACGTCGGCCAGGTCGTGCAGCCGACCGTGGACCTCAACCGCGGCGTGCGCGTCCTGCACCCCAAGCCGACCTCGCTGCTGGCCGCCGCACGGGAGCTGGCCACCAGCGACCGGCCGTGCTCGGCCGAGCACGCCGCCAAGCTGGTCGCCGTGCTCGCGCCGACCGGCGCGCCGCCCGCCCGACCGCACCTGGTCGCCGAGGGCTTCTCCGACACCGCGGCCGACCTGGCGTCGGCGAGCACGATGCTGCTGCCGAAGATCGCCCCGCCGCCGACCAAGCGGCAACTGCTGCCCTACGTGGGTGGCGTGGTCGTCGCCGTGCTGCTGATCGTCGCCCTGGTGATCTCGCTGAGCCCGAGCGACTCCGCCGACAGCTCCACCTCACCCAGCCCGACCCCGCAACCGACCACCGTCGTCGTGGACGGCCGCAGCTTCACGCCCCGCGGCGCGGACCGCACCGACGACTGCGCCGGCCATGCGTTCGGCGACGTGCAGGTGTGGCTGTCGCAGCACGTCTGCATGCAGCTGCGGCGCGCCCAGTACGAGACCACTGTGGACGGTCGCAGGGCCGGTGTCGCGATCGCCGAGCTGAGCCTGCCCGACGCGACGAGGGCGGGCGAGCTGCACGCGATCGCTTCCGTGGCGGGCGCGGGCGGCGTCACCCCGCTGGTCGCCGAAGGTCGGACGTGGCCGGGCGGCCCGGCGTCGTTCGACCGGTCGGCCATCGACGTCTCGGCGAAGGGCGCGCAGGTCCGCATCACGCAGGTGGTGTGGGCCGAGGGCGAGCGGGACCCGGCCGACCCGGCGCTGGCCGAGCTCACCGACCAGGCCCTGCGCCTGCCCGCCTCGCAGCAGTAGCCGACCGCCGACGGCACCGACGCGCGCCGGGATCGTCACCGTCCGGCGCGCACCATCCCGACGCCGATCAACCCGAACGCCACGTGCAGCACGATCACCAACCCGGCCACCGCGCACAACGTCTCGGTGCCCGGTTTGCCCGTGATCGCCCCGAAGGAGAACAACCACCCGCCGACCGCGATCGCGAATCCGGTGAACATCACCCATTTCGGCACGTGCGCCAGGCAGAGCAACGCGTGCGAACGCGCCCGGAACAACGTGTGTAGCACGACCGGCACGACCAGGAACCCCGGCAGGTGCACCGCGACCGGTGGCCAGGAAGGCCCGCCGGGCAGGAACGTGGACGCGATCACGAAGGCGCACCACACCACCGCGCCGATCGCGAGAGCCACTGTTCCCCTGGTCACACCGGCAGTGTAATGAGCTGAAGCCGCATTTTGCGGTTAAGAGTCTTTATGGCCCCACCACTGGTACGGCACTCGGTGGAAAGTGTGCACGATGGGCTGACGCGCGGTCTACGCAGCGTCAGAGACCATAGGCCTCGAGCAGCCTCAACCACACCTCACTGATGGTGGGGTACGCCGGAACGGCGTGCCACAACCGGTCCACGGTCACCTCGCCGACGATCGCGATCGTCGCCGCGTGGATCAGCTCGGCCACGTCCGGGCCCGCGAACGTGACGCCGACGAGCGTGCGCCTGCCCTCGTCCACGATCATCCGCGCCTTGCCCCGGTACCCGTCCGCGTGCAGCGACGACCCGGCCACCGCGATGTCGAGGTCGACGACCCGGATGTCCAGCCCCGCCTCACGGGCCTGCGCCTCGGTCCACCCGACCGACGCCACCTCGGGGTCGGTGAAGACGACCTGCGGCACGGCGGTGTGGTCCGCCGTCGCGACCGGGGCGGTCCACGGTCGCGGGTCGGTGGCACCGGTGACGATCGCCGTGCCGACCGCCCGTGCGGCGTACTTGCCCTGGTGGGTCAGCAACGCGCGACCGGTGACGTCACCCGCCGCGTACAGCCAGTCCACTCCGGACACCCGGCCGGTGTCGTCGACGTCGAGCGCCTTGCCCGCCGTGAAGCCGAACCGCTCCACGCCGAGGTCGAACGTCGCCGGCTGCCGGCCGGTCGTGATCAGCAGGTGCGCGCCGCCGACCGACGACCCGTCGGACAACCGCAGCTCGACGCGTCCGTCCGAACCGGACACGCCGACGGCCTTCGCCCCGGTGACCAACCGGACCCGGTCCTCCCGCAACCCCTCGGCGACCAGGTCGCCCGCGAACGCCTCGAACTTCGGCAACGGCCGCTCGCCGGAGACGACGAGCGTGACGTCGGAGCCCAGCCGGGCCCACGCCTGCGCCATCTCCACGCCGACCACGCCACCGCCGAGCACCACCAACGACTCGGGCACCTCCTGCGCGGAGGTCGCCTCGCGGGACGTCCAGTACGGCACGTCCGACAGGCCGGGCAGCGACGGGATGCGCGGCACGCTGCCCGTGCACACCACGACCGCCTTGGTCGCGGTCAGCACCCGGCCGTCCACGTCGACCCGGCGCTCGCCGGCCAGCCTGCCGCGCCCGCGCACGACGGTCAGCCCCGCGCCCTCGGCCCACTCGACCTGGCCCGAGTCGTCCCAGTCGGAGGTGAAGCTGTTGCGCCGCTTCAGCACCTCCACCGGGTCCAGGCGCGCCCCGACCGGCACGCCCGGCACCCGGCGGGCGGCGGCGAGCGCGTGGCCGGGGCGCAGCAACGCCTTGCTCGGCATGCACGCCCAGTACGAGCACTCACCGCCGACGCGTTCGGCTTCCACCAACGCGGTCCGCAGCCCACCGGCGGCGGTCCGGGCGGCGGCGTTCTCGCCCACCGGGCCGCCGCCGATCACGATCACGTCGAAGTCGTCGCTCACCGGTCCACCCCACACCACCTGGACCGGCGCGGCAAGTCACGCGGGGTCGAACACCCCGGACAGCATCCTCAAGATCACGCCGTCGGCGGTGCGCAGCACCACCGGGCGCTCGTCCGGCTCCACCCGTTCGGCCAACTTGAACATCGCGTCGGCGGTCTGGGCGGCCATCCGGAACGTCAACGTGACCGGCGCGTCGCCGCGCACCGCGAAGCGACCCAGGAACAGGTCGCGCAACCGTTCGGCCATCAGCTCGTACTGGTCGACGGAGGAGTCGAGGCGGTGGCCGTCGAGCAGGTCGCTGAACCGCACCCGGCCGAAACCGGGTATCTCGACCAGCATCCGCAGGTAGACGCCGACGACCTGTTGGACCGCCTGGCGCCAGTCGTCGGCGAGCCGGCCCTCGGTGAACAGCGCTTCGACCCGGCTCAGGTACTCCTCCATGCCGCGCAGCGCCAACGCGTGCACCACCGAGCGCTTGTCCGGGAAGTATTGGTAGAACGATCCAATTGGCACGCCGGCTAGCTCGACGATCCGGGCGGTGGTGATGTCGTCGTAGTCGTAGTCGTTCAGCAGCGTCGCGCAGGCATCGACAATCGCGGACACCGTCGCGGCGCCGCGCTGCTGAACGGGCTGACGACGCATCACCCTGGCTAAGCGGTTTTCGGCGGGATTTTCTGGCACGGGCACATCTTGATGGATACGGACCGGTAAGCCCAAACAGACGATTCCGGAATGTGATGTGAGGTGGGCTCAGCTTTCGTGTTCGGATTGTTGGGGTGCAAAACTATTTGGATACCCTCACTGAAATCGCCGCACACCCCTCATCGCGATCCGCGCTGCGCCGGGACCGGTTTCGGCAGTTCACCGGGTGTGCCGCCGGTCCCGCCGACCGACCGGGGCCGTTCGGTGCAAGCCCCGCCGACGATCGGCGTCCCCGGCCGGCGGCGCGGTGGCCGAGTCACGTAGGGGCCGACCAGCCGGGCCAGCAGCAGCCCCGGCGCGAGCAGCGGCACCACCGCCGACAGCGCCACCGCGGTCGCGCCGGCGCGGGCCACGTCCTTCGGAATGACCGCCACCCGGTCGACCACGAACGCCCGCCGCCCGGTCAGCGACACCAACCCCATCACCGCCAGGAACACCGCGAGCGCCACCAACGCCCAGCGCACCGCGACGTAGCCGACGTCCTCGGCCGCCGCCATCACCGCGAGCCAGCCGACCAGCGCCGAGACCTGCCTGCCGGGGCTCGTCATCGCCCACAGCAGGCCGCCCGCCGCGGCCAGGAAAGCCGTGCGGCCGTCGAACCACGCCCGCGTCGCGTCCAGCCACCCCGTCGGCAGGCCCGCCCAGCGCACCGGCAGCACCTCCAGCGGGCTCGGCGCGCCGAAGGGCTGCCCCACCACCCACGCCAGCGACCACGTCGACACGACCGCCGCGAACCCGAGCTGCCACCTCGGCCGGTCGACCGCGATGCGGCACAGCCTGGCCAACTCCCGGCGCTTCTCCTTCACACGCCCCAGCGTGCCGGAGTGATCATGGCCCGTGAGCCGGTTTCACCCGCGTGCCTTCGTAGAGCCGCTCATCGGGTGGTGGGGCCCTCACGCCGCGTGCCGGCGACCCCGGGCACGCCGCCGCCACCCCTCCTGGGTGATCTACCCGCGCTCACCGGCGCACCGGGCCCGCGCAGGCCACATCATGTCGAGCGGACACGACCCGATCACCGAGAGGAGGCGCTCGTGCGCAGGCTGCTACCGGCACTGCTGGCGGTGCTGTCGATCACCTGGGGCACCGGCGCGGCGACCGCCGAGCCGGACGTCGAGTACGTCGCGCTGGGCGACTCGGCCGCCGCGGGCCCGCTCATCCCCCAGCAGGACCCGGTCGACCCGGGCTGCCTGCGCTCCACGCGCAACTGGCCGTCCGTGCTGGCCGAGCTGATCGGGGCCCGGCTCACCGACGTCACGTGCTCGGGCGCCGTCACGGAAAACCTCACCTCGGCGCAGGCGACCGTCAAGGGGACGCACGAGCCGCAGGCGCAGGCGCTGAGCCCGTCGACCGACCTGGTCACGCTCACCATCGGCGGCAACGACGTCGGCTTCGTGGAGGCGGCGCTGGGCTGCGTGAACCTGCTGCCGGAGCCCGCGGGCACGTCGTGCCGCGACCGGCTCACCGCGAACGGGCGGGACGAGCTGGCCGAGCGGGTCGACGCCTACGCCGCCGAGTTCGCCGCCGCGCTGGACCTGATCGCCGCCCGCGCGCCCTCGGCACGGGTCGTGGTCGTCGGCTACGGCACCTACATCCGCCCGGGCGGCTGCTACCCGGACCAGCCGGTCTGGGGCCGTGACGCGGACTACCTCCAGGGCGCCGTGCACCGGTTGAACGAGGTGTTCGCCCGCGAGGCGGCCGCGCACGGGGCGCAGTTCGTCGACATCGCGCCGCCCAGCGTGGGCCGTGACGCGTGCGCGCCGGCGCGGAGCAGGTGGTTCGAAGGGGTGGTGGCGACCGGGCCGGCCGCGCCGCTGCACCCGAACGCGGACGGCATGGCGGCCATCGGCGCGATCGTCGCCGGTCGGTTGTAGCGCCGGGGCACCGGGCGACCAGGCCGCCGTCGAGCACCCGCTCGATGGCGGCCTTCGCACGTCACGGGGTCGGGCAGCGGGGCGGGGTTTTCCGGCACGGGCGCCAAGAACGTGTAGTAGATTAGACGTTCTGCGCCGGACGGTGCGCAGGTCTGCAAGCCCGCAAGAAACCGTCAGCCGCATTGCGACACAGGCTGATATACCACGCTATCCAGAAATGAGGCACGTTGTCAAGCCCCTCCGATGACCTCCGGCTCGCGGAAACCGAGTCGGAGCAGGAATACGTGTCGATGCTGTACGGCAGGCTGGACGACCTCCGCGAACAGAGCTCGAAGCGCCTGGCCGGCGCCCTGCGGCAAACCGGCGGGACGCACCAGATGCGGTCCGAGCGGGACACCTCGGTGGCCATGTACTCCGACCAGTTGGCGCAGTACAGCGCGGTGGAGAACGGGCTGTGCTTCGGCCGGCTCGACTTCCACACCGACGAACGGTTCTACATCGGCCGGATCGGCTTGTTCGACGAGGACAAGGAGTACGAGCCGCTGCTGATGGACTGGCGCGCGCCCGCCGCCCGCCCGTTCTACCTGGCCACCGCCGCCGCGCCGGACGGCGTGCGCAGGCGCAGGCACCTGCGCACCAAGCAGCGCAAGGTCGTCGGCTTCGACGACGAGCTGCTGGACATCAACTCGGTCGACCCGAACCGCCCGTCCGAGGGCCTGACCGGCGAGGCCACCCTGCTGGCCGCGGTGAACGCGAGCCGCACCGGCCAGATGGGCGACATCGTCGCGACCATCCAGGCCGAGCAGGACAAGATCATCCGCACCGAGCTGAACGGCGTGGTCGTCGTGCAGGGCGGTCCGGGCACGGGCAAGACCGCGGTCGCGCTGCACCGCGCCGCCTACCTGCTCTACACGCACCGGCGGCAGCTGGCCAAGCGCGGCGTGCTGGTGGTCGGGCCCAACTCGACGTTCCTGCGCTACATCGGGCAGGTGCTGCCGTCGCTGGGTGAGACGGGCGTGCTGCTGTCGACCGTGGGCGAGCTGTTCCCCGGCCTCACCGCCGTGGGCCGCGAGCCCGCCGAGGTGGCCGCGCTCAAGGGCCGCATCGAGATGGCCGACGTGGTGGCGCACGCGATCCGCGACCGGCAGGAGGCGCCGAGCCTGGTCGAGGTCCCGTTCGACCAGGACGTGCTGCGGCTGGACCGGCGGGCGATCAGCGACGCGCGCGGCCGGGCGCGGCGGACCCGGCGACCGCACAACGAGGCGCGGCGCACGTTCCAGCGCGAGATCATCTCCACGCTGGCCTCGCAGGCGGTGGCCCGGCTCGGCAGGCACCTGCTCGACCAGGCCGACATCGACGACATCCGGCGCGAGCTGCGCGAGGACCCCGCCGTGCAGGCCGCGATCGAGAAGCTGTGGCCGACGTTGACGCCGCAGCGGCTGCTGGAGGACCTGTACGCGTCGCCGAAGCTGATCGCCAAGGCCACGCCGAAGTTCACGCCCGCCGAGCGCGAGCTGCTGGTGCGCCCGCGCGGCTCGGAGTGGACGCCCGCCGACGTGCCGCTGCTGGACGAGGCGGCTGAGCTGCTCGGCGAGGACGACACCGAGGCCAAGGCGCGGGCCGAGCGGCAGCGGCGGCAGGCGATCGACTACGCCCAGGGCGTGCTGGACATCCTCGACCTGGAGGACGACGCCGACCCGGACATCCTGATGGCGACCGACCTGGTCGACGCCTACCGGCTGGCCGAGCGGCACGGCGCGGAGCGCTACGAGACGGCGGCCGAGCGCGCGGCGGCGGACCGCACGTGGACGTTCGGGCACGTCATCGTGGACGAGGCGCAGGAGCTGTCGCCGATGGCGTGGCGGACGCTGATGCGCCGCTGCCCGTCGAAGTCGATGACCGTGGTGGGCGACATCGCGCAGACCGGCGACATCGCGGGCGCGTCGTCCTGGCACGAGGTGCTGTCGCCCTACGTCATGGACCGCTGGAAGCTGACCGAGCTGACGGTGAACTACCGGACGCCGTCGGAGATCATGGCCGTGGCGGCGGACGTGCTGAAGTCGGTCGACCCGGACCTGGTGCCGCCGACATCGGTGCGCGACAGCGGTTTCGAGCCGTGGAGCCTGCGGGTGCCTTCGGTGCCCGAGGCGCTGCCGTCGCTGGTGGACAAGGAGGTCGCCGCGATCGGGGACGGCAAGCTGGCCGTGATCGTGCCCGCCGCGTCGGTGGCGTCGCTGCGCGAG
Source organism: Saccharothrix sp. S26 (assembly GCF_021390395.1). Classification (GTDB taxonomy): domain Bacteria; phylum Actinomycetota; class Actinomycetes; order Mycobacteriales; family Pseudonocardiaceae; genus Actinosynnema. The sequence continues at coordinate 201,047 of NZ_JAJUWT010000014.1, forward strand.
ACCGTGCCGGGTGCTTCGGACGACCTCGACGCGCAGGTGGTCGTGCTCGGCGTGACCGACGCCAAGGGCCTGGAGTTCGACTCGGTGCTGGTGGTCGACCCGGCGGGCATCCTGGCCGAGTCGCCGCGCGGGGCCAGCGACCTGTACGTGGCGCTGACCCGGGCCACCCAGCGGCTGGGTGTCGTGCACGCCGGCGACCTGCCGGAGGTGCTGGGCCGGTTGGCTACCGCGTGATCGGTTGGGCGGTGAGCGGGGCGCCCCGGTCGGTGCGCTTGCGCGGCACCGACCGGGCCCTCACCGCCTCATACCGCTACTTGTTCCACCGCGCTCGCTGACGTCCGACGCCGATGAGCGCCGCGCCCAGCGCCAGGAACAGCGCTCCGACGCTCACCAGCAGGCCGAGCGGGGTGGTCGACCCGGTGTCGGCGAGTTCGCTCGGGTGGTGTGGAACGTGCCCCGGTGGCACCGGGCCTCCCGGGTGGGGAGTCGTACCGGGCACCCCGACACCGCTCGTCGTCGTGGTGGTCGTCGGGGAGCCAGTGGTCGTCGTGCTGGTGGGTGCGCCCGTCGTCGTGGTGGTCGCGCCTGTCGTCGTGGTCGTCGGTGCCGTGGTCGTGGAACCCGTCGTCGTCGTGGTCGGCGCGGTCGTCGTCGTGCCGGTCGTCGTAGTCGTCGTACCCGTCGTCGTCGTAGTGGTCGGTGCCGTGGTCGTCGTCGTGGTCGTCGTACCCGTCGTCGTCGTGGTCGGCGCGGTCGTCGTCGTGGTGGTCGTAGTCGGCGCGGTGGTCGTTGTGGTCGTCGTCGGCGTGGTGGTCGTCGTGTCCGTCGTCGTGGTCGTCGTCGGCGTGGTGGTCGTCGTGGTCGTCGTCGGCGTCGTAGTCGTCGTGTCCGTCGTCGTGGTGGTGGTCGTCGGCGTGGTGGTCGTCGTGTCTGTCGTCGTGGTCGTCGTCGGCGTCGTGGTCGTCGTGTCCGTCGTCGTGGTGGTGGTCGTCGGAACGGGCTAGCACACGTCCGTGGTGAACGTGTTGTCGTCCAGGGTGACCGAGCCGTTGCGCGCCAGTGCGCGTCCCTGGACGTCCGCACCCGTGTTCACCGTGATCGACGTCAACGCCATGATCGTGCCGACGAAGTCGGAGTTCGTGCCGAGCGTCGCGGAACTGCCCACCTGCCAGAAGACGTTGCACGCCCTGGCGCCGTTGATCAGGCTGACGACGCTCGCCGAGCCGGTGATCAAGGTCGAGGGGATCTGGAAGATCCAGACCGTGTTCGGGTCGCCCTGGCCGTCGAGGGTGAGCGTCCCGTTCAGCTCGGTGGCCCCGGATGCCCGGTACACGCCGCCTACCAGCGTCAGCCCGACGAGGTCCGCGGGTAGCGCCTGCCCGGTGGGGGCCCGTCCCGCGGCGTCGTCATACGCGACTGTCAGGTCGGCTTGTGCTTGAGCCGCCACCGCATCGGTCTGGTGCGTGGTCCCATTGACTACGCCCGGGGGAAGCCTGTGATGGAAGTGCCGGGACTCACGCCGAGGTCTCCGCTCAGCACGGTCTCGCCGGTGTTCGTGACCGACTGACCGCCCAGCACCGAGAAGCTCTCCGCCACGCCGAGCTCGACGGGCGCCTCGACCGCGTGCGCCGCCGGTGGTCTCGCCAACGCGGCGATCAAGGTCACGGTGCTCACCATCGCACCGAGCGCCACTGCCGCGACCCAGCGGCGGTGCCAGGTCTCCCCGAAGACCGCCCTCACCGGATTGCCGTCCATCCGTATCGCCTTCCCGTCGATCGGTCGACCGGGCCGGTACGACTCGGCCGGTGCGCTCGGGCGGTCCGGGTCTGCTGCGTGGGCACGGACGCGTGACCCACTTGGCCAGTCCACAGTGGACTGAAGATCGACCGGCTTACCGCCCCGATCACTGTCGGGAGACGTTATGGGCGGGCCCCGGAGCCCGCCACGCGGAGCCGCCGTTTCCACCTGACGGTGCGAATGACCACCCGAACGAGGTGTCTGTCCAGGTTCCGTTGGCTTGAAGACGTGCTCAGCCGGGCGGCGCGACTTCCCGGGTGAACGACGACCTTCCTGTCATCGAGCGAGCGCGTAGCCGAGGGCGGCGGCGGCCACGCCGGCGGTCAGGCTCGCGGCGACGTTGGCGAACGCCTGCCGGTAGCGGCCGTCCTCGGTCAGCCGGACCGTCTCGTAGCTGAACGTGCTGTAGGTCGTGAGGCCGCCGCACAGGCCCGTCCCGACCAGCGCGACCAGGTCCGGTGACGCGCCCGCGACGCAGCCGAGCACGAACGAGCCGACGACGTTGACCGCGAGCGTGGCCCAGGGGAACGTCCGCCGCACCAGCCGACCGGCCGCGTACCGCAGGGTCGCGCCCACCGCCGCGCCGACGAAGACCAGCAGCGCGGTCACGGCGCCACCTTGCGGGTCACGGCCATGGCGGCGAAGGTCGCGCCCAGCGCCAGCACCAGCGTGGCGAGCAGGTACGCGAACGCGGTGAGGCCGCCGAGCCGCACCGCGTCCAGCGCGTAGCCCGAGAACGTGGTGAAGCCGCCCAGCACGCCGATGCCGAGGAACGGCCGCGCCAGCGGGTGCAGGCGCGGCACCAGGACCATCAGCACGCCGATCAACGCGCAGCCGACGACGTTGACCAGGAGCGTGGCCCACGGGCCGGGCGCGACCGCGGTCAGGCCGTACCGGGCCAGACCGCCGATCCCGCCGCCCAGCGCCACGACCGCGACGGTCCGGGCCTCAGTGCGCACGCAGGTGGTCCACCAGGTGGTCCAGGGCGGCCAGGGCGCGCACCACGTCGGCGCGCTCGCCCGGGTCGAGCTTGTCCAGCGCCGAGCCGATGCGCTTCTCGTGCGCGGACTGCCACACGGCGAGCTGCTCGTGGCCTTGCGGCGTCACGGAAAGCCGGGCCACGCGCCGGTCGGTGGGGTCACCCGCGCGTTCCACCAGGCCGTTCTCGATGAGCTGGCCGACGAGTCCGCTGACCGTGTTCGGCGCCAGCCGCAACTCGGCCGCGAGGTCGCCCACGCGCATCGGAGGACGCTCGGCGAGCGTCTGGAGCAACTCGACCTGCGCCATCGGCAGGGAGTCCCACGGCCATTCCGACCGGATGCTCGTGCGCAGTGCCCGGCGGAGCCTCGTGACCACGTCGGTGAGCGAGCGTGCCTCGTCTGACATGCGCGAATGGTACTGGCTCGCGATATGTCGGACACCGAGATACTCTGGTGGCGATGAATCGCTCGTTGCACTGGTTCGTCGCGGAGTCCCCCCGGCCGCGGCGGGTCGCCACCTGGGGCGGCGCGCCCTGGCTGGCCGTCGCGACGGTGTGCCTGGGCGCCTTCCTGGGGCAGTTCGACGCGAGCGTCGTCACACTCGCGCTGCCCGCATTGCGGGACGACTTCGGCGGATCACCGGAATGGGTGTCGCTGGCCTACCTGTTGACGCTGGCCGCGTTCGTCGCGCCGATCGGCAAGTGGTCGGACCGGCGCGGGCGCAAGCTCGTCTACCTGTACGGGTTCGTGGTGTTCACCGGCGCGTCGGTGGCGTGCGCGCTGGCGCCGAGCCTGGACGTGCTGATCGCGTTCCGCGTGGTGCAGGCGCTGGGCGCGGCGATGTTGCAGGCCAACAGCGTGGCGCTGGTGGTGGCGGCCGTGCCGCGGGAGCGGATGCGCCGGGCGCTGGGCGTGCAGGCCACCGCGCAGGCGTTGGGGCTGGCGCTGGGCCCGACGGTCGGCGGGCTGCTGGTCGAGGCGTTCGGCTGGCAGTGGGTGTTCCTGGTCAACGCGCCGGTGGGCGTGCTCGCCCTGGTCGCGGGCCACTTCCTGTTGCCGCGCACGCGCGAGCGCGGCGCCGGTCCGGTCGACGGGCTCGCCGTCGTGCTGCTCGCCACGGCCACCACCGCGCTGCTGCTGGTGCTGTCGGGTGCGAGCCCGTGGCTGCTGCTGCTCGCGCTGCCCGCGGGCGCCGGCTACGCGTGGCGCGAACCGCTGGTGCGCCGGGTCAAGGGCGGCCTGCTCGGCGCGACGTGCGGCTACCTGGTGCTGTTCGGGCCGCTGGTGCTGGTGCCGTTCACGTCCGACCGCGGCCCGCTCGCGACCGGCCTGCTGCTCACCGCCTTGCCGGCGGGCTTCGCGCTGGGTGCGGCGTCGCCGTGGAAGGCGCCCCGGACCGGGGCGGCGCTGTCCACAGTGGCCTGTGCGGTCCTCGCCTGGCAGGTCGGCCCGGTCGCCCTGGTCGCGCTGGGGATCGGACTCGGCCTGTTCATCCCGGCCAACAACGCGGCCGTGCTCGGCGCGCTCCCCCGAGGTGACGCCGGATCGGGTGGCGGCCTGGTGAACCTGGCGCGGGCAATCGGCACCGCGTTCGGGGTCGCCGTCCCGCTGTTCGTCCACGCGCACTGGGGACCGAGCGTGGCATTCGGAGCACTCACCGTGATCGCTTTGCTCACCGTTTGTACGCCGATCGGGGACAAGCGTCCCCGTCCCCTGCCCCCTGGTCCCGCCGGATCAGTAACCTCGCCCCGGTGGGGCGAAGGGCTCGGGCTGGCACACACACGGGTGAGGAAGCGGTGGCGGAACGGCTGAGCTGGGTCCCCGACGACGTCGACACCGGACTGCCCAGCGCCGCGCGCCTCTACGACTACCTGCTCGGCGGCGGGCACAACTTCGCGGCCGACCGCGAGCTCGCGGAGAAGTTCCTCCGCGCCCAGCCCAACGCCCGCACGATCGCCCGCCTCAACCGCGCGTTCCTGCGCCGGGCCGTGCTGCACCTGGTCGACGCGGGCGTGCGGCAGTTCCTCGACCTGGGCTCCGGCATCCCGACCGTCGGCAACGTGCACGAGATCGCCCAGAAGGCCGCGCCCGAGTCACGCGTGGTGTACGTCGACTACGAAGACGTCGCCGTGGCGCACAGCCGGATGATCCTGGCGGACGACGAGCGGTCCACCATCCTGCAAGAGGACATGACCGACCCGGACGCGGTGCTCGCGGGCGTGCGCGCCACGGGCCTGATCGACTTCGCCGAGCCGGTCGGCGTGCTCACCGTGGGTGTGTTCCACTTCGTGCCGCCCGAACGCGACCCGGCCGGCGTGGTCGCGGCCTACCGCGACGCCGTGCCGCCCGGCAGCCACCTCGCGCTGTCCCAGTTCACCTCCGACCTGCAACCGGAGGAGATGTCCGGTGTCGTGGAGGTCATGCGCGACAGCGCGAACCCGATGTTCCCGCGCACCCACGCGGAGATCACCGCCCTGTTCGACGGCTTCGAGCTGGTCGAGCCCGGCGTGGTGCCGCTGCCGTGGTGGCGGCCCGAGCAAGGCGCCCTCGAGGAGGACGCCGACCGGGCGGGGATCTTCGCCGGGGTGGGGCGCAAGGCGTGAACGACGTGTCGCCACCCGCCAGGACGCGGCGGCAGGACATCGCACGCGAGTGGATGCGCGCGGTGTACCCCACCGCGTACGTGCCGATGTCCCCGCTCGAGATCGAGCTGTTCCTGCTCGACCTCGTGGACGTGATCGCCGACGCGGTGCAGGCCGAGCCGTTCGCCGTCGACCCGGTCGACGTGGTCGGCCACCGGCTGGTCCAGGCCCACTTCACCGGCCCGGACACGTTGCAGCGCACGGTGGGCGTGCTCGGGCACGCGCTGCTGTTCAGCCCGGAGTTGCGGGACGTGCCGCGGTTGGCGGAGAAGGTCGTCGCCATCCTCGGCAGCGTGAGCGCCGGCTTCGCCACCGCGATGCGGCTCGACGCGTTCGACCAGCAGGAGGAGATCAAGCGCGCCCTGATGGCGGCCAAGCTGCGCGCCGAACGCGTGCTCAAGGTCAGCGAGGCCAGGTTCCGCGAGGTGTTCGACTCCTCCGCGTTCGGCATCGCGATCACCGACCTGCTCGGCCGGTGCGTCGAGGTGAACCGGGCGCTGGCCGAGATGACCGGCCGCGACCGCGGCGAGCTGACCGGTCGGCGGCTGGTCGAGCTGTTCGACCCGGCGGACGCCGAGGCGATGACCCGCTCGTACCGGGCGGTCGGCGAGGGCCGGGTGGCCCGCATCCGCGAGCAGCGGCGGCTGCTGCGCGAGGACGGCGAGCCGGTGTGGGTGCACCTGGCGGTGTCGTTGCTGCGCGACGCGGACGGCGACCCCGCCTACCACGTGACCATGGTCGAGGACGTCAGCGAGCTGCACCTGTTGCAGAAGAACCTCGACTTCCAGCTGCTGCACGACTCGCTCACCGGCCTGTCCAACCGGCAGCGCTTCGCCACCCGGCTGGAGGCACTGCACGGCACGTCCCGCGCCGGGATCACGCTCTACCACCTGGGACTGGACGCGTTCTCGCTGGTGAACAACGGCCTGGGGCACGCGGTCGGCGACCGGCTGCTCACCGAGGTCGGCCGCCGGCTCGAAGCCGCGGTGGCCGACCAGGACGCGCTGGTCGCGCGGATGGGCGGCGACGAGTTCGCCATCGTGGTGGACAACTCGCCGGCCACGCCGAGCGTGCCCGCCATGGTCGACCGGATCAACGAGGCGCTGCTCCAGCCGATGGACAACGGCGTGGCGCTGTCGGCGACCATCGGCGTGGTCGACCGGCCGCCCGCCGGGTGGGACGTCGCGGAGATCCTGCGCGCGGGTGACGCCACCCTGCGCCGGGCCAAGGCCGGTGGCAAGCGGCAGTGGCAGACCTACGACAAGCACGTCGACCAGCAGGTGCGGCACCGGCAGGCGCGGGCCGCGCGGATGCCCGGCGCGCTGGCCGAACGGGAGCTGGAGGTCGAGTACCAGCCCGTGGTCGACCTGGCCGGCGGCCGCGTGCTCGGGCACGTGGCCCGGCTGCGGTGGGACGAGGTCGGGCACGACGAGTGCGTGGAGCTGGCCGAGGAGACCGGGCTGTCGCTGGCGCTGGGCCAGTGGGCGCTGCGCGAGGCCGCGGCCGACGCGGTGCCCGAGTCGTTCGGGCACCTGTACTTCGAGCTGTCGCCGATGCAGTCCCGCGACGAGGACCTGGTCCGCACGGTGAAGCGCACCGTGGAGGAGACCGGGTTGCCCGCGTCGCGGCTGCGGATCTTCCTGGACACCCGGGCCATGCTCGACGGCGTGGGCGAGGACAACGCGCAGGTGTTGCGGGACAACGGGATCGCCACCGGGCTGACCCGGTTCAACGGCGGGCAGGCCGAGCTGGCGCTGCTCGACGAGCTGCCGGTGGACGCGCTGGTGCTCGACCCGTCGGTGGTGCGGCGGCTCGCGGAGCGGCCCGAGTCGTTGCTGCACACCGCGGTCGAGCGGATGGTCGCCCTGATCCGGTCCTCCGGCGTGGCGGTGCTGGTGCCGGACCTGTCGACCGAGCACCAGGCCGCGTGGTGGGCCGGCGTCGAGGTGGACGCCGCGTTCGGCGACCACCTCGCGCCCGCCGTGCCGTCCTACGAGCTGTCCGGCACCTAGACCTGCTTGACCGCGGCCAGCAGCTTGGTCAGCGACTCCTTGGCGTCGCCGAACAGCATGGTGGTCTTGGGGTGGTAGAGCAGGCTGTTGTCCACGCCCGCGAAACCGGGTCGCATCGAGCGCTTCATGAACACCACGGCCCTCGCCCGGTCCACGTCGAAGATCGGCATGCCGTAGATCGGGCTGCTCGGCTCGTCCCGCGCGCCCGGGTTCACCACGTCGTTGGCGCCGACCACGAGCACCACGTCGACGCTGCCGATGCCGGGGTTGACGTCGTCGAGCTCCTTGAGGTGCTCGTACGGCACGTCCGCCTCGGCCAGCAGCACGTTCATGTGGCCCGGCATCCGGCCCGCGACCGGGTGGATGCCGTAGTGGACGGTGACGCCGCGCTGCTCCAACACCTGCGCCAGCTCGCGCGCCGCGTGCTGGCCCTGCGCCACGGCGAGGCCGTAGCCGGGGACGACCAGCACCGAGTGGGCGTAGCCGAGCATGATCGCCACGTCCTCGACCGTCCCGGCGCGCACGGTGCGCTGCTCGTCCGTCCGGGCGGTCGCCGCGGTCGTCTGGAACGCGCCGAACAGGATGTTGGTCAGCGGCCGGCCCATGGCCTGGGCCATCAGCCGGGTCAGGATCGTGCCGGACGCGCCGACGAGCGTGCCGGAGACGATCAGCAGCGTGTTCGCCAGCACGTAGCCGGACGCGGCCACGGCCAGGCCGGTGAACGCGTTGAGCAGCGAGATCGCGATCGGCACGTCCGCGCCGCCCACGGGCAGCACGAACAGCACGCCCAGCGCGAGGCCCGCCAGCGCCAGCAGCACCAGCAGCACGCTGTTCCCGGTCAGAACCACCGCCAGCGCGAGCACCGCGCACGCCACCGCCACGCCGATGCCCAGCAGCCGGCCCGCGGGCAGCAGCACGGGCCGGGTGGTCATGACCTCCTGGAGCTTGAGGAACGTGACCACGCTGCCGGAGAAGCTGACCGAGCCGATCAGCACGGTGAGCGCGGTGGCGGCCTGGAACAGCACCGAGCCGTGCGGCACGGCCAGGAACTCGGTCAACGCCACCAGCGCCGCCGCCGCGCCGCCCACGCCGTTGAACAGCGCGACCATCTGCGGGATGGCGGTCATCTTCACCGACCGCGCGGCCGGGATGCCCACGGCCACGCCCGCCGCCACGGCGAGCGCGATCAGCAGTCCGTTGTGGACCGCGCCGTGGACGTAGGCCGTGACGACGGCCAGCGCCATGCCCGCCGCGCCGAGCAGGTTGCCCGCGCGGGCGTGCCTCGGCGTGCTCAGGCCCTTGAGCGCCAGCACGAAGCACAGCGCGGCGACCAGGTACGCGAGCTGGACCCAGGTGGGGCTCACTCCCCCACCTCCCTGTGCCCGTTGGTCGCGCTCTTCACCGGCTTGCCCGCCTTGTGGCCCTTGAACATCTCCAGCATCCGGTCGGTCACCACGAACCCGCCGACCACGTTGACCGTGGCCAGGAAGACCGCGGCCAGGCCGAGCGCGATCTCCAGCGCGTGCTCGGCGCGGCCGGTGATGAGGATCGCGCCGACCAGGATCACGCCGTGGATCGCGTTCGCGCCGGACATCAGCGGCGTGTGCAGGATCGTGGACACCTTCGACACGACCTCGAAGCCGACGAACACGGCCAGCACGAAGATCGTCAACAGGTCGATCACGGCAGCTCCCTCGTCAGCTCGCCCGCGTGCGTGAGGCAGCACCCGGCCAGCACCTCGTCGGTGAGGTCGGGGACGACCCGGCCGTCCTCGGTCATCATCAGCAGGAGGTTGGCCACGTTGCGCGCGTAGAGCCTGCTGGCGTGCACGGGCATGCTGCTGGGCATGTTCTTCGCGCCGTAGACCAGCACGTCGCCGACCCAGGTCTGTTCGCCGGGGCTGCTGGCGGTGACGTTGCCGCCGGACTCGGCGGCCAGGTCGACCACCACCGAGCCGGGCGCCATCGCCTTGAGCATGTCGTGGGTGACCAGCACGGGCGCCTTGCGGCCCGGGACGACGGCGGTGGAGATCACCACGTCGGAGGCGGCGACCCGGTCGGCGATCAGCTCGCGCTGGCGTTCCAGGAACGTCTCCGACTGAGCCTGGGCGTACACGCCCTGCTGCGTCTCCAGGTCCAGTTCGAGGAACCGCGCGCCGAGGCTCTTGACCTCCTCCTTGGCGGCGGCGCGCACGTCGTACGCCTCGACCACCGCGCCGAGGCGGCGGGCCGTGGCGATGGCCTGCAACCCGGCCACGCCCGCGCCGAGGACGAGCACCTTGGCGGGCGGGATCGTGCCCGCCGCCGTGGTGAACATGGGCAGGAACCTGGGCAGCCGGGCGGCCGCCTCCATCACCGCGCGGTAGCCCGCCACCAGCGCCTGCGACGAGAGGGCGTCGGCGGACTGCGCCCTGGTGACCCTCGGCAGCAGGTCGAGGCTGAACGCGGTCACCTTGTTGGCCTTGAGCACCTCGATGAGCTCGGGTTCGCCGGCGGGTTGCAGGAAGCTGATCGTGATGTCGCCCTCGCGCAGGGCGGCGGCCTGCTCGGGTGTCGGTGGTTGGACGGAGACGATCACGTCGGATCGCCCGGCCGGGTGGTCGGCGATGACGTTCGCACCGGCTGCGCGGTAGGCGTCGTCGGAGGCGTGGGCGTGTCTGCCCGCTCCGGCTTGCACGTCCACCGTGAGTCCGGCACCGATCAGCGTGGTCACCGTTTCCGGTAGACCGGCTACGCGGCGCTCGGCGGGCCGCGCCTCGGCGGGTATGCCCACTCTCACGGAGAGTCACCCTAGACCGCTGAAGGTGATCTACGCCACACGTGAACTTTAACGTTGACCGTACATACGTCTTGCTGAGACCTTCAGTGGATCACCGGGCAGACGCCCTTGGTGTCGCCGGGGAAGAAGTTCGGCACCAGCTCGCGCTTGTCGTAGTAGCGGTGGAAGACGCTGGTGATGCCGCTCGACATCGGCGGCACGATCCACGTCCAGTCCGCCGGGCACGAGCGGCCCGCCGCCTCCTCCTTCTTGAGGTGCGTGAGGAACCGGTCGGACTCGGTGTGGTGGTCGGTGATCGTCACGCCCGCCCGGTTGAACGAGTGCAGCACCGCGCGGTTCAGCTCGACCAGCACGCGGTCCTTCCACAGCGTCTGCACCGACGAGGTGTCCAGCCCCATCCGCCTGCCCAGGTAGGGCAGCAGGTCGTAGCGGTCCACGTCGGCGAAGTTGCGGGCGCCGATCTCGGTGCCCATGTACCAGCCGTTGAACGGCGCGGCCGGGTAGTCGATCCCGCCGATGCGCAGCCGCATGTTGCTGATCGCGGGCACGGCGTGCCAGCGCAGGCCGAGGTCGGCCAGCCAGGGCAGCTCGGGGTGGCCGATCGGCACCTCGAGCACCGCGTCGGGCGGCAGCTCCACCAGGGCGGGCTCGGCGTCGTCCCGCTCCACGATCAGCGGCAGCACGTCGAACGGGCCGCGCCGGGCGGGCGGCCGCCAGCCCATCTCGACGGCCTTCGCGGTCAGCTCGACGTTGCGCCGGTCGCCCAGCACGCCGCCGTCCGAGCCGGGGTAGCCCGCGTACCGGATCAGCTGCTCGTTGCGGATGCGCGGCGCGGGCCTGCCGGGCTCGTCGGGGGCGAACACGCTGATCACCGGGCGGACCTTGCCGCCGTTGCCGGCGAGCTTGAGGTGCTCGACGCACTCGTCCGCGATCTCCTTGGGGTCGCGCAGGTCGCGCAGGTCGCGCACCTTGAGGCTGCGCCAGTACAACCGGCCGATGCAGCGCGCGCTGTTGCGCCACGCGACCCGTGCGCCGAACGTCAGCTCGTCGGGGGTGTGGCGGTAGGTGCCGGTGGCGGCCACCTCGGCGTGCACCTCGGCGAGGCGGTGTTCGATGGGACCGAGCTCGGGGTGCTCGGCGTGGTGCAGTCGGAGGAACTCCTCGGCCTCGGCGAGGTCGACGGTGGGGTCGGCGGGGTCGGTGGTGTCGTGCAAGGGGATGGCTTCAGCCGGACACGAGGGGACGGGGGCCATGGCGCGACACCGTAGTTGGCCTTTCGTGGTGGCCGCACCGCCGCGCCGGGCGCGGCGGGGGCGTGGGGAGAGGCTGATGGTGTCACAGCGTAAGTGCTTGATCGCGCAGAAGAGTGACCCATCCTGCGAAAACGAGTGATATTCGATCGTTATCCGCCCGCATCACGGCGGTTACTTGTGATTTACCTCACAGGTAATATTTCACCTATCGGGTGATAGCGACGGTGGCGTCCAGGCGAGGAACTTCGCCATCCCGCGCAGGGCGAGTGACGGCGGGACGGCTCGCATCGCGGCGTCGCGCACGCGCGCCAGCACCGGGTTGCGCACCCGGTGGCCCACCCGCCCGAGCATCCGCGACGCCCGCGCCATCGACTGGGTGCGCGGACGGCGTTGCCGGTCGTAGTCCGCGAGGGCGCTCGGCACGTCGTCGGCACGGGCGCACGCCGAGGCGAGCACCACGGCGTCCTCGATCGCCATGCACGCCCCTTGACCCAGGTAGGGCGTCATCGCGTGGGCCGCGTCACCGAGCAGCGCCACCCGGCCGCGCACGTAGGTCGGCAGCGGCGCGGCCAGCTCGTGGATGTCGTGCCGCAGCACGGCGTCGGGCGGCGTGGCGTCCAGCAGGTCGGGGATCGGGTCGTGCCAGCCCCCCACGAGCCGGCGCACCTCGCCCAGCTCGTCGGCCGACCGGCCGCCGGCGGGCGCGATCGTGGCCGCGTACCAGCAGACCCGGCCGTCACCCAGCGGGAGGACGCCGAACTCCGTGCCGGGGCCGAGCGTCTGGCTGATGGCGAGGTCGCGCGGGAACACGGCCGTCGTCACGCTGCGCCACGCCGTGGTGCCCGCGTACACCGGCTGGGGCAACCCTGGGAACAGCGCCTGCCGGGCCCGGCTGCGGATGCCGTCCGCCGCCACCACCAGGTCGGCGTCCAGGTCGTCCAGCGACGTCACCTCGGTGTCGGTGACCAGGCACGCCGGCGGCAGCGCCGAGCGCAGCACCCGGTGCAGGTCGGCCCGGTGCACGGCGACCACCCGGTCCTCGTGCGACGCGTCGACGCGCGTCAGCGCCCGCCCCCTCGGGTCGAGGATCCCGCCGGCCACGCGGGGCGTGCCGATCCGCCGCACGTCGTCGGCCAGCCCGAGCGCCGCCAAGGCCCGCATCGCGTTCGGCATCACGCCGACGCCCGCGCCGACCTCCCCGAACTCCTGCGCGCGCTCCAGCACCGCGACTTCCCACCCGACCTGCCGCAACGCCACCGCCGCCGTGACGCCGCCGAGGCCACCGCCCACCACGATCGCCTTCATCCCCGACTCCTTCTACACCTGTAGAGGCCCGTACTCTACAGGTGTAGAAGGAGGACGCACCGTGACGGAGCGCATGGCGGCCCTCGCCGACGCGGCCATCCACGTGGTCGCCACCAAGGGCATGCGCGGCCTGACCCACCGCGCGGTGGACGCGCAGGCGGGCGTGCCCACCGGCTCGACCTCGGCCTACTTCCGCACCCGCAAGGCGCTCGTGGAGGCCGTCGTGCAGCGGCTCGCCGACCTCGACGACGCCGAGGTGGCGGAGGCGAGGCTGCACGTCCCGCTCGACCCCGACCTGCTCGCCGAGGCGATCGCGCACGTGCTGGACCGGTGGATGACCACCGGGCGCGAGCGCACGCTGGCCCGGTACGCGTGCCTGCTGGAGGCCACCCACCACCACGAGCTGCGCGGCATCCTGGCCCACGGCGAACGGCCGCGCGCGCAGGCGCGGGAGCTGCTGTCGGCGTTGGGCGCGCGGGACCCGGAGCGGCAGAGCCGGGAGCTGGTGGCGTTCGTGGACGGCCTGGTGTTCGACCGGCTGGTCGGTGCCGGCGCGCTCGGCGCACCCGCGCCCGGGACGCCGGAGAGCGTGTCCGAGCTGACCACCGCGATCCGCGCGGCACTGCGCGGCGTGCTGGGAAAATGAGTCGCGCCCGCCGCTAGTGTTGGTCGCATGTGGATGTTCCGGGTCCTCTACCTCTGAGTGAAGGCAGCCGTCCACCCCCACGCGTGCCGCGTGACGGGGTTCTCGAGCCGTCCCTTCACTCATCGCGGAGATTCCCGTGTCCCACATCGCTTTCTTCAACATCCCCGGCCACGGCCACGTCAACCCGACGCTGCCCGTCGTCACCGAACTGGTGAACCGGGGCCACCGGGTCAGCTACGCCGTCGACCCCGGTTTCGCGGACGTCGTCGAGCGGGCCGGTGCCAAGCCGGTCGTCCACCCCACGACCCTGCCCTCCGACGACCAGCGGTGGCCGACCGAACTGGCACCGGCCATGCACCTGTTCCTGGCCGAGGCCAAGGTGGTGCTGCCGGTGCTGGAGGCCGCGTACGACGACGACCGGCCGGACGTCGTCGTCTACGACATCGGCGCGTGGACCGCGCGCCTGTTGGCGGGTCGGTGGGGCGTGCCGGCCGTCCAGTTCTCCCCCACCTTCGTCACCTACGAGGGTTGGGAGGAGGAGATGGGCGCCATGGTCGACCAGCCCGAGGTGCGCGCGTTCTACGAGGAGCTGGACGAGTGGTTGGCCGCGGAGGGCGTGGCGATCCCCGGCCCGGCCTACGTCGCCGACCCGGACCGGGCGGTGGTGAGCATCGCGCGGTCGTTCCAGCCCAACGAGGCGTCCGTGCACCCGAAGTACGCGTTCGTGGGACCGTGCCTGAACGACCGGTCGTCGTTCCAGGGCACGTGGGAGCGTCCCGCGGACGACCGGCCGGTGCTGCTGATCTCGCTCGGGTCGGCCTACACCGACGAGCCGGAGGTCTACCGGCGGTGCTTCGAGGCGTTCGGCGACCTCGACTGGCACGTGGTGATGAGCATCGGCAAGCACGTCGACCCGGCCGAGCTGGGCGAGCCGCCGGCCAACGTGGAGTTGCACCGGTGGGTGCCGCAGCTGGAGATCCTGTCGCACGCCAAGGTGTTCATCACGCACTGCGGCATGGGCGGCACCATGGAAGGGCTCTACCACGGCGTGCCGATGGTCGGGCTGCCCGCGCTCGGCGAGCAGGCCATGAACGCGATGCGCCTGGTCGACCTCGGCGTCGGCAGGCACTTCCAACGGGACGAGGTCACCGCCGCGGACCTGCGCGCCGCCGTGCTGGAGCTGGCCGACGACCCGAAGGTGGCCCGGCGGCTGGCCGCGATCAAGGCCGCGATCCGGGCGGCGGGCGGCACGGCCGCGGCGGCCGACGTGATCGAAGCCGAGCTGAGGTAGCGCGAAGGGGGCGGTGCGAGCCCGCACCGCCCCCCGTCTACGCGGATCGCTCGGAGCTGCCCAACCGGGGGAACGGGTCGGTGGAGAACACGACCTCCACCGGCACCTCGAAGTACTGGGCGATGCGCAACGCCAAGTACAGGCTGGGGCTGTACTCGCCCCGTTCGAGGTAGCCCACGGTCTGGTAGTGGATGCCCAACGCCTCGGAGAGCTGCCGGCGTGACACACCCCGTTCCGCGCGCAGCATCGCGATCCGGTTGTAGACGCTTTCGCTCATCGCACCCTCTGCAACGCCGCCTGCCGGCGCTGCTCCATATCCGATCCGGACTCCCGGCGAGCCATCCGACGCAGGATCGTAGGCGCAACCAGGAACCCGACCACCGCCCACACCCCGAGCACGCCCGTCATCTCCAGGATCCGCCAGGAGCCGCCGAGCTCCGCGGCCGCCGCCGCGTCCGGCAGCAGCGCCGCCCTGGCCCCGTGCCCCGCCCAGTACACCGGGAACACCTGCGCCACGCCCTGCAACCAGCCGGGCAGCGCGGTGATCGGGTAGAAGATGCCCGAGATCGCGATGATGCCCATCATCGGCAGCATGGTCATGCCCATCGCGCCGCCGGGGCTCTTGGTGATCGACCCGGCGACCGCACCCCAGGGCAGCATCGACACCATGCCCAGGGCCAGCACGGCGACCAGGCCGAGCACGCCGCCCACGCCCGCGTCCGCCGGCACGTTCACCAGGAGCAGGCCCGGCACCAGCACGACCAGCAGGCCGGTCAGGGAGTCCAGCGACGTCTGCACGGTCCGGCCGACCACGTAGCCGAGCATCCCGTGCGGCACCGCCTTGGCGCGCAGCAGCGTGCCGTCCTCCCGGTTGATCGAGAGCTGGCCCGCGGGCCCGACCAGGCTGCCGAACACGATCCCCATGCCGAGCAGGCTGGGCAGGGTCAGCGCGGCGAGCGTGAGGCCGGAGCCCTCGACCGGCGAGTCGCGCTGGAACCACAGCACGGTCAGCGCGGCGAGCCCGGTGAACAGGTTGTAGAGCTGGTCCGAGCTGCCCATGGAGTGGCGGAACTCGCGCACGCCGCGGTCCACGCCGAGCCGGATCGCCTGCGCCTTGGTGTTCACCGCAGCGCCACCTCCTCCTCTTCCGCCTGGCCGGTCTCGTGCCGCTGCACGAGTGCCATGTAGGTGTCCTCCAACGTGCTGCGGCGCACCTCCAGCTCGGAGACGCCCGTCGCGTGCTGGCGGAACAGGTCGCGCACGAACGCCGTCGCGTCGTCGGTCGTGTGCACGTGCCGCAGGCCGTCGTGCGTCCAGCGGACCTCGGACTTGCCCGCGACCTGGCGGCTGAGCTGGTCGGGGCTGCCGTCGGCGATGATCCGGCCGCCCGCGAGCACCAGGATCCGGTCGGCCAGCTTCTCCGCCTCGGCCAGGTCGTGCGTGGTGAGCAGGATCGTCATGCCCTCCAGGTCGGACAGCCGGTGCACCAGGTCGTGGAAGTCGCGGCGCGCGTGCGGGTCGAACCCGGCCGTCGGCTCGTCGAGGAAGAGCAGGTCCGGCTTGCCGACGATGCCGATCGCCACGTCCAGCCGCCGCCGCTGGCCGCCGGACAGGCTGCTGATCTTCTTGTGCGCGTGCCCGGTCAAGCCGACGGTCTCGATCAGCTCGTCGGTGTCGAACGGCCGCACCTGCCGCGACGTGCTGTAGGGCGCGTAGTAGCGGCCGAGGTGGTGCAACAGCTCGCGCACCTTCCAGCGACCGTGGTCGCGCCACGACTGCAACACCACGCCGAGCCGGGCCCGCCACGCCTCGTCGCCCGAGGCGGGGTCGACGCCCAGCACCCGGACGTGGCCGTCGGAGGGCAGCCGGAAACCCTCCAGGATCTCGATCGTCGTGGTCTTCCCCGCGCCGTTGGGCCCGAGCAGGGCGACCACCTCGCCCGCGTCCGCGGTGAAGTCGACCCCGTGCAGCACGTCCGTCGTGCCGTAGCGCATCCGCAGGTCGCGCACCTCGATGACCAAGGACCCTCACCTCCCCCTTGTCAGAGTTCTCGGTCAGTTTGTAGCACACCTGCTATCAGGCGTACTACAGCCGTTCCCTTACGGCTTATTTACTTCATGGGTTCGTGAATCTTCTGTATGTTGCGAAGGAGGTTTCTTAACGCACTGGGAGGTGTGCGAGATGACCGAAACGCTGTACTCCGAGCTGCCCACGCAACGCACCACGGCCTTCGACCCGCCCGCGGAGTTGGGGTTGCTCCGCGAACGGGCCCCGATCAGCCGGATGAGGTTCCCCGACGGCCACCTGGGCTGGCTCGTGACGAGCTACGAGCTCGCCCGGGAGGTGCACGCGGACCGGCGGTTCAGCAGCCGGGCCGAGCTCCAGCACTCGCCGCGCACGGTGGGGGGCAAGCCGGTGACGCAACGGCCGCCGGCCAAGCCGGGCATGTTCATCGCCATGGACGCGCCCGACCACACCCGCTACCGCAAGCTGCTGACCGGGCAGTTCACCGTGCGGCGGATGAACCAGCTGATGCCGCGCATCGAGCAGATCGTGGCCGAGCACCTGGCCGGGCTGCGCGCGTCCGGGTCGCCCGCGGACCTGGTGGCCGGCTTCGCGCTGCCGGTGCCGTCCATGGTGATCTGCGAGCTGCTGGGGGTGCCGTACGACGAGCGGGAGTCGTTCCAGCGGGACACCGCCAAGCTGTTGAGCCTGGACTCCACGATGGAGGAGGTCATGGCGGCGTTCGAGCGGCTGGAGGAGTTCGTGCTCCAGCTGACGCGGCGCAAGCACGTCGAGCCGGGTGACGACATGCTGTCCGGGCTGGTCGCCACCGGCGAGCTGACCGACTCCGAAGTGGCCAACATGGGGCTGCTGCTGCTCGTCGCGGGTCACGAGACCACGGCGAACATGCTCGGCCTGGGCACGTTGCTGCTGTTGCAGCGGCCCGACCAGTTGGCGGCGCTGCGGGCCGACCCGTCGTTGATGGACAACGCGGTCGAGGAGATGATGCGGTACCTGAGCATCATCCAGTTCGGCACGCTGCGCACCGCGCTGGAGGACGTCGAGGTCGGCGGCGTGGTGGTGAAGGCCGGTGAGTCGGTCTCGATCTCCGTGTCGGCCGCCAACCGCGACCCGGCGCGGTTCGAGCGGCCGGACGAGTTCGACGTCCGGCGGCCCGCGTCCGGGCACCTGGGGTTCGGCCACGGCGTGCACCAGTGCCTGGGCCAGCAGCTGGCGCGGATCGAGATGAGGGTCGGGTTCAGCGCGTTGTTCCGGGAGTTCCCGGACCTGCGGCTGGCGGTGCCCGCGGAGGATGTCAAACTGCGCACCGACATGGCGATCTACGGGGTGCACGAACTGCCGGTGGAGTTCTCGTGAAGGTCGAAGTCGATCCGGACCGGTGCGTGGGGTCGGGCATGTGCGCGTTGACCGACCCGGCGGTGTTCGACCAGGACGAGGTGGACGGGACGGTCGTGCTGCTGGAGCCGTCCCCGACGGGCGGGCACGAGAAGGCGGCGCGTGAAGCGGCGCACCTGTGCCCGGCCGGCGCGATCCGCGTCGTGGAGTAGGCGGAGGGGTTGCCGGGGCCGTCCACGGGCGGTCCCGGCGGCTCACAGCGCCAGGTGCACGCGCAGGGCCTCGTCGAGCTGCTTGAGCACCGCGGGCGGCAGGCCGCCGATCCTGGCGCGGAGCCTGGCCGCGGCGACCGTGCGCACCTGCTCGGCCTGGGCCTTCGAGTCCGCGCCGAGCCCGCAGTCCTTGGCGGGCAGCAGCACCTGGAACGGGTACACCTTCGCGGTGTTTGAGGTGATGGGGACCACGGTCACCACACCCCGGCCGCCCCGTCCGGCGGCCCGGTTCGCCGCGTCGTTGCTCACGACCACGGCCGGGCGGATCTTGTTCGCCTCGGCGCCCCGCGCCGGCTCCAGGTCCACCCAGTAGATGTCACCTCGCCGCATCGTGGACACCGTCTGGTGCGGTCACGTCCCACATGTCGGCGTCCCCTCCGGCTTCCCACTCTTCCCACGCGCTCGCGTAGGCGTTCTCCAGACCCGCCTCGCGGAGCAACGTGATCGCCTGGTGGATCACCGACGATCGCGAGGCGCTCCGGTGTTGCCGCAGGTAGCGATCAACGAACTCTACGTCCTCCTCGGGGAGGCTCACACTGATTTTCATACCACCGATGCTACCTCCGGTCCTACCAGGTAGGAACCGCCGGGGCACGACGTCAGCCCACCTCGATCCCGTGGATGGCGGGGACCACGTTCTCACCGATCACGCGCAGCATGTCGTCGTAGTCGGTGAACGTGTCGATGCGCAGGATGATGCCGGCAGCCCGCCTCGACGAACTCGCGCAGGTGCTCGACCAGGCCCTTCTCCGTGCCGCCGTAGTAGTTCTGGTAGTTCGACATGGTGGCCTGCGGCAGCTGGTAGTACCGCGTCGTGTAGCCGTTGAGCGCCGCCTCGCCGGACGCGGTGTCCTGACCGATGTTCACGTTGATGTACATCGTCGGGAGGATGTCGTCGGGGTTGCGGCCGAAGTTCACCCCGTGCTCGCGGATCTGGCCCGGCGAGTGGCGGTAGCCCTCCGCGTCGATGTGCACCGGCATTTGAGGTCGCCGTCGCGGCCTTCCCACACGGTCTCGAACGCCCGGACCATCTCGTCGACGCGGGCGATCCGCTCGGTGTAGGTCATCCGTTGTTCACGGGCAGCGGCTCACCCATGCCCAGGCCCATCTTCAGCCGCCCGTCGCTGAGCTGGTCCAGCGTCGTGATCGCGTGCGCCAGCGAACTTCGGCTCGCGCAGCACGGCCGTCAGCGCCGCCGTGCCGATGGTCACGTGCCCGGTCACCATCGCGATCGCGCCCAGCAGTGCCAGCGGCTCCGGGCGGGGCCGGGTGACGAACGAGTCGCCCACCCACACCGAGTCGAACCCCAGCTCCTCCACCTTCTTCGCCAAACCGATCAGCGGGGCCGCCGCGTCGGTCGGGATTGTTGTCGTGCCTTGATTCGACCCCGTTGTTACGCCTTCTCGGGGGCGGGGACGGCGGCGGGTGCGGGCGGCGCGGCGACGGCGGCGGCCGGTGCGGCCCCGGGACGTCGCTTGGGCATCGCGAGACCGATCAGCATGCCGACGAACGCCAGGACGGCGACGGCGGTCATCGAGGCCGAGAAGCCCTCGCTGAACTCCGTGGCCGTGGCGTACCCGCCGACGGCGCCGAAGACGGCGACCGACACCGAGGTGCCGAACACGCCACCGAACATGCGCAGCATCATGAAGACACCGGACGCCTGGCCGATCTGCTGCGGCTGCACCGCGCTGACGACCGTCTTCTGCGCGGCGGGCATCGCCGCGGTGATGCCGACCGAGCCGATCACCAGCGCGGGCAGGATCTGCAGGTAGGGCGTGTCGGCATCGATGGCGATGGCGATCCACGCCATGCTGACCGCCTGCAGGAACAGGCCGCCGACGACGAACTTGCGCTCGCCGACCTTGTCGACCAGCCGGCCCGCGATCGGCGCGCACACCATCAGCGTGCCGGTCCACGGCATCAGCATCAGGCCCGCGACCAGCGGACCGTGCCCCTTGACGAGCTGGAAGTACTGCGCGAGGAAGAACATCGTGCCGTACAGCGAGGCGAACACCAGGAAGTTCGCCGGGTTGGCGGTGGCGAACGCGCGCAGCTTGAACAGCGCCATCGGCACCATCGGCCGCGGCGTGCGCTTCTCGTAGAACACGAACGCGACCATCAGCACGACGCCGATCACGATCGACGCGATGACCTCGGCACTGCCCCAGCCGGCCGCGTTGCCGCGCACCAGCGCCCAGATGATGCCGAACGCGCCCAACGTCACCAGGGCGAGGCCGCCCAGGTCGAGCTTGTTGTTCGGGCCGGTGCTCTCGTCGACCTTGCGGCCGGCGAGCGCGACCGCGACGATGCCGATCGGCAGGTTCAGCCAGAAGATCCACTGCCAGGCCAGGCCCTGCGCGATCGCGCCGCCGATGAACGGGCCGCTGAACGTGGCCAGACCCGTGAGGCCGAGGTAGAGGCCCATCGCCTTGCCGCGCGTCTGCGGCGGGAAGACCGCGCTGATCAACGTGAGCGACAACGGCAGCACCATTGCCGCGCCCGCGCCTTGGAATGCTCGGGAGATGATCAGGAAGACGATGTTCGGGGCCAGCGCACAGGCCGCCGACGCGACCGTGAACAGCGCCAGACCGGTGTTGAACATCTTGCGCCGACCGAACCGGTCACCCAGTGCCGCGCCGGTCAGCAGCAATACCGCGAACGTCAGGTTGTACGCGTTGACAACCCATTCGAGCTGTTCGATGGACGCCGTCAGATCCGCGCGGATCGTGCTCAGCGTGGTAGTCACGACCAGGCTGTCCAGGGCCATCATGAACGATGCCAGTGAGGCGAGCCCCAATGTCCATGCCTGCTTGGACGTCATCCGTCCTGTTTCGGTGTTCACCGTTCTCCTTCGGTTCACTTCGTCGATAAAAGTGCAGGCAGGGGCCGTGGGCGAACGCCACCGCCGTGCCGTTTCATGCCAGGCATGACCGTCGCAGGAATGTCCTGGACGTGCTGTCGGAACAATTGCGCATCGGACTCGCGGTCAGCCGCCGCCGGTTCAGGCGCGCAGCGAACGTGGAAGTCCGAAGATGGGGAGCAGAGAGTTGTCGTGGAATCTGGTGAGGCCGGTGATCCGGGCTCCGGTCAGGGTCAGCACCAGCACGCCGTGGGCGTGCAGGATCGGCGTCCGCGGGTCGCGCAGGTAGCAGCCGAAGGCCGGTTGGCCGTTGGCGCGGGTGGGGATCAGCACGTGCCGCATCCCGTCGCGCAGCGCCACGGTGGCTAGGAAGCGGCGGATGACGTCCAATCCCTGGTATTCCAGCGGCAGGGGCGGCATGGTGAGCCGCGCGTCGTTGGTCAGCAGGTGCACGATCGCGTCGACGTCACCGGCTTGGAAGGCACGGGTGAAATCGTCCACGATGCGGCGTTCCTGCGGTGAGTTCGGCAGCGGCGCGCTTTCCCAGTCGGGGCCCGGCAGTTCCTGTGCGAGCGCTCCCCGGGCCCTTTTCAACGCGCTGGTGACCGCGTTCTCGGTGGTGTCGAGGATGGTGGCGACTTCGGCGGCCCGGAAACCCAGCACGTCCCGCAGCACCAGCACCGCCCGCTGCTTGGGCGGCAATTGCTGCAAGGCGGTCAGGAAGGCCAGCGACACGGATTCCCGGACTTCGTACCGCGCTTCCGGCCCCGGCAGGTGGTCGGCGATCTCGTCGAGCAGCGCGTCGGGGTACGGCTCCAGCCAGCTCGGCTCCGCGCGGCGGTGAGATGGCTCGGGCAACGGGACCTCCGGTTGGTAGGCCGCATAGTCGTTCGGACGACGGGTGCCGGCCCGCAGCGCGTTGAGACAGCGGTTGGTGGCGATTCGGTAGAGCCACGTCCGCACCGACGCCCGCTCCTCGTACCCGCCGATCCCGCGCCACGCCGCCAGCAACGTCTCCTGCAACAGGTCCTCGGCGTCCTGCACCGACCCGAGGATGCGGTAGCAGTGGACCTGCAACTCCCGCCGATAGGGCTCCACGAGCCCCCGGAACGCCTCCCCGTCCCCACCACGCGCCAACCCGAGCAGGTCGTCGGCCGAACGCCGGGCGGCACGTGCCGAGGCGTCGGTTCCGCTGGCCGGCGGGATCCCTCGCATGGTGGCTCCTTCTCCTCCTGTGGTCGCCGCCGCGAGCCCGTCGAAACAGGGGCGGAGGTGGCGTTGGGCGGTGGTGCGGCAGGTTCCGACGTGCGACCCGGCCGGGGTGGGTCGTGGTCGGCCTGAACGTGCTCTCGAAGGGATGGACACCACCGACCTGGAAAACTGGTCGCTCCTCACCCAACTTCTCCGCCAACCACCTCAACCACCGCCGTGACCAGCAAGAACCCCACCAACCCGACTCCGCCCCGAACCCCCCACCGGGCGACAGGCAGGCTTCGCCGGGGCACGGCGAACCGTCCGGCTTCCAGGTGGGGGCGACCGCGGGGTCGTGATCCGTCGCCGAGGGCCCGCGTCCGCCCCATTCATGGACGACCCGCGGGCCGGACGATCGGCAGTTGCGCACCGTCCAGCGTTTCCGCTGGTCAAGTGGTAGGGCGGGTGGGGTTCGAACCCACGACCTGACGGATTATGAGTCCGCTGCTCTGACCGGCTGAGCTACCGCCCCCTGACGTGCGGTTCCGGAGGGTACAGAGGGGAGTTCCCCCGCGTCTCGACAACCCGGGTGGCGTGACCAAGCTGTGCACTGGCGGACTACGGGGCTCCGAGGTCGGCGGGGCGGTAGCCCGTGGGGTAGCCCGGGTAGGTGCGGTTCTTCGGGTCGTTGGTCAGGCGTGGGGTCCGGCGGGGTGGGAGGAGGCGGACCGCGTGGGCGCGCAGGCGCAGGGCGCTGTCGGCGGCGCGGGACAGCCAGCGGGGTTGGGGTGGGAAGCCGAAGGCGGTCAGCATCGGGACGTCCAGCATGGCCAGCACGGCCTTGGCGGTGAGGGCGCGGGGTGCCGGGTACCAGGAGCAGAACAGGTCCAGCGTGTACTGGCCGATCGCGCGGTTGGTGTCGCTGTAGGTGAAGTTGGTGTCCTCGTACTCGCGCTTGAACGCCCGGTATGCCTCATAGGTCGGCGGGAGGGCCTTGATGCCCATCCGGACGCCCACGGCGGAGTAGAAGTGAAACGCGGCCAGCCGCTCGTGGTCGGTCAACGGACGCCAGCCGTACTTCGTGATCCACTCGATCGGGTCGAAGATGAACGTCGACAGCACGTACCGCATGTCGTCGTTCGAGATGTCGTAGCGCCCGTGCAGCCGGTTGACCACCCGCAGCGCCTCACGGCCCCGCGGCGAGTCGTAGCCGTGTTCCACCAGCTCCGCCATCAGCAACGCGGTGTCGTCGTACCGCTTCTGCGGCCGGTGCTCGAACTCGCCCGTCTTCGCCAGCAACGCCGAGATCGACGGCACGCAGTAGGTCCGGAACAAGGCGAACTCCAGCGACCGCACGTAGTCCCACGGGAACTCGTACCCGGACGAGATGCGCAGGATCTCGACGTGGTCGCGCTCGGGGTCCAGCGACGTGATCCGGCGACGGTTGGCGAAGCGGTCGGCCATGCGGCCCAGCCTGCCCGAAGAAACCTGCCCGGAGGGAGTGACATTCGGGTGACTCGCGGGTACCCCGGCCCCATGAGACGACAAGACCCCAGGCCGACCGGCCTGGGGCTGCCATCGCGCTCCCCCTACTGGATTCGAACCAGTAACCCTTCGATTAACAGTCGAATGCTCTGCCATTGAGCTAAGGGGGATTGTTCTGTTGTGGGCCGGACCTCGCGGCCCGACGGGACGTAACTCTAGCGCATCCTCAACAGTGCTCGCGCACACCCCCCTCCTCATGGGGTAGGAAGGGGTGTGACCAGGCACGATCTTCAGGAGAGGACCACCTCATGAAGGGCATCCTGCTCGGCGCCGCCATCGGCTACGTCCTGGGGGCGCGCGCCGGACGTCAGCGCTACGACCAGATCGTGCGCGCCTACCGCTCCTTGGCCGACCACCCGGCCGTCCAGGGCGCGGCGGGCATCGTGCGGGCCAAGGTGGGCGAGAAGACCGGCTTCCGCCGGAGCCAGCACCAGCCCAACGCCAACGGTTACCGGCGCGACCCCGTGATCCCCCGCGCCAACTGACCGACCGCACGCCACGCCGAGGCCGCCCCGAACCACCAGGGGCGGCCTCGGCGTACTGCTACGGCACGCGGGCCACGGCGAACACCCGGCGGAACGGGAACCACGTCGTGCCGTCCGCCCGCCGCGGGTACGCCTCGCGCAGCAGCGGGGCCAACTGCGCCCGGAACGCGGCCCACCCGCCGTCGTCCAACGCCGCGCGGATCGGCCGCAGCGCCGTGCCGGTGATCCACTCCAGCACGGCGTCCTCCCCCTCCAGCCGCTGGAGGTACGTCGTCTCCCACGCGTCCACCGCGCAGCCGTCGAGCACTTCCGCGTACCCCTGCGAGTCCAGCACGGGCGACGGCCGCAGCAGCCCGCGCAGCGCTGGCCACGACGCGTCCACCAACGACCGCACCAGCTCGTGCGACGGCCCGGAGAAGTTGCCCGGCACCTGCATCGCCAGCCACGCGCCGGACGGCAGCGCCCGCACCCACTCGCGCAACAGGTCCTCGTGCCCCGGCACCCACTGCAACACCGCGTTGGTCACCACCACGTCGGTGTCCGGCGCAGGCTGCCACGACGCCACGTCGCCCACCCTGGCGTCGACCCCGCGCTCCCGTGCCGCCGTGACCATCTCCGGCGAGGAGTCCAACGCCTCCACCACCGCGTCGGGCCACCGCCGGCCCAACGTCACGGTGAGGTTGCCCGAACCGCACCCCAGGTCCACCACCCGCCGCGGCGACGTGGCCGCGACCCGTGCCACCAGCTCGTGGAACGGCCGCGACCGGTGGTCGGCGAACGCCAGGTACTTGCCCGGATCCCACATGCGCACACCCCAAGTAGCAGTACGGACGTACTGTTACAGTACGCGCGTACTGCCCACGGTCAACCGCGCAGCCCGGCGATCTTCGCCGCGACCGAGGCCGCGACCTCCCGCACCCGCTCGACGTCCGCGCCGGCGTCCGGCCGCACCTGGAGCACCACGCCGTCCCGCCCGGTCACCTTGCGCTGCACGAACCACGCCCCGACCGTCCCGTTGTGCTCGCGCGACTTGATCGACCCGGTCACGCGCTCGTGCACGACCTCCGGCACCTTGCCCGGCGACTCCAGCGGGAACCGCCGCGGCGGCAGGTCGCGCAGCACCACGGCCTGCCCGGCCGTGCCGTCCTCGACCGCCTCGACCACGGCCAGCGCGTTCCCGCTCCACGTCGCCTTGCTGATCAGGTGCCACCCGATCCGGCGCGGTCCGGGCACCCACAGCCCGTACGTGGTCGCCACGAGCCACTCCGAGCCGACCGCGGCCGACGCGAGCACGTGCTCGTCGGCCTCCAACGACCCGGTGAACCCCTCGGGCGCGCCCGAGCCGAAAATCCTCCGGAACAGCCCCATCACAGCCCGCCCACCGCTTGTTGGCCCAACGCCTTGTGGTAGTCCTCCAGCGCGATCAGGTCGCCGAACAGGGCCCGGTACTCGTCGGGCTCCTCGATCGGCGACACGCGCCGCAGCCGGGACTTGATCTCGGTGATCTGCCCGGCCACCAGGATCTGCTGCAACCGCGCCAGCACGCTCTGCACGTACCGGTACTCGTCGTCGGCCTTCACGCGCAGCGGCTCGACGGCCAGCTCGGTGAGCACCGACCGCACGGCCTGCTGCCGGCACGCCTGCGACACCGCGTCCAGGAACGCCGGACCGGCCAGCCCCGACGACACACCGCCCGCCTCCCGGATCGCCTGGTGCAGCGCCAGGTACGCGGGGTGCGTGAACGCCTCGTCGGGCAGCGAGTCGTAGTACGGCCCGGCCATCTCCGGCAGCTGCAACGCGGACTTCAACGCCTCCCGCTGCGCCCACAGCGCCGGGTCGCGCGGGTCGGGGCGCGGCGGGCCGTCGACGTCCAGCGCACCCTGGTTCGGGTCGACGGGAGCGGCACGTCGGGTGGCGGCGGGCGCGCGGCCGGTCGCCGTCTCGCGCACCCGGCGCACCACGGCGGCCTCGTCCTCCCAGCCGACCCACCAGGCCAGCCGGGTCGCGTACCCGTCCCGCTTGGCCCGGTCCTTGATCTGCGCCACGAACGGCACCATGACCTTCAGCGCCACGACCCGGCCGTCCACGGAGTCGAGGTCGTAGTCGCGCAGCCGGGTCTTGATGGCGAACTCGAACAGCGGCGTGCGGCGGGCCACCAGGTCGCGCACGGCCACGTCGCCCTTCGCCTGCCGCAGCTCGCACGGGTCCATGCCGTCCGGCGCGATGGCGATGTAGGTCTGGGCGGAGAACGCCTGCTCGCCCTCGAACGCCTTGAGCGCCGCCTTCTGCCCGGCCGCGTCACCGTCGAAGGTGAAGATCACCTCGCCGTTGAGCGAGTCGTCGATCAGCAGCCGGCGCAGCACGTTCATGTGGTCCGCGCCGAACGCCGTGCCGCAGGACGCGACCGCCGTGGGCACGCCGGCCAGGTGCATGGCCATCACGTCGGTGTAGCCCTCGACCACCACGGCCTGCCTGCGCTTGGCGATCTCCCGCTTGGCCAGGTCGAGCCCGAACAGCACCTGGGACTTCTTGTAGATCGGGCTCTCGCTGGTGTTGAGGTACTTGGCCTGGATCGGGTCGTCGTCGAAGATCCGGCGCGCGCCGAAGCCGACGACCTCGCCGCCCATGTCCCGGATCGGCCACAGCAGCCTGCGGTGGAACCGGTCGATCGGGCCCTGCCTGCCCTCCTTGGTCAGCTGGGCCTTGATCAGCTCGGTCAGCTCGAACCCGCGCCCGAGCAGGTGCTTGGTGAGCTTGTCCCAGCCGCCGGGCGCGAAACCGCAGCCGAACTGCCGGGCCGCGGCCTCGTCGAAGCCGCGTTGCGCCAGGAACTCCCGCGCGGCCAGCGCGTCGGGCGTGGCCAACTGCTCGGCGTAGAACTCGGCGGCGACCCGGTGCGCCTCGATGAGCCTGCTGCGGGTGCCGCGGTCGCGCTGGATCGTCGCGCCGCCGCCCTCGTAGGTGAGCTGGATGCCTGCCCGGTCGGCCAGCCGCTCCACGGCCTCCACGAACCCGAGGTGCTCGATCTTCATCACGAACGCGATGACGTCGCCGCCCTCGCCGCACCCGAAGCAGTGGAACGTGCCGTGCGAGGGGCGGACGTTGAACGACGGCGACTTCTCGTCGTGGAACGGGCACAGGCCCTTCAGCGCGCCGCCACCGGCCCGACGCAGCGAGACGTGGTCGCCCACGACCTCGTCGATCCGGCTCCGGTCACGCACCAGTGCGATGTCGCTCTCCCGGATGCGTCCTGCCACGTCGAGCGAGTCTAGTGCTGGCAGACTGGTGCCCGTGACCACCGCCGAGCAGACCCTGGCCTCCACGTTCACCGGCCACCGCTCCCACCTGGTCGGCGTGGCGTACCGGCTCACGGGCAGCGTCGCCGACGCCGAGGACGCCGTGCAGGAGGCCTGGCTGCGGCTGACCGGGCTCACCGAGCAGGGCCGGGCCCAGATCCGGGACCTGCGCGGTTGGCTGACGACCGTGGTGGGCCGGATCTGCCTGGACCGGCTGCGGTCGGCGGTGGCGCGGCGGGAGCGCTACGTCGGGCAGTGGCTGCCCGAGCCGCTGGTCACCTCCGGCGACGACGATCCGTTGGACGCGGTGGTGCGCGACGACGGCGTGCGGATGGCGGCGTTGGTCGTGCTGGACCGCCTCACGCCCGAGCAGCGGGTGGCGTTCGTGCTGCACGACGCGTTCGACGTGCCGTTCGCGGAGATCGCGGACGCGTTGGGCTGCACGGTCGCCACGGCCCGCCAGCACGCGTCACGGGGCCGGCGGGCGGCGGCCGAGGCCGATCCGCCGCCGCGGGTGGCGCTGGAGGAGCAGCGCGAGGTGCTGGAGCGGTTCCTCGCGGCCGTGGCGTCGGGCGACCTCGACGCCGTGGTCAGCCTGCTGCACCCGGACGTGGTGATGGTCGGCGACGGCGGCGGCAAGGCCAGGACCGCGGTGCACGTGGTCAGCGGCGCGGACAAGGTCGCGCGCCTCATCCTGGGCCTCATGCGCCGCTACGGCGACGTCGAGGGCCTGCCCGCGCTGGTCAACGGCGACCTGGGGCTGGTGTTCGCGGCCCAGGGCGAGCTCACGCCCCGGGTCGAGGCGATCGTGGTGCGCGACGGCAAGGTGGCCGGCGTGTACGACATGTCGAACCCGGACAAGCTCGGCCACGTGCCGTTCCCCGAGACCGCCTAGGGCAACGGGACCCGGCACGCGTCGCCCGAGGTGAACCCCTGGTCGGTGATGCCGAACGCCGAGTTGAACCGGCCGCGCTGGTTCTCCAGGGCGATCAGGTAGGTCAGCTCGACCAGGCCCTGGTGCCCCAGCCGCCGGTCGAGCTCGGCGACCTGCTCGTCGGTGACCGCGGTGGGCGTCTCGGTCATCGCGTCGGCGTAGGCCAGGGCGAGCTTCTCCAGCTCGGTGTACTTGTCGGAGTCCCGGTAGTGGTGGATCTCCTTGAGCCGGTCGATGTCCAGCCCTTCGTGCTTGATCAGCATGGTGCCGAAGTCCACGCACCAGGAGCAGCCGAGCTTCACCGCGGTCAGGTACACGACCAGTTCGCGCAGCGACACGGGCAACGTCCTGGCCGCCTTCTCCACCGCCATCTCGTGCCGGGCGCTCGCCATGAACAACCCGCGGTGGTGCGCCGCCACGGTGAACGGCTCCGGCACCGCCCCGAACCGCTTCTTGGCGAACCGGTAGGCGAGCCGCACCAACGGGTTGGCCTGCTTGGTCGTGACGATCGGGATCCTGGGCATGTTCCCCTCCTCGCTCGGGTCTTCACCGAGTGGACGAGGAGGGGTGCCGGAACGTGACAGGCGCCGGAGCTACGGCTTGGCGACCTGGGCGAGGAAGAAGATCGCGCCGGTGTCGGCGTGCCGGACCAGCAGCAGGTAGGGCCGGTCGACGCGGACCGTGCGGGCCGGTTCGGCCGGGACGAACGAGGTCAGGCGCATCACCACGGCGGTCGCGGCGGCGCCCTCGAAGCCCTGCTCGTCCAGGCGCAGCACGGCTTCGTGCACGACGTCGTCGACGTGCAACCGGGGATCGGGGCTCAGGCCCGTCAGGTCGGCCTCACGGCTGAACATCGTGCGCACGCCGACCTGCTGCAACGCCTCGGCGAGCGTGACGTTCAGCGACACGTCCAGCTTGGGCAGGAACAGCTCGACCCGGTCGTGCTCCAGCGCCTCCAGCACCTCGGGCACGCCCTCCGTGCCGCCCAGGTCACCGTCGGGCAGCAGCACGACCGCCTCCACCCCACCGCGCGCGGGCAGCGCCACGGCCTGCCACCCGTCCCGCCGGGCGTACCGCATGTCGCCCTGGCGGCGCATCGTGGCCACGGTCCCGGCACCGCGGAACGGCAGCTCCTCGGTGTCGTGCTCGGGGAACTCCTCGCGCCACGCGCACTTCAGGTACAGCGCGTTGACCAGGGTCGCGGCCGTGTCGGACGTGATCGCGCCCGCCGCCAGCAGCTCGGGGACCAACCCGCGGGTCGTCTCGGCCACGTCGGCGTTGATGAGCTTGCGCGAGCCCTCCGGGTCCGTGGCGAACGGCGCGGACCGGGCCTTCGCGCCCGGCCACCCGGCCAGGTCGGTGAGGAAACCCTCGTTCAGCGGCAGCTCCTCCGACGCCCACAGGGTGTTGGACACGGCGAACTCGGCGTCGTCGCCCACCACCGCGCCCTTGAGCACCTTGGCGTGGTCCGCGCCGAGCAGCGCGACCAGTTCGGCCTCGGTCTCGCCACGCGCCGCCTGCGCCGTCAGCCCGAGCGCGGCGGCCACCGAGTACGGCGACCAGCAGGCGTTGCGCGTGCGGTCGGGCGCGACGGCGTCGTGGAGGGTGAGGGCGAACGTCAGGTGCGCTCGATCAGGCACAAGGTCTCCTTAACCGCTATGGGGTCGTCCGGGATCGGACGTTCGCCCGCGCCGCTCATGGGTCCGAGCGGCTGCGGGTGGCGTGGTTCGCGCACCCCGGCGGAACCGTCGTCGGGCTCGTCGTCCCACCCGTCGTACGGGAACTCACCACCGACGTGCACCGGGTCGCGGGTCGGTCTGCGCCACGGCCAAGGACGGCCTGGCGGTCTTCTGGACTCATCGGCCATGACCTCGAGTGTGCCACCGGTCACAGGGGTTCGGGGGCGACGTTCGCCAACGACCGCCGCCACGCCACGGCCTGGGCGTCGGTGAGCGAGGCGACCTGGTCGACCACGACGCGCAATCGCGCGGCGTCGGTGCCGGCGGCGGCCCACGCGGGGTGGAACGCGGGGTCGAGCGTGTCCGGTGCGCGCATGAGCAGCAGGTGGACCAGCTCGGCGACCAGCTCCCGTTGCCGCGCCTGCATGGCCAGCCGCGACGGGTCGCTCATCACGTACCGCACCGCGACCGCCTTGAGCAGCGCCACCTCGGCCGCGACGCGGGGCGGCACGACCAGGTCGGCCCGGTAGCGGCTCAGCGGACCGTCGCCGTGCACCTCGCGGGTCGCGCCCACGGCGGCCGAGGCGAACCGGCCGACCAGCTCGCTGGTGAGCCGCTTCAACGCCACCTGGGCGCGCAGCGAGCCGTCGTACCGGGCCAGTTCGGCGATCACCGGCAGGCCGAGCAGCTCGGTGGCGGTGGCTTCGAGCACGTCGACCGGCTCGTCGGAGAAGTGCTTGGCGGCCAGGCCCGCGATGGCGGCGCGCTCGGCCGGGTCGCCCAGGGCGCCCAGGCTGATCCGGTGCGCGAGCACGCCGTCCTCCACGTCGTGCACGGAGTAGGCGACGTCGTCGGCCCAGTCCATGACCTGCGCCTCCAGGCAGCACCGCCCGTCGGGCGCGCCGTCGCGGACCCACCCGAACACGTCGAGGTCGTCGTCGTACACGCCGAACTTCACCGTGCCGGGACGGCGGGTCCACGGGTACTTGGTGGCCGCGTCCAGGCAGGCGCGGGTCAGGTTGAGGCCCCTGGCGGTCTTGGGTTCCAGCCGGGTCAGGATGCGCAGGGTCTGGGCGTTGCCCTCGAAGCCGCCGCACGGCCCGGCCAGCTCGTCGAGCGCCCGTTCGCCGTTGTGCCCGAACGGCGGGTGCCCGATGTCGTGCGCGAGGCCCGCGGTGTCGACCAGGTCCGGGTCGCAGCCCAGCTCCTCGCCGATGCCCCGGCCGATCTGGGCGACCTCCAGCGAGTGGGTGAGCCGGGTGCGCGGCACACCGGTCACCTCCGCGCCCTCGCCGGGTCCGACGACCTGGGTCTTGCCCGCGAGCCTGCGCAGCGCCGCCGAGTGCAGCACCCTGGCCCGGTCACGCGAGAACGGCGAGCGGCGCTCGGTGCGCGCCCCGGGCAGCACCGCTGTCTTGGGCAGCTCGGGGAGCAGCCGCGCGGAGTCGTGTGCGGTGTAGCCCTGACTCATCCGCTCAGGGTAAGGGCACGTCTACAGCAGGATGCCGTCGAACGCCCCGGCCGGTGCCTTCATCAGGTGGTAGTAGAGCAGCGCGCCGGTCTCGCGGCGGATGTAGAACAGCTGGGTCTCGCGGGTCTGCACGTTGGGGCCGCTGCGCGTCGGGGACGTCCACGCCGACAGGCCCTCGTCCTCGGCCATCGTGCGGGCCCGCAGGGAGTGCCACGGGTCGCTGACGATCACGGCCGTGGTGAGGGACTTGGCGCGGGCCGCGGCGGCGAGCGCGCGGATGCTGCCCAGCGTGTCGGTGCCCTCGCCGACTTCGAGGATGCGGTCGGAGGGCACGTCGTGCGTCTCCAGCCACATCCGGCCCGCCTCGCCCTCGGTGAAGTTGTCGCCGGGCTGCCTGCCGCCGGTGGTGGCGATGTAGCTGACCACGCCCTGCTCGTACAGCCGGCGCGCGTGCTCCAACCGCGCTTCCAGCACGTCGGACGGCACGCCGTTGAACTGGGCCGCGCCGAGGACCACGGCCATGTCGGCGTGGGTGCGGTCGTCCTCGCGGGCCACCTGCCACACGCGGAACGCCGTGCCGCCGACGACGAGGAGCCCGATCACGAGGCCGCCCAGGACGACGCGCGTGGCAAGCCTGCGGAGTCTCGGCAGGAACGTCACGCCGGCGATGATCCCACACCCGTCGCGGCCGTGGCGCTGCCAGGATCACGGGCATGGCAGCAGACCAGCCGACGATCGTGGCGACCTCGGGCGGCTTTCGCGCCGGCCGCCGCACCAACCTCGAGTTCCACGGGCTCGTGCGCCACGCCGTGGACCTGTCCGGCGTGCACGGCCGCAAGCCGAGGCTGTGCCACATCGGCACGGCGTTGGGCGACCAGCGGTGGTTCAACGCGGACCTCTCCGAAGCCGGGCAGCTCGCGGGGTGGGAGGTGTCGCACCTGAACCTGTTCACCATGCCGCCGACCACCGACGTGCCGGGCTTCCTCCGCGAGCACGACGTGGTGTGGGTGGGCGGTGGTTCGGTGGCGAACCTGCTGGCCGTGTGGGCGGTGCACGACCTGGCGACGGCGCTGCGTGGCGCGTGGCAGGACGGGGTGGTGCTCGGTGGCGTGTCCGCCGGATCGATCTGCTGGTACTTGGGCGGCTCGACCGACTCGTTCGGCCCGGAGCTGCGCGTGATCACCAACGGCCTGGGCTTCCTGCCGTACGGGTGCGGCGTCCACTACGACAGCGAGGCGGCGCGGCGGCCGACCATCCACGCGGCGGTGGCTTCGGGCGTCCTGCCGGTGACGCACTGCACCGACGACGGCGCCGGGCTCGTCTACCACGGCACGGAGCTCGTGGAGGCGGTGTCCGAACGGCGCTCCGGTGGCGCCTACGTCGTGCGACGTGACGAATCTTCAGCAACCGCACAGGAGGAACCGCTCGACGTCAGGCGGTTGTGAACCGGACCGTTGAGGTGCGGGAAGACGCCGGTGGGTGCTCGCGGTCGCGCTGGTCGCGGGCGTGGCAGCGCTGGTGTGGCCCCGAGCGTCGCGAGCACCTCGGCCGACCACCCGCACCCGGCCGCGCCACGTGCCGCCGAGGCACCCGCCCCGGACCTCTCGGCGGCGGTGGCGCGGGCGGTCGGGGCCGCGGGCGGGATCGCCTCGGCCTGAGCGACGACGACGCCATGAACGCGTTGGCCCCCACCCGCGCACCGGCGGACTCGCACCTGCACGGCGGCGCGGTCATCGCCGGTTGAGGCTTTTCCGTTCGCCAACCTCCAGCACCTGCGCATTTGTTCGGGAAAGCCTCTAAGAGGACTTCAAGGATACGCTTGAAGGGTGAATGCCGACGAGATGAAGGAACACATCAGCTCGACCTTCGCCGGGGTCCGCGTCATGGAGGCTTACGGCGACACGTTCTTCCTCTACGACCCCGACGGCGACCTCCCGCCGGAACGCCAGATGCCGTTCGCGACGATCGTGAACAGCGACAACTACGAGCGGGTCTCCGACCTGGACCAGCCGGGGGCCTACCGGCTCAACATCGGGTTGACCAAGGCGACGTACACGGCGATGTTCGGCGCGCCGCCGACCGAGCGCGACGAGCAGGGCGTGCTGAAGACCGAATTCGACTACGCGGAACGGGATCGGGTGATGCCGCACCCCGTTTACGCCTCGCAGCACTGGGTGTGCGTGATCTCGCCGGGTCGGGCGACGCTCGACGCCATCGGGCCGCTGCTCACCGAGGCGTACGACTTCGCGGTGCGCAAGCACGCCAACCACGCGCGGCGGACCGCGTTGTGAGGCCCCGGCGCGGGGTCGCCGCGCCGGGGACGCTCAATCGGACGTCGGGTGGATCAGCTCCACGCTGCCGCGCCCCGCGGCCCAGTGGTCGATCGCCTGGCCGCACGCCTGGTCGAGGTGGCGGACACCGGTCAGGTCCACCCGGACGTGCCTGCTGTCCGGCACCGCCTCCAGGGTTTCCAGCAGGCCCGGCAGCTTCAGGAACGTCGCGTTGCCGCGCACGG
Organism: Saccharothrix sp. S26; assembly: GCF_021390395.1. Taxonomy (GTDB): domain Bacteria; phylum Actinomycetota; class Actinomycetes; order Mycobacteriales; family Pseudonocardiaceae; genus Actinosynnema. The sequence continues at coordinate 235,362 of NZ_JAJUWT010000014.1, forward strand.
CCACGTGGTGGTGGTCCTCGCCGTGGGCGGTCACCGTGACGGTCAGGCGGGACATGTCCCAGGCCGTCTTGACCACCGCGGCCAGCAGGCCGGCGAGGGTGCCGGTGAGCAGGTCCGTCACCACGATCAGGCCCGCGGTCAGCACCAGGACGGCGGCTTCCGCCCGGTCCGCGCGGGCCAGGGCCAGGACCTGCTTGGGCGCCAGCAGCTTCCAACCCGCCTGCACCAGCAACGCCGCCAGCACCGCCAGCGGGACGTAGGACAGCACGCCCGGCAGCAGCACGACGAACACGAGCAGCCACACGCCGTGCAGCACGCGGGACAGCCGGGTGCGGGCCCCGGCGTCCACGTTGGACGCGCTGCGCACGATCACGGCGGTCATCGGCAACGCCCCGAGCGCACCGCACAGCGCGTTGCCCACGCCCTGCGCGACGAGCTCCTGGTTGTACCTGGTCCGCGGCCCGTCGTGCATGCGGTCCACTGCCGCCGCGCAGAACAGGGTCTCCGCCGACGCCACGAGGGCGAACGTCAGCACCGCGCCCAGCAGACCCGCGTCCAGCAGGGAGAAGTCGACCAAGTGCACGACGTCGGTCAACGGGCCGACCGAGATGCGCGGCAGCGGCAGCACGGCGCTGACCGCGGAGGCGACCACGACGGCCACCAGCATCCCCGGCACGGCGCGCCACGGCGTGCGCTTCCACAGCCACGCCACGACCAGCGTCAGCACGCCGACGGCCACTCCGCTCAGGCCGACCTCGGTCGTCAGCGCGGTCCGGGCCAGCTCGGCCAGGCCCGCGAACTTCTCGCCGGTCATGGCGGGCTGGTCCTGCCCGGCGAACGGGTAGAGCTGGCCCAGCACGAGCACCAGGCCGATGCCGGCGAGCATGCCCTGGACCACGGCGGGCGAGATGGCGCGGAACCAGCGGCCCAGCCGCAGCAGGCCCATCGCCACCTGGAGCAGGCCCGCCCCGAGCACGATGAGGCCGAGCGCGGGCAGGCCGTGCGCCGCGACGGTGTCGGCGACCAGCACGGTCAGGCCCGCCGCCGGGCCGCTGACCTGCATGGTGCTGCCGGGCAGCAGGCCGACCACGAGGCCGCCCACCACCCCGGTGATGATGCCCAGCTCGGCCGGGACGCCGGAGGCGACGGCGATGCCCACGCACAGCGGGAGCGCCACCAGGAACACCACCAGGGACGCGCCGACGTCGGGCCAGAGGGTCGCCCGCAGCCGGGCCGGGGCGGGTCGTTCGGTCATGGTGCTCACCGGTCGTCCCCCGCCGGGCCGTTCACCGCGCGTGATGCCGCGCGATCGGTGGACGGGGCCGGTGGTCGGTCGTTCGCGCGCCCGCGTCCCATTTCCTGGGACACGCAGGGCGGATATGCACGGGCGCGGTGGGCCCGCAGGTCGATTTCCATCGGATTTCCCCACTCGTCGGTGGTCGGACTGTGCGATCGACTGGCGGTGGGGTGCCGATCAGTTCCGGAACACCTGGAGAGCCGATGGGGTCGACCACGAACGGAGGTGGTCGGGTCGTCCCCGGCCCACGGGCGGGTCCGTGCCCGTGGACGCGTCGACGCGCCGGAGGACGGGAACCACGCGGGAGCTGTCCGCCGCAGGTCGGGCGGGCGCGGGGCGGGCGGTCCAAGATCGCGGCTCGGCACCGGTGCGGCCCTCGCGGGCAGGTTCTTCCTCCGAGGTCGCGACGGTGTGGCCGATCGGCGCGGTGCGCAGGACGCCGACGGGGCCGGACGGCGACGGCACGAGCACGGCGATGAGCGCCAAGGCGATCGCGACGACGACAGCACGCGCCATGACACCCCCCGATGAGTTGCGCCTTCAATCCAGTGTCACAAAGGCGGGTGACGTGAGGGTTAATCAGAAGCCGGTTTTCACACAGTCGGTCCGATATTCACTCGATAGTCCGTGACGCAGATCATTAAACCGGAATACCGTCACCAACAGTAACCACTAGTGGAGGGCGGCCAGGGTGAACGAGGCCGCCGCGGCGAGCGACAGCAGCGCCCGCAGGTGGTTCGCGGGCACCCACTCGCGGAGGTAGCGGGTCCAGTACTCGGCACGCCGTCCGAGCTCGTCGTTGCGGGGGACGTGGAACGCGACCGTGAGCACGAGCCCGCCCAGGACGTAGAGCGCCGCACCCGCCCACGCCCACGGGTCGCCCTCGAACGCCGCCACCACGCCGACCACCGCCGTGCCGAGGAAGAGGCCGATGAACGCCGGGTTCACCACGGCGAGGTTGACGGCCCGCATCGCGGCGACGCCGACCGCCGGCTCGGCCCGCCGCAGCCCGGGCATGACCATCGCGGAGAACGCGAAGAAGACTCCGGCCATCATCCCGCAGCCGAGGGCCGCGATGATCGTCACCATGGGGAACATGGCGCCAGTCAAGTCGACGGGTGCTGGACTTCCCATGGCTCAGCGGCTCGATCACATGCGCGAGCGTCTCTAGGCTGGCGTCCGTGGACGCTCTCGCCGGGTTGCTGGACGGTCCGCGCGCCCGTGGCGCGCACCTCATGCGGACCGTCCTGGACCCGCCGTGGTCGCTGCGCGTCGAGGACCGCGCGCCGCTGACCGTGGTGGCGCTGGTGCGCGGCGACGCGTGGCTGCTGCCGCACGACGGTGAGCCCGTGCGGCTCGACGCCGGTGACGTCGCCGTGCTGCGCGGGCCCGACCCGTACGGTCTGGCGGACGACCCGGCCACGCCCGTGCAGGCGGTGGTGCACCCCGGCGAGATCACCACCACCCCGGACGGCTCGGAGCTGTGCGAGCAGTGGGGCCTGGGCGTGCGGACGTGGGGCGCGAACCCCGACGGGTCCGTGGTGCTGCTCAGCGGCACGTACCAGTTGGACGGCGAGGTGAGCCGTCGGCTGCTGTCGGTGCTGCCGCCGTTCCTCGTCGTGCCGCGGTCGGAGCTGCCGCTGGTGCCCCTGCTGGCGGAGGAGATCACGCGGGACGAACCGGGCCAGGAAGCCGTGCTGGACCGCCTGCTCGACCTGCTGCTGATCTCCGTGCTGCGGTCGTGGTTCTGCCGCCCGGAGGCGCGCACGCCCACCTGGTACTCGGCCCACGCCGATCCTGTTGTCGGGCGCGCGCTGCGACTGCTGCACGCCGACCCGGCCCGCCCGTGGACGGTGGCCGCGCTGGCCGAGGCGGTCGGCGTGTCCCGGGCAGCCCTGGCCAGGCGGTTCACCGACCTGGTCGGCCAACCGCCGATGGCCTACCTGACGGACTGGCGCCTGACCCTGGCCGCCGACCTGCTGCGCGAACCGTCCGCCACGCTCGCCGCCGTCGCCCGCCAGGTCGGCTACAGCACCGCTTTCGCGCTGAGCACGGCGTTCAAGAGGGAACGCGGCCTGCGCCCCTCCGAACACCGCGCCAACGCGTGAGTCCAACGTTCAGAACGCGCGTGTCCTACGTTCAGAACGCGAGAGTCCTACGTTCAGAACGCGCGTGTCCTACGCTCAAAACGCGAGAGTCCAACGCTCATGCGCCGATCAGCCGGGCGGCCAGGTAGCCCTCCAGCTGGTCCATCGACACGCGCTCCTGCGACATCGTGTCGCGTTCCCGCACGGTCACGGCGTGGTCGGTGAGGGTGTCGAAGTCGACCGTCACGCAGAACGGCGTGCCGATCTCGTCCTGCCTGCGGTAGCGGCGGCCGATGGCGCCGGCGTCGTCGAACTCGATGTTCCAGTGCTTGCGCAGCGCGTTGGCCAGGTCCTTGGCCTTCGGCGACAGCTCGGCGTTGCGCGACAGCGGCAGCACTGCGGCCTTCACCGGGGCCAGCCTGCGGTCCAGTCGCAGGACGACGCGCTTGTCCACGCCGCCCTTGGCGTTGGGCGCCTCGTCCTCGGTGTAGGCCTCCAGCAGGAACGCCATCATCGGCCGGCCGACGCCCGCGGCGGGCTCGATCACGAACGGCCGGTAGCGCGAGTTGGTGGCCTGGTCGAAGTACGACAGGTCGACGCCGGAGTGGTTGGAGTGGGTGGTGAGGTCGAAGTCGGTGCGGTTGGCGATGCCTTCCAGCTCACCCCACTCCTGACCGCCGAACCGGAACCGGTACTCGATGTCGACGGTCCGCTTCGAGTAGTGCGACAGCTTCTCCTTGGGGTGCTCGTAGTGCCGCAGGTTCTCCTTGGAGATGCCCAGCTCGGTGTACCAGCGCGTGCGCTCGTCGATCCAGTACTGGTGCCATTCCTCGTCCGTGCCCGGCTCGACGAAGAACTCCATCTCCATCTGCTCGAACTCGCGGGTGCGGAAGATGAAGTTGCCCGGCGTGATCTCGTTGCGGAAGCTCTTGCCGATCTGGCCGATGCCGAACGGCGGCTTGCGGCGCGAGGTGGTCTGCACGTTCAGGAAGTTCGTGAAGATGCCCTGCGCGGTCTCCGGGCGCAGGTAGTGCAGGCCCTCGTCGGTCTCGACCGGGCCGAGGTGGGTCTTGAGCAGGCCGTTGAACATCTTCGGCTCGGTGTACTGGCCGCGGGTGCCGCAGTTCGGGCACGGGACGTCGGAGACGTCGCCCTCGGCGACCTGCTTGCCGGTGCGCTCGGCGTACTCCTCGGCCAACGTGTCCTGCCGGAACCGCTTGTGGCACGAGTTGCACTCGATCAGGGGGTCGACGAACGCCTCGACGTGCCCGGACGCCACCCACACCTCACGCGGCAGGATCACCGACGAGTCCAGGCCGACGACGTCCTCGCGGCCGCGCACCATGAAGTTCCACCACTGGCGCTTGATGTTGTCCTTCAGCTCGACACCGAGCGGACCGTAGTCCCAGGCCGACCTGGTGCCGCCGTAGATCTCGCCGCACGGGTAGACGAACCCGCGACGCTTGCACAGGCTGACGACGGTCTCGATGCGATCGGCTGCCACGGACACTCCATCGGGAGATGCAGAAAGGACGGGAAACGGGCTTGCCAGGGTAGTCCTTGCCGTCACGTCGCCATCGGGCGACCGGTGCCCGGTCCCCGTGCTCGGGCCGCCCGGCGGCAGCGGCCGTTCAGCGCGGGGTGGACGGACCCGCGGCCTCGCCCAGGCGGACGGTGCCGGCGTCGTGCGCCAGCAGGCTCACCTCGCGTCGGACCGCACCGTCAGCGGCGACCAGCAGCGGCTCATAGGCGGCCGGTTCGTCGGTGTTCGCCTCGGACAGCAGGGGGATGACGTGCTCGCGCACCTCGAACGGCGACATCGCCCGCCGGTAGGCCACCACCGAGTCGAACTCGACGGTCAGCACGAAGCGGTCGGCCTCGTCGGTCGACCGGGACAGCTGGGCACGCCGACAGCCGGGTTGGGCGGTGAGCAGGGCCAACGCCCGGTCGACGCGCCCGGTGAACGCCTCGACCCCGGATTCGGCCACGGTGAAGCGGCACACGAGCAGCACGGTGCAAGGATGCCACGGTGGCTGGTGACTCGAAGCGGACCCTGATCCCCGGTGCCGGACCGCTCTCGCGGGTGCCCGCGCCCGCGGCGTTCCTGCTGGTCCTGGCGGTGTTCGTGCTCGGCGTGTGGCTTCAGGGCACGGTGGGCGCGCTGTTGCTGGGCCTGCTCGCGCTCGGCGTGGCGGCGCTGCTCGCCACGACATGGCCCCTGCTCACCCCGAGCGCGCGCGTGCTGAGGCTGCTCGTGCTGGGCGTCCTGGTGCTCATCACGGTGTCGGTGCTCTAGCGCCGTAGTATCGGTGGTGAAAATCCATACCACGTGGGAGGCGCCGTGACGGTCGGAGTGCGGGGCGAGCACGTGCACTCCCCGGAGCGCCGCGTGCCCCCGCCGGCGCCGCGGCAGCCGACCCGGACGCTGTCGGCGGCCGGCGAGCTGCTGCGCGCGCTCGCCGCGCCGGTGCGGATCGCGATCGTGCTGCAGCTGCGCGAGGCGGACCGGTGCGTGCACGAGCTGGTCGAGGCGCTGGGCGTGGCCCAGCCGCTGATCAGCCAGCACCTGCGGGTGCTCAAGGCGGCGGGCGTGGTGCACGGCGAGCGGCACGGTCGCGAGGTCGTCTACCGGCTCGTCGACGAGCACCTCGCGCACATCGTCGTGGACGCGGTCACCCACGTGGACGAGGGGCCGCGTGGGATCAACCAGGCCGACCGGACCCCGCGGACGGAGGAGATGTGACCACTGGCGAGCGCCCGACCACCGCGGTGCCCGGACTGCGGTCGACCAAGCAGCGCACCGCCGTGTCCAAGCTGCTCGACTCGCTCGGCGAGTTCCGCTCGGCGCAGGAGCTGCACGAGGAGCTGCGCCGGCGCGGCGAGGGCATCGGCCTGACCACGGTCTACCGCACGTTGCAGTCGCTGGCCGACGCGGGCGAGGTGGACGTGCTGCGCACCGACTCGGGCGAGGCGATCTACCGCCGCTGCTCCCAGCACCACCATCACCACCTGGTGTGCCGGGGCTGCGGCCGCACGGTGGAGGTCGAGGGCCCGGCGGTGGAGAAGTGGGCCGACCGGGTCGCGGCGGAGAACGGGTTCGTCGAGGTCAGCCACACCGTGGAGATCTTCGGCACGTGCCACGACTGCTGCGCCAAGGGCCGGTCCTCGTGAGTCACCCCTCGTAGGTGTCCTCGGGCGCGGCGATCGGCACGACCTGCGACACCGTGAAGGTGGGCACGAACGCGCTCTCCTTGGTCGCCGAGCCGGGCACGACCCGGCCGGTGGCCTCGACCCACTGGTCGGTCGGCAGCGCGCTGAAGTCCTGACCGGCCATCTTCGCCTTGACCGGTGAGGCGTCGGCGGCGCAGCACGAGATGGTCAGCCGGGCGATGAACACGTCCGCGTCCTTGCGCACGACGAACCCGGTGAGCTTGACCGTGCGGTCGTCCAGCGAGCCGGAGTCGTCCCACGCGGTGCGGGTGACGAACTCGCTGATGGTGAGCGGGATGACCTCGTCGGAGGGCAGCGGCGCGAACCCGCTCGACGCCTTGGCCTCCTGGGCGGCGTTGCGGTCGGACCGGTTGACCGTGTCCGCGCCCAGCGCCGGCGGGCTGATCAGGAACACCGCGAACACCGGCAGCAGCAGCATCCACGGGCTGCGGGACGTGCCGTGCTCGTGCCCGGCGTGCTCGACCCCGCTCGGCTGCGCCTGGCCGAGCCGGATGTCACGCACGATCGACACCAGGGCCAGCACCACCATCACGCCGCCGGTCAGCACCAGCCACGGCTGCAACGACTCCTTGACGTACCGCAGGTAGGTGCCGGTCAGCGCGAGCTTGAGCAGCGCGCCGCCGAGCAGCACCAGCAGGATGTTCTGGGTCTCACGCCTCACCGGTTCTCCCGCCTCACAGGAACACCTCTGCCGCGACCAGGGCCGACGCGACCGCCACCAGGAACGTGGCCGGGGCGAAGCGCGCCGCGAAGGACTTGCCGAACGCGCCCGCCTGCAGCGCGATGAGCTTGACGTCGACCGCCGGGCCGACCACCAGGAACACCAGCCGGGCCGGCAGCGGCAGCGCGGACATGGAGGCCGCGACGAACGCGTCGGCCTCGCTGCACAGCGCCAGCACCACGGCCAGCAGCGACAGCACCACCACGGCGAGCACGACCTGACCGCCCAGCGTCTCCAGCCACGCCTGCGGCACGAGGACGTTGAACGCCGCCGCGAACACGCCGCCGAGCACCAGGAACCCGCTCGCGTCGACCAGGTCGTGCCGCGCGGTCTCGGCGAACACCGCCCAGCGGGACGTGCCGTCGTGGTCGGGCAGGCGGCGCAACGCGCGCTCGGCGATCCACTCGGCCTTGCCGAACCGGGTCCACAGCCAGCCCATGACGACGGCGGTGAGCAGCGAGCCGACGAACCGCGCGGGCACCATCATGGGCTCTTTCGGGAAGGCCACGGCGGTGGAGACGAGCACGATCGGGTTCACCGCGGGCGCGGCCAGCAGGAACGTCAGCGCCGCGGCCGGCGCCACGCCCTGCTGCATCAGGCGGCGGGAGACGGGCACGGACGCGCACTCGCAGCCGGGCAGCGCCACCCCGGCGACACCGGCGACGGGCACGGCCAGCGCGGTCTTCTTCGGCAGCGCCCGGCGCAGCACCGTGGCCGGGATGAACGCCGCGATCGCGCCGCTGATGAGCACACCGAGGACGAGGAACGGCAGCGCCTGCACGCACAGCGCGACGAACACCGTGGACGCGGTGCGCAGCACCGGCGCGTCGAGCGCGGCGACCAGCCAGTCCTGGAGGACCAGGGCCAGCACGAGCAGCACGCAGAGCACTTCCAGCGAGGTGATCTTCCAGCGCGGCGGCGTGGGGCGCCGGCGCGAGCCGCGGATCTCGCCAGTGATTGTCACTTTCGAAATGATGCCAGAACCACCGCCGTCGGCCCACCGACCTCCGTCGGGATGTCCGCCACCCGCCGGTCACGGTCGGTAGGTTCGGCATCGTGGACTGGCACGAGTGGCACGCGGACTACGACGTAGCGGGTTCGACGCTGGCGCGGCGGCTGCGTGCCGTGCAGGCGCAGGTGCGGGCCGCGTTGGACGAGAGCCCTCCCGGACCGCTGAGGGCGCTCAGCCTGTGCGCCGGCCAGGGCCGTGACCTGCTGGAAGTGCTCGCCGACCACCCCCGGCGCGACGACGTGCGGGCACGCCTGGTCGAGCTCGACCCGCGCAACGCCGCGATCGCCGAGGCGGCGGCACGGGCGGCCGGCCTGACCGGGGTGGAGGTGCTGACGGCCGACGCCTCGCTCACCGACCACTACCGCGACCTGGCCCCGGCCGACCTCGTGCTGGTGTGCGGCGTGTTCGGCAACATCACCGACGAGGACGTCGAGCGGACCGTCGACCACTGCGCCGAGCTGTGCCGGACCGGCGGCGCGGTGATTTGGACCCGCCACCGCGGCGCACCGGACCTCGTGCCGTCGATCTGCGCGTGGTTCGAGGACCGCGGCTTCGACCGCTACTGGCTGTCCGACCCGAACGCGGACTACGGCGTCGGCAGCCACCGCTTCCGCGCCGCCCCGCCCCCGTTGACCGCGGGCGCGCGCATGTTCACGTTCATCGGCTACGACGTGCTCGAGGGAACTCAGCGGTCGAAGTAGGAGAACCGCCGCACGTGCGGGACCCACTCCTGGAAAACGGTGAGGTCCGGCAGCGTGACCAGGCGCGTGACGCCTTCGAGCCCGTCGTGCAACCGCAGCCAGTGGCTTTCCTGCCCGGTGATCGTGCCGACGACCGGTGAGTGCCCGTGCTCCGGCCGCAGGTCCGCCGCGAACGAGGCCCACGTCCCGCCCCGGTCCCGGTGCACGAGCCCGCCGCGAACGTCCGCCGCCGGCGGGGTGTCGAGCACCGGGACGGCCAGCGAGGGCGCTACCGCGACGATCCCGAGCAGCACGACCACCGCCTGGAACTCGCCCGGCCGCTCGTCGTCGCCGAGGAAGCGTGCCGCGTCGCCGAGGTCGCGGGTGGCGCGGATCATCCGGTAGATGTTGAACAGCCGCTTCGCCGCGCGCGGTGTGTCGACGAGCGGGTCCAGCGCGGCGAGGAACACCAGCTCGCGCTCGGTCAGCGGCCGGGCGGGCAGCGGCGCGTGCTCGGAGGTGTCCAACTGGGCCCCCGGCTCGACGGGGAGCACGTGCTCCGGCACGTCGTCGCTCGGATCGGGTCGCGGCACGTCCGGTTCCTCCGCGCCGATCGGGGCATGGGCCTCGACCTCCGCCATGGACCGCAGCACCTCGCCCAGCCTGCCGCGGGCCATGCCGGGCAGGGTGAACGGGATGTTGATGATCTTCTCGAGGTAGTCCGCCGGCAGCACGCGCCACGGTGACGCCGAGGTGTCCCCGTCCAGCACGCCGGCGTAGTGGTCGCGCAGCGAGCGCACGAGCCAGCGCGGGTCCACGCCGACCACCACGACGAACAGGTCCATGGCCAGCAGCAGGTGCACGGCCTCCATGACTTGGACGACTTGGCGCGGCTCGCACCGGTCGAGGTCGTCGATGTGCAGCACGATCCGGTCGACCGGTCGCTGCCCGCCCCGGTCCGCGTCGGGGTTCGCCCGCCAGTCGGCCAGCAGCGTGACGAGCTGCTCGAAATCCCTGCGCAGGACCGACACGACCCCCAGGTCACGCGTGTAGGACTCGCCCTTGGCGGCCACGAACGCCGACATCCGGCGCGCCGGGTCGAGGTTGGCCAGCTGCCTGCCCAGCTCACCGATGTGGGTCACCACCTCGTCCAACTGCGCCTGGGCGACGAGCTGGTCCGCCTCCGCCTTCCGGAGCTGGTCCACGGTATCGGCGACGTGCTCGCGCACCCGTTCCTCGTGGATCCGGTCCAGCCCGCCGCGGATGTCCTCGGCCAGCACGCGCAGCTCACCCAGTCCCTTGCGGGCACGCAGGATGAGCCCGCCGCCGACCGCGGCGAGGACCAGGCCCGCGACGCCGCCGAGCCAGGTGATCAGCGGCGCCGCCACCGCGGCGGCCGCCGTGACGCCGAGCACGACGCCTGCCGCGGCGAGCGCGACCTTGCCCCGACGATCGCTCGGTAATCGGCGCAGCGCGTCCACGTCGGCGTGGGTGCCCCGCAGCTGCTGCGAGAGCAGCCTGCCCTGCTCGACCTCGTCGGCGACGCCGATCCGGCTCCACACCCGATCCAGTCGCTCGCGCAGCCGGGTCGACTCCCTCAGCGCGGTGAGCAGGTCGCGGGCGCCGATGACGTGCTGCCGGTCGGCTTCGTCGACCTTGGCCTTGAGGCGGGCCACCTCCTCCTCGGCCCGCTGGTTGAGCTCTTCCAGCTCCTCGCGCCGGTCGACCGTCTCGGCCAGCAGGCGGTGCAGCTCGCCGCGCTGCCGGTGCGGGTCGCGGTCGGCGTCGGCGAGCGCGCGGAAGATCACGTCCGCCAGGCTCGCCCAGAGGTTGGTGTCCGCGTAGTGCCAGGCGTTGAAGCCGATCTGCACGACGCGCCGGCAGTACTTCGGCGAGCCGGACTCGGCCAACTCGCCGATCCGCCCGCGCAGCATGCCCATGAAGAAGCTCTTGCCCGAGCCCCAGTCGCCGAACACGCCGACCGACAGCGGCGTCGGGGTGGCGCGCTCGGCGATGACCGCGGCCAGCATCGACGCGTACGTGGCCACCCCGAGCCGGTCCCGAGCCAGGGGGGATCGGCTCGGTCGGGTCGACCAGGTCGCTCGACACCCCGCCGGCCAGGTCGTCCGACACCCGGCGCTCATCGGGGCGCTCGACCGGCGTCGGGTGCTGCGGTTCCGCCGCCGACGTCGACGCCGCGGCCTCCACCGGTGGCCGGCCGTGGTCGGACCACTGCCGGGAGACCGCGTCGACCACCTGTGCATCGCGGCCGAACAGCACGACCTGCCGCAACGCCTGCCTGGAGGGTGAACGCAGCACGTCCAGCACCACGGGCACGACCACCGCGGCGACCTCGCGCGGAGAAAGGCCGAGCGCGCCCGTGGCGAGCAGGGGCAGCGCGACGCCGTTCGCGCCCTCCCTGGCAGCCGCGCGGATAGCCGCCCGCGTCGCCGCCGCCACGCTCGACGTGTCCACGATCCCGTACTCGCCGTGGGGCGACGCGAGGACCACGAGGCCGAGCGAGCCGATGCCCTTGAGCCGGACCACCCTCGGGTCGGACGCCCCGATGCGGGCGAGGGTGATCCGGGAGACGGCCCGGTCGAAGCTCGGGAACCGGTCCGCGAGTTCCGCCCCGAGGTCTCCGAGGACCTCGCCCACGGACACGACCAGCGCGTCGATCCCCGGGTTCCACGGCTCGGCGGTGGCGGCGACCGCCACCGACGCCCCGTCCACCCTCCCCAGTTCCGTGATCTTCGGTGAACTCACCAGACCCCCCGGTCAGGTCGACGCCCGTTCGGGCCCGACCGTACCGGTTCGATCACGCACGGTTACTCCGGGTCGGCTTCCTCGTCACGCAGCTCCGCGATCGTCGCCAGCACGTCCGCCGCCTCGGTCACCGGCAACAGCGGCTCGACCACGGCGGTCACGCCGCGGCTCGCGGCGAGCACCTCCTCGGCCAGCTTCACCGCGTCGTCGCGGTCGTAGGGGCCGCACACGAACGACGCCCACTCCTCCCCCGCCGAAGCCTCGAACGTGACGGCCCACGGCAGGCCCTCCACGTCCGTCTCGTCGTCGGGCTCGTACACGATCACACCGGCCATCAGGCACTCCCGGTTCCGGCCAGCAGCTCGTTGCGCAGCTGCGAGGCGGTGGACACGACCAACATCAGCAGCGTGCTCAACGGCTCCGGCTTGAGACCTTCCGCCGGGAACGCGTAGCGCAACGTGACATCCATCCCGCGCTCGGTGTGCACCACGCCGAGCGTGCCGAACAGGCCCTGTCCCGCCCGTTCGGCGGCGGACACGGCGAGGTTGCGGTCGTCGGGCAGGTCCCACGCCACCACGCAGGTCAGGCTGAGCACCGTCAGGCCCTCGGCCAACCGCATCGCCTGCACCGCGCACGGCACCTCGCCGTGCTGGAAGCTCAACGCGCCGTCGTCGTCGACGTGGACGTCGTGGAACATCTCCAACGCCTCACGGGCCGCGGTGAGCAGCTCCGCGGTCACCTTGGCGTCCTGGTCGGTCACTTAAGAATCCTCCACGTCGGGCTTGTCCACGGCGCCGCCGAAGCGCCGGTCGCGCATGGCGTACGCCTCGCAGGCGCGCCACAGGTCCAGCCGGTCGAAGTCGGGCCACAGGATGTCCTGGAACACCAGCTCCGCGTACGCCGACTGCCACAGCAGGAAGTTCGAGGTGCGCTGCTCACCGGACGGCCGGATGAACAGGTCCACGTCCGGCATCTCCGGCTGGTACATGTGCTTGGCCAGCGTGCGCTCGTCCACCTTCTCCGGGTTGACCTCGCCCGCCGCGACCAGCCGGGCGATCTCGCGCGCCGCGTCACCGATCTCGGCCCGCCCGCCGTAGTTGATGCACATCGCCAGGTTCAGCACGGTGTTGTCCTTCGTGCGCTCCTCGGCGACCTCGAGCTCCTTGATGACGCTGCGCCACAGCCTGGGCCGCCGGCCCGCCCACCGCACCCGCACGCCCAGCTCGTCCAGCTCGTCGGTGCGGTGGTGGATCACGTCACGGCTGAAGCCCATGAGGAAGCGGACCTCCTCCGGGCTGCGCCGCCAGTTCTCCGTGGAGAACGCGTACAGCGACAGCCACTTCACGCCCATCTCGATCGCGCCCTTGGCCGCCTCGACCACGACGGCCTCACCGCGCTTGTGCCCCTCGATGCGCGACAACCCGCGCTGGTTGGCCCAGCGGCCGTTGCCGTCCATCACGATCGCGATGTGCCGGGGCACGAGGTCCGCGGGCAGCACCGGCGGCGTCGCGCCGGTCGGGTGCGGTTCCGGGGGTCGGGGAACGCGCTGGACGCGCTCAACCCGCCGTCGGCGGAGCATGGCTGTCCTCTCCAGGGTGGGTTTCTCGTGCGGCAGGCGACTCTAACCGTCGGCCGGCTGCGCCTTGCGCTCGACCAACGGCAGCGAGCGCAACTGCCGCTCCAGGTGCCACTGCAAGTGCGCGGCGACCAGGCCGCTCGCGTCGCGGCGGGCCACCGCGGGGATGCCGTCCACCACGTCCCACCGGCCGTGCAGCAGCGCGGCGAGCAGGCGCAACGTGTCGGCCGACGGCGTGGCGCTGCCCGGTGGCCGGCACCGCGGGCACACCATGCCGCCCGCGTGCACGTTGAACGCCCGGTGCGGGCCGGGGTCGCCGCAGCGGGCGCACTCGTCCACCGCCGGCGCCCACCCCGCGAACGCCATCGCGCGCATCAGGAAGGCGTCCAGGATCAGCGAGGCATCCCGCTCCTTCGCCGCCAACGCCCGCAACGCTCCCGTGACCAGCAGGTACAGCCGCAGGACCGGCTCGCCCTCCTCGGCGGTGAGCCGGTCGGCGGTCTCCAGCACCGCGCACGCCGCCGTGTAGCGCTGGTAGTCGTCCACCAGCACCACGCCGAACGCGTCCAGCGTCTCCACCTGCGTGATCACGTCCAGCGACCGGCCCGGGTAGAACTGCACGTCGACGTGCCCGAACGGCTCCAGCCGCGCGCCGAACCGGGACGACGTGCGGCGCACGCCCTTGGCCACCGCGCGCACCTTGCCGTGCCGCTGGGTGAGCAGCGTGATGATCCGGTCGGCCTCGCCGAGCTTCTGCACCCGCAGGACCACCCCGGTGTCCCGGTAGAGGTTCGCCACCTAGAACCCCAGTCTGCGCAACTGCTTCGGGTCGCGCTGCCAGTCCTTGGCGATCTTGATGTGCAGGTCGAGGTAGACGCGCGTGCCGAGCAGCTTCTCGATCTGCCTGCGGGAGGTGATGCCGACCTGCTTGAGGCGCTCGCCGCGGTGGCCCAGGATGATCGCCTTCTGGCTCGGGCGCTCCACGAACACGTTGGCGTGGATGTCCACCAGGTCGTCCCGGCCCTCGCGGGGCAGCATCTCCTCCACCACGACGGCGATCGAGTGCGGCAGCTCGTCGCGCACGCCCTCCAGCGCGGCCTCGCGGATCAGCTCGGCCACCAGGGTCAGCTCCGGCTCGTCGGTCAGCTCGCCGTCCGGGTACAGCGGCGGGCCCTCCGGCAGCTTGCCCAGCACCAGGTCCGCCAGGGTGTCGACCTGGTAGCCGTCCACCGCCGACACCGGGATCAGGTCGGCGAAGTCCATCACGTTCTGCAACGCCAGCAACTGCTCGGCGACCTGCTGCTGACCGACCAGGTCGGTCTTGGTGACGATGCCGATGACCGGCGTGCGCTTGGCGATCTTCTCCAGCTCGGCGGCGATGAACTTGTCGCCGGGGCCGACCTTCTGGTCGGCGGGCACGCAGAACCCGACCACGTCCACCTCGGACCACGTCTCGCGGACCAGGTCGTTGAGCCGCTGGCCGAGCAGGGTGCGCGGGCGGTGCAAGCCGGGGGTGTCCACGAGGACCAACTGGCCGTCCTCGCGGTGCACGATGCCCCGGATGGTGTGCCGGGTGGTCTGCGGCTTGCTCGACGTGATCGCGACCTTGGTCCCGACCAGCGCGTTGGTCAACGTCGACTTGCCTGCGTTGGGGCGGCCGACGAAGCACGCGAACCCGGAGCGGTAACCATCCATCCGCCCATTGTCCCCGCCCCCGCCGACCGCGCCGCGCCAGGTGCCGATACCCGCCCGTTCCCCCGGTCGCCCGCCGGAGTCCGGTGTTGCGCGACCACGAAGCGGCCACCGTTCACCCGGAACCCCGCGCGGCACGACCGGATCACACTCGGGGTAACCGACCGGTAACCGCTTGGAGGCACCCGTGACCCGATTACTCCGCTCGCTGCTCGTACCGGTGCTCGTGGCGTCCGCGCTCGTCGCGGGCGCGGGAGTGGCATCGGCCGCGACCGCGACGGTCGGCAACACCGACGGCGACGGCCTCAACATCCGCTCCGCGCCCACGTCCGCCAGCTCGTCGCTCGGCCTGGTGTGGGACGGGCAGCGGGTCGACATCTCGTGCCAGGTGCGCGGCCAGTCGGTGACCAACACGCGTGGGTTCACCAGCGACCTGTGGGACTACGTGCCGGCGCTGCGCGGCTACCTCGCCGACGCCTACATGGCCACCGGGTACGACTACCGCATCCCGGGCGTGCCGGACTGCGGCACGCCGACGAGCCGGCTGGTACCGGTGTCCCAGTTCCACGGCCAGCCCAACCAGGGCGAGGACTGCGGGCCGGCGAGCGTGGTGTCCGCGCTGCTCGCCGCGGGCGTGACGCCGAGGTCGTGGAACGCGAGCCGTCCGGTCGACGCGATCAACCGCGCCCGGTCCGACATGGGTTACGACCCGACGTGGAACGACCCGGCCAAGTTCGGCACGAACGAGTCCGACGTCAAGCGCGCGCTCGCAGCCAACGGCGTGTACGCGACCGTGGTGTTCAACGACCTCAACCGCGTGCTCACCCACGTCCGCAACGGCCGCCCGGCGATCATGGCGGGCAACATGGTCGGCCTGCCGTGGTCAGGTCGGAACGTGCCGCACTTCCTCACCGTCGCCGCCTACGACGGCGACTACCTGGTGCTCGACCCGGCCTCGCAGCCGATCGTCCACCGGGCGTCCGCGTCCACCCTCGCCGCGTACTTCGACCACGACCTCGGCCGCGCGGGCGTGCTGCTGTAGCGCCCTACACGGTCTCCTGCACAGCACCGGACGCGTCGGCGCGCAGCACGGGCGCACCGGCGGTCAGGTCGCGCACCGCCGCCACCGAGTCCGCGTCCACCTCGCCGGAGGCGGTGACGACGGCCGCCGCTTCCAGGCCCTCGGCACCGCTGGACACCGCCGCCGCCACGGCCGCTTGCAGCGCCGTCAGCTTGAGCGACGGCAACGCGATCGTGGTCGCCGCGTAGGTCCGGCCATCGGTGTCACGCACCGCCGCACCCTCCGCCGCACCCGTCCGGGCCCGAGCCGAGCGCGCCAGCGTGACGATCTTCTGGTCCTCGGGGTCGAGGTCACTCATCGGTGGTCCCCTCGCTGTGGTCGCCGTTGTTCACCGGGCGCACCAGCACCGTCGTGATGCGCATCCGCCCGCGTTCGTCCTTGCCGCCCTCGGCCCGCATCCGCAGGCCCGCGATCTCGGCTTCCGTGCCCGGCAGCGGCACGCGGCCCAGGCGCTGCGCCAGCAACCCACCCACCGTCTCGACCTCGTGGTCGTCCAGCTCCGTGCCGAACACCGCGTCCAGGTCGTCCACCGGCAACCGCGCGCTCACCCGCACCGAACCGTCGTCCAGGTGCTCCACCGGCGGCCGGTCGTCGGTGTCGGACTCGTCGGTGATCTCGCCGACGATCTCCTCCAGGATGTCCTCGATGGTGAGCAGCCCCGCCGTGCCGCCGTACTCGTCCACCACCACCGCCAGGTGGTTGCGCGACAGCTGCATCTCCCGCAGCAGGTCCGCGATCGGCTTCGAGTCCGGGATGAACGACGCCGGCTTCATCACGTCCGCCACCGACGTGCCGTTGGGCTCCTCGGCCAACGTCAACCGCACGAGGTCCTTCAGGTTCACCACGCCGACGATGTCGTCCACGCTCTCCCCGATCACCGGCACCCGCGTGTAGCCGGTGCGCAGCGACAGGGCCAGTGCCTGGCGGATCGACTTGGTCTGCTCGATCCACACGATCTCCGTGCGCGGCACCATCACCTCGCGCGCGATCGTGTCGCCCAGCTCGAAGACCGAGTGGATCATCTCCCGCTCGCCCTCGTCCACGACGCCGCGTTCCTGCGCCATGTCGACCAGCTCGCGCAGCTCCACCTCGGATGAGAACGGGCCCTCGCGGAAGCCCTTGCCGGGCGTGATCGCGTTGCCGACCAGGATCAGCAACCTGCTCAACGGCCCCAGCACGCGGCCCAGCACCCGGATCGGGCCCGCCGCCAGCAGGCTCACCGCGTACGGGTGCTGCCGGCCGATCGTCCGCGGACCCACGCCGACCAGCACGTACGACACCACGAGCATGCTCAGCCCGGCGACCAGCATGGCCGCCCACTCCGTGGTGATGAGACCCAGGCACACCACGGTCACGATCACCGTCGCGGCCAGCTCGCAGCCCAGGCGCAGCAACAGCAGCAGGTTCACGTGCCGCGGCCGGTCGGCCAGCAGCTGGATCAACTGCCCCGCACCCGCCCGGCCCTGCCGCTGCAACGCCTCGACCCGTGCCCGCGAAACCGTGCCCAGCGCCGCGTCCACTCCCGCGAACGCACCGGCGGACAACACCAACACCACGGCCAACACCAACAAGCCGGCGGAACTGCCCATCACCTCGGCCGCCTCAGGCTGTGGGCTCGGGTCGGTCCGCGTCCTCCAGGCCGACCGCCCCGAGGAGCTTCGAGTCGGCCTCGCGCTGCGCCGACTTGCGCTCCGCCTCGGCCGCCGCGGTGCGGAAGTCGCCCAGGATGCGGTTCTGCAGCGTGAACATCTCCCGCTCCTCGGCGGGCTCGGCGTGGTCGTAGCCGAGCAGGTGCAGCACGCCGTGCACGGTCAGCAGGTGCAGCTCGTCCAGCAGGCTGTGGCCCGCCTTCTTGGCCTGGTCCTTGGCGAAGTCCGGGCACAGCACGATGTCGCCGAGCAGCGCCGGGCCCAGGCCCGCGGCGTCGGGTCGGCGCGCCGAGTCCAGCTCGTCCATCGGGAACGCCATCACGTCGGTCGGACCCGGCAGGTCCATCCAGCGCTGGTGCAGGTCCGCCATCACGTCCAGCTCCACCAGCAGGACGGACAGCTCGGCCAACGGGCTGACGCCCATCCGGTCCAGGGCGAACCGGGCGGCGGCGACGATGGACGGCTCGTCCACGCTCACGCCCGACTCGTTCGCGATCTCGATGCTCACGGCGCCTATCGTCCCCGGCGCTGCCCACGCGACCGCGCACCGGGTCCGGCGTGGTGCTGGTGACCGTTGGCCGCGTCGCCCTCGTCCTGCTCGACCTGCCACTTCTCGTAGGCGTCGACGATGTCGGCGACCAGCCGGTGGCGGACGACGTCGCTGCTGGTCAGGACGGAGAAGTGGACGTCGTCCACCCCTTCGAGGATGTCCTTGACCACCTTCAGGCCACTGCGCTGCCCACCGGGCAGGTCGACCTGCGTGATGTCACCGGTCACCACGACCTTCGACCCGAAGCCCAACCGGGTGAGGAACATCTTCATCTGTTCGGGCGTCGTGTTCTGCGCCTCGTCCAGGATGATGAACGCATCATTAAGCGTCCTACCACGCATGTAGGCCAGTGGGGCGACCTCGATCGTGCCCGCCTGGGTCAGGCGCGGGATGGACTCGGGGTCCACCATGTCGTGCAGGGCGTCGTACAGGGGGCGCAGGTACGGGTCGATCTTCTCGTACAGGGTGCCCGGCAGGTAGCCCAGCCGCTCGCCCGCCTCGACCGCCGGCCGGGTCAGGATGATCCGGTTGACCTGCTTGGCCTGCAGCGCCTGCACGGCCTTCGCCATGGCCAGGTAGGTCTTGCCGGTGCCCGCGGGACCGATGCCGAACACCACGGTGTTCCGGTCGATCGCGTCCACGTAGTGCTTCTGGTTCAGCGTCTTGGGCCGGATGGTGCGGCCGCGCCGGGAGATGATGTCCAGGCTCAGCACCTCGGCGGGCGACTCCGCGGTGCCCGCGGACAGCATCGCGACCGTGCGGCGGACCGTGTCCGGGCCCACCTGCTGACCGCGGCTGGCGAGCGTGACCAGCTCGGAGAACACCCGTTCGGCGAACGCCACGTCCGCGGGCTGACCGGAGAGCGTGATCTCGTTGCCGCGCACGTGCACGTCGGCGACCAGCAGTTCCTCGGCGAGCCGGAGGTTCTCGTCACGCGACCCGAGCAGGGCGAGCACCGCGCCGTCGGGCACGGCGAACTTCGATTGGGCGTCGGCCGCGGTGGGTGCCTGCGGCGTGTTGTCGTCGGTACCGGCCACGTGGCCTCGGGCCCTCTTCCTGCGCGTTCGCGCCGTGCTCGGGTGAATTCGACCTGCCGGCTCCGATGCTAGTCGCCCCCACCGACAGTCCGCACCGGAGTAAGAAACGGGTTGGACACGGCGGGTGTACTCGAACCCGTGGAGAACTTGCGCGTGCTCACCCCCGACGACCTGCCCGCCTGCGTCCGCCTCGCCTCGGACCGGAAGTGGCCGGAGGAGCCGGCGAAGTGGGCGTTCCTGCTGCGGGTCGGGACCGGTTTCGGGCTGTTCGACGGCGACGAGCTGGTCGGCACGACCATCGTCACTCGTTTCGGTGAGGAGCACGCGGCGGTGAGCATGGTGCTGGTGGCGTCGAGCCACGGCGGGCGCGGGTTGGGGCGGCGGCTGATGGAGCACGCGTTGGCGTTCGCGGGCACGCCGGTGGTGTCGCTGCACGCGACTTCGTACGGCAAGCCGTTGTACGAGAAGCTGGGCTTCCGGTCGGTGGGTTCGGTGACCGCGCACGTCGGGGCGTTCGACGGGACGGCGTCGGGCACGTCGCGGCCCGTGTCGGAGGCGGACCGGGCGGGGGTGGTGGCGGTCGACGCCGAGGTGTTCGGCGCCGACCGGTCGGCGATGTGGGACGAGCTGTTCGGGTTCGCGGCGCAGGTCAGGGTGGCCGACGACGGGTTCGTGGCGACCTGGGTCAACGGTGACGTGACCATGGTGGGGCCGGTGGTGGCGCCGTCGGTGGGGCGTGCGGCGGAATTGGTCGCGGACGTGGCGGTCGGCGCGGTGGTGCGGGTGGACGTGCGTGACGCGGCGTTGGGCTCGTGGTTGGCGGCGCGCGGGGTCGTGCCGCGGTCCACCGTCGACCTGATGGTGCGCGGGGCGTTGAGCGGTGACCGGGCGCGGCTGCACGCGCCGGTGATGCAGGCCCTGGGTTAGGCCAGGGGTCCGAGGCGTCGTCCGCCGAGGACGTGCAGGTGGGCGTGGAAGACGGTCTGGCCCGCGTCGTCGCCGGTGTTGAACAGCAGCCGGTAGCCGCTGTCGGCCACGCCCTCGGACTTGGCCACCTCGCCGGCGGCCAGGAACAGGTCGTCCAGCACGCCGGGCGCGGCGGCGGCCAGGGCCACGGCGTCGGGCGCGTGGACCTTGGGCACCAGCACGACGTGCGTCGGGGCTTGGGGCGCGATGTCGCGGAACGCCAGCGTGGTGTCGGTCTCGTGCACCACGGTCGCCGGGATCTCGCGGGCGACGATGCGGCAGAACAGGCAGTCGGACATGGCTCCGCAGGCTACCGACCCGAGCCGCCCACGCCGTTCTGAGCGTTGAACTCGGGGGTTCTGAACGTAGGACACGCGCGTTCTGAACGTAGGACTCTCGCGAGAGTCGTACGTTCAGGACCGGTGAGTTCTACGTTCGGGCCAGGCGGAGGGCGGCGGTGCGGCAGGCGGCCCAGGCGTCGGTGCCCGGCGTGATCAGGGCCATGTGGTCGGTGGCCGGCAGCGCGATCAGCTCGGCGCCCGAGGCGCGCGCGAACGCCTCGCTCTGGGCGAACGGCACGTCCTCGTCGTCCTCGCCGTGCACCAGGACCAGCGGTTTGTCGATCGGGAGCTGCGCGGCGGGCGAGGCGTCGGCGTAGCGGTCGGGCACCTCGGCCGGCGTGCCGCCCAGCAGTTCCGCGGCACGGCGGGTGATCCGCGGGTGCTGGAGGAAGTCGAGCACGCCCGCCTGGGCCACCGCGCCCACCACGCGGGGGTGGCGGGCGGCGGCCCACACGGCGAGGTGCCCGCCGGCGGAGTGACCGAGCGTGACGACCGGGCCGAGCGACGGGTCGAGGGCGTCGATGGCGGCGAGGACGTCGTCACCGGTCGCAGGCCAACCGCCACCGCCGGTTACCCGCCGGTACTCCACGTTGTACGCGGCGACCCCGTGAATGACCAGGTCAGCGGCCAACGGGCGGCCGAGTTCGAGCCCATAACGCTGGTGCCAAAAACCACCATGGATTACCACGATCACCGGAAATGATTCACCGGACGGTGCGGAAAACTCGCCGAACTGGCTCGGGTGCGGGCCGTAGACGATGCGCAATCGAAACCCCTTGGTGACAAAAAAGAGGCCGCGTCGCGGTGAGACCTGGGGGTCGTCCCACCGCGACGCGGCTAGCGCCGGACCGAGGGGGGAGGTGTCCGGCGGGTCTGCCGAGGGGGTGATCGTGCTTAGCCGAAGTCAACCCCTCTGCCATGAGCGTAACCCCTGCGTCGGGTGTTCGCCAGAAGGGAGCAAGGCCAATTACCGCCAGCGATCGGCCAACACACCCAGCGCACCCAAAGCGACCGCGGCGGCGGTCGACGCTCGCAGAACGGTAGGTCCCAGTCGCACTACGTGCGCGCCGACGCCGGTCAACGCCGACAATTCCTCGTCGGTGATGCCGCCTTCCGGTCCGACGACCAGCAGCACATCACCCGAAGCGGGCAACTGAACCGATCCGATGCCCGACGAAGAGGATTCGTGCAAAACCAAAGCGACCGACGCGGACGCGGCCAACCGCGCCAGGCCGGCCGTGGAAACGGGTTCGGCGACCGACGGCACGCGCGCCCGGCGGGCCTGCTTGGCCGCCTCACGCGCCGTGCTCCGCCACCGTTCGAGGGCCTTCGCTCCGCGCGGGCCGTCCTCCCACTTGGTCACGCAGCGCGAGGCGCGCCACGGCACGACGGCGTCCACGCCCGCTTCGGTGGCCAGCTCCACGGCCAGCTCGCCCCGGTCGCCCTTCACCAGGGCCTGCGCCACGACCACCCGCACGGCCGGCTCGGGCACGACCCAGCGTTCCACGACGCGCAGCCGCAGGGAGTCCTTGAACGCCTCCTCGACCACGCAGCGCACCTGGGCGCCGGTGCCGTCGGAGAGCACCAGCTCCTCCCCCGCGCGCAACCGGCGCACGGTGGCCGCGTGCCGCCCTTCGGGGCCGTCCAGGACGGCCTCGTCACCGGGCGGCAGCGCGGCGACCAGGAAGACCGGCAGCGTCACCGGTGGTTGCGGCCGGAGCGCAGCCGCGAGAACAGCCCGCCGACGCCCTTGCCGTTGTGCGCGAGCGTCGGCTCGTCCTCGCCGCGCAGCACGGCCAGCTCGCGCAGCAGCTCGACCTGCCGGGCGTCGAGCTTGGCCGGCGTGACGACCTCGAGGTGCACGTGCAGGTCGCCGCGACCGTCGATGCGGCCGCTGGAGCGCAGCCGGGGCATGCCGCGCCCGGTGAGCACCAGCTCGGTGTTGGGCTGGGTGCCGGGCTCGATCTCCAGCTCCTCCTCGCCGTCCAACGTCTGCAGCGGCAGCACCGCGCCGAGCGCGGCGGTCGTCATCGGGATGCGGATGGAGCAGTGCAGGTTCGCGCCGTCGCGCTCGAAGATCTCGTGCGGCACCTCCTCGACCTCGACGTAGAGGTCACCGGCCGGTCCGCCGCCGGGGCCGACCTCGCCCTGGCCCGCGAGCCGCACCCGCATGCCCTCGGCCACGCCGGCCGGGATCTGCACCGAGATGGTGCGCCGCGAGCGCACCCGGCCCTCGCCCGCGCACTGCTGGCACGGGTCGGGGATGACCTCGCCGAGGCCGCGGCACACCGGGCACGGCCGCGCCGTGACGACCTGGCCCAGGAACGAGCGCTGCACCGACTGCACCTCGCCCCGGCCGCCGCACGTGTCGCAGCGCACCGGGGACGAGCCCTCGGCGCAGCCGCTGCCCACGCACCGGTCGCACAGGATCGCCGTGTCCACGGTCAGCTCCCGCGACGCGCCCGCAGCGCACTCCTCCAGCGTCATCGACAGCCGGATCAGCGCGTCCGAGCCGGGCTGCACCCGGCTGCGCGGACCGCGCCCGCCCCCGCCGCCCGCGCCGAAGAAGGCGTCCATGATGTCGCCGAGACCGAACCCCGCGAACGGGTCGCGCATGCCGCCACCGCCGCCGGGCTCCAACGGGTCGCCGCCCAGGTCGACGACCTGCCGCTTCTTCGGGTCCGACAGGACCTCGTAGGCGGCGGTCACCTCCTTGAAGCGCGCTTCCTCGTTGGGGTTGACGTCGGGGTGCAGCTGCCGCGCGAGCTTGCGGTAGGCGCGCTTGATCTCGTCGGGAGTCGCGTTCTTGGCGACCCCGAGCGTGCCGTAGTAGTCCCTCGCCACCGTGTTTCCTCCTGCGAACGCGCTTCGACACGCGCCCGCTCGCTTGCGGAACGTCCTGCCCGACCGCGGTGTTCCCCCGCCGTCACCGTCCGGTCAAGATCTCACCCACGTAGTTGGCGACCGCTCGCACCGCCGCCATCGTGCCGGGGTAGTCCATGCGGGTGGGCCCCACCACTCCCATGCCGCCGAGCAGGTTGTCCCGGCTGCCGTAGCCGATGGACACGACCGAGGTGCTGCGCATCTCGGCCGCTTCGTTCTCCTCGCCGATGTGCACCAGGATCCGGCCGGGGTCGCGGGCCGCGGCGAGCAGCTTGAGCACCACGAC
This sequence comes from Saccharothrix sp. S26, assembly GCF_021390395.1. Taxonomy (GTDB): domain Bacteria; phylum Actinomycetota; class Actinomycetes; order Mycobacteriales; family Pseudonocardiaceae; genus Actinosynnema. The sequence goes on from NZ_JAJUWT010000014.1 coordinate 259,217, forward strand.
CTGCTCCTCCAGCGCCTCCAGCACCTGGCGCAGGGAACCCGGGAAGTCTGCCACGTTGCGGGTGAGGTTCGCCGTGCCACCCAGGACCAGGCGTTCCTCGGGGTGCTCCACCAGCGACTCGATGAGCACGGTGCTCACCCGCAGCACGATGTCGCGCAGGTCGCCGGGCGACTCGTCGGGCAGCTTGGCGACCTCGGCGGAGGCGTCGGACAGGCGCTTGCCGACCATGGCGCCGTTGAGCATGGACCGGATCCGGGCCACGTTCTCCTCGCTGACCACGTCGCCGAGGTCGACCGAGCGCTGGTCCACCCGCCCGGTGTCGGTGATCAGCACCAGCATCAGCCGGGCCGGTGTGATGGCGAGCACCTCGATGTGGCGGACGGTGGAGCGGCTCAGCGTCGGGTACTGCACGACGGCGACCTGGCGGGTCAGCTGGGCCAGCAACCGCACGCTGCGGCGCAGCACGTCGTCCAGGTCGTAGGCGCCTTCGAGGAAGTTCTGGATGGCCTTGCGCTCGGGCGTGGACAGCGGCTTGACCTCGCTGAGCCGGTCCACGAACAGGCGGTAGCCCTTGTCGGTGGGCACGCGGCCGGCGCTGGTGTGCGGCTGGGTGATGTACCCGTCCTCTTCCAGCGACGCCATGTCGTTGCGGACCGTCGCGCTCGAAACGCCCAGGTTGTGCCGTTCCACCAGGGCTTTCGACCCGACCGGCTCCTGGTTCGACACGTAGTCGGCGACGATCGCGCGCAGTACCTCGAACCGGCGCTCATCGGCGTTCACGCACGTCACCTCCAGGACAGACCGAGCTGCTTCACCCCGAGTTTACGGAGGTTCGGGGCCGGATCGGAAAAACGTCCCGGCGGGCTTCGGTGTGGCTCGCCGGGACGGTCACGTGAGGCGGCGCACGACGGCGTCGGCGAGCAGGCGGCCGCGGTCGGTGAGGACGCAGCGGCCGCGGTCGAGGGCGTCGGGGTCGAGCAGGCCGTCGGCGGCGGCGGTCTTGGCCTCGGCCCGGCCTTCGGGGTCGAGGACGTCCAGCGGGAGGCCGGTGGCCAGGCGCAGTTCGAGCAGCACGCGTTCCACCCGGCGGTCGTCGTCGGCGAGGATCTCGCGTCCCGCGGCGGGTGACGTGCCGGCGGCCAGCAGCTCGGCGTACTTGGCCGGGTGCTTGACGTTCCACCAGCGCACGCCGCCGACGTGGCTGTGCGCGCCGGGGCCCGCGCCCCACCAGTCGGCGCCCTGCCAGTACAGCAGGTTGTGCCGGCACGCGGCGTCGGCGGACGCGGCCCAGTTCGACACCTCGTACCAGGTCAGGCCCTGCGCGGTGAGGGCCGAGTCGATCAGCTCGTACTTGTCGGCGAGCACGTCGTCGTCGGGCATCGGCAGCTCTCCGCGACGCACCCGGCGGGCCAGCGCGGTGCCTTCCTCGACGATCAGCGCGTACGCCGAGACGTGGTCGACGCCCGCGCTGTGCACGGCGTCCAGCGACGAGCGGAGGTCCGCGACCGTCTCGCCCGGCGTGCCGTAGATGAGGTCGAGGTTCACGTGGTCGAACCCGGCGGCGCGGGCTTCGCGCGCGGCGGCCACCGGGCGGCCGGGCGTGTGCGCGCGGTCGAGCACGGCCAGCACGTGCCGGGCGGCCGACTGCATGCCCAGCGACACCCGGGTGTAACCCGCGTCACGGATGGCGGCGAAGAACTCCGGCGAGGTGGACTCGGGGTTGGACTCCGTGGTCACCTCCGCGTCCGCCGCGAGGCCGAACGACGAGCGCACCGCGTCGAGCACCTGGCCCAGTCCCGTTGCGCCGAGCAGCGAGGGGGTGCCGCCGCCGACGAACACCGTGTCGGCCGCCGGCGGGTCGCCCAGCACGGCCGCGGCGAGGTCGAGCTCGCGGCGCAGGCCCTCCAGCCAGGACGCCGGTGACGCGGAAGTGCCCAGCTCACCGGCGGTGTAGGTGTTGAAGTCGCAGTAGCCGCACCGGGTCGCGCAGAACGGCACGTGCACGTACACCCCGAACGGGCGGTCGCCGAGACCGGTGAGCGCGGACGCGGGCAGCGAGCCGTCGGGTGGCGCGGGGTCACCGATCGGCAGGGCGGAGGGCATGTCCGCCATTGTCCCATCTACCAGCGGCGCAACCCCGTCCCACGATGCGGATGGCGGTGGACCACGAGATGGACGCGTGGCACGCTGACTGACATGACATCGACCGGAGTGCGCCTGGTGGTCCGCCGCCACGTCGACTTCCGGCGTGTCTCCAGCGCGATGTGCCGTCGTTCGGCATAACCCGCGCCTGCCTTTTTGTTCCCGTCGGCGCCGGGTGCGCTGACGAGACCCCCACCACAGCTCCACCGGGACTCGCACGCGCACCAGCGCCCCGAAACCCCGGAGGACGAGGATGGTCCCCCCGACGACGACGCCTCAGCGCACCAAGCAGCGCCGAGGTGAGGGGCAGTGGGCGCTGGGCTACCGCGAGCCGCTGAACCCGAACGAGCGGAGCAAGAAGGACGACAACCCGCTCAACGTCCGGTCGCGGATCGAGAACATCTACGCCCACGGCGGTTTCGACTCGATCGACCCGGCCGACCTGCGGGGACGTTTCCGCTGGTACGGCCTCTACACCCAGCGCAAGCCCGGTATCGACGGGGGCCGCACGGCGACGTTGGAGCCCGAAGAGCTGGATGACGAGTACTTCATGCTGCGGGTGCGGATCGACGGCGGCCGGCTGACCACGCAGCAGCTCGCGCTGATCGGCGAGTTGTCCCAGACCTACGCCC
>NZ_JAJUWT010000015.1 GCF_021390395.1 Saccharothrix sp. S26
CGATCCGGGGAGGCCGCTGCCCCCACCCCCGCGGCCTCCCCGGATCCCGCTCCCACCGACGAGGCGAAGCCAACCCCGGACGCCCCAACCCAGAAGATCGCGCGCCCCCAACCGGCCAAGCGCTGACCCCGCGGGAGTCCTACCTTCACGTCGCGCGTGTCCTACGTTCAGAACGCGCGTGTCCTACGTTCAGGACCCCCGAATTCAACGCTCAGGACGCCGTCACACGCCGGCGCGCCGTCGCCAGTCGAGGACGGCGGCGGCGAACGCGTCCGGCGCTTCGAGCGGGCTCAGGTGACCGACGCCCGGCAGTTCGACGTACTCGCCCTGCCGCAGCGTCGTGGCCAGTTCCCGGGCCAACGCGGGCGGCGTGAGCGAGTCGTGCTCCCCGACCAGCACCAACGCCGGCACGTCGACTCCGGCCAGCACGTCCGTCGAGTCCGGTCGCGCCGCCATCGCCCGCTGCGCCCACACGACCTCCGCCGGGTCCTGGTCGAGGATCAACTCCCGCACCCGCCCGACCACGGCGTCGTCCGCCGCCGGTCCGAGCAGCCCGCCCACGACCGCGTCCGGCACCCAGCCGAGGCCCTCCGCCTCGACGCGCGCGGCCATCGTCAGCCGGTTCGCCCGCGCTTCCTCCGTGTCCGCGCCCGCACGCGTGTCGGCCAGCACGAGCCCCGCCACCCGCGACGCGTCACGCCGCAGCACGGCCATCGCCACGTACCCGCCCATTGAGCACCCGCCGAGCACCGCCCGCTCGATCCCATGCTCGTCGAGCAACCGCAGCACGTCGTCCGCAACTGCCACCAGATCGGGTGAACGATCGCCGCCCCGCTGGTCCGGCGTGATCGGTTTCAGCAGGTCACGGACCCCGTCCCACATCCGTGAGTCGAACGGGAAGGCGTGCAACAGGACGAGCGGAGCGGATTCCATACCCGGAATTGTCGGACCCCCTCGCTAGCTTCGTCGCATGACCTCCACCCCGGAACCGGACGGGATGCGCACCGACCGCCTCCTGCTCAGGCGCGTCGGCCCGGGTGACGTGCGCGCGGCGATCGCGGTGCTGTCCGACCCGGGGGCGAACCGCTATAACCCAGCGGGGCCACCGTCGGCGGAACAGGTGGCGAAGATGCCGACCGAGTGGCAGGCGCACTGGGCGCGTGACGGCATCGGGTACCGGGCCGTGGAGCTGCCGGAGACCGGGGAGGTCATCGGCTTCGGCGGCCTGCGGCACCACGACTTGGACGGCGAGGCGACGTTCAACCTGTTCTACCGCTTCCGCCCCCGGCACTGGGGTCGCGGCTACGCACCGGAGATGGCGCGCGCGGCCGTCGACTGGGCGGGCCGGGCCCGGCCGGACCGTCCGGTCGTGGTCATCACCGACCCCGACAACGCGCCCTCCCAGCGCGTGACGGAGAAGCTGGGCTTCGCGCACGTGGGCGGGAGCAGGACCGTCGAGGGTCCGGTGCCGGTCTGGCGTCAGGAGGCCACGATGGTTGCCTGATACCGCTCGTGGGGGCCGGACCAGGTGCGCGGCAACGGCGTGGGCACCTCGGGCACGGCCGCGGACACGATCGCGTCCAGCACCTCTTCGGTGTGCCCGACCATGAGGTGCTTGGCGCCGGGGAAGTCGATGACGTCCGCGGTCGGGATGTCCGCGCCGAACCGCCGCCTGGCCTCGGCCGGTGGGAGGTAGGTGTCGAACTCGGGCACCAGGCACACCACCGGCTTGCCCGACCGCGCCCACGTCCGCAAGTGCTCGGCCTTGCTCCACCGCAGGGGAGGTGAGATCAACACGGTGCCCTCGACCATCGGCTCGCACCCGTGCATCAGCGCGAGGTCGGTGCCGAAGGACCAGCCGACCAGCCACACCCGGGGCAACCCCCGTTCGGCCGCGAACGCCAGGGCGGCAGCGACATCCAGCCGCTCGCCCACGGCGTGGTCGAACGCGCCCTCGCTGCACCCGGCGGCACTGGCCGTGCCCCGCGTGTTGAACCGCAACACCGCCAGGCCGGCCAACGCGGGCAACCGCCACGCCGCCTTGCGGTAGAGGTGGGAGTCCATCATCCCGCCGTGCGTCGGCAGGGGGTGCAGCAACACCACCGTGGCCACCGGTTGCCGATCGACGGGCAACGCCAACTCCCCGACCAACCCCAACCCATCGACCGTCCGCAACGTCACCGCCTCCCGGCGCGCCGGGAGCACGGTGTTGGCCTTGATCGGAACCTCACCCACGACCCCATCGTCCCACCGCGCCGCCAACGCCTGCGTCACCGGCGGCCTGCACTCGCCGCCAACCACGACACCTCTCACGGCTGGCCGACCACAAGACACCACAGCGGCCGAGCTTGTGGGGCAGTGGCAGCAGCCGCAACGGGGCGGTGCCAGCAGGGGCAGTGGTGGAAGGCGGCCGTCGCGACTGCGTGGTGGCAGCGGTCGCCGGCCGGAGGTGGTCTGTCGGTGTGCTGCCTAGCTAGCCGGGCATCGGCTGCCATCGACGGTTGGCGGGCGGTCGGCGGGCCCTGGGGTTCCCTGCCGGCGATCGGCTGGCCGGATGGTCGGCTGCCCGTCGAACGGGCGGTCCGCTGATCCGCTGGCCGGGCGTTCGACTGCCCGTCGAACGGGCGTCCAGGCGGCCGATTACCGCCTGATCCGCTGGTCGGGAGATCGGCAAGCCAGGCGCTCGGCGGACCGGGCGGTCGGCGGTCGGTGGGCCGGGCGGTCGGCGGTCGGTGGGCCGGGCGGTCGGCGGGTCAGGCGCTCGGCGAACCAGGCGCTCAGCGGACCGAGCGGTCGGCGAACCAGGCGGCCGGCGGGCAGTGCGATCGGCGGGCTAGGCGGCCGGCGAGCCGGGCGGTCGGCGGGCAGTGCGATCGGCGGGCCAGGCGGCCGGCGAACCGGGCGGTCGGCGAACCGGGCGGTCGGCGGGCAGTGCGATCGGCGGACCGGTGGGGAGGGGTTGGCCGAGTCGGCGGGTACGGAGCGTTACCAGCGGCGGGTGGTGGGGCCTCGGCGGGTTCTCGTGGTCCAGCAGCCCTGGTGCCAGTGGCGGCGGTCTTCGACGGAGCCGTAGTCGGCGGCCGGCCAGGCGACGACGTGGGCTGTGCCGGGGCGGATCTCGTGGTCGCAGCCCGGGCAGCGGTAGGTCTTGGTGGTGGCGGTGCCGGAGACGGTGCGCACCAGCCACTCGCCGTCCGGGGCGCTCTCGGCCCGCGCCCAGCCGTGCCCACCGATGGGTGAGGGCTCGGAAGGGCGTTGCGGGCGGTTACGGCGTGGCACGAGGAACGAGGGTATCCGGGCTCGCCCTGGGTGATCGCCTACGGTCCACTGGGTGAGCAAGTGGCAACGGGTCGTATTAACCCTGCTCCTGGTGACCGAAGTGGCCGTGACGCTGCTGCCGGTGGTGCGCGGGCTGCTGTTCGAGCCGTCACCCCCGCACGTGGTCGCCGGTGACGTGGCACGTCCGATCGTGGCCGAGCGGGACGTGCCGGTCGGCCAGCCGCGCGGGCTCAGGCAGGGCGTGCTGCTCGGGTCCACGATGTTGCTGCTGGTCACCGCGCTGTCGGCGTTGGCCCCGGTGTGGTTGCGGCCGAGTTCGCGGACGTGGGTCGTCACGTTCGCGGGCACGCACGTGGCCGCCGCGGGCCTCGGCTGGGTGCACAGCCTGCCGTTGTTGACGTTGCTCGCCGCCGTGTCCGCTGTTGGGGTGCCCTTGCTGGTGCTGGCACCGCCGCGCCGGGGACAATGAGCGACGTGCCAACCTACGAATTCCGCTGCAAGGCGTGCGGCTCGACCTTCGACGTGAAGCGGTCGATGGACGACGCCTCCGCGCCCGCACCGTGCCCGAACGGCCACGACGACACGGTCAAGCTGCTCTCCATGGCCGGGCTGAGCGGCAAAGCCGACGCACCCGCGACCGGCGGTGGCTGCTGCGGCGGCGGTTGCTGCGGCTGACCGCACGCCACGACCGCGGCCTGCGCCGCACCACGCGCGGAGCAGGCCCGGACGTGGCTCAGCTGGTGGGTTCCTTCGCCACCAGCGCCTCGGCGACCTTCTTGCCCTGGTCGCAGATCGCGCCGAAGCGGGCCGTCCCGTCGATCACGATGATGCCGATCCCGCCACCGGCGTAGTCCATCACCAGCACGCACGACGGCTGCACGGACGTGTCCGTGGTGCGGTCGAAGTAGGTCACCTTCCGGTCACCCAGGTCGAACTCGCCGTTGCTCTGCTCCAGCGTGATCGCCCGCCCCGCCCGGAACCGCAGCGTCACGCCCACGTCCAGCGACCCGACCGACGTCTGCCACTTGCACGACTGGTCGAACGTCTTGTCGTAACCGGTCTCCGTCGGCTTGGCGTTCTTGTCCGGCACGTCGTAGGGCAGGTCCTTCCACCCGATCAACGCGCAGATGTCCCCGACGTCACCGGTCGGCTCGGAGCGGTCGTCGGACGGGTCCGCGGACCCCGTCGGCGTGGGCTGGGCCGACGTGAACGGCGGGTCGACGTCGAGCACCTGCTCCGCCACCGGGGTGCCGTTGACCGTGTACGCGCAGGCGCTCGTCAGACCGAACGCCGCCACCAGGAGCGAGATCACCACACGCCGCATGGTGACCACGATGCCAAACGCCGAAACCCGCCACGCCATCAGCCCGGGCAACGCGGGTCTCAGGCCGCGTAGTCGCGGAACCCCTTGCCGGTCTTGCGACCCAACCGCCCGGCCTTCACCAGGTGCTCCAGCAGCGGCGCTGGTGCGAAGCCCGCCTCGCGGAACTCCAGGTAGAGGGTCCGCTCGATGGCCAGCGAGACGTCCAGCCCGACCACGTCCAGCAGCTCGAACGGCCCCATCGGCAACGAGCAGCCGACCTTCATCGCGTTGTCGATGTCGTCGGCGGACGCGTAGTGCGCCTCCAGCATCTTCACCGCGTCGTTGAGGTAGGGGAACAGCAGCGCGTTGACGATGAACCCCGCCCGGTCGCCGCAGTGCACGGGCACCTTGCCCAGGTCCAGGCACACCCGGCGGGCCGTCGCGACGACGTCGGCCGACGTGGAGATGGTCCCCACGACCTCGACCAGCTTCATCACCTGCGCCGGGTTGAAGAAGTGCAGGCCGACGACGTCACCGGGGCGCGCGGTCGCGGCGGCGCACTCGATCACCGGCAGGGACGACGTCGTGGTGGCCAGCACCGCGCCCGGCTTGCACACCTCGTCCAGCGCCTGGAACACCGCCTTCTTGATCGACAGCTCCTCGGCCACGGCCTCGACCACCAGGTCGCAGTCGGCGAGGTCCGCGAAGTCGACCACCGGCGTCACGCGGGCCAACGCGGCGTCACGGTCCTGCTCCGACAGCTTCCCCCGCGAGACCGCCTTCTCCAACGACTTGCGCACCTTGCCGACGGCCGCGTCCGCCTTGTCCCGCGACCGGGCCCGCAGCACCACGTCGTACCCGCGCTTGGCGAACACCTCCACGATGCCCGTGGCCATGGTGCCGGTGCCGATCACGCCGACCCGCTGCACCTCGCGCGCCGACTCACCCTCCTGAGACGCGACCGGCGTGAGGACGTCCGGCACGACGACCGGCGAGTCCGGCCCGTCGTAGGTGTAGAAGCCGCGCCCGCTCTTGCGCCCCAGCAGACCCGCCGTGATCATCTGCTTCAGCAGCGGCGCGGGCGCGTGCAGCCGGTTGCGCGACTGGTGGTACATCGTGTCGAGGATCTCGTACGCGGTGTCCAGGCCGATGAGGTCCAGCACCGCCAGCGGTCCCATGGGGTAGCCGCACCCGTACCGCATGGCCGCGTCGAGGTCTTCCCTTGTCGCGTAACGGGACTCGTACATCCGCACCGCGTGGTTGAGGTACCCGAACAGCAGCGCGTTGGCGATGAACCCGGCCCGGTCGCCGATGACGACCGGCGTCTTGCCGATCCGTTCGGCGAACGCCACCACGTCGGTCACCACGTCCGGCTCGGTGACGACCGTGCGGATCACCTCGACGAGCTTGAGCACCGGCGCGGGGTTGAAGAAGTGCAGCCCGACGACCTTGCCCGGCCGTCCGGTGTGGACACCGATCTCGGTGATCGACAACGACGACGTGTTCGACGCGAACACCGTGTCGGGCCCGCAGATCCGGTCCAGCTCGGCGAACACGGCCGCCTTCAGCTCGATCCGCTCGGGCACCGCCTCGATGACGAGGTCGACACCGGCCAGCGCGTCCAACGACGTGGCGTAGGAGATGCGGGCCAACGTGGCGTCACGTTCGTCCGCCGACAGCTTGCCGCCCGCCACCGCGCGGTCCGTCGAGTGGTCCAGGTGGCCGCGACCGCGGGCCAGGCCCGCCTCGTCCACGTCCACCGCCACCACAGTGGTGCCGGTCCGGGCGAGGACTTCGGCGATACCGGCGCCCATCGTGCCGAGACCGACGACACCGACCGTGTCGAACTGGCGCGTCACTGCTCACCTCCCACTCAACGGAGTGGCTACCGGACGGTAACTTGACCGCGACTATCCCACGGCCGTCACGCGTCGTTCGCGTGAGCTTCACCATCGGTATCGAGCAAGTGATCGGTCCAGGCGCGCCTCACCAGCTCATTCGTCGAACCGCCGCGCGGCCAGCTCCTCCACCCTCCGCACCGCCTCCGCCGCGTCGGCCCCCGACGCCACGACCTCCACGCGCGCACCGCCCGGCGCGCCCAGGCCCATCAACGCCAACACGCTCTTCGCGTCCGCCGACTCGTCGCCGAACCGCACGTGGACCGACGCGTCCAGCCGGTCCAGCGCCCGCGCCACCAACGCGGCGGGCCGGGCGTGCAACCCGACCGAGTTCGTCAACTCCACCTCGGCCCGCACCACGTCCCCGTCCACCACCGACGTCGGCGCGACACCGGACGCGGCCGCCGCCACCTCCGCCAACCCGGCCCCGCCCTGCGCCCGCACCGCGGCCGCCACCGCGCCCTCGACCAACGGCGCGTCCACCACGACGACCGACCCCTCCGCCTCCTCGGCCGCCATGTCGGCCACCATCTTCGCGCTGCCGAGGTCGAACAGGACCACCACACCCGACCCGGAATCGGCCCGCGCGATGGCCTCCCCGACGGCCACGTAGTCCGTGCCCAGTCCCCCCGTTCCGTCACCGCCGGACGGCACGATCCGCACCGAAGGCGCCATCTGCCCGGCCAGCTCGGCGACCCCCTCGGCCAACTTCCGGCTGTGCGACACCACCACGAGACCGATCACCGCGCGCTCGCCGCCAACGTCCGCAGCAGCAACGCCGTCGACCGCGCGCCCGGGTCGAGGTGCCCGGAACTGCGTTCACCCAAGTACGACGCACGCCCCTTGCGCGCCACCATCGGCACGGTCGAGTCGGCACCCATCTCGGCCGCGTCGGCCGCCGCCGTCAACACCTCCGCGACGCCACCACCGCCGGCCGCCACGGACTCCGCGGCCGCCACCGCGGGCGTGAGCGCGTCCACCATCGTCTTGTCCCCCAACGACGCCTTCCCCCGCGCCACCACCCCGTCCAACGCCGCCCGCAACGCCGCCGCCACCGCCGCGCCGTCCAGCGTGGCGACATCACCGACCGATGTCGCCGCGCGCAGGAACGCCGTCCCGTACAACGGTCCCGCCGCGCCGCCCACCGTGGAGATCAACGTCGTGGCCGCCAACCTCAACACCCCACCGGGTGACGACGGCACCTCGTCCAACTTGGACACCAACGCCGTGAAGCCGCGCGCCAGGTTCTCGCCGTGGTCCCCGTCGCCGATCTCGCGGTCGAGCCGGATCAGCTCCTCGCGGTGCTCGACCACGACCGCCGCCACCGCCCGCACCGCCTCCGCGACCGACTCCGCCGTGCAGGCCATCAGACGCCCCACCGCAACGCCGGGGTTTGCACGGGCGCGTCCCACAGCTCGACCATCTCGTCGTCCAGCTTCAACACCGTCAAGCTCATGCCCTGCATCTCCAGACTCGTGATGTACGGCCCGACCAACCGCCGCGCCACGGCGATCCCCCGTTCCGCCAACAGCCGCTCCGCGATCCCGTGCGCCAAGTACAGCTCGATCAACGGCGTCCCGCCCATCGAGTTGGTGAACAACAGCACCCGGTCGCCCTCGCCGAACGGCAAGTCCTCCAGCACGGGGTCGAGCAGGGCGCGCACCATCTCCTCGGCCGTCCCGACCGCCACCCGCCGCCGCCCCGGCTCGCCGTGGATGCCGATCCCCAGCTCCATCTCGTCGTCCGCCAACGTGAACGACGGCTCCCCCGCGTGCGGGACCGTGCAGGGCGTCAACGCCAGGCCCATCGACCGCACGCGTTCGACCACCCGCCGCGCCAACGCCTCGCACCCGTCGAGGTCGACGCCACGTTCCGCCGCCGCCCCGACGATCTTCTCCAGCAGCACCGTCCCGCCGACACCGCGCCGTCCCGCCGTGTACAGCGAGTCCTTCACCGCCACGTCGTCGTCGATCACCACGGTCCGCACGTCCACCCCGTCGGCCGCCGCCAGCTCGGCCGCCGTCTCGAAGTTGAGCACGTCACCGGTGTAGTTCTTCACGATCAGCAACGCCCCCGCCCCGCCATCGGTCCGCGCCACCGCCGCCGCCACCTGATCGGGTGTCGGCGACGTGAACACCGCGCCGGGGCAGGCCGCGTCGAGCATCCCCCGCCCGACGAACCCGCCGTGCAGCGGCTCGTGCCCCGACCCGCCACCCGAGATGACGGCGACCTTGCGCGGCACCGGCGCGTCCGCCCGCACCACCACCGCCGGGTCGTACTGGACGTCCAGCAGGTCGGCGTGCGCGAGCGCCATGCCCCGCAGCGAATCGGCCACGACGGTCGCCGGATCGTTGATGATCTTCTTCACGGGTGACCTCCCGATCGACGCTGATCACCCCATTACTACTCCACCGCGAGCGACCCCGAAAGCGGAAGCTACGGTGAGGACACCCTAAGAACAGCAGGTCAGTGACCTGGAGTAGTGGAGGAACCCCGGAGTGTCGAAGACCAGGACCGCGGCCCTGCTGGCAGCCGCCCTCACCCTCGCCGCGTGCGGCCAGACCGATGCGCCCGCCGACAAGCCCGCGGTGGCCCAGGGCGGCTCGGAGTTCGGCAAGGCGGGCGAGAAGAGCGCCGGCTTCGGCACCGACGCCCAACCGGGCCAGTTCCCCCGCACGATCAAGCACGCCATGGGCGAGACCGTGATCGAGAAGCGCCCGGAACGCGTCGTCGTCCTCGACGGCGGCGAGCTCGACAACGTGGTCGCGCTGGGCATCAAGCCGGTCGGCGTCGCCTACCCCGACGGCGCGCCCACCATGCCCAGCTACATCGGCGACAAGGCGGGCAACCCGGAGAACGTCGGCGGCATCACGAGCCTCAACCTGGAGACCATCGCCAAGCTCCAGCCCGACCTCATCATCGGTTCCCAACTGCGCGCCGAGCAGCAGTACCCGAAGCTGTCGGAAATCGCCCCGACCGTCTTCGCCGCCCGTCCCGGCTACACGTGGAAGGAGAACTTCCGCCTGAACGCCGCCGCCCTGGACCGTTCCGCCGAGGCGGAGAAACTCCTCACCGACTACGAAACCCACGCCAAGCGGGTGGGCGAGACCATCGAGTCCAAGGCGGGCAAGCGCCCGACCATCACCATGCTCCGCTTCATGCCGGGCAAGATCCGCCTCTACGCCCAGAAGAGCTTCATCGGCACGATCCTGATCGACGCCGGCATCCCCCAACCCCCGGCCAGCCAGAAGGACGACCTGGCCGTCGAGGTGAGCACCGAACAGATCGCCCAAGCCGACGCCGACTGGATCCTAATCGGCACCTACGGCGACCAATCCAAGACCGCCCAACAACAAGTCCTGGGCGGCCCCCTGTGGCAAACCCTGTCCGCCGTCCGATCAGGCCACGCCAAGCCCGTCAGCGACGAAACGTGGTTCCTGGGCCTGGGCGTCCTCGCCGCCGAAGAAGTCCTCACCGACCTCGAACAAACCCTCACCAACTGACCAAACCCGACCCACCCCCACCATCCCCAACCCACCCCATCCCCACCACCCACATCGGACCCGCCACCAACCCACTGAGGCCCGAATTGACATGGGTTCGGGTGCTTTAGGCTGGTCGAAGCCGGCAGGCCTGGCGGGACGCTTTTCCCCGCCGGGCCTGCCGGCTTTGGCCTGCCTGGAGTGCCCGTAAGGGCCCCATGTCAAATCGAGCCGGACTGGACCACCGCCCCCGGCCTTGCCCCCTGCCTCACACCCCACCGCACCTGAACGTTGAACTCGGGTGTCCTGAACGTAGGACACACGCGTCCTGAACGTAGGACTCACCCGACCCGAACGTAGGACTCACGCGCTCTGAACGTAGGACACACGCGTTCTGGACGTAGGACACGCGGGTTAGCGGCCGTAGAGGAGGCGGACCATGCGGACCACGTGCCGGATCGTGCGGGAACCCCGTTCGTACGTCATCGGGTTCAGCAGAGCACCGAACCGCTTGCGGGTCACCGCGTGGGCGTAGGCGAACTCCCGCAGCCCGTCCTCCCCGTGGATCCGCCCGAACCCCGAATCCCCGACCCCGCCGAACGGCAACCCGGGCACCGACGCGAACGCCAGCACCGAGTTGACCGACACCATCCCGCACCGCAGCTTGCCGGCGATCTCCTCACCCCGGTTGCGCGAGAACACCGTCGCACCGAGCCCGTACGCCGACGAGTTCGCCCGCCGCACGGCCTCGTCCGCGTCCGCCACCCGCGTCACGACCAACGTGGGCCCGAACGTCTCCTCGGTCACCGCGATCGAGTCGTCGGGCACGTCGACCAGCACCACGGGCTCCACGTACGGCGGCCGGATCGACTCCAGCCCGCCGACCACCGCCCGCCCGCCGCGCTCCAACGCGTCGGCCACGTGCGACTGGATGACGTCCACCTGCTGGGGCATGGTGATCGGACCGAAGTGCGCGTCGGCCTCACCACCGGGCCGCAGCTTCCCGGCCTTCTCCACCACCAGCGCGACGAACTCGTCGTACACCGCGTCCGCCACGTACACCCGCTCCACCCCGGCGCACGTCTGCCCGGAGTTGAAGATCCCGCCCCACACCGCGCCGTCCGCCGCCGCCCGGACGTCGGCGTCCTCGGCCACGATCAGCGGGTCCTTGCCGCCGCACTCCACCAGCACCGGCGTCAACGACGCGGCGCACGCCGCCATCACCTTCTTGCCGGTCGCCGTCGACCCGGTGAACGCCACCTTGTCCACCCCGGCCGCGCACAACGCCGCCCCGGTCTCGCCGAACCCGGTCACCACCTGCAGCACCGGGTACTCCGGCACCACGTCGGCGAACGTGGAAGCCAGGAACACGCCGACCCCGGGTGTGAACTCCGACGGCTTGAACACGACCGCGTTCCCCGCCGCCAACGCGTACGCGATGGAACCCATGGGCGTGAACGCCGGGTAGTTCCACGGCCCGATCACGCCGACCACGCCCAACGGCCGGTACTCCAGGGTCGCCGCGTGGTTGTACATCAACATCCCCGGCGCGACCTTGCGCTTGCCCAGCACCTTCGCCGCGTGCCTGGCCGCCCAGTGCAGGTGGTCGATGACCAGGGCCACCTCGGTGCGCGCGTCGTCGGCCGACTTGCCGGTCTCCGCGCTGATCAGCACGTGGAACTCGTCCAGCCGCTTGACCAGCGCCTTGCGCCACGCGTCCAGCCGCGCCCGCCTGCCGTCGAACCCGAGGTCGTCCCAGAAGGCGGCGGCGTCGCGCGCCACGCGCACGGCCTCGCGCACGTCCTCCTCCGAGGCGACGACGTGGTGGGCGACGACTTCACCCGTGCGGGGATCGAGCGACGCGAACCGCCGCTGCCCGTCGTCGGCCCGCGCCGGAGTGGTGGGAGCGGTCTGCGTCATCGGGCCCTCCAAGCACAAGCACGAACGCGGGTGTTACTCGACAGTAACGGGTAACGGGGGGTGATGTCAGCCCCCGTTCAGCCCTTCGGGATCTTGCCGATGACCGCCTTGGCGAACGCCACGGCCGTCGCGCAGCGGTCGAACTCGGTCGCCTTCGGCCCGGCCGACTTGACCTCGCCGATCTCGCCGTCGTTGTCGGAGCCCGCCAACTGCACCCACTTGACCTCGCACGACGGGAACGCCGTGCTGCTGGACACCTGGTAGCCGGTCACGCCGCCACCCAGGTCGACCTCGGTCTGCTTGGCGTCGAACTCGCGGTCGTCGGGGATGAACGTCTCGCGGAACGCCAACGACACCTCGCGGTCCTTGCCGACCCAGGCGCAGTTGTGCAGCCCGTACGGGTACAGACGGTAATCGGCGCCCGCCGCCGCCTCGACCGCCGCCTTGTCCGGCAGCACGCACGGGTCCAGCGTGATCAGCGAGCCCTTGGCGGGCGTCCGGGTCGCCGCGCGGGCCTTGATCTGCTCGACCACCGACACGGCCATCTCACGGCCGGGCGCGCACGCGTCACCGTCCTCGTACCCGATCTGCACCGTGATGCCGAGGCCGGGCTGCTCCTGCGTGATGACGGACACGAAGCACGCGCTGTTGTCCAGCACCTGCTCGTAGCTGCGCAGGCCGGCGAGCTGCTTGTCGGCGTTCTTCAGCTCGGTGGTCATGGTCTGGCCGACCTCGACGGTCACGGCCAGGTCCTTCCCGCCCTTGTCCTTCATGAAGTTCGAGCACCGGCTGAACCCGCTGCGCGAGCGGTCGCCGGGCGTGCCGAACCGCTTGAGCACGTCCTCGTCCAGCAGCTCGCACGGGTCGGTCAGCCGCAGCTTGTCCGGGGCGAACGCCGGGTCGACCGGCTTGCCGTCGGTGGCCGGTGGCGACTTCTGGCTCGACCCGGTCGGGTCGGAGGCGTTCTCGGCGTCGGCCGGGATGGTGGTGCGCGGGAACCTCTGCTTGGCCAGATCCGCCCCGGCACAGCCGGCCAGCAGCAGGATCGAGCTCAACACGGCGACGAGACGGTGCACGTGGTGCACGGTAGCGACCGAGTGGTCCATTCGTGGCACGAACCCTGTGTCCGTCCTCACGACGGCGTTCGGGAACGATTCAGAAGATCGACGCGCTGAACCAGGTGTCCCCCCGCCGAACCCGACGAAAGGACATCGAATGCGCAACCGCATCCGACGCGCCGTCCGCTGGATCGACAGCTGGACGGTCGAGGCGTTCAACCCGGTCTACCCGCGGCGCTGACCGCGGGTAGCCCCGACCTCAGCCACGCGTGCCCGACGACTCCCCGACCGGGGTGTCGGGCACGATGACCGGCCGCAGGAGCGCCCAGGCGGCGAACACCGCCGACAGCGCGATCATGCCGACGCCGGACCACAGGTTGATGTTGAGCCCATCCGCTTTGGCCAGGTCGGCCTCGTCGGTGAAGCCGAGTCCGACCACCAACAGCACCACGCCGTAGATGGCGAACAGCACCGCGATCACCAGTCGCAGGTCGAACAGACCGGCCTTGCGCGCCACGACGACCTCCCTCAGCCGAAGATGATGTTGAGCACGGCGGTGAGCACGAGCACGCCGATGCCGAGCAGCAGCGGCGAGCGGTACCACCCGGCGTCGTCACCCGTGGTGGAGTGCATGCGGTCCTCCTTGGGCGTCAGGCTGTACACCAGCCCGACCAGCCGCTCCTCGGGCACCGGCCGGGTGAACACCGTCACCACCACGCTCACCACGATGTCCACCGCGAACGCCACGCCCGCGCCGACGAAGCTCGCGCCCTGCCCCGGCAGGTCCAGCGCCCCGGTCTCGGCCAGCACGAACACCGCCACCGCGCCGAGCGTGCCCGCGACCAGGCCCGCCCAGCCCGCCGCCGCCGACATCCGCTTCCAGAACATGGCCAGGATGAACGTGGCGAACAGCGGCGCGTTGAAGAACGAGAACAGCGCCTGGATGTAGTCCATGATGTTGCCGTAGCCGGCCGCCAGGAACGCGGTCCCGATGGCGATCAGCGTGCCGCCGATGGTGGCCAGCCGACCGACCCGGAGGTAGTACTCGTCCGGGCGGTCCTTGCGCACGTAGTCCTGCCACAGGTCGTACGTGAACACCGTGTTGAACGACGACACGTTCGCCGCCACGCCCGCCATGAACGACGCCAGCAGGCCCGTGATCGCGATGCCCAGCATGCCGTTGGGCAGCAGCTCGCCGATCAACGCGGGCAGCGCGTTGTTGTAGACCACGCCGGCGCTGTCGTCACCGGCCTTGAGCGCGACCATCTCCGGCACGACCAGCGCGGCGATGATGCCGGGGATGATGATCACGAACGGGATCAGCATCTTCGGGTACGCGCCGATGATCGGCGTGCGCCGGGCGGCCGACATGCTCTTGGCCGACAAGGCGCGCTGCACCTCGGCGAAGTTCGTGGTCCAGTACCCGAACGACAGCACGAACCCGAGCCCGAACACGATGCCGATCACGCTGAGCACCGGGTTCTGGATGCCGGTCAGCTCCGTGGCGGGCCACGCCGAGAGCTGCTCCGCGCCGCCGGGGCCGCCGGTGACCTTGTCGACCAGGCCCTGCCACCCGCCGACCTTGTGCAGGCCCACGATCGTGAGCGGCAGCAGCGCGGCCACGATCACGAAGAACTGCAGCACCTCGTTGTAGATGGCCGCGGACAGGCCGCCCAGGGCGGTGTAGGTCAGCACGATCGCCGCCGCGATCACCACCGACAGCGGGATCGGCCAGCCGAGCATGAGGTTGAGCAGGAACGCCAGGGCGTACAGGTTCACGCCCGCGATCAGCACCTGGGCGACGGCGAAGCTGATCGCGTTGACCAGGTGCGCGCCCTTGCCGAAGCGCCGGCGCAGGAACTCGGGGACGCTGCGGACCTTCGAACCGTAGTAGAACGGCATCATCACCAGGCCGAGGAACACCATGGCCGGGATCGCGCCGATCCAGTAGTAGTGCACCGTCGCCATGCCGTACTGCGCGCCGTTGGCGGCCATGCCGAGCAGCTCGATCGCGCCGAGGTTGGCGGAGATGAACGCCAGGCCGGTCACCCAGGCGGGCAGCGAGCGGCCGGAGAGCAGGAAGTCCAGGCTGGAGGAGACCGATCGGCGGGCCAGGAAGCCGATGCCGAGGACGAACAAGAAGTAGACCGCCAGCAGGGTGTAGTCCAACGGACCGGCATCCAGCCTGAGATCCACCTGGGCCAGTACGGGCACGTCCGCCCACCTCCCTGATCGAACAACCCCGAACACCACCGCGCACTACCGCACAGCCGATCAAGCCGACGGTAGTGCACCTCGGCGCGCTCCGCCGGTTTGAACTACCCCGGCCTAAACCTCTGGTGAGGGCGTCAGCGGGTGAGGACGAACGGGGTCTCGGCCGACACGGGGCCGGAGGTCGCGCCGATGGTGAACTGGGTGCCGGGCGCGGAGTCGGCGAAGGACCCGGGCACCCGCACGGGGACCGCGGCGAACCGCCCGACCGCGTCCGCGGTGGTGTCGCCGACCGGCCGGCCGTGGAAGGTGAACACCACCCGACCGTGTGCCGGATACCCCTCGCCGCTGAGCCGGACCTCGCCACCGGCCGGGCCGGCCACGGGCTGCGTCACGAGGTGCGCGGCGGAGGGTGCGACGGTCGAGCTCAACGCCGCGACGACGGCCGGCGGCGTCACGGGCGACCGCTCCGCGCACCCGGCCACCGCCAAGAGGGCCGAGAGGGGAACCGCCCAGGCCAGGACGGGCCGACCGGATCTTCGTCTTCGACGTCTTCGCACCACGCGCCTCCAGGCCCGTTGACGGGGGAAGTCAGCGTATATCGCGGAATCCGGCCTGCCACGCGCCCGAACGGCTTACCGCCGACCCGGGAATTGCGGAGACGACGACCGCCCACCGACCCCGACACCCGCGGCGGAACAGCCGCCCTGCCGAACCCGACCATCCCACCGAGCGCGGCCGCCCCGCCGGCCCGCGGGCAGCGGACCGGCGGGGTGATCGCCTAGAACGGCCAGCCGGCGTCCCGACCGCTCTCCAGCAGCGGGATCATCCGGAACGCCTGGTCGGTCAGCCCTCCGAACGCGTGCCGCCCCCGGCCGCCGCTCGGCGCGTGACCGTGCCGGTACCCGGCGAGGTTCCACGTGTACAGCGGCACGTCGTCGGGCACCGCGCGGTGCACGTCGCCGTCACCCGCCTGCTCGTCGGTGACGATGACCACGCGGTCGTGGCGCTTGAAGTGCGACCGCACCGCACCGGCCGTGGCGGTGCCGCTGCCCAGGAAGTAGCCGTCGGACTTCCAGCGCTCCACCGCCTTCAGCAGCGACTCGCCCCGGCGCAGCCGGAACGGGCGCGTGCCGTCCGAAAAGGACACCACGTCGGCCCGCTCGCACCGGGAGCCCAGCGCGATCCCGAACACCGCCGCCGCGTCCCACCGCATGAGCGTGCCGTCCTTGGTGAACGGCGCGTTCATCGAGTACGACGTGTCGACCAGGACCAGCGTGCGCCCCGCCAGCTCGGGCACGTTGCCCAGCGAGTGCGTGACCGCCTGCTCCAGCGCCCACGCCCAGCGCAACGACGGCGCGGCCCGGTACGCCGACAGGAACCGCATGGGCAACTGCCGCGACCGCGCCACCTGCCCGGCGTCGGCCAACCGCTCCGCGACCTCCGCCGCGACCGCGTCCGACACACCCGCCAGGTCGAAGTTCCGCAGGTTGCGCAACAGCGCCATGTAGCCCATGGACGGGATCAGCGCCTCCCACACCTGGGCCGTCATCGGTCCCTGCAACCAGCCCGCGACCGACTCCCACGTCATGCCCGCCGCACGCAGCGTCGTCGCGACCGTGTCGCGGTCCGCGGCGAACAGCGCGCGCCGCCGTTCCACCGGCCACGCCATCAGCTCGGCACGCGCGCGCAGCACGCCCAAGGACGCCGCCACGTCGTCGGCACGGCCGAAGCGGCGGTCGAGGGCGTGGGCGAACAGGTCGCCCTGCCACGGCGCGCGCGGGGACGGGTGGGTCAGGTTCAGCACGTCGCCGAACCGGTAGCCGCGCGCCTCGGAGTCCCACTTCACCAGGGCGCGCTCGTCGTACAGCCGCCGCACCGCGTCACCGATGCCGCGCTTGACCGGCTTGGGCAGCGCGCGGCCGTGCCGGGAGGTCCAGTAGGCCAGCAGCTCGCCCGGCTCGTCGGCGCGGTGCAGCACCGAGTCCACGACCTGGCGGGACAGGCCCGGCGCGCCCGCGTCGAGCCGTGCCTTGACGAAGTGCGCCGCGCCCACGAGGGCCGCCGTGCGCATGTTCGCCTCGCCGCGCAGCCACGCCAGGAACCGGGCCGTCCACTCGGGGTCGGCGGCGGTGGTGGCGCGCACCAGCGCGGCGTAGCGGTCGTCCCGCTCGCCGGCGGACTCGTAGAACGTCCGCTCGCCCACCATGTTGGCGACCGCGAGCAGGAACAGCTCCGACTTGGCGTCCCGCGCATACCCCGGCGCGCCCTCGTGCGTGCGCCCGCTCGCCACCGCCTCGGACCGGACCGGGCTGGACACGGCCGCGCGCACGCGACCGAAGTTGAACTTGCTCATTTCCCGCCCCTCACTCGCCGAGGGGAGCGACCACCAACCCCACACGTGCCCGAGATCGAATTCGGCGAAGGCACACAGCTGCTCTGCCAGTTGAGCTACACCGGTCGAACCGGTGGCGGGACTCGAACCCGCAACCCGCCCATTACCAGTGGAAGTAGCCCTCGCCTGCGCACCGGGCACGTGTGGAGTCGTGCGCTCCCGAGGTCACACCGTCCCGCGGTGAACTTTGTCGAGAAGTAACCGCCGAACTCGCACCGGGTGCGCGGCCCACAGTAATCCGCGCACGAGCAGGATCAAACCGATTTCGGCACGGCCGGTCGCGCGGTTTCCTCGTCCGGCGGGAATCGTTCTTCGGCCACGTCCATGGACGCCAGCCGCGCGGTCAGGCCGGCGGCCTCCGGTGACCCGAGGGACCGATAGTGGCGCACCGCCGCGCCCCACCGGGCGACGGCCTCGTCGACCGAACCGCGCGCCGCTGCCAAGTCGCCCAGCCGGTGCAGCGCTTTGGCTTCCTCGAGAGTGCTACCGCACGCCCGGCTCGCCTCCAGGGCGGCCAGGTGCTGCGCCTCCGCGCCCGCCGCGTCACCTCGCCGCGCGGCGATGACACCGCGCAGGTCGTACGCCTCGGCGAGGTCTAGGTGCGATCCCAGTTCGGCGAACATGGCGACCGCCCGATCGAGGTCGGCGGAGGCTTCATCCAGCGCGCCTTCCGCGTAGTGCATCTTCGCCCGGCTGCGCCACGCGATCGCGGCGTTGCGCCGCGCGCCCACCTCGAGGTAGTAGTCCAGCGCCGACTTGTTGAGGCGCAACGCTTCCGCAAGGTCACCGGAGCGGCGTAACAGGACCGCCCGGTTGGCGACCGCGTTGCTCCACCCGTGCCGGTCGCCGATCTCCTCGAACAGGCGCTGCGCGCTCTCGTACTGCCCGGCGGCCTCGTCCGGCCGCCCGGTCTCCAGCAGTGCGCGACCCAAGTCGTTGCGGATGCGAGCCTCGGCGTGCCGGTCGCCCAACCGCAGGCATGCCGCCAGCGCCGACCGGTAGCACTCGAGCCAACCGTCCCACTGCTTGGTGAGGAAGAAGTAGCCCCGCATCGTGTACGCGAGCTGCCAGCGCCGCACGTCCAGTTCCGGCTCGTCCCAGGCGCACAGGCCGACGGCGTCGCGCCAGTGCCGGTGCAGCCATGCCAGGGCCGAGCCGTAGTCGGCGAACTCCTCCGCACCGGCCGGGTCACCGACCAGCGGCACCCGGTACCGGTTGGGCGTGACGAGCGCGTCGGCCCGCTCGGCGGTGTGCAGCACGTGGTCGAACAACCTCGCCTTGGCGGCGACCCGCTCGCGGTCGACGCCCGCGAGTTCGACGGCGAAGAGGCGGAGCAGGTCGTGCGCGCCGTACCGACCGGTCACGGGCTCGGCGAGCATGTGGGCCCCGACCAGCACGCGCAACAGGCGCGCGGCCCGGGCCACCGACACGCCGCAGAGCGCGGCGAACGCGGGTGCCTCCACCACGCCGGTCGGGTGCGCGCCGAACAGCCGGAAAGCGCGTGCCGCGTCCTCCGGCAAGCGGTCCAAGGACCACGACAACACCGGCCGGATCGAGGAGTGGAGGTCGCCGCCGACCTCCAGCGCGTCCAGCCGGTCGCCCGCGTGGCGCAGTTCCGCGACCAGTTCCGCCAAGGGAGCCGCCGGTCGGGACCGAGCCAACTGCGCGACGATCCGCAGCGCCAGCGGCAGCCCGCCGCATTGCGCCACCAATTCCCGCGCGGCGGGCTCCCGGTCCACCCGGTCACCGAGCGCGGCACGCAGCAGGGCCTGCCCCTGATCGGGGCTGAGCAGGTCCAGGTTGAGCACCTCCGCACCCTCGTGCACCTCCAGGCCGGGCAGCACGTTCCGGCTCGTCACGAGCACCACACCCGCGCCTGGCAGCAACGGGCGCACCTGGTCCTCGGATGCGGCGTTGTCGAGCACGACCAGCACTCTGCGGCCGTGCAGCAGGCTGCGGTAGCGCCCTTCGCGTTCATGACGGGCCTGCGGCACCTCGGCATGGGGTACGCCGAGGTCACGCAGGAACGCGCCGAGCGCCTCGTCCGGCGTCAGTGGCCGATCCGGGCCGTGCCCGCGCAGGTCGACCCACAACTGCCCGTCGGGGAAATCCGAGAGGTGCGCGTGCGCCCAGGTCAGGACCAGGGCACTCTTGCCCACGCCTCCGGGGCCGCTCACCACGACCGGCGCGGGCCGCGCCGCGCCCACCTGGTGGTCCAGCCAGGCGAGCTCCGCTCCGCGTCCGGTCAACCGACGCGGACCGCCGGGTAACTGGCGCGGAACGACCACCGGCGGCGCGGCCCCATGGATGTGCACGGGGCCCTCGATGCGACCCGCCTGCACTGCCACGGACACCGGGGCCGTCACGGTGTTACGGACCTCTTCGCCCATCGTCTGCCTTCCCGGCGGCCAGGATGAACTCCGCCAGTCGCTGGAAGTCGCCGTCCCGTTGGAAGTGCAGCCGCTTGGTGCCTCGGAAGATCCGGGGGATGGCTTCGTCGTTGCTCTCGTTCTCGTAGAGCTTGAGCACGAGGACCTTCGGGTCGTCGTGCTCCCGCTTCACGTCCAAGTGCAGGACCGAGTCGATCTCCCGGTTCGCCCAGTCCGACGAGTTGAGGTTCGCACTTGCGCACAGGAGCAGGAACCGGCTGCTCATCAGCCCTTTTTCGATCACCTTGCGGGTCGAGTCGCCCGGACGCAGCTCCGCGTCGTCGTACCAAGACCTGAGGCCGTAGTCCTGCCACAGCCGGTCCTTGATCTCACGGACGACGGCCTTGTCCCGGCTCGAGTGGCACAGGTACACGTCGTACTCGTACTCGGGTGGCACCTCGCCGACCACGCTCTCCAACGACCGGCGCAGCTCGGCGCGCTGCTCCAGCGACAGCCGGTCGACGCCCTTGGCCCCGATCCGCAGCACCATGATCGGTTCCGCAGCGCGCTCGTAGGTGCTCGGCGGGGCGTCGAAGAGTTTGGGCACGTCGACCCACAGCAGCGGGCGCCGGGTGCCGTTCAACTTGGCGACGACGGGCGATGAGGACTGGACGCTGCCCGACACCAGGACGAACATGCCGTGTTCCGGGTCGTCCTTGTTCATCGCGCGCACCACTTCGCCGATCTCGAGGGTGAAGCCCCCTGGGGCGACCGTGACCAGTTCCGTGTGCGGCAGCAGCTCGCGGACGGCGGCCTCCCACGCCTTGACGTCATCGCTGACTCGCGCGATGCCGTGGGCGGGAGGGATGCTCAGCGGCCCGAAGAGGTACGGCGTGGCCTGGACGGTGTGCTGGAGCACGCGGTCGAGGATGAACAGGTCGTACTGCCGCCTCGCCTCCTTGCCCGGTTCCGTGTCCGACAGCTTGTCGGTGACCTCCTCGCTGATGAACGACAGCAGCGCCACGTCGGTCTTCGCGACGAGGTCCGCGGTCCGGTTGCGCTTGAGAGCGGTCGCCAACTCCCCGACCACCTCGCCCGCGCGGTGCACGTTGTTCGCCTCGGCCGTGCCCCCGAACCCCTTGCCCTCCAGGTTGTAGACACCGACCTCGCCGCGCAGGATGACGAACATCGACTCGCCTGGTTCGCCGACGCGGCAGATCACCTCGCCGGGCCTGCGCTCGACCAGGTGACCGAGCTTCAGCATCTCGGTCAGCTCGTCCGCCCGAAGCAGCTCGAGGAAGCTGCGATTGGCACCGGTGCTGGACTTGAGCATTCGCGAGGCGCGCTCAAGTGCAGCCGTGACGTTGTGGTCCCGCGGGTTGATCTGGGAGATCCTCTTCGCGTAGTAGAGCGCGTCCCACCCGTTTCCCGTTTTCAGTGCCAACTTCAACGACGCGTAGTCGTGCTCCGGTTTTCCCCATTCGGATCGCACGCCCTCGAGCGACAGCAGGCAGAGCAGCTCTTCATAGCTGCGTTCCACCCGCAGGCGTTGGTCGTGCAAATCGACTTCGGAAGCGATCGGCGCGGAGGCGATCGCGCGACGGAACGTGTCGGACACGACGATGCCGTCACCGGTCGCCTGGGAGACCAGCCACCCGGCGAAGTTGATGCCGGACCCGACCACCTGGGTGCGTCCGTCGGCCCCGGTGAGGCTGTCGACCTCGCCGACGTGACCGGTGACGCGGAGCTTGACCCGCTCTCCGCGCGCCCAAGAACACAACTCCGCCATGAGTCGCACGGCGTGCTCCTGCCAGTCTTCCCCGAAGAAGACCACGTGACCGCCGTCGCCACCCGACGCCCAGACGACCTGACCGGGCTCCCGGCGCTCGATCGCATCGGCGACGATCCGGTTGATCGCCGCGACCCGGCGGAGTTGGGACACGCCGTTCGCCGCGGAATGGCCGGAGATGTCGCATGACACGACGGCGACCTCTGCTAGTTCACCCGCGGGGACCTCGACCACAGACGCTCCTCCTTCTCCGCGTGGCGACCGCTCGAATGGAGCAGCGCAACTACGCAAAAATGCGGAAACGCCTGAAAGGCGTTCGAACCACATTACCCACCGGCCGTCCGCAGTGGGAAAACGGGATCAGAACAGGCGGAACTCGTCGGATTCGATGCCGCGCAGGGCGTCGTAGTCCAGGACGACGCAGCGGATGCCGCGGTCCTCGGCGAGGGTTCGGGCTTGGGGTTTGATCTGCTGGGCGGCGAAGACGCCCTTCACCGGGGCGAGCAGCGGGTCGCGGTTGAGCAGTTCCAGGTAGCGGGTCAGTTGTTCGACGCCGTCGATCTCGCCGCGGCGTTTGATCTCGACGGCCACGGAGGTGCCCGAGGCGTCGCGGCACATCAGGTCGACCGGGCCGATCGGGGTCGGGAACTCGCGGCGGACCAGGGTCCAGCCCTCGCCCAGGGTGGTGACGTGCTCGGCCAGCAGCTTCTGCAGGTCGGCTTCGACGCCGTCCTTGACCAGGCCGGGTTCCGGGCCGAGCTCGTGCTTGGAGTCGTGCAGCACCTCGGCCAGGGTGATGATCAGCTTCTCGCCCGCCTTGTTCTGCACGACCCACAGGTCCGGGTCCTCGATCAGCCAGCACGGCGGGCTCATCCAGTTCAGCGGCTTGTACGCGCGGTCGTCGGAGTGGATCGACACCGAGCCGTCCGCCTTGATCAGCAGCAGCCTCTGCGCCATCGGCAGATGGGCGGTGAGGCGTCCGACGTAGTCGACCTGGCAGCGAGCGATGACGAGGCGCACGGCCGACAGGCTACGGGGTGCGAGCGCCGATCCACCGGCAGGTACCGTCGGCCGACGTGTCACCGCTGCGACAGCTCCTGCGCACCAAGCCCGTCGACCGGATCACCGACGAGAGCGCTCACACCTCACTGCGCCGCAGCCTCGGCCTGGTGCCGCTGGTCTCCCTCTCGGTCGGCGCCACGCTGGGCACGGGCATCTTCGTCGTGCTCGGCCAGGCGGCCCCGGTGGCCGGTCCGGCGGTCGCCGTGTCGTTCGCCGTGGCCGCGCTGGCCGCGTTGTTCTCCGCGCTGTCGTACGCCGAGCTGGCCGGCGCGGTGCCGGTGTCCGGGTCGGCCTACTCCTACACCTACGCCACGCTCGGCGAGCTGGTCGCGTGGGTCTGCGGGTGGTGCCTGCTGCTGGAGTACGGCGTCTCGGTGGCGGCGGTCGCGGTCGGCTGGAGCGGTTACCTCAACGCGTTCCTCGACGCCACGCTCGGGTTCCAGCTGCCCGCGGCGCTGTCCGGGGACGTGGTGAACCTGCCCGCCGCGGTGGTGGTGCTGCTGGCCACGGCCGTGCTGCTGGGCGGGGTGAAGGAGAGCGCGGCCGTCACCACCGTGACCACGCTGCTCAAGGTGGCCGTGCTGGTGTTCTTCGTGGTGGTGGCCGTGTTCGGGTTCCACAGCGAGAACCTCGCGCCGTTCGCGCCGGCCGGGCTCGCGGGCGTCACGGGCGCCGCGTCGCTGGTGTTCTTCTCGTTCATCGGGTTCGACGCCGCCTCCACGGCCGGTGAGGAGGCGCGCGACCCCCAGCGCGACCTGCCGCGGGCGATCGTGATCTCGCTGGTCGTCGTCACGGTCGTGTACGTGCTGGTGGCGTTCACCGCCGTGGGGGCGGTGGGCGTGGACGCCCTGGCCGGTTCCGACGCCTCGCTGGCCACCGTGCTGCGGCAGGTCACCGGGGCCGGGTGGCCCGCGACGGTGCTGTCGGCGGGCGCGGTGGTCGCGATCGCGTCCGTGGTGCTGACCGTCCTGTACGGACAGACGCGGGTGCTGGTGGCCATGGCGCGTGACGGCCTGGTGCCGCGGGTGTTCGCGCGGGTCGGCGCGAAGCGGGTGCCGACGGTGAACACGGTGCTGGTGGGCGCGGTGGTCGCGGTGCTGGCCGCGCTGGTGCCGCTCGGGCAACTGGCGGAAGCGACGAGCATCGGCACGCTGGTGGCGTTCAGCCTGGTCAACGTGGGCGTGCTCGTGCTGCGGCGCACACGGCCGGACCTGCCGCGCGGTTTCCGCACGCCGTGGGTGCCGGTGGTGCCGCTGCTGGGGCTGGGCATGTGCGTGCTGCTGGTGGCGGGCCTCGCGCCCGCCACCTGGCTGGCCTTCGGCGTCTGGTCGGCCGCGGGCCTGGTGGTGTACTTCGCGTACGGGCGACGCCGGTCGGAACTCGCCCGGCATTCGGCACAGGGAGAGTGATCGTGGAAACCCTCGGATCGCGTGAGGTGTACGCGAACCAGTGGATGGTGGTCCGCGAGGACGCCATCGGGCGGGCGGACGGGACCACCGGCATCTACGGCGTGGTGGACAAGCCCGACTTCGCGCTGGTCATCCCCATGGACGGGGAGCGGCTGCGGCTGGTCGAGCAGTTCCGCTACCCGCTGGGCATGCGGCGCTGGGAGTTCCCGCAGGGCACCGCGCCCGAGCGGGCCGACGAGGACCCGCTGGTGCTGGCCGAACGCGAGCTGCGCGAGGAGACGGGGTTGCGCGCGGGCAAGCTGGTGCAGCTGGGGATGCTGGACGTCGCGCCGGGCATGTCGAGCCAGCGCGGCCGGGTGTTCCTGGCCACCGAGCTGCGCGAGGGCTTCCACGAGCGCGAGCACGAGGAGCAGGACATGCGCTCGGCGTGGTTCCCGCGCGCCGAGTTCGAGGCGATGATCGCGCGCGGCGACATCACCGACGCCCAGTCGATCGCCGCCTACACGCTGCTCCTGCTGCACGAGCACGCCCAGCCGTGACCGCCGGGCTCGCGGGGCACGACCCCCGCCGAGCCTCGGGTGGCACGGGTGCCGGGCAGCGCGGTCACCTCCCGCGCCGCCCGCGCGTCGGGTGAGCAGACGGTCCTGTGCCCGCTCACCCGGAGGTCCCATGTCCACCGCGCACGTCGTCGTCACCGCCCTGGCGATCCTGGCCAACGCCGGCATCGCCGTCGCCGACCTGGTGAAGGCGGACTTCGTCCTGGCGAACTCGGCCGCGGTCGACGTGCCGCCGTCGTGGGTGCCGGTGCTCGGCCTGCTGAAAGGCGCGGGCGCGGTCGGTCTGCTGCTCGGTCTGCTCGGCGTGCCGGTCGTCGGGACGGCGGCGGCGATCGGGCTGGTGGCGTTCTTCGCGGGCGCGGTCATCGCCCACGTGCGCGCCGGTGTGTGGCACAACATCGCCGCGCCCGGCGCGTTCCTCGCCCTCGCCGTCGCCTCCCTCCTGCTCGGCTAGTCGGTCCAGGCGGCGGGGCGCTTCTCCAGGAACGACGACATGCCCTCCTTGGCCGCCGGGGTCTGCGAGGCCGCCGCCATCACCTCCAGCGCGATGGCGTAGGCGTCGGACTCCGGCCGGTCCAGTTGGGCGTAGATCGTCTGCTTGCCCAGCGCCTTGCTGGCCCGGCTGCCGCGGGTGGCGCGGCGCATCAGGTCGGCCACGGCGTCGTCCAGCTCGGCCTGCGGCACGACGCGGTTCACCAGGCCCCACTGCTCGGCGGTGCGGGCGTCCACGGTGTCGCCGGTCAACGCCATCTCCATCAACCGCTTGCGGCCGATCGCGCGGGCCACCGGCACGGCCGGGGTGTGGCAGAACCAGCCGCCCTTGCCGCCGGGCAGGGCGAAGCCGGCCTCCTCGGCGGCCACGGCCAGGTCGCACGAGGCCACCAGTTGGCAGCCCGCGGCGGTGGCCAGGCCGTGCACGCGGGCGATCACGACCTGCGGCACGGACTCGATCGTGCGCATCAGCTCCGTGCACAGCGCGAGCAGGTCGCGCACGCCGTCGAGGTCGCGGGCCGCCACGTCGGCGAAGTCGTGGCCGGCGCAGAACACCGGCCCCTCGCCCGCCAGCACCACGCCGACCGCGTCCGACGCGGCGACCTCGCGGAACGCGGTCAACAGCTCCGCCAGGTGCTCGGCGGACAGGGAGTTGCGCCGGGCGGCGCGGTCCATGGTGATCCGCACGACGTCATCCGTGCGGTCGACGCGGATGTGCTGGTGTTCGGCCATGTTGCGACGGTAACGGGCCGTGCAACCGCGTGCCCGGGGACTGCCGTCCAGGGGGTATGAGACTGCGCCTGTCAGCGCTGGCGGTGGGTGCGCTGCTGCTCGTCGGCTGCGCCTCGAAGACGCCGCCCACCCTGCCGGTCGACCACGGCACCTCCACGCAGACCGCGACGTCGACCGTGCCCCCGCCACCGCCCGCCGACTTCCCGGTGACCGCCGTGCCACGCCCGATCGTGCTGTTCGCGCCGAAGCTGGTGACCGTGCGGTGGGCCGGCTCGGAGCAGGACAAGCTCTCCGGCGGCAACGGCTACCGGTTCACCGGGGTCGAGCCGCCGACGCCCGGCCCCGCACCGGTGGTGCTGCCCGACGGTCCGGCGACGTTCCCGCTGATCGGCGTGCGCGACGCGCTGGCCGCCATGTCGGAGGGAGCGCGCGGGGGCGAGCCGACGGAGATCGTGGGCGTCGAGCTGGGCGCGGCGGCGTTCACCACCGACCGCGGTCCGCTGGAGTTGCCCGCCTGGCTGTTCCGGTCCTCGTTCGGCAGCCTGTTCGCGTGGCCCGCGGTCACGCCGGACGCGTTCTGGAAGCGGGGCGAGGTGATCGCCGGGTCCCACCACGCCAAGACCTCGGACGGGGTGCGGCTGGAGGTGGAGCTGGGCGCGCCCGAGACGCCGTGCGAGGGCGACGAGCCGTCCACCAAGGAGGCGGTGGTGACGGAGACCGGGACGGCCGTGGTGGTCGGGGTGCGGACGATCGGGACCGTCGGCGACTGCGCCCGCAACGCCATTTACCGGCCGCAGTACTACCCGGTGACGCTGGCCGAGCCGTTGGGCGCGCGGCTGCTGGTCTTCGCCGACGACAACAGCGTCATCCCGGTGACGTCGAGCTGACCGGGGTCAGGCGGCGGGCACGCGGAACGTGCGGCGGTAGGCGTCGGGGGTGACACCCAGTTCGGCGCGCAGCCGGCGGCGGAGGTTGGCGGGCGTGCCCAGTCCCGCGCGTTCGGCCACCCGGTGCACGGGCAGGTCGGTGGTCTCCAGCAGGCGCTGGGCCAGCCGGACCCGTTGCGCCTGGAGCCAGCGGCCGGGTGTGTCGCCGGTGGCGGCCAGGAACGCGCGGTGGAACGTGCGCTCGCTCATCGCGGCGTGCGCGGCCATGTCGGCCACGCCGACCGCCGACGCCAGGCGCGTCACGGCCCAGTCCACCGTGGCAGCGATGCCGGCGCGGTCCGGGCGGGGCGGCAGGGGCGCGTCGACGTACTGGCGCTGGCCGCCCTCCCGGATCGGCGGCATCACCAGGCGGCGCGCCAGCGCGGCGGCCACGTCGGCGCCGTGCGCCCGGCGCACCAGGTGCAGGCACAGGTCCAGCCCGCCGACCACGCCCGCCGACGTCGGCACCTCGCCGTCGGTGAACAGCACGTCGCGGACCACGCGGGCGCGGGGCGCGGCGGTCTCCAGCGCGTCGAGCAGCCGCCAGTGCGTGGTCGCCTCACGGCCGTCCAGCATCCCCGCCGCCGCCAGCGTGAACGCACCCGAGCACAACGCCGCCACCACGCCGGAGAACGACCGCAGCGCGCGCACCGCGGCCTCCGGCACGGGCGCGAGCGGGTCGACCCGACCGGGCACCACCACCAGGTCGCAGTCGCGCAGGCCGGACAGCCCGTGCGTCGCCGGGATCACGCCCACCGGCTCGACCGGCGTCGCCGCACGCCCCGGAGCGCACAGCCGCAGCTCGAACGGCCCGATGCCGGCGTCACCGCGGTCCACGCCCCACACCTCGCCGACCACCGACACGTCGAACATCCGACTGCCCGGCAACACCAGGACACCGACCGTGCGCATGGCAGGAAAGTACCCCAACGCGCCGGTTCTGCCACTCACGGCCGGGCCGCGGACCAGCGCAGGCTCGACGTCATGACCACCACCGCCCTGATCCTGATCGACGTCCAACGCGGCTTCGACGACCCTTCGTGGGGCACGCGCAACAACCCCGGCGCGGAGGCCAACATCGCCCGCCTGCTCGACTCCTGGACCGGCCCGCTGGTGCTCGTCCGCCACGACTCGACCAAGCCGGGTTCGCCGCTGCGCCCCGGCCAGGACGGCAACCGGTTCAAGCCCGAGCTGGACCGCGCCGAGCCCGACCTCGTGTTCGCCAAGGACGTCAACTCCGCGTTCCACGGCGAGGTGAACCTGGACGCGTGGCTGCGGGCGCGCGGCATCACCGACATCGTGCTGGCCGGCATCCAGACCAACATGTGCGTGGAGACGACCGCCCGCCTGGGCGGCAACCTCGGCTACCGCGTCCGGGTCGTGCTCGACGCCACGTTCACGTTCGACCTGGAGGACCTGACCGCCGACCAGCTCGCCCGGGCCACCGCCACCAACCTGCGCGGCGGCGGGTTCGCCGAGGTCGTGTCGACCGACGAGGTCGTCTAGAGGCCGTTCGCCTCCCGGACCACGGTGACGATCTCGTCCATGATCTGGGTCAGCTCGTAGTCCTTGGGCGTGAACACCCGGGCCACGCCCCGTTCGCGCAGCTCGTCGGCGTCGTCGGGCGGCACGATCCCCCCGACGACGACCGGCACGTCACCGGCACCGGCCGCGCGCAGGCCGTCGACCACCGCGGGCACGACCTCCAGGTGCGAGCCGGACAGGATCGAGAGGCCCACCACGTGCACGTCCTCCTGCACGGCGGCGGCCACGATCTGCGCGGGCGTGAGCCGGATGCCCTGGTACACGACCTCGAAACCGACGTCGCGGGCCCGCACGGCGACCTGCTCCGCACCGTTGGAGTGGCCG
This sequence comes from Saccharothrix sp. S26, assembly GCF_021390395.1. GTDB lineage: Bacteria > Actinomycetota > Actinomycetes > Mycobacteriales > Pseudonocardiaceae > Actinosynnema. The sequence goes on from NZ_JAJUWT010000015.1 coordinate 28,752, forward strand.
TCGAGCCCCGGCTTGCCGACCAGGATCCGCAGCCGCTCCCCCAGCTCCTCGCCGGTCGCCCGCACGCGCTCGCGCACCCGGCCGATCTGCGTGCCCGCCTCGCCGGACGCCGACGCCGCCGACACCCCGGTCGGCGCGCGGTACTCGCCGAACGTCTCGCGCAACGCCTGCGACCACTCACCGGTCGTCACGCCCGCGCGAGCGCACGCGATCGTCGCCTCGACCAGGTTGCGGTCCGTCTTCGCCGCCGCCCGCAGGTCGTCCAGAGTGGACTTCACCAGCGCGTCGTCCCGGGAGGACCGCCACTGCCGGATCGCCTCGACCGCGTGCCGCTCCACGACCGGGTCGATCTGCTCGATCGCGTTCGCGCCCTCGGCCTGCAACGGCGAGGGTTCCGTGGTGGCGAACTTGTTCACGCCCACCACGACGTCCTCACCGGACTCGACCCGCCGGCGGCGTTCGGCCAGCGACGACACCAGCGCCGACTTCATGTACCCGGACTCGACCGCCGCGACCGCGCCGCCCATCGCCTGCACGCGGTCGATCTCGGCCCCCGCGCCCTCGACGATCTCGTCCACCTTGGCCTCGATTACGTGCGAGCCCGCGAAGAGGTCCTCGTACTCCAACAGGTCCGTCTCGTAGGCCAGCACCTGCTGCATCCGCAGCGCCCACTGCTGGTCCCACGGCCGGGGCAGGCCGAGCGCCTCGTTCCACGCCGGTAGCTGGATCGCCCGCGCCCGCGCGTCCCGCGACAGCGTCACGGCCAGCATCTCCAGCACGATCCGCTGCACGTTGTTCTCCGGCTGCGCCTCGGTCAGCCCGAGCGAGTTCACCTGCACGCCGTACCGGAAGCGGCGGTGCTTGGGGTCGGCGATGCCGTACCGGTCGCGGGTGATCTCGTCCCACAGCCGGACGAACGCCCGCATCTTGCACATCTCCTCGACGAACCGCACGCCGGCGTTGACGAAGAACGAGATGCGGGCGACCACCTCGCCGCGCCGCTCCTCGGGCACCTGCCCGGAGTCGAACACGGAGTCCAGCACGGCGATCGCGGTGGACAGCGAGTAGGCGACCTCCTGCACGGGCGTCGCGCCCGCTTCCTGCAGGTGGTAGGAGCAGATGTTGATCGGGTTCCACTTCGGCACGTTCGACACGGTCCACGCGACCACGTCGGTGATCAGCCGCAGGCTCGGCCCGGGCGGGAACACGTAGGTGCCGCGGGACAGGTACTCCTTGATGATGTCGTTCTGCGTGGTGCCCGCGAGGGTGGCGCGGTCCGCGCCCTGCTCCTCGGCCACGCTCACGTACAGCGCGAGCAGCCACATGGCCGTCGCGTTGATGGTCATCGACGTGTTCGCCTCGGCCAGGGGGATCTGGTCGAACAACTGCCGCATGTCACCGATGTGGCTGATCGGCACGCCGACCTTGCCGACCTCGCCCCTGGCCAGCTCGTCGTCCGGGTCGTACCCGGTCTGCGTGGGCAGGTCGAACGCCACGGACAGGCCCGTCTGGCCCTTGGCCAGGTTGCGGCGGTACAGCGCGTTGGAGGCGGCGGCGCTGGAGTGACCCGCGTACGTCCGCATCACCCACGGGCGGTCGCGCTCTCGATCGGCCGGGTAAGGCACGGCACCTCCTGTGCTCAACTGCGCCGCCGCTCGGCAGCGGTCGTTCGCGACCTCACGTGCCCCGTAGCGTACTGACCGGTAACACAGCGGGTGGGTGCCGTTGCTCACTGAATCGTGACTGCGGGAGGATGGGCGGCGTGACCGCGCTCACCACGTTCCTGCTCATGGTGATCGTCTTCGGGCTGCTCGGCCTGGTGCTGTTCTGGGCGTTCGGCATCGACCGGCGGGCCGTGCCCGACTACACCGGCGACGACTTCGGCCTGCTCACGGAAGTCTCCGCGGTGCCGACGCCCGAAGCCGCCGACGTGCTCGCCAAGCGCTTGCGGGCGGCCAGGATCAAGGTGACGGTCGTGCGGCGCGGCGGCCTGCACCGGCTGATGGTGTTCCCGGCCGACGCGCCCGACGCCAAGCTGCTGCTGCGCGGCTCCTGACCGGCCGTCAGGCGCTGACCCGCTCCACGGTCGCGCCGAGCTTGCGCAGGTTCTCCACGAAGCCCGGGTAGCCGCGCTCGATGTGGAAGATCTCGTACACCTCGGTCACGCCGTCCGCGCACAGCCCGGCCAGCACCAGGCCCGCTCCCGCGCGGATGTCCGACGCCCACACCGGCGCGCTGGACAGCCGGTCCACGCCGCGCACCACCGCGTGGTGGCCGTCGGTGCGCGCGTCCGCGCCCAGCCGCACCATCTCCTCGATGAACCGGAACCGCGCCTCGAACAGGTTCTCGGTGATCATCGACGTGCCGTCGGACACCGCCGACAGCGCGATCGCGAACGGCTGGAGGTCGGTGGCGAAGCCGGGGTAGGGCAGCGTCACGAAGTCCACCGACCGGGGCCGGTCGGTCTGCACCACGCGGAAGCCGTCGTCGAGCGTGGTCACGTCCGCGCCCGCCATCCGCAGCTTCTCCAGCACCAGGTCGAGGTGGTGGGGGTCCACGCCGCGCACGGTGATGTCACCGCGGGTCATGGCGGCGGCGAACGCCCACGTGGCGCCGACGATGCGGTCACCGATCACGCGGTGCTCGGTCGGCTGCAACGACTCCACGCCGTGCACGGTGAGCGTGGACGTGCCCGCGCCCTCGATCTTCGCGCCCATCTGCTGGAGCATCACGCAGATGTCCACGATCTCCGGCTCGCGGGCGGCGTTGTCGATGACCGTGGTGCCGTTGGCCAGCACCGCCGCCATCAGGATGTTCTCCGTCGCGCCCACGCTGGGGAAGTCGAGCCAGATCTGCGCGCCGTGCAGGCCCTCGGCCTCGGCGATCACGCAGCCGTGCTCGATCTCGCTGTGCGCGCCGAGCTTGCGCAGGCCGTTCTGGTGCATGTCCAACGGCCGGTTGCCGATCGCGTCGCCGCCGGGCAGCGCGACGACCGCGCGCTTGCACCGGCCCACCAGGGGACCGAGCACGCACACCGACGCGCGCAGCTTGCCCATCGCCTCGGAGTCGGCGCGGTGGTTGAGCTCCTTCGGCGTGGTGATGGTGACGACGCTGCCGTCGAGCGTCACCTCGCAGCCCAGGCTGCGCAGGACGTCGGCCATCAGCGGCACGTCCAGGATCTCCGGGCAGTTGGTGATGGTGGTGGTGCCCTCGGCCAGCAGTGCCGCCGCCATCAGCTTGAGCACGCTGTTCTTCGCGCCTACGACGGCGACCTCGCCGACGAGCCGCGCACCGCCCTGAACCCGGAAGTGCTCACTCACGTAAGGAACTCCTCGCTCGATGTGCCGCAATCCTACGTACGGTCTGAATCGTGCCCGTCCCTGGTGGCCCGGCCCGGTGTCTACAGTGCTCGGCATGGCCGTGCACCTGACGAAGATCTACACCCGGGTCGGCGACGACGGGACCACGGGCCTCGGCGACTTCTCCCGGGTGCCCAAGACCTCGCCCCGCATCACGGCGTACGCCGACGTGGACGAGACCAACGCGGCGCTCGGCGTCGCCCTGGCGCTCGGCGCGCTGGAGGCCGACGTCGCCGAGGTGGTCCGGAAGGTCCAGAACGACCTGTTCGACGTCGGCGCGGATCTGTGCACGCCGATCGCGCCCGACCCCAAGTACCCGCCGCTGCGGGTCACCCAGGCCTACGTGGACCGGCTGGAGTCGTGGTGCGATGCGTTCAACTCCCGGTTGGGCAAGCTGGAGTCGTTCATCCTCAACGGTGGCACACCGGGCGCGGCGCTGCTGCACCAGGCGCGCACGATCGCGCGGCGGGCCGAGCGGTCGACGTGGGCGTTGATCGAGGTGGAGGCCGAGCAGACCAACGCGCTGACCGCGAAGTACCTGAACCGGCTGTCCGACCTGCTGTTCATCCTGGCCAGGGTCGCCAACCCGGACGGCGACGTGCTCTGGCAGCCGGGCGGCAACGCCTGACCCTCGCAGTGGCACTTCCTGTTTTTGAACCGTAGACTTCAAAATCAGGAAGCACTCACTGGGGAGGTCGACCATGACCACGTACGTCCTCGTGCACGGCGCGTGGCACGGCGGTTGGGCCTGGGAGCGGGTCGCACCGCTGCTCACCGCCACCGGCGCGCACGTCGTCACGCCCGACCTGACGCACGACCGGGACGTCGGCCTGGCCGACCACGTGGACGAGGTGGTGGCCGCGCTCGACGCGGTCACCGACCCCGGCGCGGTGCTGGTCGGGCACAGCTACGCGGGCCTGGTCGTGCGCCAGGCGGCCGACCGGCGGCCCGACCGGGTGGCGCACGTCGTGCTGGTCGACGGCTGGGCGGGCCCGGACGGCGCGAGCCTGGTCGACCTGGCCCCGGGCTGGTTCGGCGAGGCGATGGCGGCCGCCGCCGGCCCCGACGGCCTGATCGCGCCGCCGCCACCCGCGTCGTACGGCGTCACCGACCCCGACGACGCCGAGTGGCTGCGACGACGGCTGCGCACCCACGCGCTGCGGACGTTCACCGAGCCGACCCGCCTCACCGGCGCGGTCGACCGCCTGCCCGGAACCGGCGTCCACTGCGTGCCGGGGACGTTCCCGTTCGCCCGGTTCGCCGCCGACCTCGGCTACCGGACCCTGCCCGTCGAGGGGCCGCACGACGTGCCCCTGACCGACCCCCGGGCCGTGGCGGACGTGCTGCTCGCGGTCGGGTCGGAGGAGGCCCCGACCCTAGGATGAGCGGGTGGACCAGCGGACGTACAACCAGTACTGCGCCACCGCGCGCACGCTCGACCTCGTCGGCGAACGCTGGACCCTCCTGCTCGTCCGCGAGCTGCTCACCGGGCCCAAGCGGTTCGGCGACCTCCAGAAGAGCCTGCGCGGCCTGGGCACCGGCCTGCTCGCCGCCCGGTTGAAGCACCTCGAACAGGAGGGCCTCGCGCACAAGGTCACGCTCCCACCGCCCGCCCGCACCCCCGCCTACGCCCTCACCGAGGCGGGCCGGGAGCTCGGGCCCGCCGTGCTCGCCCTGGCCCGCTGGGGCGCCAAGTGGGCCATGGGCGGGCGGCGGGACGGCGAGGCGTTCCACCCGGGCTGGGCGGTGCTGGCGATGGAGGCGTTCTTCGACGCCGGCGCCGCGGCGGGCGTGCGCGCGGTCTACGAGTTCCGGGTCGGCGACGAGGTGTTCCACGTGCGCGTGGACGACGGCTCGGTGGACGCGGGCCACGGTCCCGACCCGCGCCCCGACGTGGTGGTCGAGACGAGCGAGAACGTGTTCGCCGAGCTGGCCGACGGCCGGTCGGGCCTGGCGGACAAGATCGCGTCCGGCGAGGCGACCGCGTCCGGCGACCGGGACGCCCTGCGCCTGCTGGGCACGCTGTTCCGCCGGCCGACCCCCGCCGAACGAATGCCCGCTCAGGACGCGTAGACCTTCTCCGCGCCGATGCGGCGGATCCGCTCGGTGCCCCACGCGCCCAGCGGGGCCAGCGCCTCGTTGAGCGAGCGCCCCTCGTCGGTCAACGCGTACTCCACCCGCGGCGGGACCTCCGCGAACACCTCGCGGTGCACGAGGCCGTCCTCCTCCAGCTCGCGCAGTTGCTGTACCAGCATCTTCTCGCTCACGCCCGGCAGGCCGCGGCGCAGCTGGGCGAACCGCCGCACGCCGTGGTCGGCCAGCTCCCACAGGATCAGCACCTTCCACTTCCCGGACACCACGTCCATCGCCGCGTCGATGCCGCAGAAGTAGGGACCACGTCGAGCCGCCATCGCCCCTCCCAGGGGTGCTTACCGAAAGGTGGGTACTGCACAAAATAGTCCGTACTGGTACGACCGTACCGTTCGGGTGATGATCAATCCATGACACACGCGAAGACGAACACGAAGGTCACCGTCCTCGGGCTCGGCGCCATGGGTGCCGCCCTCGCCGAAGCCCTGGTGCGGGCCGGGCACCCCACCACGGTCTGGAACCGCACGCCCGGCCGCGCCGACACCCTGGTCGAGCTGGGCGCGACGGCCGCCACCACCGCCCGCGACGCCGTGACCGCGTCGGAGGTGGTGATCGCCTGCCTGCTCGACGCCGCGTCCGTGCACGAGGTGCTCGACCCGGTCGCCGACCTGCTCGCCGGCCGCACGCTGGTCAACGTCACCACGACCACTCCCGAGCAGTCGCGGGAGATCGCCGACTGGGCCGCGGCGCACGGCGCGGTGCACCTCGACGGCGGCATCATGGCCGTGCCGCAGATGATCGGGCAGCCCGGCTCGTCCATCCTCTACAGCGGCTCGCGGGCCGCGTTCGAGCGGTACCGCCCGCTGCTGGACCTCTGGGGCGAGAGCGCGTACTTCGGCGAGGACGCGGGCCTGGCCTCGCTGTACGACCTGGCCCTGCTCGCGGGCATGTACGTGATGTTCGCGGGGTTCGCGCACGGCGCGGCGATGGTCGCGGGCGCGGGCGTGTCGGCGACGGAGTTCGCGAAGCGGGCCGCGCCCTGGCTGTCGGCGATGACCGGCGCGCTGGCCGGGTACGCGGCCGTGATCGACGGCGGCGACTACACCGTGCCCGGTCAGCAGAGCCTGGAGTTCTCCGACCTGGGCGACCTGGTCGCCGCGAGCGCCGCGCAGGGCATCTCCACCGAGGTGGTCGGCGTGGTGCAGGGCCTGATCCGGCGGCAGGTCGACGCCGGGCACGGCAAGGAGGGCTTCGCCCGGATCTACGAGAGCATCAAGAACCCGGCCTGACCTCTGTTCGAGTGACGTGCCTGGGCCGATCGAGTGCCCGGGTGATCGGCGGGCCACCGCGGCTGATCGTCCTTGGGTCTACTCGGTCGCGAGGCGACGACCGCCCCGCGACAACGAGGCGATCAGCGCGACCACCGCCGTGCGGCAGGCCGTGACCGGCCTAGGAGGCCCAGGGAATGGATCGGCCCGGAGGCGCTGACTCCAACCAGGAGAGGAATCCTGTCAGCGCGTCCGGGCCCATCGCGATCTCGACCTCGCCCTTGCTGCCGCGGCAGCGGAGCACCACCGCGCCCGTGGGCATGGCGTACGCCTCCGGCGCGGTGGGCTCGCGGCGGTCGTCGATCTCGAAACCCTCGCGGGAGATCACCATGTCCGGGCCGCTGCGCAGGCTCAGCACGCGGAACCAGGTGAACTCGTCACCCCGGTAGTGCCCGACACCCAGGTGCCAGCCCCGGCCGGAGTCCTCGATCCGCGATCTCAGCGCGACGTGCACACCGCCCGCGCGCAACAGCCGGACGCGGCGCCACGCGAAGTACGCGAGGACGACCACCGCGCCGAACAGGACCACCCCCACCAGCTCGGCGATCCCCACGGCGTTCGTCCGCTCGTCCGCGTCAGGCCGAGTGTCCGGCGGCGCGAAGCCGCGCGATGGCCCGTGCCCGCTGCACGTCGTCGGCGTTCTGCGCGTCCGCGCGGGCCTGTTCGACGTCGATCTCGTGGGAGAGCTCCGCGTCCTCGGCGAGGATGCTCACGCCCTCACCGGTCACGGAGAGGAACCCACCGTGCACGGCCGCCGTGACGAGGTCGTTGTCCGTGGTCCGGATCCGGACCACCCCGCCCTCGACCAGCTGCCCGAGCACCGGCTCGTGGCCGGGCAGGATGCCGATCTCGCCTTCGAGCGTCTGCGCGACCACCGAGGTGGCCGTGCCGGACCACAGGCGGCGTTCCACGGCGACCAACTGGACGGTCATCTCGGCCACGCGCATCTCCCTGAGTCGAGTGAGTCCACCGCAGTCTAAACGGTGACCGGAACACCCCGCCGCACCAGCCACCCCCAGCCACCCTCACGACCCGCCACCCGCCGCTCCGATGCCGCCCCACCACGCCGAACACGGGCACGAGGCCCGCGATGAGCACCGTGCGCACAGCAGCGGCCCACCCTCGACCGAGGCCACGCGCCGGGGTCGGAACAGCGAGCCGACCAGCCCATCGGGTGCACCCGTTCGCCCGCGCGAGCGGTGGTGGGGGTCACCGCCCGCCGGGCGGTCAGGTTTCCGGTGAGTGGAAGACTGGGCCGGTGCCGACACCGAAGTCGCTGCTGGAGCGCGCGTTCTCGCTGCTGTCCGTCTTCACCGTGGACCGGCCCGCGGTCACGCTGTCCGAGCTGAGCCGCCACTCCGGCCTGCCGCTGAGCACCACGCACCGGCTGGTGACGTCCCTGGTCGAGCTGCGCGCCCTCGACCGCGCCCCGAACGGCCGCTACCGCGTGGGCCTGCGGCTGCTGGAGCTGGGCGCGCTGTCGCCCGGCAGCCTGGACCTGCGCGACCGCGCCCTGCCCTTCCTGGAGGACCTCTACGAGGTCACGCGGCACAACGTGCAGTTGGCCGTGCGCGACGGCACGGAGGTCGTGTACGTCGAGCGCATCTCGGCGCGTGACGCGGTGAACGTGGTGACGCGGGTCGGCAGCCGGATGCCGTTGCACTGCACGGGCGTCGGCCTGGTGCTGCTGGCCGCCGCGCCGGTCGCCGTGCAGGACGCCGTGCTGGCCGCGCCGCTCAAGCGGTACACGGCCAGGACGATCGCGTCGCCGCAGGAGCTGCGCGAGTCGCTGGCCCGCGTGCGCCGCGACGGTTACGCGATCAGCGACCGCCAGATCGAGCTGATCACCTACTCGGTCGCCGCGCCCGTGCGCGGCCCGGACGGCGACGTGGTGGCCGCCGTGTCCGTCGTCGTGCCCACGGGCACCCGCACCGACACCGTGGTGCCCGCCGTGCGCACGTGCGGCCTGGCCATCTCCCGCGCCCTGGGCTGGGCGTCCGGGGCCCCGTGAACGCCCGAAGGGCCGTCCCCCAGCGGGGAACGGCCCTTCGTGACGAAGCCCGGACTTACTTGCCGGCGAGCTTCTTGGCGTTGGCCTCGACGTCGTCCAACCCGCCGCAGGAGAAGAACGCCTGCTCCGGGTAGTGGTCGAACTCGCCCTTGCAGACGCGGTCGAACGCCTCGATCGTGTCCTTGATCGGCACGAAGGAGCCCGGCTGACCGGTGAACTTCTCGGCCACGATGAAGTTCTGGCCGAGGAAGCGCTCCAGGCGACGGGCGCGACCGACGAGGACCTTGTCCTCCTCGGACAGCTCGTCCATGCCGAGGATGGCGATGATGTCCTGCAGCTCCTTGTACTTCTGCAGGATCCGCTTGACCTCCTGCGCCACCCGGTAGTGCTCCTCGCCGACGATCGACGGCTCGAGGATCCGGGAGGACGAGGACAGCGGGTCCACCGCCGGGTAGATGCCCTTCTGGGAGATCGGACGGGAAAGCTCCGTCGTCGCGTCCAGGTGGGCGAACGTGGTGGCCGGCGCGGGGTCGGTGTAGTCGTCCGCGGGCACGTAGATGGCCTGCAGCGAGGTGATCGACTTGCCGCGCGTCGAGGTGATGCGCTCCTGGAGCTCACCCATCTCGTCCGCCAGCGTCGGCTGGTAACCCACGGCGGACGGCATGCGGCCCAGCAGGGTCGACACCTCCGAGCCCGCCTGGGTGAACCGGAAGATGTTGTCGATGAACAGCAGCACGTCCTGGTTCTGCACGTCGCGGAAGTACTCCGCCATCGTCAGCGCGGACAGCGCGACGCGCATGCGCGTGCCGGGCGGCTCGTCCATCTGGCCGAACACCAGGGCGGTGTCGCCGAGCACGCCCATCTCCTCCATCTCCAGGAGGAGGTCGGTGCCCTCACGGGTGCGCTCGCCGACGCCGGCGAACACCGACGTGCCGGAGAACTCGCGGGCGATACGGGTGATCATCTCCTGGATGAGCACCGTCTTGCCCACGCCCGCGCCGCCGAACAGGCCGATCTTGCCGCCCTTGACGTACGGGGTCAGCAGGTCGATGACCTTGATGCCCGTTTCCAGGATCTCGGTCTTGCCCTCGAGCTGGTCGAACGACGGCGCCTTGCGGTGGATGCCCCACTGCTCGCCGTCGCGGCCGAGGCCCGGCTGGTCGAGGCAGTCGCCCAGCGCGTTGAACACGTGGCCCTTGACGACGTCGCCGACGGGCACGCTGATCGCCCGGCCGGTGTCGGTCACGGCCGCGCCGCGGACCAGGCCGTCGGTCGGCTGCATCGAGATGGTGCGGACCAGGTTGTCACCCAGGTGCTGGGCGACCTCCAGGGTCAGCGTCTTGGCGACCGCCTCGTAGGTGATCTCCACGTTCAGGGCGTTGAACAGCTCCGGCACCGCGTCGCGCGGGAACTCCACGTCGACGACGGCACCGATCACCCGGACCACACGGCCGGTGCGGGTGGCGGTAACGGTTGCGGTCATGTCACTCATCACTTCCTGCGCCACCGGTAAGCGCGGAGGCGCCACCGACGATCTCGCTGATCTCCTGGGTGATCTGGGCCTGGCGGGCCGCGTTCGCCTGGCGGCTGAGGTTGCGGACCAGCTCGGTGGCGTTGTCCGTCGCCGCCTTCATCGCGGTCCGGCGCGCCGCCGACTCCGAGGCCGCCGCGTCCAGCAGTGCCGAGAAGAGCCGGGTCTTGACGTACTTGGGCAGCAACGCGCCCAGCAGCGTCTCCGCACTCGGCTCGAACGAGTACACCGACTGGAGCTTCTGCGGCTCCGGGTCGAAGTCGACGACCATCGGCGCGATCCGCTTGGCGACCGGCGTCTGGCTCAGCATCGACTTGAACTCGGTGTAGACCACGTGCAGCTCGTCCACGCCGAGCACGCCGTCCGGGCCGGGCTGGTCGCCCTCGTCGTCGCTGCCCGCGACGAACGCCTTGACCAGCGCGTCACCGGCCTCGACCGCGTTGACGTAGTGCGGCAGCTGCGAGAAGCCGGTCCACTCGCCCGCGATCGGGCGGCGGCGGAACTTGTAGTAGCCGACGCCCTTGCGACCGATGACGTAGAGCACGGGCTCCTTGCCCTCGGACCGCAGCAGGGAGAACAGCTCCTCCGCGGCACGCAGCACGTTGGCGTTGTACCCACCGCACATGCCCTTGTCGCTGGTCACGACCAGGACGGCGGCGCGGCGGGGGTTCTTGCGCTCGGTCAGCAGCGGGTGGTCGAGGTTCGCCGACGCCGTCGCCAGCGAGGAGAGCACGTTGGTGATCTCCTCCGCGTAGGGCTTCGACGCCGCGACCCTCGTCTGCGCCTTGGCCAGGCGCGACGTGGCGATGAGCTCGTACGCCTTGGTGATCTTCTTGGTCGAGTTGACCGAGCGGATCCGCTGGCGCAGCTCTCGGATCTGTGCTGCCATGCCTACGTCACTTCTCGGTCGGAGCGGGCCGGTTGACCTTCACCGACTCCTGCCCGACCTTGTCGGCGTCCATCGCCTCGGCGGGGACGTCGTTGACCGCGGTCGCGCCGCCGGACGCGGTGAACTGCTGCTTGAACGCGGTGACGGCGTCCACGATGCCCTTCTCCGTGTCGTCCGACAACTTCTTGGACTCGCGGATGTCGGACAGGATCACCTCGTGGCTGCGCCGCACGTGGTCCAGGAACTCCGACTCGAAGCGGCGGACGTCGCCCACCGGGATGTCGTCGTAGTGCCCGTTCGTGCCGAGGTAGATGGAGACGACCTGCTCCTCCATCGGCACCGGCGAGTACTGGCCCTGCTTGAGCAGCTCCACCAGCCGGGCACCGCGGTCCAGCTGGGCGCGCGACGCGGCGTCGAGGTCGGAGGCGAACGCGGAGAACGCCTCCAGCTCGCGGAACTGCGACAGGTCCAGCCGCAGCGAGCCGGCGACCGTCTTCATCGCCTTCGTCTGCGCGGCGCCACCGACGCGGGACACCGAGATGCCCACGTTGACGGCCGGGCGCACACCGGCGTTGAACAGGTCGGACTCGAGGAAGCACTGGCCGTCGGTGATCGAGATGACGTTGGTCGGGATGTACGCCGACACGTCGTTGGCCTTGGTCTCGATGATCGGCAGACCGGTCATCGAGCCGCCGCCCATGTCGTCGGACAGCTTCGCGCAGCGCTCCAGCAGGCGCGAGTGCAAGTAGAAGACGTCGCCCGGGTAGGCCTCGCGGCCCGGCGGGCGGCGCAGCAGCAGCGAGATGGCGCGGTACGCCTCCGCCTGCTTGGTCAGGTCGTCGAAGATGATCAGGACGTGCTTGCCCTGGTACATCCAGTGCTGGCCGATGGCCGAGCCGGTGTAGGGCGCGAGCCACTTGAAGCCGGCCGAGTCGGACGCGGGGGCGGCGACGATGGTGGTGTACTCCAGCGCGCCCGCCTCCTCCAGCGCGGCCTTGACGCCCGCGATGGTGGAGCCCTTCTGGCCGATGGCGACGTAGACGCAGCGGACCTGCTGCTTCGGGTCGCCCGACTCCCAGGCCTTCTTCTGGTTGATGATCGTGTCGATGCAGACCGCGGTCTTGCCGGTCTTGCGGTCGCCGATGATCAGCTGGCGCTGGCCGCGGCCGATGGGGGTCATCGAGTCGATGGCCTTGATGCCGGTCTGCATCGGCTCGCTCACCGGCTGCCGCTGCAGCACGGTCGCCGCCTGCAACTCCAGCGCGCGGTTGTCGTCGGCCACGATGTCGCCGAGGCCGTCGATCGGCTGGCCGAGCGGGTTCACCACGCGGCCGAGGAAGCCGTCGCCCACCGGCACGGAGAGCACCTGGCCGGTCCGCTTGACCTCCTGGCCTTCTTCGATCTTGTCGAAGTCGCCCAGGATGACCGCGCCGATCTGGCGGACTTCCAGGTTCAGGGCCACGCCGAGCACGCCGCCGGGGAACTCCAGCAGCTCGTTGGTCATGGTGCCGGGCAGACCCTCGACGATGGCGATGCCGTCGTAGGTCTCCGCGACGACGCCGACCTCTTCCCGGCTGACTTCCGGGGAGTAGGTCGAGACGTACTTCTCGATCGCACTGCGGATCTCGTCCGACGAGATCGTCAGCTCCGCCATGTCGTTCCTGCTCTCACTTCGTTTTCGGGAAAGGGGCTTGTGGGCCGCGGTTCCGGTTCGGTCAGCCGGCGAGGTCGCGGCGCAGGGACGCCAACCGACCCGCCACGCTTCCGTCGATGACTTCGTCGCCGATCTTGATCAGCAGGCCGCCGCGCAGCGTCGGGTCGACCTCCACGTGCAACGCGATCGGCCTGGAGTAGATCCGGGTCAGCGTGGCCTCGAGGCGCTCCTGCTGTGCCGCGTCCAGCTCGACGGCCGAACGGACGTGGGCGACGGAACGTTCCCGGCGCTTGGCCGCGAGCGACGCGAGCTCACCCAGGCCGTTGACGACGCCCTGGCCACGCGGCTCGCGGACGAGCTGGTCCACCAGGGTCTTGGTGGTCGCGTCGACCTTGCCCGCCACGAGGCTGTCGACCAGCGCGACCTTGCCCGCGGGCTCGGCCGCCGGGTCGGACAGCGCCAGCTCCAGCTCGTGGTTGCCCGCGATGATGCGGCCGAGTCGGAACAGCTCGTCCTCGACGGAGTCGAGCTTGCCGTCCCGTTCGGCCCGCACCAGCAGCGTGGTGCGGGCCAGCGACTCGACGCCGTCGACCAGCTCGCGCGGGCTGGACCAGCGCGCGGTGACGATCGTGGCCAGCACCTGCACCGTCACCTCGCCGACCTTGCCGTCGAGCAGGCCCCGGAGCAGCTGTTCCCGGGACGCGGGGTCCGAGGAGTTGTCGGCCAGCGCCCGGCGCAGCGGGGGCTGCGCCGACAGCAGGCTGACGACCGCGAACAGCTCGCTGCCCAGGTCGCCCAGGGCCGCGCTGTCCTCGGTGCCGTCCACGACCTCCAGCAGCCGCAGCTCGGCGGCGGCCAGGGCGTCACGGCTAGCGGCGTGCAGCGTCATCGGCGTTCCCTCACTTGGCGGCCGGAGCCGACGTGCCGTCGAGCTCGGAGAGGAACCGGTCGACGGTGCCCCGACGGCGCACCTCGTCCTCCAGCGACTCGCCGACGACCCGGTCAGCCAGGTCGATGGCCAGTCGGCCCAACTCGCCGCGCAGCTCCGCGACGATCTGCGCGCGCTGCGTCTCGAGCTGGGTCTGCCCCTGCGCGATGATCCGCGCGGACTCCTCCTGCGCCTTGGCGCGCAGCTCGCTGATGATCTGCTCGCCCTCGATGCGGGCGTCGTCACGGATGCGAGCCGCTTCGGCACGGGCTTCGGCGAGCTGCGCCTTGTACTGCTCCAGCGTCGCCTGCGCCTGGGCCTGCGCCTGCTCCGCCTTCTCGATCCCGCCCTCGATCTTGGCGGCACGTTCCGCGTAGACCGCCTCGAACTTCGGCGAGACGAACTTCTTGATGACGAACAAGAGCAGCAGGAACGCGATCAGGCCGATGATGATCTCGGAAGTGTGGGGGAGGACCGGGTTGATCGGTTCCCCCTCCGCCGCCGCCACGATGAGGGTTTTCATCACAAACCTCTCTTATGCGATGAACAGGTGCTCAGGCTGCCGACGCGAGGAAGTACACGACGAAGCCGAGCAGCGCGAGGACCTCGACGATGGCGAAGGTCGTCCAGGCGAGGCTCAGCAGGACGCCGCGGGCCTCGGGCTGGCGGGCGGTGCCGCTGATGACCGAGGAGAAGATCAGACCCACGCCGATGCCCGGGCCGATGGCCGCGAGGCCGTAGCCGATCGCGGCGAGACCCGCGTTGGTCACACCGGAGGCGGCTTCCTGAGCAAGAACGATGGATGCGCTCACTTGTGCTGTTCCCTTTCCAACTCGGTCCGCGAAAGGCATCGCGGATCGGAGGCTTGACTATTTTTCAGTGCTCTTCCGCCAGCGCGGCGCCGATGTAGTTGGCGCTCAGCAGGGCGAAGATGTAGGCCTGAAGGACCATGATCAGCGCTTCCAGGAACGTCAGCGCGATGGCGAAGAGGAAGGCGATCGGGGCCACCACGACCGTGATGCCGCCGTTGAGCAGCAGGAACTCACCCGCGAGGGTGAACACCAGCAGCAGCAGGTGACCCGCGAACATCGCCGCGAAGACCCGGATGGCGAGCGTGAGCGGGTTCAGGACGAACTTCTGGAAGAACTCGATCGGGATCAGCAGGATGAGCACGAACCAGGGCGCACCGGGCGGCATGGTGGCGTGCTTCAGGTAGCCGACGAAACCGTGGCGCTTGAAGCCCACGAAGTGGTAAACCGGATAGATGACCAAGACCGAGACGGCGAGCGGGAAGCCGATGTGCGCCATCGTGGGGAACTGGACGAACGGGACGAGCCCGAACAGGTTGTTCACCAGCACGAAGGTGAAGACGGTCAGGATCAGCGGCACGAAGGGCTTGAAGTCCTTGCCGCCGATCTGCTCACGCGCGATCGAGTTGCGCCCGATGTCGTAGGCCGACTCGGCGAGGAACTGGAACTTGCCCGGGACGAGCTTCATGTTTCGGGTCGCCAGGATGAAGAACGCCCCGATGATGAGGACCGACAGGACCAGCAGCACCATCGGCTTGTCGACCGAGCCGAAGATCGCCGGGGGGAAGAAGTCCTTCACACCGGGCGCGACGAACTCGCCACCCGAGGCCAGCACCAACGTGGTCACTGTGTTCCTTCCGGTTCTCCCGGCCGGCGTTCACTCCGCCGGGGGAATCGTCACGATCGGGACTTAACGTACCTTACGGACCGCAAGCGCCTGCGAGAGGCACCCCACCTACCTGGGTGTCCCGTCTTGCGCGCACCGTACCAGCCGGTAGATCAGGTGTTGCCAGGGGTCGGGATGACGATCTGACTGCGACTGCGCCTGGAGGCGCGCACCTCCATCGCGGTGGCGACCAGGATGGTCGCGGCCATGGTCAGCGCCAGCGCGTTGGTGTGCAGCACGGGGAACTTGCGCAGGAGCAGCATCACCGCGAACAGCAGGATCAGCTTGCCCAGGAACCCGGCGAACGCCGCCACCATGATCACCTGGAGCGGCATCGCGGCGGTGCGGTGCATGAGCAGCAGCGTCCCGGCCGACGACAGGCACGCGATCGCGCCGCCGATCAGCGCCGCGACGAGGCCGGGGACACCTGCGAGCACGGTCCACAGGACCGCGCCCGCGGCCACCGTGCCCAGCGCCGCCCACAGCGCGCTGCGGTACATCTCCCCCGCGAGTCGCCGCACGACGGCCTCGTGGGTCCACTCGGTGGTTTCCGCAGGTCGGTCCTGGCTCATGTACCAGAGTGTAGGAACCTGGCGCGGACGTCCGTCACCCCACCCCGGGGCGAGGGCGCGCTGTTCGCGTGCTCGCGCCGCAGGTCCTGCACGAAGAAGCGGTCATGTCGTTGCCCCTGCGGGACGTTGGCCGCGGCCAGGTGATCGAGAAAGCGCTCGGCGTCCTGGGCCGCCGGCCCGGTGGCCGCGGCGGCGAAGGCGGCCGTGAAGCCCGTCCCGGGCAGGTCGCCGAGCCGCCGGAAGAACCCCTGTCGGTCGACTCGGCGGGCAGCTGACCTGCAAGGGGCGAAGCAGGGGTGGCGGCAGCTCGGGCGCCACCCCGTTCCGCGTTCTACGTGCGGCGCACTTCGCGAAGCCTGGGTATCGCGGAGACCAACAGTGCGAGAACAAGTCCGATCGCCAGGCACCAGACCACGACCACGACGTCGAACAGCGTCAGCGCGACCGCGCCGAACGCCAGCACACCCGCCCACAAGTAGATCAACAGCACCGCGCGGCGCTGGGAGTGGCCGATCTCCAGCAGCCGGTGGTGCAGGTGCATCTTGTCCGCGGAGAACGGGCTCTCGCCCCGGCGGGTCCGCCGCACGACGGCCATCAGCAGGTCCAGCAGGGGCACGAACAGCACCGCGGCCACCACGACCAGCGGCGAGAGCAGGCCGAGGACGTCGGTGGCCCGCACCGACTCGTAGTTGATCTTCCCGGAGGCCGAGATCGTGGCCGCCGCGAGCATCAGCCCGATCAGCATCGACCCCGAGTCGCCCATGAAGATCCGCGCCGGGTTGAAGTTGTGCGGCAGGAAGCCCAGGCACGCGCCCGCCAACGTGGCCGCGATCAGCGCGGGCGGGTACGCCCCGACGTCACCGCCGTTGTTGGCCAGCAGGCCGATGGAGAACACGCAGGTGGCGGCGGCGGCGATGAGCCCGATGCCCGCGGCCAGGCCGTCCAGCCCGTCCACGAAGTTCATCGCGTTGACCATGGTCACGGCCAGCAGCACGCTCAGGATCGCGCCCTGGTTCTGGTCCAGCGACAGCAGCGAGCCGGTGCCCTCGCCGTCGTCGCCCCACGGCACCCAGAACAGCAGCCACTGCAGGCCGAACAGCACCAGGATGCCCGCCGACGTGACCTGGCCGGCGAGTTTCGTCAGGGAGTCCAGCTCGAACCGGTCGTCCAGCACGCCCACGAGCACGATCACGCCGCCGCCCACGATCACCGCGTACGGGTCGTAGGAGAAGTCGAACGCCGAGCGCAGCACCGGCAGCTGGTGCGCCAGGAGCATGCCGCCGAGCACCCCGCCGTACATGGCGAGGCCGCCCATGCGCGGCATGGGTTGGACGTGCACGTCCCGTTGCCGGGGGTAGGCGACCGCGCCGATGCGGAACGCGAACGCGCGCACCAGGCCGACGAGCAGGAACGTCACGACGGCGGCGGTCAGCGCGACGAGCAGGTACTCCCGGACGGGGAGGACGTTGGACACGGCAGGCAACTGGCCCACGGCAGGCTAGCCCCTCGGCGATGGGGTGTGGGGTGGATCTTGCTGCATCGGATCCCGTCGGGGTGGTTCGTGCGACGGGACCACCACGCTACTCCGATCGACAAGATCCACTAGCGGGCGACCTCGACTTCGACGCCCAGTGCCTCGGACACCTGGGCCACCGGCACCGCGCCCTCGCGCAGCACCACGGCGTCGGGACCGGTCAGGTCGACGATGGTGGAGGCGGTGTTGTCGGTGGCGGGGCCGCCGTCGAGGTAGACGCCGACCTCCTCGCCGAGCTGGTCCCACGCCTCCTGGGCGGTGGTCGCGGGCGCGAACCCGGACTTGTTGGCGCTCGACACCGCCATCGGGCCGACGTCGCGCAGCAGCTCCAGCGCGACGGGGTGCAGCGGCATCCGCAGCATCACGGTGCCCCTGGTGTGACCGAGATCCCACGCCAGCGACGGCGCGTGGGGCAGCACGAGCGACAGCCCGCCGGGCCAGAACGCCTCGATCAGCGCCCGCGCCTGGCGCGGCACGCCGAGGACCAACCCGTCGATGGTGGTCCACGAACCGACCAGCACCGGCACGGGCATGTCGGGCCCGCGACCCTTGGCCTCCAGCAGGGCACGCACGGCGGACGCGTCGAACGCGTCGCACCCGATGCCGTAGAGCGTGTCGGTGGGGAGGACGACCAGCCGCCCGGACCGGACCGCACCCGCGGCCGCGGCGAGCCCTGCCGCCCGATCAGCCGGAACGCCACAATCGTAGACCGTGCTCACCCTGCTGATCCAAGCACAGCGCGGAGCGTCGCAGCGGCCGAGGTCACACCCGACCGCGGCGGCACGGGAGGGTCAGCCGCCGCGTCGGCCGAACGCGGCTTCCGCGTCCACCGACCACTGCCGCTTGCGGTGCGCGACCACGAAGCCGAAGACCAGCGCGCCGCCGACGAGCACGCCACCCACCGTCACCGCCGGGTCGCCGATCGCGGCGCCGACGAACGGCAGCACCAGCACGGCGAGCCCGACCACCGCCGCGGTCCACACGTCCGGCTCCACCCACCTCCACCGGCGGGCCCGGTCGAGGCGGTGGAGCAGCTCGGTGGCGAACGCGGTCAGCTCCGGGTCCGGGCTGACCGCGACGACCTCCTCGGCCAGGGCTCGGCACCGGGCCCACTGCCGGGCCCCGGTGACGACGAGCGCGCCGTCCGGGGTGATGCCCCGCACCCGCGCCGTGCGGGCCGCCAGCGCGATCGCCAGGTGGGTGCGCAGCACGTCGTCCGCCCGGGCGGTGCCGCCGCGCTCCAGTTCGCCGCGCACCGCGGCGGCGGCGAGATCGCCCTCGTCGTCGTGCCCGTCGGCCAACGCCGACATCACCGCGTCCAGCGCGCGGGCCAGGCGGACGCGGTCGTGGTCGGCGAATTCGGTGAGGTCGACGTGCCGGATGCGGGTCAGGAGCCATTCCCGCAGCTCGCTCCACTCGTTCGGCTTATTGACAGCCATCGGCGGTTCTCCGATTTACTCGGCGGAGCGTTGACCCCCAGATTATCGGCGATGGCGAGGCGTCCGGTGAATGCCAGGAACCCGATCGGCGCGCTTCCGCTGGCGCTGTCGCTGGCCGTCGCGTACGTCGCCGTGGCCGGGGCGGCGGGTTTCCTGGCGTTGGACGCGCGCACGGCCACGCCCACCACGACCGTCGCGGCGGTCGTGGTGCCGGTGATCACCACGACGACCGCGACCACCACCACCGCACCCTCCGCCGCGCCGACCACGACCACCGAACTGCCTCCCGACCTGCGGCGGGTGGACGCCCCGGGCGGCCTCAGCACCGCGATCCCGGCGGGTTGGGCGGTCGGCGCCGGCACCGTGGCGACCACGCTCGTGGCCACCGACCCGGCCGACCCGCGCCGCGAGATCCGCCTCGGCGGCGCGCCGGTCACCGACCCGGCGGTGCCCCTGCTCGACCGGATCACCGCCGCCGCGGTCGAGCGGGAACGGGAGCCCGGCCACACCAGGCTCGCGTTGACCGGCGACCGGATCCGCGATTTCCCGGCGGTGCGGTGGGATTTCGAAGAACTGGTGGAGGGCGCGCCCGAACGGGTGGCCGTGGCGTACTGGGAAACGGGTGGGATCGAATACGTGGTTTACGCCCGCGGACCGGCCGGGGAATGGGCGCAGACCCGTTCCCGGCTGGCCGCGCTGATCGACCACGCCCGCCCGTGACCGGGCCGCGGTGATGTCCGGGTCCGGTGCGCGGTCGGGGCGACCGCGAGGTCAGACGCGGCGGGCGGTGGCGAAGCGGGGACGCCAGGCCAGGTCGCGGTGGTCGGCGACGTCGGTCAGCACGCGGCGGGTGGACAGCAGCGCGGGCACGATGACGCCGTGGCTGTCGTCGTGCTCGATCGCCACGTGCCCGCCCGGCTTGAGCAGCCGCGCGGCCAGCGCGACGACGTGCCGGATCACCTCCAGCCCGTCCTCACCGCCGAACACCGCGTGCCGGGGGTCGTGCTCGGCGACCTCCGGTTGCACCTCGGTCCCGTCCGGCACGTACGGCGGGTTGCACAGCACCAGGTCGACCTGACCGTCCAGGTCCGCCAGCACGTCCGGCGCGGTCACGTCGCCCGCGTGCAGGGTGATCGGCGTGTCGCCCGCGACCGCGCGCGCCTCCGCGTTGCGCCGGGCCCAGGCCAGGGCCGCGGGATCGCGCTCCACCGCGTGCACGGACGCGCGCGGCAACCGGTGCGCCACCGCGAGCGCCAGCGCGCCGGAACCCGTGCACAGGTCCACCACGACGGGGTCTTTCGACTCCACAGTGGACAGGCCCCACTCCAGCATCAGCTCGGTCTCCGGGCGCGGGATGAACACCCCCGGGCCGACCTCCAGGTCCAGCCCGCCCAGGTGCGCCCGACCGGTGATGTGCTGCAACGGCACGCGGGTCGCGCGCTGCCGCACGACCTTGTGCAGCGCGTCCACCACCGGCGGGTCGACCAGCGGGATCAGCGGCAGCCTGGAGCGCTCGACGCCGAGCACGTGGGCGGCGAGCAGCTCGGCGTCCACGCGCGGACTGTCGACACCCGCCGCGGCCAGCATCCGCTCCGCTTCGATGATGGCCAGCCGCAACGGGTGTCGGGTCATGGCAGCTAGGGTAGGCGGATCAGAAGTTGATCATGTGGCCGGCCAGGCCGTGGACCGCTTCCTTGACCGCCTCGCTCAAC
The DNA here is from genome assembly GCF_021390395.1 of Saccharothrix sp. S26. Classification (GTDB taxonomy): domain Bacteria; phylum Actinomycetota; class Actinomycetes; order Mycobacteriales; family Pseudonocardiaceae; genus Actinosynnema. The sequence continues at coordinate 49,495 of NZ_JAJUWT010000015.1, forward strand.
GTCGGGTGCGCGTGCACGTTGCGCGCCACCTCGTGCACGGTCAGGTCCCACTGCTGGGCCAGCGTCAGCTCCGGCAGCAGCTCCGTCACGTCCGGCCCGATCATGTGCGCGCCGAGCAGCTCGCCGTACTTGGCGTCGCTGATCAGCTTGACGAAGCCGTTCGGGTCCGCCAGGCCGTGCGCCTTGCCGTTCGCGGTGAACGGGAACTTCGCCACCCGCACGTCGAAGCCCTTCTCCCGGGCCTGCGCCTCGGTCCAGCCGAACGACGCGATCTGCGGCTGGCAGAACGTCGCGCGCGGGATCATCGGGAAGTCCAGCTCCATGGTCTCCGCGCCCGCGATGGTCTCGGCGGCGACGATGCCCATGGACTCGGCCGCGTGCGCCAGCATCAGCTTCGCCGTCACGTCGCCGATGGCGAAGATGTGCGGGACGGTGGTGCGGCCGCGGTTGTCGACCGCGATCGCGCCGCGCTCGGTCAGCCCGACGCCGGTGTTCTCCAGCCCGTAGCCCTCCACGCGCGGCTGGAAGCCGATCGCCTGGAGGACCTTGTCGGCCTCCAGCACCTCCTGCTGCCCGTCCTTCGACACGGTGACGCGGACCTTCGCGCCGCTGTCGTCGATGGACTCCACGCGGGTGGACGTGCGCACGTCGATGCCCATGCGCTTGTAGCGCTTGGCCAGCTCGGCGGACACCTCCGCGTCCTCCAGCGGCACCACCCGGTCGAGGAACTCGACGATGGTGACCTTCACGCCGTAGTTGTGCAGCACGTAGCCGAACTCGACGCCGATGGCGCCCGCGCCGGCGATGACGATGCTCTCGGGCAGCTCCTTGGACAGGATCTGCTCCTCGTAGGTCACCACCCGCTCGGACAGCTCGGTGCCGGGCAGGAGCCGGGTCTTCGCGCCCGCCGCGATGATGGCGTGGTCGAACGTGACGGTCTCGCCGTTCACCTCGATGGTGTTGGCGTCGCGGAACGTGCCGTAGCCGTTGTACTCGGTGATGCCGTTCTTCTTCATCAGGAAGTGCACGCCCTTGACGCGCCCGTCCGCGACCTTGCGGCTGCGCTCGAAGGCGACGCCGTAGTCGAACTTCACCGTGCCGTCGACCTGGATGCCGTAGGTCTTCTGCTCGTGGGTGAACAGGTGCGCGAGCTCCGCGTTGCGCAGGAGGGCCTTCGACGGGATGCAGCCCACGTTCAGGCACACCCCGCCCCAGTAACGCTCCTCGATGACCGCCGTCTTCAGCCCCAGCTGGGCCGCCCGGATCGCGGCGACGTACCCGCCTGGCCCCGCACCGAGGACCACGACGTCAAAGTGTGCGCTCATGAACGACACATTAGGTGCCCAGTTGGTCGGACAAGAACTCAACGGTCCGACGCCACGCGTCGGCCCGGGCGGCGGCCGTGGCGGCGGGTGTGCCGCCCATCGAGAAGGTCACACCCGGGCCGGGCACGACCAGTTGCGTCGCGGGGCGGTGCGGCGGCCCCGCGATCAGGTGTCCTGCCTCGGGGTATACCACCCGTTCGTGTCGGTGCCGGTGCCCTCGCTCCGTCAACCGGCGCCACGCGACCTCGCTGAGCCCCACGGCCGGCCACGACTCGTCCCGACCGGATGAGAGCAGCAACACACCGCCGGCGATGCGCTCGACCGGGATCTCGGCGTCCTCCGCGATGCCGTCGGAGAAGTCGAACGCCGACGTCAGCGCCACCGGCTTGCCCGACACGACCCGGTGGCGCAGCTCGTCGGGGATCGAGTACGGCAGGTACGGCAGCGGCCTGCCCTGCCAGGTCCAGGACGCGCCCTCGTGCTCCAGCTTCGGCAACAACCGCGGGCCGGGCCCGATGCACTGCGTCACCACACCACTGCCCGCCACGCTCACCACGGCCTTGACCTGCGAGAACGTCGAACCGACGAGCAGCGCCAGCTCACCGCCGCGCGAGCCGCCGACCACGCCGAGCGCACCCGCCCGCGCGCCGAGCCAGTCCAGCGCCGCCCCGACGTACTCCAGCGGGATCTCGACCAGGTCGTCCGGCACGCCCGGCACGCCGAAGTAGGCCAGGGCCAGCGCCGCGAACCCGTGCCCGGCCAGCAGCCCGGCGTCCAGCTCGGGCAACCCGCCCTCGGAGCCGCCGAGCACGACCACGCCGGGGTGGACCTCGCCGTCGTCCGGCTCGAACAGCACGCCGACCAGGCCGTCCTCGCGCACCTCGGTCCGCCGCACGCCCTCGGGCACGTCGCGCCGGTCCACCTCCACCTTGCCGACCCCGACGACCTCGACCACCGTCGGCCCCGGCTCCTCACCCGTCCGGGTCATCGACCAGAACAACCCCATCGGGTCGACACCGGAGTAGTCGCCCTCGACGGGCGCGTGCCGGGTCAGGTCCACCACGCCGCGCTCGTCGGCCAGGAACACCGCCGAGGCCGCCCAGTCGCCCGTCGACGCGCGGATCGTGGCCCGTTCGTCCGGCGGCAGGTCGACCACGCGGATCGCCAGCTCGGCGTCGAGCGGGGCACTGCGCGGTGTCACCAGGATCTCGGCCATCGCGCGCGCCCTCCTCGTCGCTCACCCGCCGGCGAGTCGCTCCGCCCGATCGGCCGCCGCCAACGCGTCGAGCAACGCGTCGAGATCGCCGTCGAGCACCTGGTCAAGGTTATGGGCTTTGTACCCGACCCGGTGGTCGGAGATGCGTGATTCCGGGAAGTTGTAGGTGCGGACCCGCTCGGAGCGGTCCACCGTGCGGATCTGCGAGCGGCGGGCGTCCGAAGCCTCCTGCTGCTGCTTCTCCTCGGCCAACGCGGTCAGCCGGGCCTGGAGCACCTGCATCGCCCGCGCCTTGTTCTGCAACTGGCTGCGCTCGTTCTGGCAGGACACCACGATGCCGGTCGGCAGGTGCGTGATGCGCACCGCCGAGTCGGTCGTGTTGACGCTCTGCCCGCCCTTGCCCGACGAGCGGAACACGTCCACCCGCAGGTCGTTCTCGTCGATCTCGACCTCGACCTCGTCGAGCTCGGGGAACACCAGGACGCCGGCGGCGGAGGTGTGGATGCGGCCCTGCGACTCGGTCACCGGCACCCGCTGCACGCGGTGCACGCCACCCTCGTACTTCAGCCGCGACCACACGCCGTCCGGGGTGTCCGCGCGGCTCTTGATGGCCACCGTGACGTCCTTGTAGCCGCCCAGGTCGGAATCCGTGCCGTCGAGCACTTCGGCCTTCCACCCGTGGCGTTCGGCGTACCGCAGGTACATGCGCAGCAGGTCGCCCGCGAACAACGCCGACTCCTCGCCACCCTCACCGGACTTGATCTCCAGCACGACGTCCGCGCTGTCGTGCGGGTCGCGCGGCAGCAGCAGCTCGGTCAGCTTCGACTCCAGCGCCGGGACGGCCTTGGCCAGCTCCTCGGCCTCCTCGGCGAACACCGCGTCCTCGGCGGCCAGCTCGCGGGCGGTCTCCAGGTCCGACTTGGCCTGCTCCAGCTCGCGAGCGGTCTTCACGATCGGGGTCAGCTCGGCGTAGCGCTTGCCGAGTTTCCGCGCGCCCGCCTGGTCGGCGTGCACCGAGGGGTCGGCGAGCCTGGCTTCCAGCTCGGCGTGCTCGGCCAGCAGGGCGTCCAGCGTCACGATCTCGCTCCGGTCTCGGCGTGCTTCGGGGTGTGGAGACGACAACGGCGCCCACCCGCGAGATCGGGGTGGACGCCGTTCTGGCAGCTACTTGGCGCGCTTGCCGTAGCGGGCCTCGAAGCGCGCGACCCGACCACCGGTGTCGAGGATCTTCTGCTTGCCCGTGTAGAACGGGTGGCAGTTGGAGCAGATCTCGACGTGGATGGCGCCGGACGACTGGGTGCTGCGCGTGCTGAAGGTGTTGCCGCAGTTGCAGGTGACCTGGGTCGTCACGTACTCGGGGTGGATACCGGTCTTCAACGTCTTGTCCCTTTCCTAAGTGGCCGCCGGGTCCTCGTTGGGGTTCGTCGAGGTGAACCGGAGCCGGACTCGACCCGACAGTGTGCCAGATCGGCGGTCACCGACTGCAACGCGCGCCCCGTCCTGGTTGTTCCCGGTGGGAAGCGTCACAACCGCTCACCGATGGTGGTCGACCATTTGGCGCACGAGGTAACCGCTGAACTACAGAGAGCAGCGCACAGCGTTGCGTGGACGCCACACTGACCGCGTGTTGTGCACTGTCGGGCGTCCCCTGCCGCTGACCACGTGGCTGGCCGTGCCGTTCCTGTTCAGCATCGCCGTCCTCGGCCTCACCGGGTTGGGTGGCCTGCTGCTGGGTGCCCCGGGGTACCTGGCCCTGTCGAGCCCCGTGTTCGGGGCGGGCGTCGCCGTCGGGGTGGCGACGTCGAACGCGGTCCTGTGGACCGCCCGGTGGCAGCGCGCGTGGCTGCGCTGGCCGTACCTGGCCGCGGTGCTGGCCGTGGGCGTGCTGCTGGACGGCGTGCGGGTGCCCGTGGGCGCCGTGGTGGCCCTCGGGGTGCCGGTCACCGCGCTGCTGGTCGCCCAGTACTTCCACGACCGCCGCCGCACGGCCGCGCTGGCCGAGGCGGGGCTCGCCGCGCCCACGCCACCCTGCTGACCCGCGAGAACGCCGGAAGAGCCGGGCGAACACCCGAGGGTGCTGCCGAACACCTGAAGGCTCCCCCGAACGCCCCGGAACGCCCGGAACGCCCTGAAGGCCCCGCGGACGCCCGAAGGCCCGCCGAACGCCCGAAGGCCCCGCGAACACGCCGAAGCCCTCCGAACGCCCGAAGGCCCGCCCGGCAGCACGCCGGACGGGCCTTCGCGGTCGTGCGCGGTCAGTCGTTGTCCGCGCCCGGGGTGGTCTTGGCCACCTGCATCAGGAACTCGATGTTCGTGCGGCTCTTGCGCAGCCGGTCCAGCAGCAGGTCGATGGCCTGCTGGCTGTCCAGGGCGTGCAGCACCCGGCGCAGCTTGTGCATGACCGCCAGCTCGTCCGGCGAGAGCAGCAGGTCTTCCTTGCGGGTGCCGGACGAGTCCACGTCCACCGCCGGGAAGGTCCGCTTGTCCGCGATCTTGCGGTCGAGCTTGAGCTCGGCGTTGCCGGTGCCCTTGAACTCCTCGAAGATCACGCTGTCACCCGCGGACCCGGTCTCGACCAGGGCCGTCGCGATGACGGTCAGCGAGCCGCCGCCCTCGATGTTGCGGGCCGCGCCCAGGAACCGCTTGGGCGGGTACAGCGCGGTCGAGTCGACACCACCGGACAGGATCCGGCCGCTCGCGGGGGCCGCGAGGTTGTAGGCCCGACCCAGGCGGGTGATCGAGTCCAGCAGCACGACCACGTCGTGACCCATCTCGACCAGGCGCTTCGCCCGCTCGATGGCCAGCTCCGAGATCGTGGTGTGGTCCGACGGCGGCCGGTCGAAGGTGGAGGCGATGACCTCGCCCTTCACCGACCGCTGCATGTCGGTGACCTCTTCGGGGCGCTCGTCCACCAGCACCACCATCAGGTGGCACTCGGGGTTGTTCTTGGTGATCGCGTTGGCGATCGCCTGGAGCACCGAGGTCTTGCCCGCCTTCGGCGGCGACACGACCAGGGCGCGCTGGCCCTTGCCGATCGGCATCACCAGGTCGATGACGCGCGTGGTGAGGATGTGCGGTTCCGTCTCGAGGCGCAGGCGCTCGTTCGGGTACAGCGGCGTCAGCTTGGTGAAGTCCGGCCGGTTGCGGGACTCCTCCGGGTCGAGGCCGTTGATCTTGTCCACCCGCACCAGGGGGTTGAACTTCTGGCGCTGCTGCTCGCCGTCGCGCGGCTGCCGCACGGCGCCGATCAGGGCGTCGCCGCGGCGCAGCCCGTACTTGCGGACCAGCGACAACGACACGTACACGTCGTTCGGCCCGGCCAGGTAGCCCGAGGTGCGGACGAACGCGTAGTTCTCCAGCACGTCGAGGATGCCCGCCACGGGCAGCAGGACGTCGTCCTCGCGCACCTCGGTGTCGGTGGCGGGACCGCCGTCGTCGCCCCGGCCACCGCGCCGGCGGCGGTCGCGGAAGCGGCGACCGCGACGGCCGCCCTCCTCGTCGCCGTCGTCGCCCTGGCTCTGCTGGCGGTTGCGGTTCTGGTCGCGGTCGCGGCCACCCCGGTCGCCACGATCGCCGCGGTCGTCCCGCCCGCCCCGGTCGGACCGGTCGCGGTTGCCGCGCTCGCCCCGGTCGGAGCGCTGCTCGCGCTGCTCGGAGCGGTCGGACCGGTCACCGCGGTCGGACCGGTCGCCCCGGTCGGAGCGCTCGGCGCGGTCGGGCCGCTCGCCCTGCTGGCGCTCGCCCTGGCGGCCGTCACCCTGCGCGCGGCCGTCACCCTGCTGGCGGTCGCCCTGCTGGCGGTCGCCCTGGACGACGCGGTCGGCCTGGGCGGGCCGGTCGGCCTGCGGCGCCTGCTGCGCGTCCGCGGCCGGGGCCTCCGGGCTGCCCGCGGGGCGGTTGGCGGACCGGCGGCGGCGGTTGCCGCGGCGGCCGCTGTCCTCCTCGGCGGGGCGGTCGGTCACGTCGAGCTGCTGCTGGGTCGGCTTCTCCACCGCGGGCAGCGCCTCGGCGGGCTTCTCGACCACGGGCGCGGCGACCGCCTTGGCGGTCTCGGCCTTCTTCTCGGCCTTGGGCGGCGTCGCGGCACTGCCCCGACCGGAGGTGCCGCCCTGCCGCTCCTTGATGGCCGCGATCAGGTCGCCCTTGCGGAGGCCGGCCACGCCGGTGATACCCAGCTGACCTGCGAGTTCACGGAGTTCGGCCAGCACCATTCCAGAGAGGCCCGCGCGCTTGCGCGGCGTGGCGCTGCCGTTCGAAGGGGTGGTCAGAGCGTTCTCCTCGGCTCCGGAACTGGCAGCGGGGTCGGGAGCAGCAGGAGCTTGGCTGCTCAGTACATCGGTGTTGGTCACACATGTCCTTCCTGACCGGAGCGCGCCTCCTACGCGATCCAGCGGACCTGCCGTCCGACGGAATGCGGCGCGGCAGTTTCGTCCCGGTTCAGGCGGACCTGGCGACGGCGCGGAACGCGCACGAAAGCGGAGTCCTCCGGTGCGGGACTTCGGTCACACGGCGAGCGGGTGCCTTCCAGCGTCGGCCCCGTCCATACGGCACAGAGCCAAGTCACTGGAGGAATGCGATCCGGAACGAACGTCCGGGCACCACACCGGCGCCCGTGCGCGCGGTGACTGATGGCCCCGAGGGTAGACGCCGGTCCGGCCGGGTGCAACAACCGGGGCACGGCGCGTCGCATCACTCAGCCGAGTGGCGCAACCCGGACTCCGGCCAGGTCGACCGGTACGGCACGGGCCTCGAACCCGGTCGTGTCCACCCGGGGCGGCAGCACACCGTCGGGTGGCAGGGCCAGGACCGTGGGTCCGGCGCCCGACACCGCGGCCGCCACCCCCGCCTCCCGCAGCGACCGCACCAGGCGTGTCGTCGCAGGCCAGGCGGGTTCCCGGTAGGGCTCGTGCAGCCGGTCGTCCAACGCGTCGAGCAGCAGCGAGGGGTCCGCGGTGAGGGCGTGCACGGCCAGCGCGGACCGTCCCGCGGCGAACGCCGCGTCCTCGTGCGGCACCTTCGACGGCAGCAGCCCCCGGGTGGTGTGGGTGGACGACTCCTCCGCCGGCACCAGCACCACCGGCGTCACGCCGGGGTGCGGGTCCACACGGACCGCGCGGTAGCGGTCACCCTGCGTCCACGCGATCACCACACCGCCGAACATCGCCGCCGCCGCGTTGTCCGCGTGGCCCTCGAACTCGGCGGCGAGTTGCAACGCGCTCGTGTCCGACTCGCGACCGGCGAGGGCGAACCCGGCCGCCACGCCGGCCACCACCGCCGCCGCCGAGGAGCCGAGGCCCCGCGCGTGGGGGATGGCGTTGCGGCACGTCAGCCGCAGCCCCGGGACGTCGAGCCTGAGCCGCTCGCACGCCGCCCGGAACGCCCGCACGACCAGGTGCCGCTCGTCGGTCGGCACGTCGGAGGCGCCCTCGCCGGACGCCTCCACCACCAGCCCGCCGCCGGTCACGGCGAACTCCAGCTCGTCGTGCACGCCCAGCGCCATGCCGAGCGCGTCGAACCCCGAGCCGAGGTTCGCCGTGGACGCGGGGACGGTGACGCGGACGGCGTGGGCGGCCAGGGCCGTCACGCCAGCTCCAGGGCGGTCGCGACCGCGCCGGGGTCCACCGGCACCGGCTCGACCTCGGGCATGCCGAGCAGGGCCGTGTCGGGGTCCTTCAGGCCGTGGCCGGTGACCGTGCAGACGACCGTGGAGCCCTTGGGCAGCCTGCCGTCGGCGGCCGTGGCCAGCAGGCCCGCCACGCTGGTCGCCGACGCGGGCTCGACGAAGATGCCCTCGGTCGAGGCCAGCAGCCGGTAGGCCTCCAGGATCTTCTCGTCGGTCACGGCCTCGAACAGGCCGCCGGACTCCTCCTTGGCGGCCACCGCGCCGGTCCACGACGCCGGGCTGCCCACCCGGATGGCGGTCGCGATGGTCTCCGGGTTCGCCACCGGCGCGCCCAGCACCAGCGGCGCGGAGCCCGCGGCCTGGAAGCCGAACATGCGCGGCGTCGAGGAGGTGACCCCGTCCTCGTGGTAGTCCGAGTAACCACGCCAGTACGCGGTGATGTTGCCCGCGTTGCCGACCGGCAGGCAGTGGATGTCCGGCGCGCGGCCGAGCACGTCGCAGATCTCCCACGCGGCGGTCTTCTGGCCGATCAGCCGCACCGGGTTGACCGAGTTGACCAGCGTGATCGGGTACTCGGTCGAGGTCTTGGCGGCCAGCTCCAGGCAGTCGTCGAAGTTGCCGTCGATCTGGAGGATCTTCGCGCCGTGCGCCACCGCCTGGGCGAGCTTGCCCAGCGCGATCTTGCCGCGCGGCACGAGCACCGCGGCGGTGAGGCCCGCCTTGGCCGCGTAGGCCGCCGCGCTGGCCGAGGTGTTGCCGGTCGACGCGCAGATCACCGCGCGGATGCCGCTGGCCAGGGCGTGCGTCATGGCCACGGTCATGCCGCGGTCCTTGAACGAGCCGGTCGGGTTCGCGCCCTCGACCTTGATGTGGACGTCGCAGCCGGTGAGCTCCGACAGGTGCCGGGCGGCCACCAGGGGCGTGCCGCCTTCGTGGAGGGTGACGACCTCGGCGCCCTCGGGGAGTCGGATCCGGTCCGCGTAGGCGTGGATGATGCCGGGCCACCCCGGTCGCACGCCTGCTTGGATCGTCATGTCTCTTCGCCTTCCACCCTCATCACGCTGACCACTTCCCGAACCACGGGCAGCCCGCCGATTTTGTCCACGGTCGACCGCAGTGCCGCGTCGGTCGCGGCGTGGGTGACGATCACCAGGCTGGCGTCGTCGACCCGCCCCTCCTGCCGCACCGCCGCGATGCTCACGTCGTGTTCCGCGAACACCGCCGCCACCTGCGACAACACGCCCGCCCGGTCGGCGACGTCGAGGCTGATGTGATAACGCGTGGGCGTCTGGCCCATCGGCCGCACGGGCAGGTTCGCGTAGGCCGACTCACGCGGCCCGCGCCCGCGGTGCACCCGGTTGCGGGCCACCGCGACGAGGTCGCCCAGCACCGCGCTGGCAGTCGGGGCGCCGCCCGCGCCCTGGCCGTAGAACATCATCTCGCCCGCCGCGTCGGCCTCCACGAACACCGCGTTGAACGCGCCGTGCACGCTCGCCAGCGGGTGGGAGGTGGGGATCATCGCCGGGTGCACGCGCACCGAGATCCCCTCGCCCTCGTCGTGCGCGACGCGCTCGCAGATGGCGAGCAGCTTCACCGTGCGGCCCAGGGCCTTGGCGGCGGCGATGTCGGCGGCGCTGACCTGCGCGATGCCCTCGCGGTGCACGTCGGCGGCCGTGACCCGGCTGTGGAACGCCAGCGACGCGAGGATCGCGGCCTTGGAGGCGGCGTCGAAGCCGTCCACGTCCGCCGTCGGGTCGGCCTCGGCGTACCCGAGACGGGTCGCCTCCTCCAGGGTCTCGGCGTAGCTCGCCCCGGTGGAGTCCATGCCCGAGAGGATGAAGTTCGTGGTGCCGTTGACGATGCCCATGACCCGGGTGATGCGGTCACCGGCCAGCGACTCGCGCAGCGGGCGCAGCAGCGGGATCGCGCCCGCCACCGCCGCCTCGAAGTACAGGTCCGCGCCCGAGGCGTCGGAGGCCTCGAACAGCTCCGCCGAGTGCTCGGCCAGCAGCGCCTTGTTCGCGGTCACCACCGACTTGCCCCCGCGCAACGCGGCGAGCAGCAGCGTACGGGCGGGCTCGATGCCGCCGATGACCTCCACGACCACGTCCACGTCGGCGGAGGTGACCAGCGCCTCGGCGTCGGTCGTCAGCAGCTCGGCGGGCACGTCGCGGTGCTTGTTCGGCCTGCGCACGGCGATGCCGGCCAGCTCGATCGGCGCGCCGACCCGCGCGGTGAGGTCGGCCGCCTGGTCGGTGAGCAGCCGGACCACCTCGGTGCCGACGGTGCCGCAGCCCAGCAGCGCGACCCTGATCGGTTTGCCCTCGTGGCTTGCCACTTCTCATACCTCCAGGCGGAACAGGTCTTCCTCGGTCTCCCGGCGCAGCAGCAACCGGGCCTGGCCGTCCACGACCGCGGCGAGCGCGGGCCGGGGCAGCCGGTTGTAGCCGCTGGCCATGGAGTAGCAGTACGCCCCGGTGGCGGCGACCGCGATCAGGTCGCCGGGCGCGAGGTCGTCGGGCAGCCAGCAGTCGCGCACGACCACGTCACCGGACTCGCAGTGCTTGCCCACGACCCGGCACAGCACCGGCTGTGCGTCCTCGCCCGCCGCGCGCGAGACCAGCTTGCAGTCGTAGACCGCGTCGTACAGCGCGGTGCGGATGTTGTCGCTCATGCCGCCGTCCACGCTGACGTACCGGCGGACCACGCCCGCGTCGAGCTGGACGTCCTTGATGGTGCCCACCTCGTACAGCGTCACCGTGCCGGGGCCGACGATGGCGCGGCCCGGCTCGACCGCGATCTTCGGCGCGGGCAGCTGCGCGTGCTCGCACTCCTTGGCCACGATGTTGTGCAGCTGCCTGGCCAGCTCGGCGGGCGGCGGCGGGTCGTCGTCCGGGGTGTAGGCGATGCCGAGGCCACCGCCGAGGTCCACGGTCGTGACGTGGTCGAGGATCGCGTCGCCGTGCTCGTCGCGCAGGTCGGCGAGCAACCCGATGACGCGGCGCGCGGCGACCTCGAAGCCGCTGGCGTCGAAGATCTGCGAGCCGATGTGGCTGTGCAGGCCGACCAGCCGCAGCCCTTCGGACTTCAGCACCCGGCGGGCCGCCTCGGCCGCGTCGCCGGAGGACAGCGAGAAGCCGAACTTCTGGTCCTCGTGCGCGGTGGCGATGAACTCGTGCGTGTGCGCCTCGACACCGACCGTCACCCGGATCATCACCGGCTGCACCCGGCCGCGCTCGCGGGCCACCTGGTCCAACCGGGCGATCTCGTAGAACGAGTCCAGCACGACCGCGCCGACCCCGGCCTCGACCGCGGCCGTCAGCTCGGCCACGGACTTGTTGTTGCCGTGCAGCGCGATCCGCTCGGGCGGGAACTCCGCGCGCAGCGCCACGGCCAGCTCGCCGCCGCTGGCCACGTCGATGCTCAGGCCCTCCTCGGCGACCCACCGAGCCACCGCGACGGACAGGAACGCCTTGGACGCGTAGTGGACGCGGGTCGGGTCGCCGAACGCCTCGGCGTGCTCGCGGCAGCGGGCGCGGAAGTCGGCCTCGTCCATCACGAACAGCGGGGTGCCGTGCTCCTGGGCGAGCTGCCGCACGTCCACGCCGGCCAAGCGCACCGCGCCGTCGTCGTCGCGCTCGGCGTTGCGGGGCCACACCTGCGGGTGCAGCGCGTCCAGGTCCCGCGCGGACGTGGGCCGGTTGCCGGCCGTGTTGGAGGGGACGAGGACGTCGGCGTGCCGGGGACCGGCCGGGTGCGCGCGCATCACATGCGCTCCGGCGCGGTCACGCCCAGCAGCGCGAGGCCGTTGGCGAACACCTGGCGGGTCGCCGCGCACAGGCTCAGCCGGGCCCGGTGCAGCTCGGTCGTCTCCTCGTCGCCCCTCGGCAGCACCCGACACGCCTCGTGGAAGCGGTGGTAGGTGCCCGCCAGCTCTTCCAGGTAACGCGCCACGCGGTGCGGTTCGCGCAGCTCGCCCGCGGTGGCGATGACGCGCGGGAACTCGCCGATGGTGCGGATGAGGTCGCCCTCGCGGTCGTGGGTGAGCTCCTCCACCGCGTCACCGGGCGTAACGCCCAGGTCGGCGGCGTTGCGCAGCACCGACGACAGCCGCGCGTGCGCGTACTGCACGTAGAACACCGGGTTGTCGTTGCTGCGCTTGCGCAGCAGGTCCAGGTCGATGTCCAGGGACGAGTCCACCGACGAGCGGCTCATGGCGTACCGGGCGGCGTCCACGCCGACCGCGTCCACCAGGTCCTGCATGGTGATCACGGTGCCCGCGCGCTTGCTCATCCGCACCGGCTTGCCCTCGCTGACCAGGTTCACCATCTGGCCGATCAGCACCTCCACCGACGCCGGGTCGTCGCCCAGCGCCGAGGCGGCGGCCTTGAGCCTGCCGATGTAGCCGTGGTGGTCCGCGCCGAGCATGTAGATGCACAGGTCGAAGCCGCGCGACCGCTTGTCCACCAGGTACGCGATGTCACCGGCGATGTACGCGGGGTCACCGTCGCTCTTGATGACCACGCGGTCCTTGTCGTCGCCGAACTCGGTGGACCGCAGCCACCACGCGCCGTTGTCGAAGTACAGCGCGCCGGAGCCCTTGAGCTGCTCGACTGCCTTGGTGACCGCGCCCGACTTGTGCAGCGAGTCCTCGTGGAAGAAGACGTCGAAGTCGGTGCCGAAGTCGTGCAGGTCCTTCTTGATCTCCTCGAACATCAGGTTCACGCCGATGCGGCGGAACACCTCGTGCGAGTCCTCGCTGGTCAGCGCGCTGGGCTCCTGGCGGAGCACCTCGGCGGCGATGTCGCTGATGTAGCCGCCCGCGTAGCCGTCCTCCGGCGCGGGCTCGCCCTTCGCGGCGGCGATCAGGGACCGGACGAACCGGTCGATCTGCGCGCCCGCGTCGTTGAAGTAGTACTCGCGGGTGACCTCGCCGCCGTTGGCGGTCAGGATGCGGCCCAGCGCGTCGCCGACCGCGGCCCAGCGGGTGCCACCCAGGTGGATGGGGCCGGTCGGGTTCGCCGAGACGAACTCCAGGTTGATCCGGGTGCCGGCGAGCTGGTCGCCCCGGCCGTAGGCCTCGCCGGCCTTCAGCACGTCGCGCACGATGGCGCCCTGGGCGTCCGCGGCCAGCCGCAGGTTCAGAAAGCCCAGGCCCGCGACCTCGACCGAGGAGATGGCGTCGGTGCCGGTCAGCGCCTCGGCGAGCCAGCCGGCCAGGTCGCGGGACGTCACGCCGACCTTCTTGGCGGTCTGCAGGGCCAGGTTCGTGGCGTAGTCGCCGTGCTCGGGGTTGCGGGGGCGCTCGATCGTGACCGCTGTGGGCAGGGCGGCGGGGTCGAGGCCGCGGGTGGACAACACGTCCACGGCCGTCGCACGGACCAGTTCAGCGAGCGCAGCGGGAGTCACCCGGCAAGTCTAGGGAAGCGTTCCCGCTGGTCTCGACCGGGATGGGCGTCCCGCGAAGTGGGAACGGACACGGCCCGTGACCACCGGCTGTGACGGGCAGTTGACGGTGATCAGACACGGTGTCCCTACACTGGCCCGCGGCATGGGCGTATGACGAGACTGAGGCGGACATGACCAGCGGCAAGAAGACGAAGGCCGCGCGCTCCAGCGTTGCGGCGGCGCGCTCCTCGGTGGTGGCCAAGAAGCCGAAGCCGTGGGGGACCATCATCGCGGTGGTAGCCGTGCTGGCCCTGGCCGGCACCGTGTTCGGCTACGCGTTCTCGCAGATCTCGGAGCAGAACGCGAAGGAAGAGGCGCTCGCCCAGTGGACGCCGTCCGAGGAGAACAAGGACCCCTCGGACAAGATCGCGGGCGTGGTGAAGGTCGAGTACGAGGCGAGCAAGCACGTCGACGCCGCGCAGCGGGTCGCCTACGACCAGTCGCCGCCCTTCGGCGGTCCGCACGACAACGTGTGGGCCGACTGCACCGGCACGGTCTACGACAAGGCCGTCCGCAACGAGAACATGGTCCACCCGCTGGAGCACGGCGCGGTGTGGATCACGTACAACCCGGACCAGGTCAGCGGTGAGGCGCTGGACAAGCTGAAGGCGCGCGCCGACGGCCAGCCGTTCACCATGCTGTCGCCCTACCCCGGCTTGGACAAGCCGATCTCGCTGCAGTCGTGGGGCCACCAGCTCAAGCTCGAGAGCGCCGACGACGAGCGCATCGACCAGTTCATCCAGTCGCTGCGGCGCAACCAGTACACCTACCCGGAGGTCGGCGCGTCCTGCGAGTCGCCGAACTTCGACGTGGCCAACCCGCCCGCGTTCGTGGCGGAGGCCCCCGGCCCCGACGCCGTCCCGATGACCGGCGGCAGCGACGCGGCCACGCAGGAGAGCGGCACGCCGTCCGCCTCCGACGCGCCCGCCGCCACCTCCACGCCGGGCAGCTGACCGTGGTCGACGCCGAGCAGGAGGAGGTCACCCCCACCCGCGGGGTGACCGCGACCAGGGCCGCCGTCGCGACGGTGGCCGTGCTGGCCGTCCTCCTGCTCGGCGCCGCCATCGGCCTGCTGATCAAGGTCCCGGGCTCGGACACCGGCTCGACGCCGCCGCGCGACTCCGTGGACGTCGGGTTCAGCCAGGACATGTCGGCGCACCACCTCCAGGGCGTGCAGATGGCCAACATCGCCCGCGAGCGGACCGCCGACCCCGCGATCGAGCAGCTCGCGTTCGACATCTCGTCCACGCAGCTGGAGCAAGTCGGCCGGATGAAGGGGTGGCTGTTCCTCTGGGGCTTCCCGGAGCAGTCGTCCGACGGCAGGCACATGTGGTGGATGACCTCGTCGACCCACGGCCACTCCGCCGGCGGCTCGGGCGCGGGCTCGGCCGACCCGGAGCAGGCGATGCCGGGCATGGCCTCGCCGCAGGAGATCGCCAAGCTGCGCACGTTGAGCGGCGTCGAGTTCGACGTGTACTTCCTCCAGCTGATGCTGCGCCACCACCAGGGCGGTGCGCCGATGGCCGAGTACGCGGCCACGCACGCGGGCCAGAACGTCGTGCGCACGCTCGCGGACAACATGCTCAAGTCGCAGACCGGC
This sequence comes from Saccharothrix sp. S26, assembly GCF_021390395.1. Classification (GTDB taxonomy): domain Bacteria; phylum Actinomycetota; class Actinomycetes; order Mycobacteriales; family Pseudonocardiaceae; genus Actinosynnema. The sequence continues at coordinate 64,707 of NZ_JAJUWT010000015.1, forward strand.
GAGAGCACCTACATGCAGCAACTGCTCACCGAACGCGGCGCCGCTCCCCTGCCGAGCTGAGCACGCGCTCGGTCACCGCGATCGCTGCTGGGCACCATCACCGGCGTGCCCGAACGGACCGCCGACCTCGCCGCGCGGCGAGCTGCCGCAATCGCTTGATCCGGGTCGGCGACCGGTCGTGGCCTCCCTGAGCGAGCGGTGGGCCGTCCGACCCCGCGGTTTCACGTCACCCTGATGGGGCTACCCGCCGGTAGTAACGTGAGAGACCGCCCGCGAGGTGGCCGGGCGGCGCACTCCGACACGGAGGTCGGCGATGACCGCAGTGGACCCCGATCGCGACGTCGACGAGCGCACCGCCCGCGAGGTCGCCGAACAGGCGCGCGAGACGCGGTGGCGCCACCCCAGCTTCGGCCGCGAGCTCTTCCTCGGCCACTTCCGCCTCGACCTGATCCACCCGCACCCCAGCGGCTCGGCCGAGGACCGCGAGCGCGGTGAGACGTTCCTGTCCGCCCTGCGCGAGTTCTGCGAGCACACCGTGGACGGCGCGCAGATCGAGCGCGACGCCCGCATCCCCGACCACGTGCTCACCGACCTCAAGCAGCTCGGCGCGTTCGGCATGAAGATCAAGCGCGAGTACGGCGGCCTGGGCCTGTCCCAGGTGTACTACAACCGGGCGTTGATGATGGTCGGCTCGGTCAGCCCGGCGTTGGGCGCGCTGCTGTCCGCGCACCAGTCCATCGGCGTGCCGCAGCCGCTCGCGCTGTTCGGCACCGACGAGCAGAAGCGGCGGTACCTGCCCCGCTGCGCGACCGGCGCGATCAGCGCGTTCCTGCTCACCGAGCCGGACGTGGGCAGCGACCCGGCCCGCCTGGGCACCACGGCCACGCCCACCGACGACGGGTACGTGCTCGACGGCGTGAAGCTGTGGACCACCAACGGCGTGGTGGCCGAGCTGCTGGTGGTGATGGCGCAGGTGCCGGGCAAGGGCATCAGCGCGTTCGTGGTCGAGGGCGACTCGCCGGGCATCACGGTGGAGAACCGCAACGAGTTCATGGGCCTGCGCGGCCTGGAGAACGGAGTGACGCGGTTGCACCAGGTCCACGTGCCGAAGGAGAACCTCATCGGCCGGGAGGGCGAGGGGCTGAAGATCGCGCTCACCACGCTCAACACCGGCCGGTTGTCGTTGCCCGCCCTGTGCGCCGGCTCGGCGAAGTGGTGCCTGAAGATCGCCCGCGAGTGGTCGGGGCTGCGCGTGCAGTGGGGCCGGCCGATCGGCAAGCACGAGGCCATCGCGGGCAAGGTCGCCTACATCGCGGCCACCGCCTACGCGCTGGAGGCCGTGCTCGACCTGTCCAGCGAGCTGGCCGACGCGGGCGGGCACGACATCCGCATCGAGGCGGCGCTGGCCAAGCTCTACGGCTCGGAGATGGCGTGGCGGGTCGCGGACGAGCTGGTGCAGCTGCGCGGCGGCCGCGGCTACGAGACGGCGGCGTCCCTGGCGGCCCGCGGCGAGCGGGGCGTGCCCGCCGAGCAGGTGCTGCGCGACCTGCGGATCAACCGGATCTTCGAGGGCTCGACCGAGATCATGCACCTGCTGATCGCGCGCGAGGCGGTGGACGCGCACCTGGCCGTCGCCGGGGACGTGATCGACCCGGAGGCGGACGCCAAGCGCAAGGCGCGGGCGCTGGCCAAGGCGGGCGGGTTCTACGCCAGGTGGCTGCCGACGCTGGTGGTCGGCAAGGGCCAGGTGCCGCGCGCGTACGCCGAGTTCGGGCCGCTGGCCGGGCACCTGCGGTTCGTCGAGCGGTCCAGCCGCAAGCTGGCCAGGCAGACGTTCTACGCGATGTCCCGCTGGCAGGGCGGGCTGGAGCGCAAGCAGCGGTTCCTGGCGCGGATCGTGGACATCGGCGCGGAGCTGTTCGCGATCAGCGCGGCGTGCGTGAAGGCGGCGGCGGACGGCGACCGGGCCGTGGAGCTGGCCGACGCGTTCGCCGCGCAGGCCAGGGTGCGGGTGGACGAGCTGTTCGACCGGCTGTGGCGCAACTGCGACGATTCGGACGCGGCGCTGGCGCGGCACGTCCTGGAGGGCCGGTTCGCCTGGCTGGAGGAGGGCGTGCTGGACCCGTCCACCCCGGGACCGTGGATCGCGGACTCGACGCACCGGGAGTCCACCGCGCGGGACGTGCACCGCAAGACGCCGTAGCCGAAGCGGCGACCGTTGTACACGGGGCAGGTGTTTGCGGGCGCGGCACCTGCCCCGTGGCACGGTCGAAAGGGGACCACGTCCCCCGTACTCCCCTTTCGACTCCCCTTCTGACAACGGAAGGAACAACACCCTCCAGGAGGAGGTAACGAGTGACGCTACGTCATTACCGGCGAGTTGAGACTTGCGACGTTTGAGTGAATCACCAGGTGAGAGCCACTCGACTACTCTCAGACAGTCACCGCACCGCGGCGGTCGAACACCAGCTCGCGCGCCGACCTCAACCCGATCTCGATCGCACCGCTGAGCACCGCCCCGTCACCCAGCTCCCCCGCCACGATCCGCGGCACGAGCGGCGTCATCCGCCGCAACGCCGCCTCCAGCGGCTCCAGGAGCAGGTCGGTGTTGCTGCCGATGCCGCCCCCGAGCACCACTAGCTCCGGGTCGATCACCGCCACCACCGAGGCCACCACGAACGCCAGCCGCTCGGCCTCGTCCCGCACCGCCGGCAACGCCCGCTCGTCACCGGCCTTCGCCGCCGCGAACACCTCCCGCGCCGACCGCACCGCCAACCCGCGCTGCTTCGCCAGCGCCACCACCGACTCCGCCGCCGCGGCCGCCTCGACCTGGCCGCGCTGCCGTCCGTCCTCTTCGGACTGACCGGGGTAGGGCAGGTAGCCGACCTCGCCCGCCGCGCCGTGCGCGCCGCGGAACAACCGACCGTCCACCACGATCCCCATGCCGATCCCGGTGCCGACGGTGACGCAGACGAACACCTCCGCGCCCCGCGCCACCCCGTGCGCCTGCTCGCCGACGGCGGCCAGGTTCGCGTCGTTCTCCACCACCAGGCCCGGGCCCAGCGCGGCCTCCAGGTCGTCCAGCAGCCCCGGCCGCTCCCACCCGGGCAGGTTCGGCGCGTGGTGCAGCGTCCGGTCGCGCGGGTCGGGCACGCCGGGCGTGCCGACCACCTTCACCACCAGGTCGGCCGACGTCAGCCCGGCCTCGGACACCGTGCGCTCGGCCAGCTCCCGCACCGTGCGGACCAGCGCCGTCGCCGAACGGCACCGGTTGCGCTCGTCCACGCGCGCGATCACCGACCCGGCCAGGTCCGCCACGGCCACCCGGATGCGCTGCCTGCCGATGTCCACGCCCAGCACGTGCCCCGCCGCCGGGTTCGGCTCGTAGAGCATCGCCGACCGGCCCGGACCGGTCGACGTGCGGCCGATGAGGCGCACCAGGCCGTGCTGCTCCAGGTCCAGCAGCGCCTGGCCCACGGTCGGCTTCGACAGGCCGGTGTCCTTGGCGATCTGCGGCCTGGTCGCCGGACCGCCCACCCGCAGCCGGTCGAGCACCGCGCGCTGGTTGAGCACGCGCATCCCCGCGGGGGTGCCCACCGGGGGTGGATTCCGGGCCGTCACGGGGAGTGAGTGTAGATCGGGTGGAGCAGCATCCGGACAGGCTTGCGGACAAGATGGGTGACCACTCTTGACAACGATGTCACCTGCCCCTTTGCTTCGCTGAAGATCGGGTCGGTTCGGGCGGAAGGCGTGCAATGGGGCACAAGCGCGGCAGGAGATCGCTGGTGGTCGTCTCGACCATCGCACTGGCGGTGGGAAGCGTGGGAGGCTGGTCGTCCGCGACCGCCGCACCGGGGGAGCCAACCGTGAGCGAGACGCTGTTCGCCACGTCGTTCGAGGACGGGCAGCCGCAACCCGCCTGGGCGAGCACCGTGGAGACGGGCCCGGACGGCACGCCGAAGACCTCCGGCGTCAACGGCACGGACTCCAGCGGCATCCCCGGCAACGTCACCGACCGCGTGGTCGACGTGGCGGCCAACTCGGAGAACTCCGGCGCGGGCGAGGTCAAGGAGAACCTGGTCGACGGCAACGTGACGTCGAAGTGGCTCACCTTCACCCCCACCGGCTGGGCGCGGTTCACCTTCGCCGAGCCGGTCGCGGTCAAGCGCTACGCGATGTCGTCGGCCAACGACGTCCCCGAGCGCGACCCGAAGGACTGGACGCTGCGCGGCTCCGACGACGGCACGACGTGGATGCCGCTGGACACCCGCACCGGTGAGGCGTTCGCCGAGCGGTTCCAGACCAAGACCTACGACATCGCCAACACCCGCGCGTTCAAGCACTACCAGCTCGACATCTCCGCCACCGCGGGCGGCGTGAACCTCATCCAGCTGGCGGAGGTGCAGTTCTCCGACGGCTCCGCCACCCCGCCGGCGCAGAACATGCGCACCACCGTGGGCAAGGGCGCCAACGGCGGCTACAACGCCAAGGCGGGCGCGGGCTTCACCGGCGTGAAGGCGTTGCGCTACCAGGGGACGCACGTCGCCGAAGGGCGCGGCTACTCCTACAACAAGGTCTTCGAGGTCGACATCCCGGTCACGCCGACCACCGAGCTGTCCTACCTGATCTTCCCGTCGTTCACCACCGACGACCTGAACTACCCGGCCACCTTCGTGTCGCTGGACCTCGCGTTCGCCGACGGCACCTACCTCAGCGACCTCGGCGCGCGCGACCAGCACGGGTTCGAGCTGTCACCGCGCGGCCAGGGCGCGGCGAAGTCGCTCTACACCAACCAGTGGAACCGGGTCGCGTCCGTGATCGGCGCGGTCGCGGCGGGCAAGACGATCAAGCGGGTGCTGCTGGCGTACGACAACCCGAAGGGCCCGGCCGGGTTCAACGGCTGGGTGGACGACATCGCGGTGAAGTCCGCGCCGGTCGTGGTGGAGCGGCCCCGGCCGTCGGACTGGGTGCTGACCACCCGCGGCACGAACTCCAGCGGCTCGTTCTCGCGGGGCAACAACTTCCCGGCCACCGCGGTGCCGCACGGCTTCAACTTCTGGTCGCCCATGACCAACGCGGGCTCGATCAGCTGGCTCTACGAGTACGCCAAGACCAACAACCGGGACAACCTGCCCACCCTTCAGGCGTTCACCGCGAGCCACGAGCCCAGCCCGTGGATGGGCGACCGGCAGACGTTCCAGGTGATGCCCTCCACCGGCACGCCGACCGCCGACCGGGCGGCGCGCGCGTTGCCGTTCAAGCACGAGAACGAGGTCGCCAAGGCCCACTACTACGGCGTGCGGTTCGAGAACGGCATGCGCACCGAGATCGCGCCGACCGACCACGCCGCGCTGTTCCGCTTCACGTTCGTGGACGACGCGTCGAACCTGGTGTTCGACAACGTCAACAACAGCGGCGGGCTCACGCTGGACCCCGCGTCCGGCGTGGTGACCGGCTTCTCCGACGTCAAGAGCGGCCTGTCGACCGGCGCGACCCGCCTGTTCGTGTACGGCGTCGTGGACAAGCCCGTGGTGGCGAGCGGACGGCTCACCGGCGCGGGCCGCGACGACGTGGCTGGCTTCTTCCGGTTCGACACCTCCGCCGACAAGACCGTGACGATGAGGATCGCCACGTCGTTGCTGGGCGTGGAGCAGGCGAAGAGGAACCTGGAGCTGGAGGTGTCCACTTCGGACACGTTCGACTCGGTGCGCGACCGGGCGCAGCAGGCGTGGGACCGCGTGCTGGGCATGGTCGAGGTCGAAGGCGCGTCGGAGGACCAGCTCACCACGCTGTACTCCAACCTCTACCGGCTCTACCTCTACCCGAACTCGGGCTTCGAGAACACCGGCACCGCCGACGCGCCCAAGTACCAGTACGCCTCGCCGGTGCAGGCCGCCGGGCCCGCCACGCCGACGCGGACCGGCGCGAAGGTCGTCGACGGCAAGATCTACGTCAACAACGGGTTCTGGGACACCTACCGGACCACCTGGCCCGCGTACAGCCTGCTCACGCCCCGGCGGGCGGCCGAGCTCGCGGACGGCTTCGTGCAGCAGTACCGCGACGGCGGGTGGATCTCGCGCTGGTCCTCCCCCGGTTACGCGAACCTGATGACCGGCACCAGCTCCGACGTGGCGTTCGCGGACGCGTTCGTCAAGGGCGTGCCGCTGCCCGACGCCGAGGCGGCCTACCAGGCGGCGGTGAAGAACGCGACGGTCGCGCCGCCGAACGCGGGCGTCGGCCGCAAGGGCCTGGACACCTCGATCTTCACCGGCTACACCTCCACCGCCACCGGCGAGGGCATGTCGTGGGCGATCGAGGGCTACGTCAACGACTACGGCATCGCGAACATGGCGCGCGAGCTGCACGAGCGCACCGGTGACGCGCGGTACCAGGCGGACTACGAGTACTTCGCCAACCGGGCGCAGAACTACGTGCACATGTTCGACCCGTCGACGGGCTTCTTCCAGGGCCGCAACCCCGACGGCACGTGGCGCGTGCCCACCGACGAGTACGACCCGCGCGAGTGGGGCCACGACTACACCGAGACCGACGGCTGGAACATGGCGTTCTCCGTGCCGCACGACGGTCAGGGGCTGGCCAACCTGTACGGCGGCCGGGACGGGCTGGCGAAGAAGCTGGACGACTTCTTCGCCACGCCGGAGACGGCGAAGTTCCCCGGCTCCTACGGCGGCGTGATCCACGAGATGACCGAGGCGCGCGACGTGCGGATGGGGCAGCTCGGGCACTCCAACCAGGTGTCGCACCACATCACCTACATGTACGACTACGCCGGTCAGCCGTGGAAGACGCAGGAGAAGGTGCGCGAGATCCTGTCCCGGCTGTACCTGGGCAGCGAGATCGGCCAGGGCTACCCCGGCGACGAGGACAACGGCGAGCAGTCGGCGTGGTGGCTGTTCAGCGCCATGGGCTTCTACCCGCTGCAGATGGGCAACGACACGTACGCGATCGGGTCGCCGCTGTTCAAGAAGCTGACCGTGCACCTGGAGAACGGGCGCTCGCTCGTCGTGAACGCGCCCGCCAACTCGGCGAAGAACATCTACGTGCAGTCGTTGAAGGTCAACGGGAAGACGTGGGACAAGTCGTACCTGCCGCACTCGGAGATCGCGGGCGGTGGCGTGCTGGACTTCGAGATGGGGTCGTCGCCGTCGCGGTGGGCCACCGGTCCGGACGCCGCCCCGCCGTCGTTGACCAAGGGGTCGGCCGCGCCCGCGCCGCTGCGGGACGTGACGCTGCTCGGGACCGTGACCGGGGCGCCGGCGTCGGTGCTGGACAACACCTCGCAGACCTCCGGCGCGCTGTCGTGGTTGCAGGTGGACCTGCCGTCGAAGAAGGAGAGCGCGACGTTCTACACGTTGACGTCGGGCAAGGCCGCGGGCGACCCGGCGGCGTGGGTGCTGAAGGGCTCCTACGACGGCAAGACGTGGTCCACCGTGGACGAGCGGTCCGGCGAGGTGTTCGGGTGGCGGCAGCAGACGCGGGCGTTCAAGATCGCCCGGCCGGGGCACTACCAGCACTACCGGCTGGAGTTCCCGGGCTCGGCGACGGTGGCCGAGTTCGAGCTGCTGGCCAAGCCGTTCGCGGCGTGCACGGCCACGGTGACCGGTGAGCACGCCGGGCCGTTGCGCGTGCAGTCCGGCGTCACGTGCGTCGACGGCGCCTCGGTGACCGGTCCGGTGACGGTGGCGGCGGGCGCGTCGCTGTACGTGTTCGGCGGCCGGGTGGACGGCCCGGTGAACGCCACCGGCGCGGCGGCCGTCGTGCTGGTGGAGACGACCGTGGGCGGCCCGGTGAACGTCACCGGCACGACCGGTGAGCTGTCGCTGGAACGGGTGAACGCCGGCGGGCCCGTGCGGCTGGTCGACAACAAGGGCGGCACGCTCGTCGCCGGCAACGCGGTGAGCGGGCCGCTGTCGTGCACGGGCAGCGACCCCGCGCCGGTGAACAGCGGCTGGGCGAACTCGGCGAGCGGGCCGAAGACGGGTCAGTGCGCCGGGCTGTAGGTGGTGGTCACCAGGAGATTTCGCGGCACCTGCGCGCGGAGTCCCCTGGTTCGACCTGGAGCGTGGCGTGCTCGATGTGGTAGCGCTCGGCCAGCAGCGCCTGCGCCGAGCGCAGCACCTCGGCCGGGTCGACGTGGTCGAGCGTGGTCAGGTGGGCGGAGGCGACCTCCATGCCCGAGGTCAACGTCCAGACGTGCAGGTCGTGCGCCTCCGCCACCCCCGGCAGGCGGCTCAGCGCGGCCTGCACCTCGGCCACGTCGAGGCGTTCCGGGGCGTGCTGGAAGAGGATGCGCAGCGCGCTCGCGGCGAGCTTGTAGGTGCGCGGGAGGACGAACAGGCCGATCGCGACACCCATGATCGGGTCGGCGTAGCGCCAGCCGAACAGCAGCGTGACGGCACCGCTGATCAGCACCCCGACCGACCCGATGAGGTCGGCCAGGACCTCCAGGTACGCACCGCGGACGTTGATGCTGTCCTTCGCGCCCTCCCGCAGCATGAAGAACGAGACGACGTTGGCCACGAGGCCCGCGCCGGCGGCCAGCACGACGGGCAGGCCGGGCACCTCGGGCGGGTTGCCGAACCGCCCGACGGCCTCGTACACGACGTAGCCCGCCACGCCGAACAGCAGCACGGCGTTCGCCAGCGCGGCCAGCACCTCGGCGCGGTAGAGGCCGAACGTGCGGCTGCCGCCCGTGCGCGCGCGGCGGGCCAGCATGATGGCGGCCAGCGCCATGCCGACGCCCAGGACGTCGGTGAGCATGTGGGCGGCGTCGGAGATCAGGGCCAGCGAGCCGGTGGCCACGCCGACGGCGAACTCCAGTGCCATGAACGCCGCGCCGATGGCGAAGGCGACCCAGAGGCGGCCGAGGTGCTTGGCGCTCCCCGACGACACACCGTGGCCGTGTCCGTGACCCATGAGCGGAACATATAGTCACATGCGCATGAGTGCAACTTGGAGTGTCAAGGTCGCCACCGACGTCCCAAGGCGCGGACCAGGCCCGGCGCGACCCGGTTGCCCAGGTGGACCGCCTTCGCCTCTGCCGTGACGGGTACCACCGGACGGCTCTTGCGCACAACCTCGAGCACTTCGGCCGCGACCTTCTCCGGGCCGAAGCCGCGCAGCCGGTAGGCCCTGGTCGCCGCCGCCCGCCGGTCGTCCTGCTCGGCGGCCGTGCTGCCGGCGAACGTGAACGTCCGGGTGATGTCGGTGCGCACCAGGCCGGGGCAGAGGGCGGTGGCCCTGACGCCGTGCTCGCGCAGTTCGGCGTCCACGCACTGGGCGAGCATGAGGACGGCGGCCTTCGTGGTCGAGTAGGCCGACAGCGCGGCGGTCGGGAAGTAGCCCGCGGCCGACGCCGTGACGACCAGGTGGCCCGTGCCCCGTGCCGCCATCCCCGGCGCGAAGGCCCGCAACACGTGCACGACACCCCACAGGTTGACGTCCACGACCCGCCGCCAGTCGTCCTGCGACGTGCGCAGGAACGACCCGGCCAGGCCGATGCCCGCGTTCGCCATCACCACGTCGGGCACACCGTGCCGTCGCAGGACCTCCTCCGCGACCGCAGCCACGGCCGCCGCGTCCGCGACGTCGACGCGGTAGGCGTGACCACCGACCGCCTCGGCCACCTGCCGCGCCCTGTCCTCGTCCACGTCCAGCACGACCACCTCGGCGCCGTCCCGCGCGAAGGCGGTGGCGGTGGCGCGCCCGATCCCGCTGCCACCGCCCGTGATGACGACCAACCGCCTGCGCCACCGGCCGTCGACGACGTCCTCGATGTGCCGGGCCACCTGCTCCGGGTGCGTCCGCGACGCCCAGTGCCCCGCGTTCAGGCGACTGCGGGTGAGCTCCCGCACCCAGGGTTCGGCTGCCTCCAGGTGCTCCCGGACCACGTACGGGTCTTTGGCCAACTCGATCTGGTGAACCGGGACCGCGACCACCTCCGGCCGCCGTGACCGGCCGACGTTCGCCCGGTACAGCTCCAGCCCGTTGACCAACTCCCGCCTGCCCGCCCGCAACCACTTGCGGACCCACGGCACCCGCCACACCAACTCGGGCACCACGGGCACCTTGAACCCGGCGATGTACCAGGACCGCCACAGCACCTTCGCCAGCTTCAGGGGCCGCAAACGATTGCGACTCACCCAGTCCCCGACGTGCCCCAGATCGGGCCCGGAAACACTGGTGAACGACAGGAACAACTCGGGCCTCGCCCGCACCGCCGCCCAGCCCTGCAACGACCCCCAGTCGTGCCCGACGAGGTGCACGGGCCCACCGACCGCCTCGACGACCGCCACCAAGTCCCCGACCAACCGCTCCAACCGGTACCCCTCACCCCCCACCGGCGCCTGCGACCCACCCGCACCCCGCACGTCGTACCGAACCACCCAGAACCGCTCCCCCAACCTCTCCGCCACGCCCTCCCACACTTCGGACGTATCGGGGAACCCGTGCACCAACACCACCGCGACCGCCCCGACCACCCCACCCTCCACCACCCGAATCCGCAGGTCATCACTCCGAACCACCCGCTCACGCCAGGTCTGCACAGCCCCAGAGGGTAGGGGGTGAAAACCACCTCGCGGAGTGCGCTAAGCTTCCACCCGTAGCTACGGCCCCCGTAGCTCAGGGGATAGAGCACCGCCCTCCGGAGGCGGGTGCGCAGGTTCGAATCCTGCCGGGGGCACATCCTAAAAGGCCCGCTGACCAGCACGAATGCTGATCAGCGGGCCTTTACCTGTCCGGCTGCGTTCGGCCAAAACCGGCCTTTTACGGGCGTCTGTGCCGATGGTGTGCCGAGGAGATCCCACTGAGCGTGGGCGATCAGAGCCTCCACCGAGTGCCAGCCCACTGCGCGACCTGCTTCGGCGGGCGGCCAGGCTCGTACCCACAGCAATTGGCTCACATCGACAGATGAAGCCTGGACGGCGGTGTTGCCCGTGCCTCGGCTGGCGCTGTGGACCAGCCCTCTGACTCCGTAAATCCGTCACGCTGGTTGCTTGTCCGACGAAGCGGCAGCAGCGGCCTCAGCCAAGGCGGGTTGGAGCTCCGCCTGGCTCTACGCGCTTTCTTGCGTTCGATGCCGACGTTCACAGCAGCAGGCGGACTGATCACATACGCAGAGCGCTGAGACGGCCGCACAGCGGCGCACGAGCCGCAGCGGGCCGGTGTTTGGCAGGAAGGCGACAGCGGGCGTCCGCGGTCCGTCGTGGTCAGCACGATGGCGGCATGGGAAGAGTTCTTCGGTTGTTGGCCGCTGGTGCGGTGGGGGTTGGGGTGTTGGTGCCGGTCGGGGCCGGGGCGGGGGCGGTTGGGTGCGATTTTCCCGCTCAGGTGTTGGACCTGCGCAGTTGGAAGGTGCAGTTGCCGATCGGCGGGGAGGAGGATCCCGACGAGGTCAAGCAGCCGGCGTTGGCGACGTACCGGGTGGATCCCTGGTTCGTGGTCGACCCGGGTTGTCAGGGGGTGCGGTTCCGGGCGGCGGTCGACGGGGTGACCACCAGTGGGTCGAAGTACCCCCGGTCGGAGTTGCGGGAGATGAACGGGACGGCGAACGCGGCGTGGTCGTCCACCAGCGGGACGCACGTGATGACCGTCGACCAGACCGTCACGAGGTTGCCGAACGACAAGCAGCACCTGGTGGTCGGGCAGATCCACGGCGGTGACGACGACATCTCGGTGTTCCGGGTCGAGGGGCGCAACCTCTACGTCACCAACGGCGACGACGCGCACTACAAGCTGGTGACCGACGACTTCCGGCTCAACACCCGGTTCCAGGTGAAGTTCGTCGTCTCCGGCGGCAAGATCAACGCCTACTACAACGGCACGTTGGCGGCCACGCTGAGCGCGAGCTTCAGCACCGGCTACTTCAAGGCGGGCGCGTACACGCAGGCCAACTGCGGCAACTCCAGCCCGTGCAGCGCGAGCAACTACGGCGAGACGATCATCCACAACGTGGTGCTGGGCGACAGCACGCCCCAGCCACCCACCGGCGACCGGCTGCCGGTCTCGGCGGTCACCGCGAGCGGTGACGACGGGAACGTGCCGGGCAACACCCTGGACGGCGACCTGTCCACCCGGTGGTCGGACGAGGGCGACGGCGTGTGGATCCGGTACGACCTCGGTTCGGCGCGCCCGGTCGGGTCAGTGAGGTTGGCGTGGCACAAGGGCGACACCCGCCGCCACGACTTCCGGATCCAGACGTCGTCCGACGGCACCCGCTGGACGCCGGTGTTCTCCGGCTCCAGCAGCGGTACCACGCTTCAGCCCGAGACCTACGACATCCCCGACACCACGGCCCGCTACGTCCGCGTGGTCGGTTACGGCAACACCGGCAACGACTGGACCAGCATCAGCGAGACCACCATCCACCCGCCGGCCTGATCGAACGCCCGCCCGGGAGCCCCAGCGGTTCCCGGGCGGGCCGGTGCGTTCAGCGACGCCGGGCGGCGAGCCGCCGGATCCGCTGGGCACGGGCGATCGCTTCGTCGACGCCGCCGACGTCCTCCACGCGGTCGGCGGCGTCTTCGAGCAGTTGCGCCGCGTACTCCGCCAACTCGACCGCGATGGTGGTGAACCCGTTGTCCACCAGGCGGGCCACCTCGTCCAGCGCCCGCTCGACGTGGTGGAGGTACTGGTCCGCCGCACCGAGGCTGACGTAGTCGGGCACGTCGATGGCGAACTCCAGCCGCTCCCGCAGCCCCCGACCGTCGAACGCCCGGTCGGCCTCCACCCCGGCGGCCACGTCCAGCCGGGCGCGCAGCACCTCGTCGGCCTTCGCCGCCGCCATCAGCTGGTCCACCAGCCACTCCGGGTCGCGGCCGAGCAGGAACGCCCGCAACCGCTTCTCCGTCAACGGTTGAGCCCGCCGCCGCACGGGCGTCGAGCCCCGGCCCGCCTGCTCCAGCCACGCCAGCGCCACCGCCACGCAGTGCTTGCAGAACTCGACGTCGTGCGGGCAGGAGCACCGGCCGCGCAACCCGCTCCGGGTGACGTCCAGCCGCACGCGGTAGGCGTGCGTGCCCTCGACCGTCGCGCTCACCGCCGTGCCGTCCACGCTGATCCGCCGCACGTGCCCGGCGGCGAAGTACTCCTCGCCCCGCTGGAACGACTTGGGGTCGGCCAGTTCCCGGACCACGCTCGCGCTCACCTCTACTGCGACCACGATCCACATCTTCCCGCACCCGGGAAAGGGGAAAGGCGCACCCGCCCCGACGTCGCGCCCGTCGGCACGGCGTCGCCCTGGTTGGGGGCGGGTGCGCCTTCTGTGGAGGAACCGGGTTCCAAGGGAGGGGACCCGGTTCGGTGGCGGCTGGGTGCCGCTATGCCTCCAAGGTCGAGCGGCGAACGCTCAGCGCCCGACGGCGCGGGGTCGACCGCGGTCCACGTCCACTTCGGACATCGGGTGGAATCCACCACACCGCCCGCGCGGGGTGCGCGGCGGTGACGGCACGGGATCCGGGCCGAGGTCCGGCGGCCCGCGGTCCGACGGGCGTGGTGCGGCTGGAGCCGGGTCGACCCAGCCGCCCCGCCACCCCACCCGCCGACGTCCGCGCGGCGCCGACCGCCGGACGACCCGGTCCCCGGACACCTCCGCCAACGACTTGTCCGCCGACCAACGGCCTGGGCCGCGCCCGCGGTGGCGAACCGGGCGGATCAGGCGGTTCGGGTGACGCGCACCGGTCGGCCGCGCAGGACCACGGCGATCGGGTGGGCCAGTTGGTCCAGGTCGGACCTCGGGTCCTCGGCGTAGACGACGGCGTCGGCGGGTGCGCCCGGTTCCAGGCCCGGCAGGCCCAGGTAGGCGCGGGCGTCCCAGGAGGCGGCGGCGAGGGCGTCGTGCGGGCGCAGGCCGGCGTCGGCCAGGGCGCGGACCTCGTCGATGATCCGGCCGTGCGGCAGCGAGTCCGTGCCCGCCAGCACCCGGACGCCCGCCTCGGCCGCGGCGGCGACCAGGGACGGGTGGGCGTCGGCCCCGCGCAGGTACCACCGCCTGGCGGGGCTGTCGGGGCGGGCGCTCACCTCCGGGCGCGACCGGCGCATGACCGCCAACGTCGGCGTCAACGCGGTGCCCTGGGAGGCCATGCGGGTCAGCAGGTCGGGGTCGAGCAGCATCCCGTGCTCCACCGAGTCGACCCCGGCCAGCACCGCCACCTCACCGCCCGCGGCCTGCTGCGTGTGCACGGCGACCCGACCGCCCACCGCGTGCACGGCCCGCACCACGGCGGTCAGCACGTCCAGCGGCACGGGTTCGCCGTTCGACCGCCAGTCGCCGATCACCTTCGCCCACCCGGTGCGCGCCGCCTGCGCCGCGGCGATCGCGGGCAGCTCGGCGTGGTCGGCGCGACGGCCCCAGCCGTCGAAGAACTGGCCGTGCTGCGCCAGCCACGGCCCGGCGTGCCAGGCCCTCGGCGTGTCCGGGTCGACGCCGAACCACGGCGGCGGCTCACCGGCCAGCCCCGGCGCGCGGATCACCGCCACCCCGGCGTCCACGTGCTGCCGCAGGTGCTCGCGCAGCATCACGTCGTCGAGCGGGTCGCCCACGGCCTCGGCCCCGGGGTGCGTGTGCGCGTCCACCAACCCCGGCAGCAGCCACCCCTCGGCGACCAGCTCCGCGTTCGGCACGGGGTCGGTGGTCCAGCGGTCGCCGTCGGCGTAGAGGTCGACGTGCTCGCCGTGCGGCAGGGCCCGCCCCCGGATCCGGATCACCACGAGGCCCAGTGTGCCCGCGCGGAGGCCGTGAAGGGATCGGTTGTGCGAATCGCGGCGCTGCGGTAGGAGTTGACACCGGTGTCAGGTTCGAGTCGCACGGGGGTGGGCCATGCGGATCGGTGAGCTGGCCGAGCGCACGGGCGTGAGCGTGCGCTCGTTGCGGTACTACGAGCAGCAGGGGCTGTTGACGTCCGAACGCACCGCCGGCGGCCACCGCGAGTACCCCGAGCGGGCGGTCGACCGGGTCATCCGCATCCAGGAGCTGTTCGCCGCCGGGTTGAGCAGCAAGAAGATCGCGCTGATGCTGCCCTGCATGAGGGACGCCGACGGCGGGCCGTCCGAGATCGCCACGCCGCGCCTGGTGGACGACCTGACCGCCGAACGCGCCCGGATCGACCGGTTGATCACCGACCTGGTGCGGTCGCGGGAGGTGCTGGACGAGGTGATCGACGCCGCCTCCGGCCGGCGCTGACACCCGCGCCCACCACTACGCCGCCGCCATCGCCCGCTCGATCTTCCGCTCGGTCGCGACGGTCAGGCCGGCCAGCGCCACGACCGACACCGCGGTCATGATCACGAAGACCGCGCGCGGGCCGAACGCGTGCGCCAGCGCGCCCCCGATCGCCGCGCCCAGCGGCATGGTGCCCCAGGCCACCAGGCGGTAGGCGCTGTTGACCCGGCCGAGCAGCCGGTCCGGCGTGACGTGCTGCCGCAACGACACCGCGACCACGTTGAGCACCGCGATCCCGCCGCCCGCGACCGCGAACGCCGCCGTGATGACGCAGGGGTCGCTGGTCGCCGCAGGCGCGGCCACCATCAGCGTCCCGGCGACGAACCCGAGCGCGAGCGAACGGCCGCGGCCCAGCCGGGCGACCACGCGTTCGGCGGCCGGCGAGCCGACCAGGCTGCCGACGGCCGGCGCGGTGAGCAGCAGGCCGAACACCTGCCCGGTCAGGCCCATCGCCGACCCCGGGCCCACGGCGTAGAGCACGAGCACCGCGCCGGACGCGGTGTTGGCCACGTTGAACAGCCCCACCACAACCGCGAGGCCGCGCAGCAGCCGGTGGCGCAGCAGGAAGCGCAGACCTTCGGCGATGTCCGCGCGCAGCGTCGTCCGGTGCTCGCGGTGGGCCTTGAACGTGCCGCGGACCGTCCACAGGGCGACCAGGGCGACCAGCCAGAGGGCGGCGGGCGCGGTGAACGCGGCCACCGCGCCGGCGGCGACCAGGAGACCGCCCACCGGTGGGCCGACGAACTCGTGCGCGGTGAGCTCGGCCGCGAACAGGCGGGAGTTGGCGCGCGGCAGCCGGTCGCGGTCGACCAGCCGGGGCAGCAGGGACTGGGCCGAGGTGTCGTAGAGCGTCTCGGCGATGCCGGCGGCGAAGGCCACGGCGTACAAGAGCCAGATGGTCGCCCACCCCGCCGCCACGGCCACCGCCAACGCGGCCAGGAGGGCGGCTCGGGTGGCGTTGGCCCACAGCATGGTGCGGCGGCGGTCGAGGCGGTCGGTCAACGCGCCCGCCGGCAGCGCGAAGACCAGCCACGGCAGGGTGAGGGCGAACACCAGGCCCGCCACCAGGGTCGGTTCCCGGGTGGTCTGGATGGCGACCAGCGGCAACGCGACCTTGAACGTGCCGTCGGCCAGGTTCGACAGGCCGGAGGACACCCACAGCCGCCGGAAGCCCGATCCCAGGAGAGCCATCGGTGGAGTTTTCTCCATCGGTGTGGATGCCCACCGGTCGGCTAGGTTGGGCGCCATGGCTGAGCGGCGACGGCGTGCGGCGACGGTGGAGGAGACGAAAGCGCTGGCCCACCCGTTGCGCCTGCGGATCCTGCGGCTGTGCGCGCAGCGGGAGTTGACCAACAAGCAGTTGGCGCAACGGTTGGGCCGCGATCCCGGGACCGTGCTGTACCACGTTCGGCAACTGGCGGCGGCGGGTTTCCTGGAGCCGGGCGAGGTGCGCACCGGCGTCAGCGGGGCGTTGAAAAAGCCCTACCGGTCGACCGGCGTGTCCTGGTGGCTGGACGGCCCGGTGGTCGACGGCACCGCGACCTCGGCTCCCCTGGAGGCGTTCCAGGAGGAGCTGTCGGAGGCCGGGCCGGGGTCGGTGCGGACCTACGCGCGGTTCGCGCTGCACCTGTCGCCGGACGACGTGGCGGAGCTGGACCGCCGCATCAGCGCGGTGCTGGACGAGTACGTCGCCACCGACGACCAGCGCCGCCACCTGCCGCTGCACGGCGGGATGGTCGTCGTGCACCGGTTGAAGGAGGACGCGGGTTCAGTCGTCGACGCGTCGCCGGTAGAGGGCGGTGGCCAGGACGAACGACGCCAGTAGCAGGCCGACCGACCAGGCGAGCGCGATCCACCCCCGGTCGCCGATCGGGACGCCGGTGAGCAGGCCGCGCACGGTCTCGATGACCGGCGTGATCGGCTCGTGCTCGCTGATGCCCCGCAGGAACGACGGCATGGTGTGGGTCGGCACGAACGCGCTGCTCAGGTACGGCAGGAAGAGCATGAAGAAGCTCAACGCGCTCGCCGACTCGACCGACTTCGCCACCGCGCCCAGCCCGGCCGCCAACCACGACAGCGCCAGCACGTAGAGCAGCAGCAACCCGGCCGCGGCGGCCCACTCCAGCGGTGACGCGGACGGGCGGAAGCCCATCGCGACCGCCGCACCCACGACGATCGTGGTGGACAGGGCGTTGCGGGCGACGCTGGCCACGACGTGCCCGGTGAGCACGGCGAAGCCGCGGATCGGCATGGACCGCAGCCGGTCGATCATGCCGCTGGTCATGTCGTCGGTCACGGACATCGCGGTCGACGCGGCGCCGTAGCCGGTGCACAGCAGGATGATGCCGGGCACCACGTAGTTGATGTACTCGGTGCCGGTGTCGATCGCACCGCCGAAGACGTACACGAACAGCGCCATCATCAGCAGCGGCAGGACGATGGACATGATCAGCGTGTCGACGTTGCGCTTGCCGAGCCGGATGCTGCGGCCGATCATGGTCATCGAGTCGGCGATGGCGTGGCTCATGCCGGCACCCCTTCCCGGGCGGTCAGGGCGAGGAAGACGTCGTCGAGGGTCGGGCGGTGCGAGGAGACCTGAGCCGGCACGACCGCGGCGGCGCGCAGGTCGTCCAGCACGGTGTGCAGGTGCGCGGCGCTGCCGTCGGACGCGACGCTGAGCACGAGCCGCTCGTGGTCGGTGAAGCCGCCGAGCAGGTGGGCCGCGACGTCGAGCGCCGCGGCGGAGGTGAAGCGCAGGTCGAGCCGGTCGCCGCCGACCCTGGCCTTGAGGTCGTCCGCGGTGCCGTGCGCGGCGACCTTCCCGCCGGCCAGCACCATGATCCGGTCGGCGAGGCGGTCGGCCTCCTCCAGGTACTGGGTGGTGAGGAAGATCGTGGTGCCGGTGCGGACCAGGTCGCGGATGGCATCCCACATGGTCGTGCGGCTGGCCGGGTCCAGCCCGGTGGTCGGTTCGTCCAGGAAGATCACCTTCGGCGCGGCGACGAGGCTCATGGCGAGGTCCAGCCGCCGCCGCATCCCACCGGAGTAGGTCTTGACCCGCCGGTCGGCGGCGTCGACCAGGTCGAACCGCTCCAGCAACGCCGCGGCGCGGGCCTTCGCCCCCGGTCGGCCCAGGCGCATGAGCCTGCCGACCATGACCAGGTTCTCCCGACCGGTCTGCTCGGCGTCCACGGCCGCGTACTGCCCGGTCAGGCTGATCACGCCGCGCACCGCGGCCGGTTCGCGCACCACGTCGAACCCGGCCACCCGCAGCCGCCCCGCGTCCGGGCGCGACAGCGTGGACAGGATCCGGATCGTGGTCGTCTTGCCCGCGCCGTTGGGACCGAGCAACGCGAAGACCGACCCCTCGGCGACCTCCAGGTCTATCCCGTCCAGCACCGCGGTCGAGCCGTACGCCTTGCGCAGGCCGGTGGCCTCGACGATCATCACTGCCCCCTATGTGTATCAGGTACGCCAAAGAGCGTATCTCATACGCAGTTAAGCGCGGTAGCCCTAGACTCGACCCGCGGTCGCGAGACGAGAGGGTGGAGATGACGGACGAGACCGGCCTGCCGGCGGAGATCGCGCTGCTCTGGGGCCTGCGCGAGACACCGCGGCGTGGCCGCAAGCCGTCCCTGACGGTCGACGACATCACCCGCGCGGCGATGGAGGTGGCCGACGCCGAAGGGCTCGGGGCCGTGTCGATGGCCCGGGTGGCCAAGCAGCTCGGCAACTCCACGATGGCGCTCTACCGGTACGTGGACAGCAAAGACTCGCTGCTCAAGCTGATGGCCGACGCCGCGCTGGACGACCCGCCCGAGCTGCCGGCGGACGGCGACTGGCGCACCGGGCTCACGGTGTGGACGGTCAGCGTGCTCGCGGCGCTGCGCAAGCACCCGTGGTACTCGCGGATCCCGCTGCACGGGCCACCGGCCGGACCGCGCAACCTGGCCTGGTTCGACCGCGCGCTGAGCGCGCTCGCCGACACCCCGCTGGAGGAGGGCGAGAAGGTCGGCGTGGTGATGGGGCTGATCACCTTCGTGCACGGCCAGCTGCGCCTGAGCGTGGAGCTGGCCGAGGGGTTCCAGGACAACCCGGAGGCGTTCGGCCGCACGTACTCGCGCGCGTTGCGGCAACTGGTCGACCCGCGCCGGATGCCCGCGCTGGGTCGCGTGGTGGCGGCGGGCGTGTTCGACGTCGACGAGGAGCTCTACGACCAGAGCGACGTGGACGCCGAGTTCGCCTTCGGCCTGGAGCTCTACCTCGACGGCGTGGCCGCGCACCTGGCCGGCCGGGGTTGACGGTGCCGCGGGGCCGGTCGGGGCCCCGCGGCACCGCGTGATCACCGCCGGGCGACCTCGGCCCGCGCCGTCCGCTGCCGCACGGGCGCGTCGGCCGACATGACCGCGAGGCCCGCCGTGATCAGGACCAGGTTCTTGACCACGAACTCGCCGGTCATGGTCAGCAGCAGCGGGTTGCCCGTCTGGAACGCGACGGACGGCTGCACCACGAGCGTCGAGAACGTGCCGGCGAGGTGGAGCACGACCAGCAGCGCCACCCAGCGCAGGCGGAAGCCCACCACCAGGGCGATGCCCAGCACCACTTCCACCAGGCCGAGCGCGAGCACGAACGCGCCCGGGTCGAGCCACGGAACGGTGTGCGCGACCAGGTCGGCCACCGGCGTCGTGCCGGTCACCTTGAGCGCGCCGAACCACACGAAGACCACGCCGAGCGAACCCCGCAGCAGGGGGATGCTCAGCGTCCGCAGGAGTTGCGCGGGCGCATCCAGGCGGGACGGGAACTCCGTCATCCACATCACTTCCTTAGCGAGCGGACCACGCCGACCCGCCCGCGTGGGGAGAGGCCGTCCCGAGGTCCACACTGACCGGAACAGTTCTGGGAGCGCTCCCAGAACTGTAACGGCAAGGAAACGCGGTGTGAAGCGTTGATGCCACGCCGTCCCGGATGCCGGGCAGCGGAGGTGGTTCAGTCGTACCGCACCGGCTCGTGGAACGCGCCCGCCGGCATGGGGTCGCCGAAGAACGGGCCCGTGCCCGCGACCGCGCCGGCGGCCCGCCACCACTCGGCCTGCTCGCGCGTCTCCAGCCCGTCCACCAGCACCTGCGCCCCCGCCCGCTGCGCCAACGGCACCAGGTCGGCCAGGAAGTCCGCCTCGCCGCCGGCCTGGCGGCGCACCAGGCGCGGCGCGACCCGGACCGACCTGATCGGCAGTTCCGCGGCCACCGCGAGGTCGTCCGGGCCGAGCCCGAAGTCGTCCAACGACGTGCCCACGCCCAGCTCGGCCAGCACGGTCAGGTTGTCCACCGCGTCGGACTCGGCGAGCACCGACACCGGCATCCCGATCATCAGCCGCGACGCGGGTAAACCGGTGTCGCCCAGCACGCGGCGCACCCGGCGGACCAGGTCGCCGTCACGCGACTGGTGCCTGGTCAGCCCCACGTGCAGCGGCACGGTGGAGCCCGAGCCCTGGCCCCACCACAGCACCTGGCCGCACGCGGTGGCCAGGTGCCACTCCCCCAGCGGCAGGATCAGGCCCGTCCGCTCCGCCAGCGCCGCGCACGTGAGGTGGTCCAACGACTCGTCGCCGTGCTCCCAGTGCAGCGTCGCCGCCACGCCCACCAGCGCACGCCCGGCCAGCGCCACCACCGGGTGGTAGCGCACGTCGACCTCGCCCTGCTCCCACGCGCCCGGCATCGCGACGGCCAGCGCGTCGACCCGCCGCTCGTCGGCGTCCTGCCCCTCGTGGAACAGGGCCCACTGACCGCGACCGCTCGCCTTCGCCCGCCGCAGCGCCTGTTCCGCGGCGCGCATCACCTCCGCGGGCTCGGCACCGGGCGGCGGGCGGCGCACCACGCCGACGCTGACCGACACGGCCAGCCCGCGGCCGTCGAAGTACACCGGTTCGGACAGCTCGCGGTTGATCTCGGCCACCGTGGTGGCGACGTCCGGCGTGGTGGCGGTGTTCTCGACCAGGACGGCGAACTCGTCGCCGTCGAACCGGGCGATCATCGCCTTCTCCCGCGCCAGCACGGCCTTCAGCCGCTGCGACACGTGCACCAGCAGCCGTTCGCCGGTGGGCCGGCCCAGGCTGTTGCACACCATGCCGAACGAGTCGACGTCGAGGTGGAACAGGCTGATGCCGCGCACCGGGTCGGCGCGGCGCAACGCGCTCTCCAGGTGGGTGGTGAAGTACTGCCGGTTGGGCAGGCCGGTCGACACGTCGTGCAGCGCCTGCCGGTTCAGCTCGGACTGCAGCAGCATCAGCTCGGTGCCGTCCTCGATCACGGCGACGTAGTGGGCCGGCTGCCCGTCCGCGCCGCGCAGCAACGACACCGTCAACGAGATCCGCGCGACGTCGCCGTCCTTGCGCAGCAGCCGCTGCGGCTGCCGGACCCGTTCCCGCGCGCCGCCCAGCAGCGCCCGCAGGGCGTCGCCGAGCACCCGGGCCGACGCCGGGTGCACGAGGTCGAGCAGCGCGAAGCCGGTCAGCTCCTCGGCCGAGTAGCCGAGGATCTCGCCGATCGCCGCGTTGGCCCGCGCGATCCGCCCGTCCAGGTCGACCACCAGGATCCCGCTGGCCGACGACGTGGCGACCTCCTCGAACCGGGCCTCGCTCTCCTTGAGATGCCACTGGGCGTCGCGAACGGCCTTGAGCAGCGAGAGCTGCATCGACTCCTGCTGCTCGAACACCGCGCGCCTGCTCGCCGCGAGGAACCCGGACGACAACGCGCCCAGCACGGTCACGATCGGCTGGGCGTAGCGCTCCACCGGCTGGAACTCGGCCAGCCCGAGCAGCCCTTTGCCCAGCACGTCGAGCGTGACGCGCAAGCCGTCCTCGGTGAGGTAGCCGAGCGCGACGAGCTGTTCGCCGATCCGCTCGGCGGTTCGGGGCGAGGCGGGCTCGGCGGACGCCTCGGCGTGCACCGCCGCGCACAGGTCGTCCAGCCGGTCGCGCATTTCGCGGTCGAGTTCGGACCTGTTCAGCGCGATGACCACGGCACCGCTGAGCAGGTACGACCACTTCCGCGCGAGGAGTTCGCGGCCACGTCCGGGTGGTGACGTGGCCCCTTGTCTCTGACTGGGGATCGACATTCCCGTTGCCCTGTTGTGATACGAGGATCCGCGGCAGTTTACCCACCCCCCACTGGCCAAGACTCGACCGGAAGTGTGAACCGCAGGCACGCGCGGTGACTTTTCACCGATATTCAGGGCTTTTGGTTCAGGGTTTTGCTTTTGCGCCGGTTCGGGGTGGTGCGGTGCGCTGGCGCGGGTTCACCTGATCGGGGCTGTCGGTTCGGGTTGGTCACCGATTTCCGCAAACCTGCGGTTATCGGTGTTCCGAACGCCGGTGGCGAGTCGGCTCGCCCCTCATGCCGGGATCGGGGTCAGCCGGTAAGCGACGGCGGTGGTGGTGGGCACCTCGTCGTAGACGGTCGCCAGGCGGGTGATGCAGGTGGTGTCGGCGAACAGCTCCAGCGCGCTGCCGTCGCCGAAGCCGCGGGCGGCGGAGCGGGCCGGGGTGAAGCCGAGGGCGCTGACCGGGTGGCAGCCGTAGGTCGGCGGGACGGTGGCTCGGGTGCCGGTGAAGGACGTGCCCGAGAACAGGCAGTAGCCCGGCTGTCCGCAGTGCGGGCTCACGTCGGCGGCGGACGCCGGGGTGGTGGCGGTGAGGGTGAGGCCGAACAGGCAAGCGGCGATGAGTGCGAGTCGGTTCATCACGGAATCCCCCTGTTGTTCGCTTGCACTCCAGCCAACCCAAGGTTGGCGGGTGGGGCAAGCGGGTGGGGTTCGGGGGTCGGGTCAGCTCGCGCGGATGTCGTCGAGGAGGGAGCTGCCCGACCCGACCGGGTTGCCCGGGACCTGGTTGATGAAGGTGGTGAACTGGGACAGGCCCTTCAGGTCCTCCGCCGTGATCCGGCGGTGCGCGTTGGCGGTGTCCCAAGGAGCCGGGCGCCAGTCCGCGAACGGGATCGTCACCACCCTGGCCGACGTGCCCGCCGGGGACGGGTACGCCATGCCGCCGTAGCCGCCACCCGGCGAGTACGCGTACAGGAAGTTGTGCACGCCCTTGACGTCACGCAGGTACTCGACGGTGTAGCGGAACAGCTCGACGTACTCCGCCGGTGACGCGTGAGCCGCGCCCCACCGGAACCACGAGCCGCTGTTCTCGTGGAACGGCCGGTAGATATTGGGGATCGGGTTGCCGGTCACCGCCGGGGAGGATGCGGGTGACGACGTCGCCGTTGATGTCGCAGAAGTCGCCGCCGGTGACGAAGTTGTCCATGCGGGACGCCCGGTGACGAGCCGTGGCCCAGGTGGCCGGTGTCCCAGCCGAACGGCGCCGGGCGGTCGCCGACGCCCGCATCGACGCGGACTTCAGGCGTCGGCCTCGGCGGGCTCGTTACAGGTGAAGCTGGAGGCACGGGAGGCGTAGGTTTGGTAAC
Source organism: Saccharothrix sp. S26 (assembly GCF_021390395.1). Taxonomy (GTDB): domain Bacteria; phylum Actinomycetota; class Actinomycetes; order Mycobacteriales; family Pseudonocardiaceae; genus Actinosynnema. The sequence continues at coordinate 88,413 of NZ_JAJUWT010000015.1, forward strand.
TGAAGAAACTTGACACTGGAAGGGTGTGGACGTCTCGGTTGGGGCGCTCGCCGGTCACTTGTCGCCCAGGGACTCCAGAACCTGCTTCAAGGTGTCGGCCAAGGCGGTCCGGTCGCCTGGTGACAGCGCGCCGAGCAGGCGGTTCTCGGTGGCGAGGTGGTCGGGCAGCACCCGGTCGATCAGGTCGAGCCCGGCGTCGGTGAGCGCGACGACCACGCCGCGACCGTCGTGCTCGTTCGGCGATCTCACGACGAAGCCGCGTGCTTCCAGCCGGTCGAGCCGTTGGGTGACGGCGCCGGAGGTGACCATCGAGGCGCGCATCAACTCGGTGGGCGTGAGCCGGTGCGGCGGGGCGCTGCGGCGCAGGGTGGCCAGGACGTCGAACGACGCCCGGTCCAGGCCGTGCGAGGCGAAGGTCTTGCCCAGCTCGGCGTCCACCAGGCGGGCGAGGCGGCTGAGCCTGCCGATCACCGCCATGGGCGAGACGTCGAGGTCGGGGCGCTGCGCGTGCCACTGGCCGAGCACCAGGTCGACGTGGTCTGCCATCGAACTAGCTTAGCGGTGAGGTAAGTCACCGGGTAGGTAGCTTAGCGGTGAGCTACTTTGTCTTAGTGCTAAGCAAATGGGTGACCTCGTTCGCCCCCGCCGTGTGGGGCACGACCTACTACGTCACCACCGAGTACCTGCCACCGGACCGGCCGCTGCTGGCCGGGCTGCTGCGGGCGTTGCCGGCCGGGTTGTTGCTGGTGGCGGTCACGCGTCGACTGCCCAGGGGTGACTGGTGGTGGCGTTCGCTCGTGCTGGGCACGCTGAACATCGGCGTGTTCCTGCCGTTGCTGTTCCTGGCCGCCTACCGGCTGCCGGGCGGGGTGGCGGCGACCGTCGGTGCCGTGCAGCCGTTGGTGGTGGCCGGGTTGGCGGTGGCGTTGCTGGGACAACGGCTGACGAAGCGCACGGCGCTCGCCGGGGTGGCGGGGGTCGTGGGTGTGGCGTTGCTGGTGCTGCGCGGTGACGCCCGGGTGGACCTCGTCGGTGTGGCGGCGGCGTTGGGCGGGGCGGTCGCGATGGCGGCCGGGGTCGTGTTGAGCAAGCGGTGGACCTCCCCCGCGCCGCTGCTCGCGGTGACCGGGTGGCAGTTGGTGGCGGGCGGCCTGGTGCTGCTGCCGGTGACGTTCCTGGTGGAAGGGCCGCCGCCGGCGATGACGGCGGCCAACGTCGGCGGGTTCGCGTACCTCGGCGTGATCGGTGGGGCCGTGGCGTACGCGTTGTGGTTCCGGGGGATCCGGGTGCTGGCCGCGACGCAGGTGACGTTCCTGGGCCTGCTCAGTCCCGTGGTGGCGACGGCGGTCGGGTGGCTCGTGCTCGGGCAGGGGCTCACGCCGGTGCAGGTCCTCGGCGCGGTGGTCGTGCTGGGGGCGTTGGTGGTGTCCCAGGGGGTCGGCCCGCGAGGGTGGTCGGGTGGGGTGGCGACGAGCTGGTCGGTGACACGATCCCGAGATTTCCTGGCGGGTGGTGTCGAGAACCCGGCAACGGCTCCGTCCCAGCGGTGAACGTGACCAGAATGGGTCACCACAGCGCCGAGGAGAACAACCATGGCCAAGTTCCTGCTGCTCAAGCACTACCGCGGCGCGCCGACGGCGGTCAACGACGTGCCCATGGACCAGTGGACGCCGGACGAGATCTCGGCCCACCTGCGGTACATGAACGACTTCGCGGACCGGCTCAAGGAGACCGGCGAGTTCGTGGACGCGCAGGCGCTCGCGCCGGAGGGGACGTTCGTCCGGTACGACGGGGAGGGTCGCCCGCCGGTCACGGACGGGCCGTTCGCCGAGACCAAGGACGTCATCGCGGGCTGGATGATCATCGACGTCGACACCTACGAGCGGGCGGTCGAACTGGCGGGCGAGCTGTCGGCGGCACCGGGCGCGGGCGGGAAACCGATCCACGAGTGGCTCGAGGTGCGGCCGTTCCTGCACGCGATGCCCACCATCACGGAGTGACCGCGCCGGTGGACGAGCTCCTGCTCCGCGGCCTCACGCCGACCGTGCTCGGGATCCTCGTGCGCCGCGGCGCGGACTTCGCGGCGGCCGAGGACGCCGTGCAGGACGCGCTGGTCGAGGCGATCCGGGTGTGGCCGGCCGACCCGCCGCGCGACCCGAAGGGCTGGTTGGTGACGGTCGCGTGGCGTCGGTTCCTGGACGCCACGCGTGCCGAGGCCGCGCGGCGGCGGCGTGAGGAGGCGGTGGAGGAGGCGGGACCGGGCGGCGCTGTGGAGCCGGGGGACGTGTCGCAGGTGGACGACACGTTGCAGCTCTACTTCCTGTGCGCCCACCCGTCGTTGACGCCGTCGTCGGCGGTCGCGCTCACGTTGCGGGCGGTCGGCGGGTTGACCACGCGGCAGATCGCGGCGGCCTACCTGGTGCCGGAGACGACCATGGCGCAGCGGATCAGCCGGGCGAAGCGGACCGTGTCGGGGGTGCGGTTCGACCAGCCCGGTGACGTCGCCACCGTGCTGCGGGTGCTGTACCTGGTGTTCAACGAGGGGTACTCCGGGGACGTCGACCTCGTGGTCGAGGCCGTTCGGCTCACCCGGCAGCTCGCGGCGGCGATCGACCACCCGGAGGTGGCGGGGCTGCTGGCGTTGATGCTGCTCCACCACGCGCGCCGGGCCGCGCGGGTCGGGCCGGACGGGAGCCTGGTGCCGCTCGCCGAGCAGGACCGGGGGTTGTGGGACACCGGGATGATCGCGGAGGGGGTCGCGGTCCTCCAGGCGGCGTTGGCGCGGGACCGGTTGGGCGAGTTCCAGGCGCAGGCGGCGATCGCGGCCCTGCACGCCGACGCGCCGGCCGCGGACGAGACCGACTGGGTGCAGATCGTGGAGTGGTACGACGAGCTGGTGCGGTTGACCGGCAGCCCGGTCGTGCGGCTCAACCGGGCGGTGGCGGTCGGGGAGGCGGATGGGGCGCGGGCCGGGTTGGCGGCGCTCGCCGGGTTGGACGAGTCGCTGCCCCGGTACGCGGCGGTGGCGGCGTACCTGCGGGAGAAGGACGGCGATCCGGTGGCGGCGGCGCGGTGGTACGCGGAGGCGGCTCGGAAGGCGACGAACGTCGGGGAGAGGGATCACCTCGTGCGGCAGGCGGCGAGGTTGAGATCAGCCGGATGACCGGGTGCACGAAGCCCTTCCGCTCGGGGGAAGGGCTTCGTGCACCGCTTGGGATCAGGTCAGGTCAGCGCAGGTTTTGGCGTCGGGGTCGGTGGCGGCTTGGGGGGTCCAGCGGATGTTGGCGAAGGATGCCTGGAAGTTGCCCTCGGTGTAGACGAGGAACGGGGTGTTGACGTTCTCCAGGTCCAGGCCGCCTTGGGCGAAGCAGGAGATGGGGATCTTGACGGTGGACTTGACGCCGGTCGGGAGGTCGGTGAAGAGGGTGGTCGCGTCGACCTCGGCGAAGCAGGGGTACTGGCAGTGGGTGCTGACGACGGTCCGGGCCGAGGGTGGTTGGTGGACGATGACGTCGAAGACGAGGGCGGCGTTGGCGTTGAGGTAGCCGCGCAGGTCGGTGCCGCCGGCGGGGTTCTGGGCGTAGACCTGGCCGGTGCCGGTCCAGGTGGTCTTCAGCGCGTCGCCCTGGACGTTGACGTCGGCGGGGACGACGGAGATCGTGCTGTGGGCCGCTTCGCCGTCCGGGCCGAGTTCGGTGCCGCCCCAGTTGTCCGGTGAGCCGATGTAGCTGCGGTAAGGGGCGATGTCGGTGCGGACGTGCAGGTCGAGGTCCTCGGTGGCGGTCCCGCCGCCGCCGTTGCCCGAGCAGCCGAACTCCGGCGAGGTCTCGTCCAGGTGGCCGAGGTTGCCGTTCTGCCAGGTGCGCAGGCCGTGACCCGGCTTGAACAGGGGGTCGCCGCCGGCGTCGACGGGGGTCTGGCAGGCGCTGCGGGGCCAGGAGAACGACAGCTTGCCGGTGTAGGTGTGCTTGCCGCGGATCAGCAGGTCGGCGACGCCGCCGCCCTCGGTGCCGGGGAGCCATGCGGCGACGAACGCGTCGGAGCGGTTCAGCTCCTTGTTGACGTGCAGCGGGCGGCCGGAGAGGTAGACGGTGACGACCGGGGTGCCCTTGCCGCTGACCTTGTCCAGGACGGCCAGGTCGTTCGGGTAGAGCTTGGCGGCTTCCAGGGAGCGCTTGCCGAGGTCGCCCACGCCTTCGGCGTAGGGGGTTTCGCCGAGCACGGCGATGACGGCGTCGAAGCCGGTGGGGTCGACGTCGCCGGTTTCGCTGAAGACGACGTTCTGCTCGCCGAGGGCCTCCTTGAGGCCGCCCAGGACGGTGGTGCCGTTGGGGAAGTCGGCGTTGGTGTTGCCGGTGCCCTGCCAGGTGAGGGTCCAGCCGCCGGTCTGGTTCTGGAGGCTGTCGGCGCTCTTGCCGACGACGAGGACCTTGGAGCGGCGGCTCAGGGGCAGGGTGTGGTTGTTGTTCTTGAGCAGGACCTGGCTCTTGCGGACGGCCTCGCGGGCGAGCTTGCGGGCTTCGAGGGCGTCGGTGGAGCCGGCGTGGTCGCGTTGGGACGGCTTCTCGCCGTCGAGGACGCCGGAGCGGAGCTTGACGCGGAGGATGCGGGTCACGGCGTCGTCGATGCGGGCGAGGGGGATCTGGCCGCTCTCGACCTGGGCGGTGGTGTTGGCGATGAACGACTTCCAGTCGTTGGGCACCATGACGACGTCGATGCCCGCGTTGACGGCCTGGGGGCAGGAGGCGTTGGTGCAGCCGGCGACTTGGCCGATGCCGTTCCAGTCCGAGACGACCAGGCCGTCGAAGCCCATCCTGCCCTTGAGGATGTCGGTGATCGCGCGCTTGCTGCCGTGCAGCTTGCCCTCGTCGATGCCGGAGTCGTTGGTCCAGCTGTTGAACGACACCATCACGGTCTGGGCGCCGGCGGCGAGCGCGCCGTAGTAGCCCTGGCCGTGGATGTTGATCATCTCGGCCTCGGACGACGGGTTGACGCCCTGGTCCTTGCCGTTGACCGTGCCGCCGTCGCCGATGAAGTGCTTGGCGGTGGCGAGCACGCCGACGCGGCTGCGGCTGTTGCCCTGGAGGCCGCGGGTGGCCTCGTAGCCGTAGGCGCGGGTGATCCGGGGGTCCTCGGAGAAGCCCTCGTAGGTGCGGCCCCAGCGGTCGTCCAGGGGGACGGCGAGGGTGGGCGCGAACGCCCAGTCCTGGCCGGTGGCGCGGATCTGCTCCGCGGTCGCCTCGCCGATGTCGCGGATCAGGCACGGGTCGTGGGCCGCGCCCAGGCCGATGTTGTGGGGGAAGACCGTGGCCCCGAAGACGTTGTTGTTGCCGTGCACGGCGTCGATGCCCCAGAGGGCGGGGATGCCGGTGCGGCTGGCCTTGGAGGCGTCCCAGTAGGCGTCGGCCAGGGCGAGCCACGCCTCGGGCGCGGCGTGCTTGTCGCGGCCGGGCCACGAGCCGCCGCCGTTGAGGACCGAACCGATGCCGTACTGGCGCACCTCGTCCGGGGTGATCGCGCCGATCTCCGGCTGGGTCATCTGGCCGACCTTCTCGGCCAGGGTCATGCCCGCGAGGATCTTCTTGATGCGCCGCTCGTCGGCCGGGTTGGACTTGACCCGGCTGTCGACGCGCGGCCAGTCGGACAGCTCGGGGAGGTTCGGCTCGATCCGGGCGCAGCCGTGCTCGGTGCGCGGCTCGCCGACGACCGGCCGGCGGTCCGGGGAGGCGGCGGCGGTTCCGGTGATGAGGCCGGCGGCGAGCACCGCGGCCAGCGCGGCGCCCAGGTGTCTGCGGGACATCGGCGGTTCCGTTCGTCGGACGGCTTTGTCGCGCCCGATCTTCGTGAGGGGTTGGAGCGGGGTCAATAGGTGCGTGGGAGCGCTTCCTCGCTGGTAGGAGTTCCGGGATCGGCCGGGACGAGAGGTGAAGGAGTTTCAGTTACGCTGCGTGTCGAGATCCTTACTTGACTCTGGAGTAGGTATTGGGCCAGACTCGGCGGCGGTAAGCACGGTCCACTCAGGACTCTCTCCGCCAAGTCCTTGCCACCCCGGGAAGAGCACAACCATGTCCCTGAGGTCTCCCCTGTCCCGACGCGCCCTGATCCTGGTCGCGGCGGTCGCCCTCACCTCGTCCGGCGCGGTCGCCCAGGCCGCCGAGAACCCCTACGAACGCGGTCCCGCACCGACCACGGCGAGCATCGAGGCCACCCGCGGGCCGTTCGCCACCGCCTCGACGTCGGTGTCGTCGCTGAGCGTGCGCGGCTTCGGCGGCGGCACGATCTACTACCCGACCAGCACCGCCGAGGGCACGTTCGGCGCGGTCGCGGTCTCGCCCGGTTACACGGCCTCCCAGTCCAGCCTGTCCTGGCTGGGGCCGCGCCTGGCGTCGCAGGGCTTCGTCATCTTCATCATCGACACCAACTCCCGCTACGACCAGCCGTCCTCGCGCGGCGACCAGCTCCTGGCCGCGCTGGACTACCTCACCACGAGCAGCCCGGTGCGCGACCGGATCGACTCGAGCAGGCTGGGGGTGATGGGCCACTCGATGGGCGGCGGCGGCGCGCTGGAGGCGACGAAGGACCGACCCAGCCTCCAGGCGTCCATCCCGCTCACCGCGTGGAACGCCACGAAGACGTGGTCGACCGTGCGCACCCCGACGCTGATCGTGGGCGCGGAGAACGACTCGGTCGCGCCGGTCTCCTCGCACTCCGAGCCGTTCTACACCTCGCTGCCGTCCACGTTGGACAAGGCGTACCTGGAGCTGGAGGGCGCGAGCCACTTCGCGCCGAACAGCTCGAACACGACGATCGCGAAGTACAGCATCGCGTGGCTCAAGCGGTTCATCGACGACGACACCCGCTACGAGCAGTTCCTGTGCCCGGCGCCGGGTCGCAGCGCGCTGATCGAGGAGTACCGGGACACCTGCCCGCACTCCTGACCCCGCTCGACGGGCCGTTCATGCTGTTCAGCAGCGTGAACGGCCCGTTGGCCTGTCCGTGGGAAAGCGCTTGCCGGCCGCGTGTGACGTGCGCTACGGTCGGGTCTGGGAACGTTCCCAGAGTGGTCGTCCCGCAACGCACGGCGGCGGCGTTGACGGGTCCGAGGGGCCGCCGTCGGTGTGGCTGGACCCGGGGCGAGAGCGCTATCCCCCGACGTCCTGGAGGTCTCGACGACGAGGCCGACCTCGCCGGCGGCGGCCCTTCAGGGTCCGGTGAGGCAACACCTCCCCGACCGGCGGGCACTAGCGGGACATGACGACCGATGACCCTGACGACCGCACCCTGTGGTCACAGGCCGCGGCAGGGAGCGGACCGGCTTTCGGCGTGCTGTTCGACCGGCACGCCAAAGCGGTCTACAACCACTGCTTCCGGCTGACCGCGTCGTGGGCGGCGGCCGAGGACCACCTGCAGAACACGTTCCTGGTGGCCTGGCGCAAGCGGGACCGGCTGAGGCTGGAGCACGACTCGGCCCTGCCGTGGCTGCTGGCCGTGGCCACGAACGTGGTGCGCGGCGACCGCCGCACGGTGGCGCGCCGGCTGCGGTTGTTCCGCCGGGCCCCGGTGGAGGCGCCGGTACCCGACCACGCCGACCAGGTGGCCGAACGGGTCGACGACCAGCGGCGGATGGCACTGCTGCTCGCCGCCGTGGCGGAACTGCCGCGCAACGAACGGGAAGCGCTCGCGCTGTGCGTGTGGTCCGGCGTGTCCTACGCCGACGCCGCCGGCGTGCTCGGCATCGCCGAAGGCAGCGTGCGAGCCCAGGTCAGCAAGGCCAAGGCCCGGCTGTCCCGCAAGCTCGCGCCGGTCGTCGCCGTCCCCGCGCTCACCCTGGAGGACCGATGAACCACGCACTCCCCCCGACCCGGGACGTTCCGCCGCACAGCCGGGCGCGGATCCGCGCGCGGCTGGAACAGGAGGTCACCGGCGGTCGCCGTGCCGTCCGGTTCGCGCCCCTGATCACCGCCGGTGTCGCGGTGGCGGCCGTCGTCGCGCTGGTCGCGGTCGTCACGCCGGGGCAGCCGGCAGGCGGTGACGACGTGGCCGTGCAGACGACCGCGGCCGCTGCCACGACGACGTCGAGCCGGCCGGCGGGGCCGCCGGTGATCCCCGGGCTGTCGCCGCAGCGGATAGCCGAGATCGAGCGGGGCTGCGCGGACAGCGCGGGCGTCAAGAGCAAGCCCGTGCTGCACCAGTACCTGACCGACGAGATCGGCACGTTCGCGCTGCTCTACTCCGGCAGCGACATGCTGAGCTGCACGATCGACGGTCCCACCATGCCCTACAACTCGGCGATGGCCGGCGGCTTGGCGGTCGGGTGGCTGCCCGGCGAGTTCTCCGCCGACGAGGTCGGCGCGGCCTCCGGCGGCGACGGCGGCAAGCCGGAGTACGCGGGCCGCCCGGGGTACGAGCAGGCGGCCGGCCGGGTGACGTCCAAGGTGGCCAGGGTCACCTTCGGGCGGGACGGGCACGAGGTGGACGCGACGATCGCCAACGGCACGTTCGTGGCCCGGATCCCGCACCCGTCGGACTGGCAGGTCACGGACGGGTGGGACCGGCAGGGCTCTCTCCGGGCCTACGACGCGCACGGCGCGCTGCTCGGCGAGTGGATGGCCGAGTGGGACCGGACGAAGTGCTGGGTCGACCCCGACGGGGTGATCGTCGTCGGCGCCCGTGACCGCGACCCGACGACGTGCGCGCCGGCCGTGGCCTGGGAGTAGTGGCCCGCGGGGTGTGTCGGGCTCAGGTCGGCGACACACCCCGGTACGGCAGGGTCTGGCTGTAGACGATGTTGGTGGTGGTGCTGCCGAAGCCGGTGAGGTCGTTGACGACCTGCTCCAGGTGCGGCATCGAGGTGGCGGCGACCTTGAGCGTGTAGCAGTCGTCACCGGTGGTGCGCAGGCACTCCAGGATCTCGGGGCGGTCGGCCAGCAGCGCGTGCAGCGGCTCGTGCCGGTTGCCCGGGTACTTCAGGCGGACGACGGCCAGCACGGCGTAGCCGACCTTGGCCAGGTCCACCTCGGCCCGGTAGCCGGTGATCACGCCGGCGGACTCCAGCCTGCGGACGCGCTCGGTGGTGGCCGACGCGCTGAGGTTGACTCGGCGGCCCAGCTCGCTGAGCGCGATCCGGCCGTCGCGTTGCAGCTCGGCGAGGATGGCCCAGTCAGTCGGATCGAGGTTCCCGGTCATCCCGGCACTTTACCGTGGATTTTGCGGCCGGAGGGTCGTTGAACAGGGGTTTGTCTCTTCAGGATCGGTTGCGCACCGCATAGCGTTGGCGCCGTGCAGATCGGTGTGAACGTCCCGAACTTCGGTCCGGGCACCTCTCCGGACGTGTTGCGCGACTGGGCGCGGACCGTCGAGGGCCTGGGCTTCGACCTGTTGATGGTGTCCGACCACGTGGCCGTGACGCCGGACGTGGCCCAGCAGTACCCGGCCCCGTTCTACGAGCCGTTCACCGCGCTGGCGTGGCTGGCCGGGGTGACGTCGCGGATCCGGCTGGGCACCACCGTGCTGGTGCTGCCGTACCGGCACCCGTTGCTGGTGGCGCGGATGGCGGCGAACGTCAACGAGCTGTCCGGCGGGCGGTTCGTGCTCGGCGTCGGGGTCGGGTGGGCGCGGCAGGAGTACGCGGCGCTGGGCGTGCCGTTCGGCGAGCGGGGCCGGTTGACCGACGAAGGGCTGCGGGTGGTGCGTGACGCGTGGCGGGACGAGTCGGACTACCGGGCCGGGCGCATCCCGATCTGGGTGGGCGGGCACTCCGACGCGGCGTTGCGGCGGGCCGTGCGGCTCGGGGACGCGTGGCACAGCCTGCGCCTCACGCCGGCGGCGTTCCGGGAGGCGTTGGGGCGGTTGGAGGGCATCGCGGCGGCGGAGGGGAAGCCGTTGCCCGCGTTGACCCCGCGCATCCTGCTGCACCTCACGTCGGGGGACCCGGGGCCGGAGCGGCGGTTGGGCGAGGGGACCGTCGAGCAGGTGGTCGGCGACCTGGCGGAGTTGCGTTCGCTGGGCGCGGAGGCCGTGGTGCTGGACCCGTTCGTGGGCGATCCACAGGAGACTGTCCACCCCGAGGTCGCCTGGCAGGCGTTGGCGACCGTGCGAAAGGAGTTCCGATGAGCTTGCTCAGGGCGATCGAGTTGGCGGCGGAGGCGCGTGCGTCGGGCAACCCGCCGTTCGGGTCGTTGTTGGTGGGGCCGGACGGTGAGGTGTTGGCGGAGGAGCGCAACACCAGCGTGACGGACGACGACATCACCGCGCACCCGGAGCTGAAGCTGGCGCGGTGGGCGGCGCGGTCGCTCACGCCGGAGGTGGCGGCCGGGACGACGATGTTCACCAGCTGCCAGCCGTGCGGGATGTGCCAGGGCGCGATCGAGCGGTCGGGGCTGGGGCGGGTGGTGTTCGCGCTGTCGACCGAACAGCTCAACGCGTTGAAGCCGGGTGGCGGGTTCCCGCCCGTGCCGCAGGAGGGGCCCGCGTTGCTCGAGGAGGCGACCGTGCCGGTGGAGGGGTACTACCGGTCCTGAGCGTTGAACTCGGGGGTCGCGAGCGTAGGACACGCGCGTTCCGAACGTAGGACTCTCGCGTTCTGGAGGTAGGACTCGCGGTGTGGGGTTCACAGATTGTGCCCGGTTCGCTACCTTGGGATCTGGGAGCGCTCCCAGCCCTGTAGTCGGTTAATCCTCAACGTGGAGGACACACACATGACCTTCAGACGCGGTCTTCGCTCGGCGCTCGGCGTCTTCACCTCGGTCCTGGCGGTCCTCGCCGCAGGTCTCGTGGCCCTGGTGGGCACCTCGGGCGTCGCGAGCGCGCACGGCTCGGTCACCGACCCGCCGTCGCGCAACTACGGCTGCTGGCAGCGCTGGGGTAGCGACCACCTGAACCCGAACATGGGTCAGACGGACCCGATGTGCGCCCAGGCCTGGAAGGCCGACCCGAACGCGATGTGGAACTGGAACGGCCTGTACCGCAACGGTGTCGGCGGCAACCACCAGGGTGCGCTGCCCAACGGCCAGCTCTGCAGCGGCGGCCTGGCCGAGAGCGGCCGGTACCGCGCGCTCGACACGGTCGGCGCGTGGAACACCACCACCAAGCCCCGCCAGTTCACCCTGACCATCACGGACCAGGCGAAGCACGGTGCGGACTACCTCCGCATCTACATCACCCGCCAGGGCGTCAACACGGCGACCACGCCGCTGCGCTGGAGCGACCTGGAGCTGGTCACCTCGACCGGCCGCTACGGCACCACGGGCCTCTACCAGGCCCAGGTCAACGCGGGCAGCCGCACCGGCCGCCACACGATCTTCACGATCTGGCAGGCCAGCCACATGGACCAGGCGTACTACCTGTGCAGTGACGTGAACTTCCAGTAAGACCCGGCGGCGGTGACGCCGTGAGCGACACACGGGCACACGGGCGCGGCCTCCGCGCCCGTGTGCCCGCCCGCGTCAGGCGAGGTTCGTGGTGGCCCAGAACGCCTCGCCGTCACCGGAGACCTCGGCGGCGTCGGCGCTGTGCGGCAGGAACGCCGACTCGCCGCCGCGCAACACCACGTCCGCACCGGCACGGCTCACGACCACGCAACCCTTGGTGCACAACAGGAGCTGCGGTCCGGCACCGCGCAGAACGGCCCCCGGCCGCACGGCGTGCAGGCGGAACTCGGGCTCCGGCGTCCGGTAAGTCCTCAGTGGACCGTCGTCTTCACCGTCGAGCACGGCGGCGGGACCGGTCCGGTGGTCCACCAACGACAGCACCGCGGGCACGTCCACCGGCTTGGTGGTCAGGCCCGCGCGCAGCACGTTGTCGGAGTTCGCCATCAGCTCGACGCCCGTGCCGCGCAGGTGCGCGTGCAGCACGCCCGCGCCGACGTAGACCCCTTGCCCCGGCCGCAACCGCACGGCGTTGAGCAGCAACGCCGCCACCACGCCCGCGTCGGTCGGGTAGACCTCGGCCAGGTCCACGACGTGCGCGAGGGCCGGCACCCGTGCCGCCGCGTCCGCGACCTCCGCGACCACGGACCCATCGGCGTCGTGCAACGCCCACCGCAGCGCGCTCGCCGTGTCGTCGGCCGAGAGCGCGGCCCGCATCGGGGCCAACGACGGCACGTCCAGCTCGTCCAGCAACGCCACCGTCTCGGCGGGCCGGCGCAGGCCCGACAGGGTCTCGAACTCGGTCAGCGCGACCAGCACCTCCGGCTTGGGCCGGTCGTCGCGGTAGCCGTGCTCGGCGAACCCGACCACGGCCTGCTCGCGGTTCGGGTGCACCTGCAACGACAGCGGCGCGTCCACGGCCAGCACCTTGAGCAGGAACGGCAGGCGCGGCCCGAACGCGGCCAGGCTCGCCGGCCCGAGCAGCCCGGCCGGGTTGGCCGCGAGGTGGGCGTCCAGCGCCACGTCGCAGTCGGCCAGCCGGGACGGGTCGTCGGGGTGCGCGCCGACCCACAGCTCCGCCTGCGGCACGGCGCTCGGCGACGGCTCGCCGCGGAGCTCGGCCAGCGCGGTCCGCGAACCCCAGTGGTACTCCCGGACGGTGGTGTCCAACTTGCGCACGGCGATCCCTCAGATTCCCACGGGCACGGACGGGGCGCGGTCCTCCGCGAGCAGCGCCGCCGCGCCGATCAGGCCGGAGTCGACGCCCAGCGTGGCGGGCCACACCTGCACCCGGCGCATGAACTCGAGCCCCGCGTAGTCCGCGAGCGGGCCGGTGACGGCGGGTTCGAGCAGGTCCCAGGCTTGCGCCACGCCGCCGCCGATGACCACGCGGTCGATCTCGCACAGCGCGGAGGCGACCGTGATGACCTGGGCGACCGCCGCGCCGGAACGCCGGAAGGCCGCCCGCGCGGTCGGGTCGCCCGCCCGTGCCGACGCGGCGAGCGCGACGCCGTCCGCGGTGCCGCCGAGCGGCTGCCAGCCCTGTTCCAGGGCCCAGCGCACCATCGACGGGCCGCTGGCGATGGCCTCGGAGCAGCCGTTGGCGCCGCAGCCGCACAGCGGACCCCTCGGGTCGACCACGAAGTGCCCGACGTGGCCGGCGTTGCCGGTGGTGCCGAAGTGCGGCCGGCCCGCGAAGACGAACCCGCCGCCGACGCCGGTCGAGACGACCATGCCGAGCAGGCACTCGCTGCCGCGGCCGTTGCCGTGGTGGTACTCGGCCAGCGCCATGCACAGCGCGTCGCCGCCGAGGCGGACCGGCAGGCCGGGCAGCAGGTCGCCGACCCGGGCGGTGATCGGGAAGTCGCGCCAGCCGGGGATGTTGACCGGGCTGATCGTGCCGGTGCGCAGGTCCATCGGCGCGGCCGAGGCGATGCCGGCGCCGAGCACGGTCCGGCCGGCGGCGGCGTCGAGCAGGTCCGCCAGCACGCCCGCGAGGCCGGCCCAGACGGTCTCGGCGTCACCGGCGGGCGTCGGCGTGGTGCGGCGGGCCAGGACGGAGCCGTCCGGCTCGACCAGTGCCGCGGCGAGCTTGGTGCCGCCGATGTCGATGGCGACCGCGACCGGGTCGAGTGCTTGGCCCATGGACTTAGTTAATCCGTTAAGCAAAGTTTCGTCAAGAGCTGGTGACAGGGTCGGGCGGAGGGAGGTTAACCGGTTCACCCAATCCCGCTCGACCGCGCGGTCACCGGTCCCAGCCGTAGGCGGAGAACGGTGTGCCGGCGCGGTAGCCGGCCAGGCCCGCGGCCGGGTAGTCGATCAGGTCGCGCGGCAACGCGCCCAGCTCGAACCACCCCAGCTCCGCGCACTTGTCCGGCTCCCGGTTCTCCGGGACACCGGCCCAGGTCCGCGCCTCGAAGAACAGGCCGAGGCGCGGCTCCAAGCCGGAACGCCTGGCGTGCACGGTGTGCACGAGGCGCAGGTCCGCGGGGTCCAGGCGCACGCCGATCTCCTCCTCGGCCTCGCGCACGGCCGCGTCGAGCACCGACTCCCCCGCGTCGAGCTTGCCGGACGGCAGGTGCCAGCGGCCGTCGAACAGCGGGTTCGCGTCCCGCCGCCGCGACAGCAGCACCCGGCCGTCGCGCACCAGCAGGACGTGGACGTCGATCAGGTGGCGGTCCGGCATCGGCGTGCCGTCACAGGTGCCGTTCGATCTCGGCCAGCTCGTCGTCGTCGAACGCCAGGTTCGCCGTCGCGGCCACGTTGTCCTCGAGCTGCTTCACGCTCGACGCCCCGATCAACGCGGACGTGACGTTGCGCAGCACCCACGCGATCGCCAACTGCGCCAACGTCTGCCCGCGCCGCTTGGCGACGTCGTCGAGCGCCCGCACCTTCGCCAGCGTCGCCTCGTCCAAGTTGGACTCCGACAGGAACGGCGACGCGCCGGCCGCCCGCGAACCCTCCGGCACGCCGTTGAGGTAGCGGTCGGTCAGCAGGCCCTGCGCCAGCGGCGAGAACGCGATGCTGCCCGCGCCGACCTCGGCCAGCACGTCGAGCAGGCCGTCCTCGACCCACCGGTTGAGCATCGAGTACGACGGCTGGTGGATCAGCAGCGGCGTGCCGAGCGAGTCGAGCACGCGGGCCGCTTGCGCGGTCTGCTCGGCGGAGTAGTTCGAGATGCCGACGTACAGCGCCTTGCCCGAGCGGACGACGTGGTCCAGCGCGCCCATCGTCTCCTCGATGGGGGTGTCCGGGTCGGGCCGGTGGTGGTAGAAGATGTCGACGTAGTCCAGGCCGAGGCGGGCCAGCGACTGGTCCAGCGAGCTGACCAGGTACTTGCGGGAACCCCACTCGCCGTACGGGCCGTTCCACATGTGGTAGCCGGCCTTGGTGGCCACCACGATCTCGTCCCGGTACGGCCGGAAGTCCTGCGCGAACAGCCTGCCGAAGTTCTCCTCGGCGCTGCCGGGCGGCGGCCCGTAGTTGTTGGCCAGGTCGAAGTGCGTCACGCCCAGGTCGAACGCGCGGCGCAGGATCGCCCGCTGGCCGTCCAGGTGCTTGTCGTGGCCGAAGTTGTGCCACAGGCCCAACGACACGGCGGGCAGCTTGAGCCCGCTGCGGCCGGACCGGCGGTAGGGCATGGCGTCGTACCGCGACTGCGCGGCGAGGTGGGTCATCGGAATCCTCTTATCGGGTGCTCTCCCGCGCGATGAGCGTGGGCTTGGGCGACCAGCGCTCGGCGACCTCGACCCCGGCGATGAGCTCCAGCACCGACTCGGCGACGGTGACGCCGAACTGGTGCACGTCCACGCTCATCGTGGTCAACGCGGGCGAGGCGAGCCGGCACAGCGACGAGTCGTCCCACGCGACCAGGCTGAGCCGGTCGGGCACGGCGACGCCGAGTTCCTTGGCGACGCTCAGGCCCGCGACGGCCATCACGTCGTTGTCGTAGAGGATCGCGGTGGGCGGCTCGGGCGAGCCGAGCAGCGCGGTGGTGAGCTTGGCCCCCGACTCCTCCGAGTAGTCGCCCTCCACCACGACGGGCTCGATGCCCGCCTCCGCGCAGCCTTCGAGCAGGGCCGCGGTGCGCGCCCTGGTGTGCAGCAGCGCGTTGGGGCCGGTGACCCGGGCGATGCGCCGGTGGCCCAGCTCCAGCAGGTAGGACAACGCCTCCCGCACCGGTCCCGCGTCGTCGGTGCGCACGGCGGGCACGGCCAGCTCGTCCGGCTCGCCCACGTACAGCGCGGGCAGGCCCATCTCGCGCAGCACCGCCGGCCGGTGGTCGTCCACGGTGCGGTTGACCACCACCACCGCGTCGACCACACCGCCCGCCGCCCACCTGCGGTAGGCGGCGATCTCGGCGTCCTCGTTGCCCACGATGTGCAGCAGCACGGACCGGTCGCCCTCGGCGAGCCGTTCCTCGATGCCCGCGATGAACTCCATGAAGAACGGCTCCGCCCCCAGCAGCCGCGCGGGGCGGGCCAGGACGAGGCCGACGGAGCCGGGCGAGCCGGTGGTCATGTCCGCACCGCGGCGAGGCTGTTGGCCGAGCGCAGCACCAGCGGGTCGGTCAGGGTCGACGGGTCGGCCAGCTCGGTCCGCGTGCGCACCAGGAACGAATGCGTCCCGCCGGCGGGGAGCGTGACCAGCGCGTCGTCCACGACGGCGTCCTCGGCGACCCGGTCGGCCAGCACGGCGACGTCGCGGGCGAAGGAGTGCGCGGTGACGTCCACCCGGTAGCCGTCGGCCACGCGGTGCGCCTCGGCGGTCAGCGGCGCGGGGTCGTAGGCCAGCTCCAGGTCCTCCCGGAACAGGTGCGCGGTGCGCGCGTCGGTCGTGCTCGCCACCAGCACCTCCCCCTTCGGGTCACCCGGCGTGACCAGGTCGTCCGCCAGCTCCAGCCGCGCCGCGGACCGCGCCGGCACGTCGAGCGGGAGTTTAGCCGCCACCAGCACCTCGCCCGTGAACGTCTGGCGCTCCAGCACGACCTCGCTGGTCCAGACCTCGTCGGTGTCGTTGACGGCGATGAGCGCGTCCCGGCCGTCGCGCGGCTGGACGGTGAGCAGGCGCGGCGCGAAGGCGTGCTTGAGCGCGTAGTACAGCGGCTTGGGCCGCTCGTCGCCGTCGATCGCGGCCCAGGAGGTGACCGGCCAGCAGTCGTTGAGCTGCCACACCAGCGCGCCGGCCGTGCGGGGCCAGTGCGAGCGGAAGTGCTCCACGCCGAACGCGACCGCGCGGGCCTGGTTGAGCTGGGTCGCCCAGTGCCAGTCCTCGAACGCCGCGGGCGCGGGCAGGTGCGGCGCGAGGCCGCGGTCCAGCTTGCCGTTGCCGTCCTCGGCCTTCTGGTGCAGCAGGAACGCGGGCGAGGTCGGCGTCATCGGCTCGTCGTGCACCCACTTGGTGAGCGTCGCCCAGGTCGGCGGGCCCTGGAAGCCGAACTCCGAGCAGAACCGCGGGGTGTGGTCGCGGTAGTGGGTGTAGTCGACCCGGTTCCACACCTCCCACTCGTGGCGGGTGCCGTGGGTGTCGGAGTTGGGGTGCAGCTCGCCGGGGCTGTACGGGCTGCCCGGCGAGTAGTGCCTGGTCGGGTCCAGCTCGGCGACGATCGCGGGCAGCAGTTCGGTGTAGTAGCGCAGGCCCCACGAGCGGCCCTGGAGCTGTTCCGCCCAGCCCCAGTCGGCGAAGCCCCACAGGTTCTCGTTGTTGCCGTTCCACAGCGCCAGGGAGGCGTGCGAGGTCAGCCGGGCGACGTTCTCGCGCGCCTCGGCCTCGACCTCCTCCCACAGCGGCGACTCCTCGGCGTAGGCCGCGCAGGCGAACAGGAAGTCTTGCCAGACCAGCACGCCGCGCTCGTCGCAGACGTCGTAGAAGTCCTCGGTCTCGTAGATGCCGCCGCCCCAGATGCGCAGCATGTTCATGTTCGCCGCAACGGCCTGGTCCACCCGGCGGGCGAGGCGCTCGCGCGTGACGCGGGTGAGGAAGTGGTCGTCCGGGATCCAGTTGGCGCCCTTGGCGAACACGGGCTTGCCGTTGACGACGAACGTGAACGGCGCGCCGACCTCGTCCGGCGTCGTGTCGACGGTGATCGTCCGGAAGCCGACGCGACGATCGGTGCGGTCGACCACGTCCGCGCCCGAGCGCAACGCGACACCGAGGTCGTAGAGGGGGTGTTCGCCGTAGCCGACCGGCCACCAGAGGTCGACGTCGGGCACCTCGACGGTCACCACGGCGGAATCGCCCTCGACGCGGACCTGCCGCTCGACGCCGGCCACGGTCGCGACCACGGTCAGGTCGGCGTCGTCACGCGCGCGGTCGACCTCGACGTGCACCTCGACCCGGCCCGTGCCGTCCTGGTCCACCGTGACCAGCGGGCGGACCCGCGCGAGCCGCGCCTCGGTCCAGCGCTCCAGCCGCACCGGCTTCCAGATGCCCGCGGTCTGCAGGTCCGGACCCCAGTCCCAGCCGAACGAGCAGGCCATCTTGCGCACGGCGTTCATCGGGTGCGGGTAGGCGCGGTCGCGGTGACCCAGCTGTGCCTCCTGCTGCTCGGCGTAGGCCAGAGCAGAGGAGAAGGTGACGACGAGGTGGTTCGCGCCGTCCTCGAGGTGCTCGCGCACGTCGAAGCGGTACGAGCGGAACATGTTCGCCGTGCGGCCGAGGACCACGCCGTTCAGCTCGACCGCGGCGACGGTGTCGAGGCCGTCGAACGCGAGCTCGACCTTCTCCCCCGGCTTGGCCGCCTCCGCCTCGAAGGTCAGGGCGTAACGCCAGTCGGCGCGGTGCATCCAGGCCAGCTCGGCCTCGTTGGTGTCCAGGTACGGCTCACCGATCAGTCCCGCCGCGAGGAGGTCGAGGTGCGTGCTGCCGGGCACGACCGCGGGCACTTCGCGCTCGGCGACGGCCGCCGGGATCGGCCCGCCCACCGCGCTCAGGCGCCACCCGTCGTGCAAGGTCGTGCGAATCATCGTTCCTCTTTTCCCGGCGACGGCGGTGGGTTTCTGCCGTGTGACATCCAAGGTATGGCGATTCTTACGCCAGCAACTAAAGTAAGTCAACGAGGATCACCACCAGAGAGGAAGACCACAAGTGGCAGACCTGACGCACCTGCGGGCAGCGGGTGTGAGCCTGGTGCTCGACTTCTCCGGAGGCTCACTTCCCCGAGTCCGACACTGGGGTGCGGACCTCGGCGAACTCTCCCCCGCGCAACTGGATGACGTGCTGGTCGCGCAAACTCCCCACCCGATCGGGTTCTCCGTGGACGGCGCGGTCGACGTGGCCGTGCTGCCCGAGCAGTCGGCGGGCTGGCTCGGTACCCCGGGAATCGTCGGCAACCGCGACGGCCGCGACTTCTCCACCGCGTTCCGCGTGGTGTCGGTGGACGGGACGGTCGTGCACGCGGTGGACGAGGTCGCCGGGCTCGCGCTGGAGCTGGTCGTCGAGCTGACCCCGTCCGGGCTGGTGCGGCAGCGGGCCGTGCTGACCAACACCGGGTCGTCGGGCTTCGCCGTGGACGCGGTGAACCTCACCCTGCCCGTGCCGCCGCAGGCGGTCGAGATCCTCGACTTCACCGGCCGGTGGACGCGGGAGCGCAGCCCGCAGCGCACGGCGTTCACCCACGGGCTGCGGGTGCGCGAGAACCGGACCGGCCGGACCGGCTACGACTCGGCGTACCTGTTCGCCGCGGGCACCGCCGGGTTCGGCAACCGCTCGGGCGAGGTCTGGGCCGTGCACACGGCCTGGTCGGGCAACCACCGCACGTTCGCCGAGAAGACCTACCACTCGGTGTCGCTGCTGGGCTCGGGCGAACTGCTGCTGTCCGGCGAGGTCGTGCTGGGGCCCGGCGAGTCGTACACCTCGCCGTGGCAGTACGCCTCCTACGGGCACGGGCTGGACGAGGTGTCCGCGCGGTTCCACCGGCACCTGCGCTCGCGGCCGTCCCACCCGTCCTCGCCGCGCCCGGTCGTGGTGAACACGTGGGAGGCCGTGTACTTCGACCACGACCTGGACCGGTTGACGGCGTTGGCCGACGCCGCCGCGTCGGTCGGCGCGGAGCGGTTCGTGCTGGACGACGGCTGGTTCGGGTCGCGGCGCGACGACCGGCGCGGCCTGGGCGACTGGTACGTGTCGGACGAGGTGTGGCCCGACGGCCTCGGCCCGCTGACCGACCACGTGACCGGGCTGGGGATGCAGTTCGGCATCTGGGTCGAGCCCGAGATGATCAACCCGGACTCGGAGCTGGCGCGGGCCCACCCGGACTGGGTCATGGCGGCGGGCGACCGGCTGCCCGGCACGGCGCGGCACCAGCAGGTGCTCGACCTGGCCCGGCCCGAGGCGTTCGAGCACATCCTGGGACGGCTGGACGCCCTGCTGACCGAGTACCCGGTGTCGTACCTGAAGTGGGACCACAACCGCGACCTGGTCGACGCCGGGCACCGGCCGACCGGGCGGGCGGGCGTGCACGGGCAGACGCTGGCCGTCTACCGGCTGCTGGACGAGCTGCGCCGCCGACACCCCGACGTGGAGATCGAGTCCTGCTCCTCCGGCGGCGCGCGGGTGGACCTGGAGATCCTCCAGCGCACGGACCGGGTGTGGGTGTCGGACTGCATCGACGCGCTGGAGCGCCAGCCGATGCAGCGGTGGACGAACGCGCTGATCCCGTTGGAGCTGATGGGCACGCACGTCGGCTCGGGCACCTCGCACACGACCCACCGGCAGCACCCGCTGGACTTCCGCGCCGGCACCGCGCTGTTCGGGCACTTCGGCATCGAGTGGGACCTGACCAAGGCCTCCCCCGAAGACCTGGCGCGGCTGACGTCGTGGGTGGCGCTGTACAAGGAGCTGCGGCCCCTGCTGCACACCGGCGTGTCGGTGCACGGCGACCACCCGGACCCGGCGATCCAGGTGCACGGGGTCGTGGCGGAGGACGGGTCGGACGCCGTGTTCGCCATCGTCGCCCTGGCCACGTCCCAGCTCTACCCGCCGGGGCCGGTCCGCCTGCCGGGCCTGCCCGCCGACCGCACCTACCACGTGCGCCCGCTCGCACCCGGCGACGTGCCGGACGGCAACGCCGACAACTGGGGCGTGCACCTGCCGTGGTGGAAGCCGGAGGGCGTGACCCTGCCGGGCCGGGTGCTGACGACGGCGGGCGTGCAAGCCCCCGTCCTGCACCCGGAACGGCTCGTGCTGGTGCGCGCGACGGCGGTCTGAGCGCCGGCCCTGGACGGTGCCACCCACGTCCGCCGGGACGGGGTGAGGAGTCGGTGCGCGGAAGGACGGGCGGGCCCGGTCAGCAGGTGGCCTCGTACTCCAGCTCGGGGACGTGGATGCGCCACTCGACCGGGTCCAGCCCGCCGCCCGCGATCTCGCAGGCACGGGCCACCGCGCCGGAACGCATGTCGTGCAGGCCGGAGAGGTCCCACAGCGTCGTGGACATCCCCGGGCCGGAGCCGATGCCCCCGGTCATGAGCCGGCGGTCGTCGGCGCCGAAGGCCACCGTCGTGATCGAGTTCTCATTGCCGTAGGACAGCGGTCCGATCGGGTGCACGCGTGGGAAGTCGGTGAGGTCCCAGAGCATCAGGCTCTCCGCCCTCCCGTCGGCCTCCTGCCCGGTCGACGCCATCGTGAGGCCGTCCGAGGCGAAGGCGACGCTCGTGACACCGCCCTCGTGGGCGGTGAAGACCTGCCCGGCGCGGCCGGGCGCGGCCGGGTCGGTGACGTCCCACAGCACGATCTCCCTGGCGGAGCCGTCACCCTCGTTGCGCGCCTGGACGACCGCGAGCGTGCGGCTGTCCGGGGTGAAGGCCAGGGCGCCGATGTCCGCACCCTCCCGGGCCGACGAGGCCCCGGTATCGCGCGGGTGGGTGCGGTCGGTCAGGTCCCACAGCGCGAACATCCCGTCGTCCTCCCAGTACTCGAAGCCGCCGCCGAGGGCGAGGAGCCTCCCGTCCGGGGACACCTCGGCCGTCGAGACGACCCGCGGCAGGGTGAAGGTGCCGACGCGGGTCAGTGGCACGTCGCCACCCACGTCGAGCACCTCGACCACCCCGGTCCGGTCCTCGGCGGGGCTCTGGTGGCTCCCGCCCACGACCAGCGAACGCCCGTCCGGGGTGAAGGAGAGCGTGACGATCCCGCCGACGCTCGACGCCGTGGTCGTGGCGGAGAGCCGCGGGTTCGCCCGATCGGACACGTCCCACAGGCGCACGGTCGAGGCGAGCGCGGTGCGCACCCCGACGGCGACGAGGCGTTCGTCCGGTGAGATCGCCACCGCCGTCGGCGGTGCGTCCGGCTCGCCGCCGAGGTCGATCGTCGCCGTGCGCTCGGGATCAGCAGGGCCGTTGACGGTCCACACGGCGAGAGCCGCGTCGCCGTCGGCGGTGACGAGCATCGTGTCGCCGGCTGCGAGCGCGGACAGGTTCAGCGGGCCGCCGAGCGTGACCGCGGCTCCCGCGACGTGGCCGGACCTGCGCGGACGGCCCCGTCCGGCAACGCTCCACAGGTAGGACTCGCCGGTGGCGTCCCCGGTGAGGAGCAGGCCGCCGTCGGGCGAGAACGACATCTCCCGGACGTGGTCGGTGTGCCCCGTCAGCGACTCCAGGAGGAAGGGTTCGGCCGGGTCGCGGATGTCCCAGAGCCGCACGGCGCGATCCGGACCACCGCTGGTGGCCAGCAGCGAGGAGGTCGGGTCGAACGCCGACACCACGGCCTTCGTGCGACTGCCTTCGAAGGGTGCCGCCAGTTGGCGTGGCCGACCTCGGTCGGTCACGTCGACCAGGATCGCGGCCACGTCGGTGTTGCCCTGCGGGCCGTCCCCACCTGCCGTGAGCAGGTTCCCCGAGCCGGCGAACTGCAAGGACGTGACGTAGCCACCCGACGTGAACCGCGTGGAGCCGAGCCGGGTGGCCGCCGCGCCCGCGCCGACGTCCCACAGCGTGATGATCATGTCGGCGTCGGTGCCGTCGGTCCGCGCACCACTGCCCAGGGCGAGCGTGCGGTTGTCCGGCGCGAACGCCAGGGACGTGACGTCGTCCTCCAGCTCGGCCCGCGGGACGGGCTGACGGGGGTCGCTCACGTCCCACAGGACGATCGTGGACGCTGAGTCGCCTTGACCCTGTAACGCGATCAGGCGCGAGTCCGCGGAGAACACCACCGAGAAAGGAGCGACGGTGGCGTCCTTCCGCCACATCTTCTCGGGGTGGACGCGGTCGCGCACGTCCCACGCCTCGACCCACTGGGCGGGTTCGTACCGCGGTGGGACGACGATCAGCGTGCGGCCGTCCGGGGACAGGGCCGGCTGCCCCGTCGTGGGCACGCTCGCCACCTCCACCGGCTGGGTGCCGCCGACGTCCCAGATCTTCACCCGGTCGTCCTCGCTGACCACGACGGCACGTCCGTCGGGGAAGAAGCTCTGCCGCGCCGATGGCGATCCGGGCAGGCGGCCGGCGTAGGAGGTGGCGGTCAACGCCTGGTGCAGGGCCGCGCGCGTCTCGGCGCCGGGGTGGATGTGGTGAGCCGCGACCGCCAACCGCAGCGCGGTGCGCGGATCCCGTGCGACGGTGTTCGCCGCCGTCGTCGCGACCTGACGGCTGATCGCGGTACGCCTGCCGGCCTCGGCCAGCGACCGCTGCTCCTCGGCGGCCTGCCCGCGCCGGATCGCGACGACGGCGGTCAGCGACGCGACGGCCGCCAGGACCAGCAGCGAAGCGACGGCCCCGACGACGGCCGACCTGGTCCGGCGGTGTTGTCGCAGGTCCTCGCCGACGATCTCGTCCTTGGACACCTGCCGCAGCGCGGCGACGAGGTCGGCGACGACGTCCTTGAAGGCCGCGGACCGCAAGGAGAGGTTGTCCTCACCGCGCGCGCCTCGCAGGTCGGCCCAGCGCGGTTCCTCGCGGAACGCGCCGTACAGGGCGGGCGGGAGGCAGTTCGTGGTCGTCGGGTCGAAGTCGTGCTCGCCGCCGTCCCAGGTCAACTCACCGTCGGTGACCACGATGAGCAGGCGTTCGACCGGTCGGTGCTCCAGCCAGTGCGCCACTTCCTTCTCCACCCAAGGTGACGCGGCCGCTTCGGGGGAGGCGAGCAGGATGAAGAACTCCGAGCTGTCCAGCCCCGCCCGGATCGACGACCACAGACCGGGGTTGGCCGACAGGCTGTCGTCGTCGCGGAACACCCGCAGCGCCCGACGCCGGTACCACGGCTTCGCGAAGACGCGCAGCGCCGAGGCCAGTGCCGGCGCCAACTTCCCGTCCACCGCGCGGCTGTAGGAGATGAACGCCGAGTACCGCGCCGGTGGCGAGGGCGCCGGCCGGTCGGGCGGATCGGCGCCGTCGTCCCGCGCCGCGCCGGATAATCGGGAGTTCGCAGGCTGCACCGAGTTTCCCCTGACACCAGTCGTGCCGATCGCCGGGCCCACCGCAGCGACCACGACCCTGCGGCGACGGCGCAGTGTACTCGCCGGTCCGTGACGTGATCGGCGTTCTCCCTCCGCGCGGGGACCGACCGACTGGTGGGACGCAGGTCTGGTAGCGCTCCCAGAACGTGCGCTACCGTCGGCGGCACGAAGTGTCGGTCCCGGTTGTGAGCGTCACCGGGGCGTGGACCGACCGGAACGCCGGCGGCGCCCCCTCACCGCCCTGACCGACCGGGGAACGACCCAGTGAACCCTCGCACCACGTTGGCCGCGGTCGCGGTCCTGATCTCGGCCGTCGCCTGCGGCGGGCCCTCGGCCGAGCAGGCCGCACCGACCTCCGACGCCCCGTCCACGACCTCCACCGCGCCGCAGGTCGGCCCGTCCCGGGGCGGCCCGCTGGACGGCGTGGACCCGTGCACCCTGCTCACCAAGGCCGAGGCCGAGCGGGTGACGGGCGCGCAGACCGCGGAGCCGGTGGTGGAGCAGCTCGGTTCGGCGCGGGTGTGCAACTTCTCGCCGCAGCAGGCCCTGCTCGGCGTCGGCGTGCGGACCACCTCCGGGCTGGCGCAGGTGCAGTCGAACGGCAACGTGGTGCAGGAGCTGGTGATCGGCAGGCACCAGGCCAAGCAGGCGGTGGGCGCGACCGGGAGCTGCGGGATCTTCATCGGCGTCACCGAGTCGTCCCGGGTCGACGTCGTGCTGAACTCGGGCAGTCCCGACGAGGACCCGTGCCCGGCCGCGATGCGGGTCGCCGAGCTGGTCGAACCGAGGCTGCCCTGAGCGTCAGGTCCCGAGCCGGATGACGACCGCGGCCGGTGCGCCGCCGGTGTGGGTGGCACGCAGCACCCCTCGTCCCGCGTGCCACTCGAAGTCCCACTCGGGTGACGCCGCCGGGAACACCGGTGACACGACGACATCCCGGCCGTCCAGGTGCGGCACGGGCAGGTCCACGTCCGGTGGCGCGTCGGGCAGTCGCCACAGCGTCAGGTAGCTGGTCGTCGCGGCACGCAGGCCCTGCGCCACCCACGGACCCGTGCGGCCGGTCAGGCCGAGCGGCCAGAACGGGACCGAGGCCGCGATCTCGGGGCGCAGCGCCTTGTGGGCCCACACCGCCTCGGCGACCAGCGACCGCCGCGCCGCGTCCATCAGGTCGACCCGGCCCGCCAGGTACAGCCGGCCCAGCACACCGGTGGCCAGCGTGAACGCGGCCTGCGAGGGCGTCATCCCCGGCTGCGCGTAAGCCCAGTTCGCGGCCTGCTCCGGCAGCACGGACGCGGGCGCGGCGGCCGCGATCGGCGGGTACAGCAACGGGTTCTGCTGGTCCGAAGTGGACTGCACGTGCAGGCGCGACAGCATCGCGTAGTCCATCCGCATCGCGCCGGACGCGCAGTTCTCCAGCAGCAGCCCGGGGTGGCGGGCCAGCAGCGCGTCCAACCACGCCAGGTGCGCGCGGTTGTGCCCGAGCAGGCCCTCCCCCGGCGCGACGCCGCCGACGTCGCTGCCCGGGCCGGGCATGATGTTGTAGTCGAGCTTGAGGTACCCGATGCCGAACTCGTCGACCAGCCGGTCGACCACCTCGTCCACGTGCCGCACCGCCGCGGGGTGCCGGAAGTCCAGGTGGAACCGGCCGTGCTCGACCACCCGCTCGCCGTGCCGCCGGAAGAACGCCTCCTCCGGCAACGACCGGGCCACCGCCGACCGCACGCCGACGACCTCGGGCTCCAGCCAGATGCCGGGCACCATCCCGCGCTCGCGGATCCGGTCGGCGACCTCGCCGAACCCGCCGGGGAACCGGGTCCGCGACGGCCGCCACTCGCCGACGCTGTCCCACCACCGGCCGTCCTCGTCGTACCAGCCCGCGTCGACGCAGAAGCAGTCCGCGCCCACCTCGGCCGCCGCGTCGATCAACGGCAGCAGCTTCTCCGTGGTCGGGTCGCCCATGAGGGTGTTCATGTAGTCGTTGAAGATCACCGGCAGCTCGGGCGCGCGCCGGTCGCGCAACGTGGCCCGGCGCTGCCGCGTCAACGCGCCGAACGCCTCGTCCACCCCGCCCTCTACGACCGCGACCGACACCGGCACGGTGGCGAAACCCCGCCCGGCCGACACCACGCGCGACCACTGGTGCTCGGCGTCGGTGGGCCCGAGCACCGCCAAGTACGCGCCGGCGAACGTCTCGCCGACCTCCCAGTGCCACGCGCCGTTGTGCTCGACCTGCCAGGCGAGCGCCCAACTGTCGTCGCGGGCCACCAGGACGCCGGTCGGCAGGTGCTCGCCGGTCGACCACGAGCTGCGCGAGGTGAGCGCGAACCGGCTGCGTGACGCGTGGTGGTGCGCGGGTGGGTCCATGCGGACCAGGCCGACCTCGCGCAGCGGCGTGCGGCGCCAGCGCGACTCGGCGACCCAGTCCGAGTCGGCGTGCACCAGGTCTACCTCGTCCACCGAACGGCCCGAGTCCACCAGGAACGCCCCGGTGGACAGTGACGTCACGGCCTGGAGGCGGACCGGTTCGCCCTCGACGTCGACCTCCGTCCACGTGCGCAGGGCGGGCACGCCGGCCACGCCCTCGAACACCGACGTGACCACGAGCCCGCTCACCGGGTCGTGCTGCACGACCCTCAGTCCGGAAGCGGACGCCGTGTGCGTGCGGTACCGCAGGCGTGCGCCGATCGTGGTGTCGGCGTAGCGGTGGCTGCCGGGGAACCGGCCGTGGCCGAGGGCCTGCACCTCGACCAGCGGCACCCCGATCCCCTCGACCGGCCCGTCGGGGCGCAGCGACAGCAGGCTCACCGGGCGGTCGTCGGCGAAACCCAGCACCAGCCCGATCGCGCCCGTCGACCAGGTGACGGTCATGCGGTGACTTCCTCCCACGCCCCGGTGTTGTGGTCGTACGCGGCGGCGGCCCCGGCGCGCTCGACGTCCGCCGGGTCGATCTCGACGGCCCGGCCGCGCGCCTCGGGGTTGGGCGCGGCGGAGGCGAGGATCTTGGTGTAGGGGTGCTGCGGGTTGAGGATCACCTCGTCGGCCGGTCCCCGCTCGACCACGCGCCCCTTGTAGAGCACGAGGATGTCGTCGGAGAAGTGCCGGGCGGTGGCCAGGTCGTGCGTGATGTAGAGGACGGCCAGGTCCTCCTCGCGCTGCAAGCGCGCCATGAGGTTCAGCACGCCCAGTCGGATCGAGACGTCCAGCATGGACACCGGCTCGTCGGCCACCACGACCTTCGCCCCCGGCGCCAACGCCCGCGCGATGGCCACCCGCTGCCGCTGGCCTCCGGACAGCTCGTGCGGCCGGCGGCCCGCGATGTCGCGGCCCGGCAGGGACACGCGCTCCAGCAGCTGCACGACGTCCTCCCAGCCGTGCGGCTTGCCGTGCAGCTTCAACGGCCGCGCCAGGTGGTGCTCGATGGTGTGGAACGGGTTCAGCGAGGCGAACGGGTCCTGGAACACCATTTGCACGTTGTCGCGGTACTGCCGCTCGGGCACCTTCCGCCCGTCCGGGCCGGTGACCGTGATGGAGCCCGCGCTGGGCTTCTCCAGCCGGGCGATCATCCGGGCGATGGTCGACTTGCCCGAGCCGGACTCGCCGACCAGGGCGACCGTGCGGCCGGGCGTGAGGGTGAACGACACGTTGTCCACCGCGCGCAGCCTGACCCGGCGCAGGCCGACCCGCACGTGGAAGTCCTTGACCAGCTCGCGCGCTTCCAACGTGGTCATCGGACGCCTCCGGACGGGGTGGGCTCGCCGGACCGGTCGACCGGCGGCGTCTGCTCGCCGGAGCGGACGAACGAGCCGCGTTCGCCGGTCAGGCTGGGGAACGAGTCGAGCAGTTGGCGGGTGTAGGGGTGCTCGGGGTGCTCGAACATGTCCTGCGCGGCGCGGTACTCGACGACCTCGCCCTCCTTCATCACGGCGATGCGGTCGGCCAGTTCGAGCAGCAGCGGCAGGTCGTGGGTGATGAACAGGACCGCGAAGCCGATCTCGTCGCGCAGCCGCAGGATCTCCCGCAGGATGCCGCGCTGGACGACCACGTCCAGCGCGGTCGTCGGCTCGTCCATGATCATGACCTGCGGGTCGAGCAGCAGCGCCATGGCGATCATGACCCGCTGCCGCATGCCGCCGGACAGCTCGTGCGGGAAGGAGCTGAGCCGCCGCACGTCCACGCCGACCAGCTTGAGCACCTCCTCGCACCTGGCCCTGCGCTGCGCCTTGGTCATCTCCGGCCGGTGCGTGGTGAGCACGTCGTCGAGCTGCGCACGGATCGAGATGACGGGGTTCAACGCGTTCATCGCGCCCTGGAACACCATCGACAGCTTCGACCAGCGGAACGCCCGCAGCTCGCCCGGCGTGAGCGCCAGCACATCGATGTCGCCGCCCTCGCGGTCGTGGAACGTGACCGAGCCGGTGGTCACCTCGGCGGGCGGGCGGTGCAGCCGGTTGATCGCGTAGGCCAGGGTGGTCTTGCCGCAGCCGGACTCGCCGGCCAGGCCCAGGATCTCGCCGCGCCGCAGCGTGATGGACACGTCCTTGACCGCGTGCACCGGCTTGTCCACCTGGTAGACGACCGACAGGTCGGTCACGGTGAGCACCACGTCGTCGTCCGGGCGCGGTACGGGGTCGGGCGTGCGGGCGGCTTCGGCCTTGTCGCGGCGCGGGATGTCGCGCAGCTTCGGGTTGATGATCTCGTCGATGCTGAAGTTGACCAGCGCGAGGCCGCAGCCGAGCAGGGCGATGATCAGGCCCGGCGGCACGAACCACCACCACGCCTCGCGTTGCAGCGCGAAGCCGTTCTGCGCGTAGTAGAGCATCGTGCCCAGCGTGGACGAGTTGGACGCGCCCAGGCCGAGGAACGACAGGCCGGCCTCGCTGAGGATCGCGTAGATCACCGAGAACACGAACTGCGAGGCCAGCAGCGGCAGCAGGTTCGGCAGGATCTCGACGGTGATGACGCGCCACGGCTTCTCGCCGGAGACCTTGGCCGCGGCCACGTAGTCGCGGTTGCGCAACGACAGGGTCTGGGCGCGCAGGACGCGTGCCGACGCGGCCCAGCCGGTGATCGCCAGCACCACCGCGATCGTCCACGAGCCGCGCTGGTCGGCCGGGACGAACGCGGAGATGACGATCACCAGCGGCAGGCCGGGGATCACCAGCATCACGTTGGAGAACAGGTTGAAGCCCTCGTCGACGTACCCGCCGACGTAGCTGCCGACGATGCCGAACAACGCCGACAGGGCGGTCGCCATCACGCCGACCAGCAAGCCGATGTAGAGCGAACCCCTGGTCGCGTGCGCGAGTTGGGCGACGACGTCCTGACCGGTCAGGGTGGTGCCCAGCCAGAACTCGCCGCCCGGCGTGGTCAGACCGATGTCGCGGATCGTGCTCGGGTCGCCGACGAGCAGCGGACCCACGACGCCGATCAACGTGATCAGGACGATCAGCACGAGACCGACGCCGAGCTTGGGCGACCAGCGTGGCAGCATCGACCGCCAGCCGGACCGGCCGCGCGGCGGCGCGACGGTGACAGGACTGAGATTGGTCACGGTGTCCGTCCTCTTTCTCAGCCGCTGACGCGGGTGCGCGGGTCGATGACGGCGTACAGCAGGTCGACCACGAGGTTCGCGCCGAGCACGGCGACCGTGATCACCAGGAAGATGCCCTGCATCAGGGCGTAGTCGTTGTTCTGCACCGCTTGCAGGAGCTTGGACCCGATGCCCGGGTAGGAGAACACCTGCTCGGTGACGATCGAGCCGGACACCACGAACCCGAGCGAGATGGCGAAGCCGGCCACGGACGGCAGCACCGCGTTGCGGGCCGCGTACTTGATCATGATCCGGGAGTCGCGCAGGCCCTTGGCCCTGGCGGTGAGCACGTAGTCCTCGGCCGTGGCCGAGACCATCATGTTGCGCATCCCCAGCAGCCAGCCGCCGACCGACGAGATCACGATGGTCAGCGCGGGCAGCGTGCCGTAGTAGATCGCCGAGCCGATGAAGTCGGCGTTCCAGCCCGGCGAGAGGATCACGTCGTAGCCGCCTTGCAGCGGGAACCAGCCCCACGCCGAGGACAGCAGGGCGACCAGGATCAACGCCAGCCAGAAGTACGGCACGGCGGCGAGCACGGTGGTGGCGGGCACCAGGCTGTCCAGCCAGGTGCCGCGCCGCCAACCGACGAACGTGCCCAGGACGATGCCGAAGACGAACGACAGGAACGTCGCGATGCCGACGAGCATCAGGGTCCAGGGCAGGGCTTCCGCGATGATGTCGGACACCGGCGCCGGGAAGTTGCTCACCGAGACGCCGAGCTCACCGCGGAACATGTTGCCCAGGTAGGACAGGTACTGCTGGAACAGCGAGTCACCGGTGTTGCCGCCGAGCAGCAGTTCGTAGGCTCTGCGGGCCGACGGGTCGACGGTCCCGCCTCGTTGCGAGAGCTTCGCCATGAGGATGTCCACCGGGTTGCCCGGCATGAGCCTCGGGATGAAGAAGTTCAGCGTCAGCGCCGCCCAGAGGGCGACCAGGTAGAACGCGAACTTACGGGCGTAGTACCTCATCGGTCCGCCTATCGCCTCATTCAGTCGTTCACTGGCCCGCCGGCTTGAGCTTCAGGTACACCTCAGAGGCGTCCGGGCGCGACCAGACGGCGGGGAACGCGTAGAGGTCTTCCTTCGTCGGCCAGCCGGTGAACTTCTTGGCGTTGTACTCGCTGGTGGTGCCGCCGGTCAGGACCGGGATGTACGGGATCGACGCCTCGATCTTCGTCTGGATGGTGTCGAAGTGCGGCTGCCGTGCCGCGGTGTCCTTCGGGTCGATGCCCTTGAGCGCGGTGAGGGCGGCGTCGACGTCCGGGTCGGAGAAGCGGGCGAAGTTCGGCTGGGCGGCCTCGCCGACCTTGGCCGTGGTCGCCGTGCTGAAGAAGTAGGACGCGTTGTAGAACGGGTCGGGCGCCGGGCCCTGGTAGATCGAGTCGATGATCAGCTCGAAGTTGCCCCGGCCGCGCGCGTCGGACCACTCGTTCCAGGAGAGCTGCTGCGCGGTGACCTTGATGCCGACCTTCTGCAACTGCTGGCTGATCGTGTCGACGGCGGTGATGTAGTCCGTCCAGCCGGCCACGACCTTGAGGGTCAGCGCCACCGGCTTGCCGTCCTTGGCGTAGATGCCGTCCGAGCCCTTGGTGTAGCCGGCGGCCTCCATGGTGGAGGTGGCCTTGGCCTCGTCGGGCTGCATCGGGGCGGTCTTCTCCTGGAGCTTGGTGGAGATCACGTCCTTGTCCCGGTCGAGCAGCGCGGCGCCGGGCGAGATCTCACTGGCGGTGTTCTCGAACGCCAGCGAGTTGATCTGGGTGCGGTTGATGCCGTAGTAGATGGCCTTGCGGACGGCCACGTCGGTCTGCGGGCCCTGGCAGCCCAGTGCGGCGTTCGAGCAGGTCATCAGCCCGACCTGGTTCATCGGGATGGTGATGGCCTTGTAGCCGGGGTAGTTCTTCTCGACGTTCTTGATGTCCGGCACGGGGCCGGTCTGCCAGTCGATCGTGCCCGCCTTCAGCGCGTCGGCGCCCGCCTGGTTGCCCGACAGCGACAGGTAGCGGACCTTCTTCACGGCCGGTTCGCCGGCGTAGTAGGCGGGGTTCGCCTTGAGCGTGAACGCCTGGGGCTTGAACTCGTCCAACGCGAACGGTCCGGTGCCGACCGGCTCCTTGATCACGTCGGTCGCCGGGTTGGAGATGTCCTTCCACTTGTGCTCGGGCACCATCCAGATCCGGCCGAGGATCTGCGGGCCGTCCATGTAGGACGGCTCGGTGAACTTGACCGACACGTGCGTGTCGTCGACGGCCGTGGCCACGCCCTTGTAGTTGGTGCTGTTCATGGTCGCGTTCTTGGCGATCATGTCGAGGGTGAAGACGACGTCCTCGGCGGTGAACTTCTCGCCGTCGGTCCACTTCACGTCGTCACGCAGCTCGATGTCGAGCTGGGTGCCGTCGGCGTTCCACTGGTAGCTCTTGCCGAGCCGGGGCCTCGGTTCGACGTCGCGGACGTTGTTGAAGAAGAACAGCGGTTCGAAGATCGTGCCGGGACCTTCGATGAGGGTGGGCGAGAACGGGTTGAAGTTCAGCTGCCAGTCGCCTGCCTGACCGGTGTAGACGACCAGCGTGTCCTTGTTCGCGTCACTGCCCGCGCTGGACCCGCCGCACGCCGTCGCGAGCATGGCGACCGCGGCCAGTCCGGCCGCCGCCATGCAAGCGCGTGAGAAGCGCCTTGCCTTCAGGGACATCGTCGATTCCTCTCCTGGCCCGAGACCGGCCGCGGTCCCGCGTTGAGGCAGATTGTTAAGTCATCGAAGAAACGAAGTCAACACTTCGGCGTCATCTGCCGGTCAAGTTGCTACCCTTCGTCCAACGAACGAACTAAGACGAACGCGGGGGACCACGTGAGCGGACCGGCGCGGGCGACGCAACACGCGAGCAGCAAGTCCGCGGTGCTCGACGTGATCCGCGCGGCGGGCACCATCAGCCGCGTCGGCCTCATCAACGCCACCGGCTTCACCGGCGCCACGATCTCGACCGTCGTCCGCAAGCTCATCGACGAGGGCCTGGTGGTCGAGACCGGGCGGGCCGAGTCGACCGGCGGCAAGCGGCGGGTGCTGCTCCAGCTCAACCACTCCTCCCGCTACGCCGTGGGCGTGCACCTCGACCACGCCGGCATCACCTACGTGCTGACCAATCTCGGCGGATCGGTGGTGGCGCGCATTTCCAGGGCGGGCGCGGGCGCGGCGGAACCGCGCACCGTGGTGGCCCGGATGGCGGCCGAGGTCAAGGGCCTGATCGACGGCGTCGGCGTGGACCACAACCGGGTGCTCGGGCTGGGCCTGGTCTCCCCCGGGCCGCTCAGCTCCGACACCGGCATGGGCCTGACCCCGCCCGCCATGCGCAAGTGGGAGGACTTCCCGCTCGACCAGGAGCTGGAACGGGCCACCGGCCTGCCGGTCGTGCTGGACAACGACGCCACCGCGGCGGCGTTGGGCGAGCACTGGTCGGGCGGCATCGGCGGCACGGCCATCTCGGCGGCGCTGTACATGGGCACGGGCATCGGCGCGGGCCTGATCATCAACGGCATCACCTACCGCGGCAGCAGCGGCAACGCCGGGGAGATCGGCCACATCTGCGTCGACGCCGACGGGCCGGAGTGCTGGTGCGGCGCGCGCGGGTGCGTGGAGGCGCTGGCCGGGCCCGCGGCGGTGGTGGCGGCGGCCCGTGCGGACGCGGCGCTGGCGGGGTCGGCCGGGTTGACCGGGCGGTCGAAGTCGGTCTCGTCGGACTTCGCCGCGGTGAGCCGGGCGGCGCGGCGCGGTGAGCCGTCGGCGTTGGCGATCCTGGAGCGGTCGGCCCGGTACATCGCGGTGGCCGCGCGGACGTTGGCCAACGTCATGGACCTTGAGGTGCTGGTGCTGACCGGGCCGAGCTTCGCCATCGCCGGGTCGGTGTACCTGCCCGTGGTGCGCGACGAACTGGACCGCACGTTCTTCTCCCGCGCGGCGCACGGCGTGGACGTGCGCCTGTCCCGCTCGGCCGCCACGGCGTCCGCGATCGGCGCGGCGGCGCTCGTGCTGCAGTCCGAGCTGGTGCCGCTGCACGAGGGGCTGAGGCTGCCGGAGAACCTGTCCGACTCCGAGCCCGCCGCCCTGCCCGCCTCGGGCGAGTGAGCGGCGGGCCGGACAGCCCCGGTACGGCCGCGCAGCGAGCGGGCAGTCGGCGGGTCAGTGCCCGGTACGGCCTCGCAGCGAGCGGGCGGTCGGCGGGTCAGTGACCGGCACCGCCACACGCCCGGCGGGCGGCTGCCCGGTCAGCGGCCCAGTGCCCGGTACTGCCGCACGGCCAGCGGCAGGAAGACCGCGGTGAGGACGGCGGGCCAGAGCAGTGCCAGGGCCACCGAGTGCCGTGCCGCCCAGCCGCCGTCGTGCCAGGCGGGGTTGCCGAACAGCTCCCGGATCGCCGTGGCGGTGGCCGACAGCGGGTTCCAGGTCGCCACCAGCCCGAGCCAGTCCGGCATCGTGGCGGGCGAGACGAAGGCGCTGGACAGGAACCCGACCGGCCACACCAGCACCTGCACGGCGACCGCCGACTCCGGCGTCTTGAGCAGCAGCCCCAGGTAGGTGCCGATCCACGTGAACGCGAACCGCAGCCACACCAGCAGGCCGAGGGCCGCGAGCGCGGGCAGCACCCCGCGCTGGGCCGTCCACCCGACCAGGAGCCCGGTCGCGACCATGACGCCGAGGCCGACCACGGCGTTGAGCAGGTCGGCGGCGCTGCGGCTCGCGAGGACCGCCCCGGTCGTGACGGGCATGGCGCGGACGCGGTCGGTGACGCCCTTGGCGGTGTCCGCGGTGATCGACACGACCAGCGCCTCCAACCCGAACAGCATGGTCATCGCCAGCATGCCGGGGATGAGGAAGTCCAGGTAGCGCCCGTCCGGCACGGCCATCGCGCCGCCGAAGAGGTAGCCGAACATCAGCACCATCAGCACGGGGAACATCAGGCCGAGCGCGATCGAGACGGGACGGCGACGCCAGTGCCGCAGCACGCGGCCGGTCAACGTGGCGGTGTCGCGCAGCGCGGTGGCGGTCGTCATGACGGCTCCGTGGTCGGTCGGTGGCCCGTGAGGTGGAGGAAGACCTCGTCCAGGGTCGGTTTGCGGGTGACGGTCTCGACCCGGTCCGGGCCGACCTTCGCCTTCAGCTCGTCGGGCGTGCCCTCGGCGACGACCCGGCCGGCGTCGATGACGGCGATCCGGTCGGCCAACTGGTCGGCCTCCTCCAGGTACTGGGTCGTGAGCAGGACCGTCGTGCCGTCGCCGACGAGCGACTTGACGCAGGCCCAGACGTCGATGCGGGTACGCGGGTCCAGGCCGGTGGTCGGCTCGTCCAGGAACAGCACGGGCGGCGACAGGATCAGGCTCGTGGCCAGGTCGAGGCGGCGGCGCATCCCGCCCGAGTAGCCGGCCACCGACCGGTCGGCCGCGCCGGTCAGCTCGAACCGCTCGAGCAGCTCGTCCGCGCGGCGGCGGGCCGCGGCGGTCGGCAGGTGGCACAGCTTGCCGAACAGCACGAGGTTCTGCCGCCCGCTGAGGACCTCGTCCACCGACGTGTCCTGGCCGACCAGGCCGATCCGGTAGCGCACGGCCCGCGGGTCGGCGAGCACGTCGCGGCCGGCCACGCGGACCCGTCCTCCGTCGGGGCGAAGCAGGGTCGTCAGGATCCGCACGGCGGTGGTCTTGCCCGCGCCGTTCGGCCCGAGCAGGCCGCACACCGTGCCCGCCTCGACGGTGAGGTCGAAGCCGTCGAGCGCGACCTTGCCCCGGTAGCGCTTGCGCACGTCGACGGCTTCGATCGCCGTATCTCCGTATGCCATACGGAGAAGACTAGCAGAGTTTTTCGTACGCCGTACGAAGTCGGCTTCCTATGATGGGCGCATGGCCGAGACGGAGACCAGTGGCAGCGGCGACCCGGCACGCACGATCGCCACGTTGTGGGGCACCCGGCCGTCGCCCAAGCGCGGGCCCAAGCACACGCTGACCACCGCGCAGGTGATCTCCGCCGCGATCGCCATCGCCGACCGCGACCAGGACCTCGCCGCGCTGTCGATGCGGCGGGTCGCGGAGTCGCTGGGCGTGGGCACGATGTCGCTCTACACGTACGTGGCGTCGCGGGACGACCTGGTCGAGGCCATGCTCGACCACGTGTACGGGGAGGCGGTCGAAGCGCTGGGCGAGCGCGGGGACGTGCCGTGGGAGGAGGGCCTGCGGGAGGTCGCGCGGGTGAACTGGGACCTGTGCATGCGCCACCCGTGGGTGCTCCAGGTGTTCACCGGTCGCCCGCCGCTGGGGCCGCACACCATCGCCAAGTACGAGCGCGAGCTGAGCGCGATCGAGGGCATCTGCCTGACCGACGTGGAGATGGACGCGGTGATCACGCTCGTGCAGACCCACGTCGAGGGCGTGGCGCGGCGGCGGGTCGAGGCCGACCGGGCGGTCCGCCGCACGGGGATGACCGACGAGCAGTGGTGGCGGGCCGTCGGGCCGTTGGTGGCGAAGGTGTTCGACGCCTCCCGGTTCCCGATCGCGGCCCGCGTCGGCGAGGCGGCCGGGCAGGCGCACCAGTCGGCGCACAACCCGGAGCACGCCTACGCGTTCGGCCTGGACCGCTTGATCAGCGGCGTCGCGGCACTGGTCGAGGAACGGTCACGCGAGGCGTGAGCTCAGGTCGTGCCGGTGGCGGCCCACAGCAGGCCGCGTTCCACCAGGGTGCGGACCGGCGGCAGGGCGAGGTCGGCCGGGTGGTGGCCGATGGTGCAGGCGAAGACCCGGCCCGCGCCCCAGCGCCGGGTCCACACCGCGGGCACGGTCAGCGGGGCGTGCCACGGCTCGGCGGCGGCGAACGTCGTGGTCGCGTGCACGTCGTTGAGGCCGTCGGTGAGGACCCAGTACTGCTCGGTCCGCAGCTCGAACCCCGCCAGACCCGCCACGACCGGGTGAGTGGAGGTGATCTCCACCCGGTGGTCCACGAAATCACCGGGGTGCGCGACGAACTGGCCGCCGACCAGCTGCAAGTAGCCGCGGGAGTGGCGGAACGCGTCGACCAGGCCGCCGTGCCACCCGGCCAGCCCCGTCCCACCCCGGACCGCCGCCTCCAGGCAGGCGAACTGGTCGTCGGTCAGCACGCCGTCGCTCCAGCACTGCACGATCAGGTCGTAGCCGCCGAGGCGGTCGTCGTAGACCTCCAGCGTCTCCGCCACGTCCACCGCGAACCCCGACGACCGCAGGAACGGCAGGAACGCCTCGGTCGCCTCGACCGGCTTGTGCCCGTCCCAACCACCGCGAACCACGAGTGCCTTCACGGCACCGAACCCTAGGGCGTTCGCGGTGCCGTGGTCGACGCCCGGGCCACCAGGCCGACGAGCTGGTTGACCAGGCCCTCGGTCAGGCCGTCCCGCACCAGCTCCCACGCCGTCGGCCCGCCCTGCTCCCGCATCACCCGCGCCACCGCGTCGGTCGGGTTCGCGTGCGGCCACAGCCCGGCCGTCATGACCAGCACGGTGCCGGCGAAGTGCCGTGCCGCCGCCTCGTCCAGCACCGGCACCCGGCCGCGCACCAGGTCCGCCAGCCGGGCCCGGTGCTCGTGGGCCCGGCGCTTGAACACGCGGGCGAAGTCCACCGTGATGTTGCGCTCCAGCACCCCGGCCATGCCGCTGACCAGCTCGCACAGCAGCCGACGGCCCAGCAGCGACGTCGCGACCACCCGTGCCACGTCCTCCACCTCGCCGACCGACCCGAGCGACTCCTCCAGCTCGTCCAGCCACGCGCCCCACTCCTGGTCCAGCACCTCCAGGAAGATCGCCTCACGGCTGTCGAAGTACCGCAGCACGTTCGACTTGGCCAGGCCCACCCGCTCGCTCAGCTCGCGCAGGCTGATGTCGGCGACCGGGCGCTCCCGCAGCATCGCGCACGCCGTGTCGAGGATCGTGCGCCGCCGCTGCTCGACCTGCTCGGGCCGCCTCGCGCGCTGGAACTCCACCGCCGCAGGCTAACAGCCCACCGGTCTGTTGTCGGTCGCGCGCTTGACCGCCCGCACGCGGGGTAGGTGGCAGGGGTGCAGACGTTCCTGCCCCGCGCCACCTTCGCCGGCAGCGCCGCCGTGCTCGACTCGCGGCGGCTGGGCAAGCAGCGCGTGGAGACCGCGCAGATCCTGCGCGCCCTGGTCTGGCCGACCTACGGCTGGAAACACCACCCCGCCGTGCTCATGTGGCGCGGCTTCACGCCCGCGCTGGTCGCCTACGGCGTGGCCGTGTGCGACGAGTGGCGCCGCCGCGGCCACCGCGACGGCCTGCGCGCCACCCTCCTGGACTACACCGGCGGCCACGAGCCGACGTGGTCGTGGTGCCTGGCCGAGGGCCTGCTCCCACCCTGGCTGGGCGACGACGACCTGCACCGCAGCCACCGGTCCGCGCTCCTGCGCAAGGACCCCGAGCACTACCGCCCGCTGTTCCCCGACGTCCCGGACGACCTCGACTACGTCTGGCCGCCGCCCGTGCTGCCGCTGGACGTCCCCGACACCGACGGCCTGGTCGCGTGCCGGGTGGACCGACCACCGCTGCCGGACGACGAGCACCCGCCGCCGCCACCGCCGCTCGACCACCGGCCGGGGCCGTCGGTCGCCCGCCTGCCCACCGAGGCCGACCTGGCGGCCATGCGCGCGGAGGCGACCGACCCGCGCCGGGTCCGCTTCTTCCGCCGCGGCCAACCCCTACCGCCCCCGACCAGCCGTTTCACCCTCGAAGTGGAGTTCGTGGAAAAAAGTTCGGCGGACGTGTCGATCCGGCGGGAGCCCCGTTCGTCGTCTCAGTAAGACCACGAGATGGGGAGCCCGAGATGACCACCACGACCGACACCCGCCGCGCCGCCGCCCACCCGATCACCGCCACCAAGCGCAACGACCTGGTGCTCGCCGCCTTCCGCGTCGTGGTGTCGTTCCTGTTCGGCCTGCACGGCCTGCAGGGCCTCGGCTTCCTCGGCGGCGTCGACGGGCAGGGCGGCGCGGTGCCGTTCGGCTCCTGGCCGGGCTGGTACGGCAGCGTGATCGAGCTGGTCGGCGCGGTGCTGGTGCTGACGGGCCTGGCCGCGCGGCCGGCCGCGTTCGTGCTCTCCGGCGTGATGGCCTACGCCTACTTCACCGTCCACCAGCCGGAAGCGCTGCTGCCCATGCACAACATGGGCGAGCTGGCCGCCGTGTACAGCTGGGTGTTCCTGCTGCTGGCCGTCCTCGGCCCGGGCGCCTTCACCGTCCAGCGCGCGCTGCGCCGCTGACCCACCACATCACACCAAGGGCGCGTCTCCATTCGGGGACGCGCCCTTCGGCGTGTTCAGGCCGCACTCGCCTGGGCACCCTGCGGGCATGGCCGAGACCCCCATCAAGTACCCCGGTTTGACCGACGACGTCCACCCCACCCCCGACCACGGCGAGGCGAGCTACCGCGGCACGGGACGGCTCACCGACAAGAAGGCCGTGATCACCGGCGGCGACTCCGGCATCGGCCGTGCCGTCGCGCTGGCGTTCGCGCGCGAGGGCGCCGACGTGCTCATCTCCTACCTGCCGTCCGAGGAGAAGGACGCCCGCGACACCGCGCGGCTGGTCGAGGAGGCCGGGCGCAAGGCGGTCACCGTCCCCGGCGACCTCGTGGAGGAGTCGCAGTGCGCGGCCGTCGTGGCGCGCGCGGTCGAGGAGTTCGGCCGGATCGACGTCCTGGTCAGCAACGCCGCCTACCAGATGTCGCAGGAGGGCGGCCTGCTCGACATCACCTCCGAGCAGTTCGACCGCGTGATGAAGACGAACGTGTACGCGATGTTCTGGCTGTGCAAGGCGGCCGTGCCGCACATGCCCGAGGGCTCCTCGATCATCACCACGTCGTCCATCCAGGGCTTCCAGCCGTCCTTCCAGCTCCTCGACTACGCCACCACCAAGGCGGCGATCGTGAACTTCACCAAGGGCCTGGCGCAGAACCTGGTGGACCGCAAGATCCGCGCGAACTCCGTCGCGCCCGGTCCGGTGTGGACGCCGCTCATCCCGGCCACCATGCCGCCGGAGAAGGTGGAGAGCTTCGGCGAGCAGGCGCCCATGGGCCGCGCCGGCCAGCCCGCCGAGCTCGCGCCGCTGTACGTGTTCCTGGCCTCGTCGGAGTCCAGCTACATCACCGGCGAGGTCATCGGCGTGACCGGAGGCTCGCCCATCACGTGAAACCGCAGGTCAGCGGCCCGCGAAAAAATCTCGGAGAAAAATCGGCCGACGTGTCGAATCACGACCCCGCTCGTTCGTCGCGTCAGTGAGGGGCCAGGATGGGCCGGCCCGAAGAACGGACAGGGAGAACCGCGATGCGTTTCATGGTGATCGTCAAGGCGACCGAGGAGACCGAGGCCGGCGTCCAGCCGAGCGCGGAGATGCTCAACGAGATGGCCGCCTTCAACGAGGAGCTGGTGAAGGCCGGCGTGATGCTGGCCGGCGAGGGCCTGCACCCCAGCTCGAAGGGCGCGCGGGTCCACTTCTCGGGCGACAAGCGCACCGTGGTCGACGGCCCGTTCACCGAGACCAAGGAGCTGATCGCGGGCTTCTGGCTGATCGAGGTCAAGTCGCTGGAAGAGGCCATCGAGTGGGTGAAGCGCGTGCCGAACCCCACGGGCGAGGAGTCCCAGATCGAGATCCGGCAGGTCTTCACCGAGGACGACTTCGTCAACGCCTCGGAGGAGCTCAAGGACCGCGAGCGGGAGCTGCGCGCCCAGCAGGAGGCCCGCTCCGCC
Organism: Saccharothrix sp. S26; assembly: GCF_021390395.1. Lineage (GTDB taxonomy): Bacteria > Actinomycetota > Actinomycetes > Mycobacteriales > Pseudonocardiaceae > Actinosynnema. The sequence goes on from NZ_JAJUWT010000015.1 coordinate 128,511, forward strand.
CAGGGGTGAGCGCGCCCGCGCCGCTTGCCGACGCGCATCGGTAGCTGATCTGATCCCGGGTCGTGACGGCTACCGATGCGCGTCGCGCCGTCGAGGCGGTGTGGCGGATCGAGTCCGCCCGCCTGATCGCCGGGCTGGCGCGGATGGTGCGCGACGTGGGGTTCGCCGAGGAGCTGGCCCAGGACGCGCTGGTCAGCGCCTTGGAGCAGTGGCCGGAGCACGGCGTGCCGCGCAACCCCGGCGCGTGGCTGATGACCGCGGCGAAGAACCGGGCCGTCGACGTGATCCGGCGCAGGCAGAACTACCAGCGCAAGCTGGAGCAGATCGGGCGGGACACCGAGTTCGACCACGCGCCCGACGCCGGTGCCGCGGTCGGTGAGATCGACGACGACCTGCTGCGGCTGGTGTTCACCGCGTGCCACCCGGTGCTGTCCACCGAGGCGCAGGTGGCGTTGACCCTGCGCATGCTCGGCGGCCTGACCACCGACGAGATCGCCCGCGCGTTCCTGGTGCCCGAGGCGACCGTGGCGCAGCGGATCGTGCGGGCGAAGAAGGCGCTGGCCAAGGCCGGCGTGCCGTTCGAGGTGCCGGCGGAGGACGAGCGGGACGCCCGGCTCGCGTCCGTGCTCGGCGTGATCTACCTGATCTTCAACGAGGGCTACTCGGCCACCGCGGGCGACGACTGGATGCGCCCGGCGCTGTGCGAGGACGCGGTGCGGCTGGCCCGCGTGCTGGCCGGGCTGATGCCGCGCGAGCCCGAGGTGCACGGCCTGGTAGCGCTGCTGGAGATCCAGGCGTCGAGGGCCAAGGCCCGCGTCGGCCCGGACGGCGAACCCGTGCTGCTGCTGGAGCAGAACCGGGCGCGCTGGGACCAGTTGCTGATCCGCCGCGGCCTGGCCGCGTTGGCCAAGGCGGAGTCGCTGGGCGGTGCCGGTGGCCCGTACGCGCTCCAGGCCGCGATCGCCGCCTGCCACGCGCGGGCACGCGTGGCCGAGGACACCGACTGGACCCGCATCGCCGGTCTCTACGAGGCGTTGTCGCTGGTCGCGCCGTCGCCGATCGTCGAGCTGAACCACGCCGTGGCGATCGGGATGGCGTTCGGCCCGCAGGTCGGGCTGGAGCTGGTGGACGAGTTGGCGGACGAGCCCGCGTTGAAGGGCTACCACCTGCTGCCCAGCGTGCGCGGTGACCTGCTGGCCAAGCTGGGCCGCAACGCCGAGGCGCGCGCGGAGTTCGAGCGGGCGGCCGGGCTGACCCGCAACGAGCGGGAGCGCAAGCTCCTGCTGGACCGCGCCGCCGCCTGCTAGCGCCCCACCGCGTCACCGGCGGTCGAGGCGGACGCGCACCGCGACGGCCGCGCAGAGGATCACCGCGACACCGCCGAGGACGGTCGCCCAGGTCACCTGCTCGTGCAGCAGCAGCGCCGCCCAGCCGATGCCCAGCACGGGCTGGACGAGCTGCACCTGGCTGACCCGTGCCATCGGCCCGATCGCGAGGCCCCGGTACCAGGCGAAGAAGCCCAGGAACATGCTCACCACGGCCAGGTAGGCGAACGCCGCCCACTGCGTCGCGGTCCCCGACGGCGGCCGGGCGACCGCCGAGCCGACGGCCAGGGCGATCATCACGGGCGAGGACAGCACCAACGCCCAGGACACCGTCTGCCAGGAGCCGAGCTCGCGGGCGAGCAACCCGCCCTCGGCGTAGCCGACCGCCGCCGCGGCGACCGCGCCGAACAGCAGCACGTCCGACCAGCGCGGCGGCCCGAAGCCGCCACCGGACAGCGACGCGAACGCCAGCGCCGCGACCGCGCCCGCCACCGCCGTGCCCCAGAACAGCGACGGGGGCCGCTCCTTGCCGCGCAGCACGGCCATGACCGCGGTCGCGGCCGGCAGCAGCGCGATCACCACGGCGCTGTGCGCGGCCGACGCGGTGGTGAGCGCGTAGGACGTCAGCAGCGGGAAACCCGCGACGACCCCGCCCGCGACCACGGCCAACCGCGCCCACTGCGCGCCGGTCGGCCGGGCCTGCCCGGTGAGCACGAGCGCCGCCGCGGCGAGCACCGCCGCGACCACCGCCCGGCCCGAGCCGATGAACAGCGGGGACAGGCCCGCCACGGCGACCCGGGTGAACGGCACGGTGAACGAGAACGCCACCACGCCCAGCAGACCCCACCCGAGGCCCGCCCGCGCAGGCGATAGCACCGGCGGCGAAACAACAGTAACGCTATCGTTGGCCGACATGTCCAACGATAGCAGCGCGCGCATCGTGGCCGGTCTGCGCGCGTGGGTCGCGCAAGCGCCGCCGGGCGCGCGGGTGCCGTCCACCAGGGCGTTGATAGCGGAGTACGGCGCGAGCCCGGTGACGGTGCAGAAGGCGGTGCACGTGCTGGCCTCGCAAGGGCTGGTCGAGTCACGTCCCGGAGTGGGCACGTTCGTGCGTGCCGCGCGCACCGTGCGGCCGCCGGACTACGGCTGGCAGACCGGGGCGTTGCGGTCGCCGCGAGCACTTCCCCCGCCGGCCACGCCGTTGCGCGGCAGGCTGCCGGACGCGATCGGCCTGCACTCCGGCTACCCCGAGCGCGGCCTGCTCCCCGAACGGCTCGTGCGCGCCGCGCTCGCCCGGGCCGCCCGCGCCGACGTCGCGCTGTCCGGTTCGGACATCGCCGGGCTGCCCGAGCTGCGGGCGTGGTTCGCCAACGAGCTCGCGCGGGCCACGCCGACCGGCACGACCCCGCCGGCCCCGCGTGACGTGGTGGTGCTGCCGGGCAGCCAGAGCGGCCTCAGCTCGACCTTCCGCGCCCTGGTGGGGTTCGGCCGGCCGCTGCTGGTCGAGTCGCCCACCTACTGGGGCGCGATCCTGGCCGCCGCGCAGGCCGGCGTGCGGCTGGTGCCCGTGCCGAGCGGGGCGGGCGGGCCGGACCCGGACGAGGTGGCGCGGGCGTTCGACGAGACCGGGGCGCGGGCGTTCTACGCGCAGCCCAACTACGCCAACCCGACCGGGGCGCAGTGGTCGCCGGAGCTGGCCGGGCGGGTGCTCGACGTCGTCCGCGACCGCGGCGCGTTCCTCGTGGAGGACGACTGGGCGCACGACTTCGGCATCGACAGCGAGGCACGGCCGGTGGCGGCGCGCGACGACGCGGGCCACGTGGTCTACCTGCGTTCGTTGACCAAGAGCGTGTCACCGGCCGTGCGGGTCGCCGCCGTGATCGCCCGCGGGCCCGCGCGCGACCGGGTCGTCGCCGACCGGGCCGCCGAGTCGATGTACGTCAGCGGCGTGCTCCAGGCGGCGGCGCTCGACGTGGTCAGCCAGCCGGCGTGGCGCTCGCACCTGCGCGCCCTGCGCCACCAGCTGCGGGCCCGGCGCGACCTGCTGGTGGACAGCCTGGCCGAGCACGTGCCGGACGCGCACCTGGAGCACGTGCCGCCCGGCGGACTGAACCTGTGGGTCCGGCTGCCCGACGCGACGGACGTGGACCGGCTGGTGCGCGACTGCGAGGCCGAGGGCGTGATGCTCGCGGCCGGCGCGGAGTGGTTCCCGGCCGAGCCCTCGGGGTCGTTCGTCCGGCTCAACTACTCCGGCCCGGACCCCGACCGCTTCCCCGACGCCGCCCGGGTCGTCGGCCGTGCGCTGCGGCGGTGAGGTCAGCTCTCGGCGACGGCCTTGACGTGGGCGTTGCGCGTGGCGATCAGGCGGGGCATGTACCGGTTGAGGACGGCGAGTTCGGCGACCGCGCCGAGCGGCCCCAACGGCGCGGCGAACTCGACCACGTCCCGCATGACCGTCCCACCACGGCCGTCCGGCTCGAAGTGGTGCTCGTGCCGCCACCGCCGGAACGGCCCGCGCACCTGCTCGTCCACGAAGTGCCGGGGCGGGTCGTAGGCGCTGATCCGCGACGTCATCCGCCACCGCACGCCGAAGTGCCGGGCCTCCCAGGTGACCGTGTCCCCGTCCCGCAGGCTCCCGGACGTGACGCCGCCGACGACCCGTTCACCCGAGGCGGCCATGGAGCCGGTGTGCACCTCGACGTCCAACGACACCGCGAACACCCGCTCCGGCGGCGCGGCGACGGCGGTGACCACCTCGAAACGCGTCATGATCCGACCTTACGACCGGCGCGACGGCCCGGCCGACCGGCGAACGCGCCGGACCGGTGGACGATGAAGGCGCTCACGAGGCCGCACGTGGCGGCGACGGCCACCGCGACCGGCAGGGCGTCGAGGTCGAGCAGGACGCCGCCGGTCCACGCGCCGAGGGCGATGCCCACCTGGAACGCGACGACGTAGACCGCGGACGCCAGGTCCGGCCGGTCGGAGGCGGCACGCAGGACGGCGGCTTGGAGCACCACGGCCAGGCCGCCGGACGGCACGGCCCACAGCACCACCGCCGCACCCGCGACGGCACCCGACCCGGTGCCGACGACCAGCAGCACGAGCATGCACGCGGCGAGGCCGGCGGTGACGGTGAGGCCGGTCGCGCGGGGACGCCCGTCGACCCACCGCCCGATCAGCACCAGCCCGACCAGGCCCGCCGCGCCGTGCGCGAGCAGCAGGGCCGACGTACCGGTGCCGGTGAGGTGGACGTGCGAGGCGATGACCACGGTGATGTAGGTGAACACGGCGAAGTGGCCCGTCACCGCGAGCACGGTGACCAGGTTGACCGGGACCAGGGACCGGTCGGTCACGGCGCGGCGCACGGCCGAGGGCCGTGGTGTCGACGGCTCGCCCGGCATCGGGTCGACCGTCACCCGGATCGCCGTCGCCGCCAGCGCCGCGACGCCCGCCACGGCCAGCGCGGTGGGCCGCCAACCGATCGTGCCGCCGAGCCACGAGCTCAGCGGCAGGCCGACGAGGAAGGCGAGCGAGTTGCCGGCGAACACCACGGCGGTGGCCCGGCCGGCGCGCTGCGGGCCGAGCAGCCGGGCGGCCATCGGCGCGACGACCGACCAGAACACGCCGTGGCCCACGGCCGAGACCAGCCGGGCGGCCACGGCCACGCCGTAACCGGGCGCGACGGCCAGCAGCACGTTGGACACCGCGATCGCCGCCACCGTGACCAGGGCGGTGGTGCGGCGGTCCCAGCGGGAGGTCAGGGCGACCAGCGGCACCACCGAGATCGCCACCACGACGGCGTACCCGGTGACCAGCAGGCCGACGTCCGACTCGGGCACGCCCAGCCCGGTCGCCAGCTCGGACAACAGCGCCACGGGCAGGTTCTCCGACGTCACGGACACGAAGCAGGCCGCGCTGAGCGCCACCAGGGCCACACCCGACTTCCGCATTGTGTAACGATACACAGATACGCTGGGGCCATGTCGGACCCGAGGTCCTCGCGCGTGACCATGGCGCTGGTGGCACGCACCAGCGGCGTGTCGCCGATGACCGTGTCGTACTGCTACAACCAGCCGGACCGGGTCGCGCCGGACACGTTGCGCCGGGTCCTCGAAGTGGCCGCCGAGCTGGGCTACAAGGGGCCGGACCCGACCGCGCGGTCGCTGCGCCGCCGCCACAACGGCGCGATCGGCGTCGTGCTCGGCGAGCACCTCGCCTACGCCTTCGAGGACCCGCAGGCCCGCCGCTTCCTGACCGGCGTCGCCGAGGTCTGCCGCGAGCGCGGCGTCGGCCTGAACCTCATCCCGACCACCGGCGAGGACGACGACGTCGACCGCGTCCGGTCCGCCTCCGTGGACGGCTACATCGTCTGGACGACCGTCGACTCCGACCCCGTGCTGGACGTGGTGAGCGGCCTGGACAAGCCCGTCGCGGTGCACGGCGGCCCGGCCGTCCCCGGCGCGCGGGTGGTCACCATCGACAACCGCGCCTCGGCCCGCGAGCTGGCCGCGCGCACGTTCGCCGGCGCACACCGCCCGGCCGTGCTCAGCTTCCCCTTCGACCGCGACCGCAGGCCCCGGCTGGAGACCGGACCGGACCCCGACGAGGTGGCGTTCCCGGTCACCCGCGACCGCCTGCGCGGCATCTACGACCACTGCCGGGACGCGGGCCTGGACCCGGACCTCCTGCCGGTGGCCGTGGTCGCCCGCAACGACCGCGCCGACGCCGCCGACCTGGCCGGGGCGCTGCTCGACCTCGACGCCGACGCCGTGGTCGCCATGAGCGACCAACTGGCCTTCGCCGTGCTCGACGCCGCCCGCCGCCGTGGCCTGCGCGTGCCCGACGACCTGGCCGTCGCGGGGTGGGACGACGGCCCGGACGCGAGCCGCGAAGGTCTCACCACGATCGCCCAGTCCCTGCTCGACCAGGGCCGGACGTGCGCGCTGATCGCTCTGGGCGACCGGCGGCCGGGCGGTGAGCCGGCGTGGGCGGCCGAGGTGCGGGCCAGCACGCGTTAGGCGGGCACGTCCACTCCACCGACGACGTCTCCAGCCACGCGTCGCGACCACCGCGCCGTGCGGACCGGACACCGCGTTGCACCGGGGCACGCCCGCGACCCGCGGCCACGGCCGCTAGCAGAAGGTCGCCTCCGGCAGGTCGCCCGCCAGGTACGCGCCGGGCGGCACGCCCATCGTGGCGCGGAACTCGCGGCTCAGGTGCGCCTGGTCGTAGTAGCCCAGCTCGGCCGCCAGCCGCGCCCACCCGCCGCGCCCGCCCAGCGCCACCACCCGCCGCACCCGGTCCACCCGCGCGTACTGCTTGGGCGACAGGCCGACCGCCCGGGTGAACAACGTCCGCAGGTGCCGTTCGCTGACCGCCAGCGCGCGGGCCGTCTCCGCCACGCCGCGCGTGCGCAGCAGCCGTGCCGCCGCGTGCACCAGGTCCGACCGCGCCGGGTCGGTGGCCGCGACCCGCTTCAGCAGCGCCGACCGCAACGCGGCCTCGTCGCCCACCGGGCGGCCCCACACCTCGTCCAGCGGCACGTGCCGGTCGACCAGCTCGTCCACCGGCACGTCCAGCACCGCCTGCGCCCGTCCCGGCGTCAACCGCACGACGGTCCGCCGCGCGCCGCCGCCGGTCGTGGTGGTGTAGCGGGCCCGGTCGCGCGGGCCGACCACGTACGCGCCTTCCGACGCCGTGCACAGCACCAGCGTGGTGGCCGTGTCCGGCGCGTGCACGAACGTCTCGCCCTCGAACCGCTGGACGCCGATGCCGGCCACCCACGGCCGCAGCTGTGCTTCCACGTCCGACCACAACCGCCGAAACGTCCAAGACCTTCCCGGTCCCGCGCGCCGAGACTCGTCCCATGTTGCTGATCACGGGTGCCACCGGCACCACCGGCCGCGAAGTCGTCCGCCTCCTGACCGACCGCGGTGTCCCGTTCCGCGCCATGTCGCGCACGCCGACCGGCGACCAGGTGCACGGCGACCACACCGACCCCGCCTCCCTCGACCGGGCCGCGGAGGGCGTGGACGCGGTGTTCCTGCTCGGTCCGGGCACGGCCGACCTGCCCGCCTACGACCTGGCCGTGCTGGACGCGGCGAAGCGCGCGGGCGTGCCGAAGGTGGTGAAGCTGTCCTCGATCCCGGTCGGCCCGGTCGCCGAGTGGCACCGGCCCGGCGAGGAGGCGTCACGCGCGTTCCCGGCGTGGACGTTGTTGCGCGCGAGCCTGTTCGCCACGAACTCGTTGCAGTGGGCCCCGCTCATCGCCGCCGGCGAGCCGATCCCGAACCCGATGGGCACGACGAGGCTCGGCGTGGTGGACCCGCGCGACCTGGCCGAGGTCGCGGTGCGCGCGCTGCTCGACGACCACCACGGCCGCACCTACACCCTCACCGGGCCGCACCTGCTGAACGTGTCCGAGCAGGTGGCCGTGCTGTCGGACGTCCTGGGCCGCGAGCTGTCCACTGTGGACGTGCCACTGGACGTGCTGCCGCCCGAGTACGCGGAGGGCGTGCGGGCGGTGCGCAGCGGCGGCGGTTCGCTGCTGTCCGACGACGTGGCCAGGGTGCTGGGACGGCCGGCGCGCGACTACGCCACCTGGGCGCGCGAGAACTTCCCGAGGGCCTGACTCAGCCCGACGCGCCGAGGCGGCGGATGCCCTCGCGGGCGATGTCGGTGCGCGAGCGCACGCCGAGCTTGGCCAGCACGTGCGACACGTGCGTGGCCACCGTGCGACCGGACAGGAACAGGCGTTCGCCGATCTGCCGGTTCGACAGCCCGGCCACGACCAGCTCGGTGACCTTGAGCTCCGTCGGCGTCAGGCTCTCCCAGCCGTGCGTGGCCCGCCGGTGCTTGGCGTGCGGGCCGCGCCGGATGCCGTGCACGCGCAGCCGGGCCAGCAGGCGGGTCGAGTCCCAGTCCGCGCCGAGCTCGGCGTGCACGTCCACCGCGTGGCTCAACGCCGCCCGCGCCGACGTCCGGTCACCCGCCGACGCGAACAGCTCCGCCGCCGACGCCAGCGCCTTGGCCCGGAACAGCGGCCGTCCCGCCACCCGGTACTGCTCGGCCGCGTGCAGCGCACCGACCGGGTCGGCCGCCACCAGCGCCCGGCAGTAGGCGGCGGACGCGCGCCGGTGCGGCACGTCCGACTCCGCCGCCAACGCGTCGGCGTGCGCGACCGCGTCGGCCGCGTCCTCGCCCAGCTCCACGGCCAGCCGCACGAAGTCGGGCAGCAGGTCTTCCGCGCAGTCCCACCCGGCGAGCACCGACCACGCCTCGCGCACGTGCCCGGCCTGCTCCAGCGACAGGCTCACGGCGAGCGCGAGCGGGCCGATCACGTGCCCCTCCAACCCCGTGCCCGCCGCGTCGAGGTGCTGCCGCGCGCCCGTCGCGTCACCGCGGTGCAGGTGGATCAACGCCGCCACGCCGTGGTCGCAGCGCGACACCATCGGGTGCTTCAGGTCGTCGGCCAGCAGGTCGACGTCGACCAGCGCCTCGTCCCACCGGCCGGCGTCGAGCAGCAGTTGGCCCAACGCGCTCTGCGCCTGCGCCAGCCGCACCAGGTTGCCGACCTGGTCGGCGGCGTGCCGCACCACCTGCGCCGACGCGATCGCCTCCGCACCGCGGTCGAGCTCGCCCAGCGTCACGGCCTGGTTGATCTGCAACAGCAGCCGCAGGTCCGACGTCGCCGGCTCGCCCATGGCCACCGCCAGCGCCCGGTCGAACAGCGGCAGCGCCTCCGCCATCCGGCCCCTTGCCATCGCCACGATCGTGCGCACGTGCAGCGCCCAGCTCGTGGCCCACCGGTCGCCGTCCACCAGCGCGGCCCGCGCGAGCCGTTCGGCGTCGTCCAGCTCGCCCACGTCCCAGTGCGCACGGGCGGCCAGCACGAGCAGCCGCGCCCGGTCGGCCGGAATGAGGTCGGGCGCGGCGAGCGCGCGTCGCACCTCCACCAGCGTCTGGGCCGAACGGCCCGTCATGCTGCGGCACTGCGCCAACGTCCAGTGCAGGTCGACGAGCGTGCCGTGCTCCAGCCCGGCCAGCGCGACGGCCTCCGCGCCGTGGTGGTCGCCCAGCCGGAACCTCGCCTCGGCCAGGTGCGCGAGCAGCACCCCGCGCCGCGCGCCGGCGTCCGGCGAGACCACCACCCGGCCGAACAGGTCCACGGCGGCCTCGGGCGCGTGCGCGACGAGCACCGAACCGTGCCGGACGAGCCACTCCGCGACCCAGTCGGGCATCCGGTCGTCGGACGCGAGCAACTGCCGCGTCACCCGGTCCACGCCCGCGCCCGTGTCGGCCAGCGCCCGCGCCGCCTCGGCGTGCCACGCGCCCCGGGCCGCCTCGGGCACCTCGTCGTACAACGCGGTGCGCACCAGCGGGTGCCGGAACGACAGGCCGGCCGTGCCGTCCACCAGCACGCCCGCCACGGTCGCCTCCTGCAACGCGGGCAGCAGCTCCACCACGCGCAGGCCGAGCACGGCGGCCAGGTCGGCGACCGGGAAGTCCACGCCGAGCAGCGCGGCGGCCACGAGCACCCGCCGCACGTCCGCGCCGAGGAACCCGATCCGGTCCGCGATCGCCGCCGACAGCGACGGCGGCACGCCCGAGTCGACCAACCGGGCCACGCCGCCGTCGACCTCGACCGCCGAGCCGCGCACCAGCGCCTCGACCAGCTCCACCAGGTAGAGCGGGTTGCCGCCGGCGTCCTCGGCCAGCCGCGCCAACGCCTCGTCGGGCGTGCCGCCGACCAACTGCCCGGTCAGCTCCACCACGGCGTCCGGGGCCAGGCGGGGCAGCGGCAGGCGGGGCACGCCCTTGCGCAACGCGACCAAGTCCTCCCGGCGGGGCAGCGGTCGCAGCACACCGATCAGCAGCAAGGGCAGTTGCGGCACCAGGCCCGCCAGCCGCCTCCACACCGCGACGCTCGCCTCGTCGGCCCACTGCAGGTCGTCCAGCGCCAGCACCACCGGGCCGATCGCGCACAGGTCGTCCACGCGCGCCACCACGCGTTCGGCGGTGACCGCCGCGCTCTCCGACCGGGCCACCGCCAGCGCGTCCAGCAGGGGTAACAGCGGCAGCGGTCGGCCCAGCTCGTCACCCGCGCCGCGGCACACCCGGAAGCCGCGGGCCGTCGCCGCGTCGCACGCCGCCCGGACCAGCGCCGTCTTGCCGATGCCGGACTCGCCCTCGACGAGCAGCGCGCCGCCCCGCCCCCGCGCCAGGTCGTCCACCAGCGCCAAGAGGCGGCCCAGCTCGCGCTCGCGCCCGGCGAGACGCAGTGTGACGGCGCGCACACCCAGAGAATACGGCGCAATCGCCGCGTTAACAAGACGTTACATTTTTTACCGATTAACCTGCCTGCCGCACTTTTTGCAGTTTGTTCACGCCGATTACGCTGCACACCGCCCCGGCGACTGCCACGGTTATCGCCGGAATTCCCGACCCCCGTCGACTGGAGAACGCATGCGAATCGGACGAGCGCTCATCGCCGCCCTGGTGGTCACCGTCTTCACCACCGCCGCCGGAGTGGCTGCCAGCCCGTTCGGCGGAATGCCCTACAACTGACCGGCGATATTCCATTCGGGCGGGCCACATTCCACCCGGGTGGGCCGAACAGCCGCGAATAGGGGTCGCCCGGACAACGGAGTCCGGCGCACCCGGCGGCCGACCCCGCACATTCGCCCTTCTTCCGCCCTGGACGTGGTCGCTACGCTGCGGAAGCGTGGCACCGGCCCCGACCCGAGGCGCCGCGCGCGTGGTGCGCTGCGGCGCGGTCGGCCTGTCCACCGGGCTGCTGGCCGTGCTCGCCCACGCGACCGGAGGCGGCCACCTGCCGTCCCTGCCGCACGTGCTGGTGTTCGCGCTGGCCATCGCCTGGACGTGCGTGCCGCTGACCGACCGGCAGCTCGGGTTCGGTGAACTGCTCGGCCTGATCGGCGTGGTGCAGGTCGCCGCGCACGTGTTCCTGGCCGTGCTGTCGCGGCACCCGCGCGACGTGCTGCCGTCACCGCCGGCGCTGCTGACCCACCTCGTGGCCACGGCGGTCGTCGTCGCCGCCCTGACGGGCTTCGAGCAGGCCGTGTTCCGGCTGGCCGCCGCCGTGGCGGCCGTGCTGCCGCGCCGGCTGAGCCCGCCGCCCGCGTTCGCGCCGCTGCGCATCCCGATCGCCGCCCACCCGCCGCAGCCCTTCTCCGAGGTGCTGCGCCGCCGCACGCTGCCCCGCCGAGGCCCGCCCCGCTCCTAGGTATGCGCACCTCCCCACCACCGCCCCACCCCCGGGACCGGTGGCATCCCCCCATACCCAGGAGTTCCCGCCATGACCGAGTCCTGGCGCGGCCTCGTGCTGCGCTTCCACTTCTACGCGGGCGTGCTCGTCGGCCCGTTCGTGCTCATCGCCGCCCTCACCGGCGTGCTCTACGCCGCGACACCGCAACTGGAGTCGTGGCTGTACGCCGACCAGTTGCGCGTGCCGGGATCCACGTCGTCCGTGCCGTTGTCGGAGCAGGTGAAGGCCGCCGTGGCGACGCGGCCGGGTGACCAACTGGTCGCCATCCGCCCCGCGCCCGAACCCGGCGCGACCACCCGCGTGCTGTTCGCGAGCGACGGCGACGCGCGGCCGACCGTGTTCGTCAACCCCGCCGACGCGACCGTGGTCGGCGAGCTGATGACCTACGGCACCAGCGGCGTGCTGCCGTTGCGCACCACGATCGACCAGGTCCACCGCAACTTGCTGCTCGGCGAACCCGGCCGCCTCTACAGCGAGCTGGCCGCGTCCTGGCTGTGGGTGGTGGCGTTGGGCGGCGTGGTGCTGTGGTTCAGCCGCCGCCGCGCGCAGCGCACCAGGCCGACCACCCGCGCGCACGCCACGATCGGCCTGTCCGTGCTGGTCGCCGCGCTGTTCCTGTCCGCGACCGGGCTGACGTGGTCGGCCTACGCCGGTGAGAACGTCGCCGACCTGCGCAAGGCGTTGAACTGGACCACGCCGGCGCTGGAGGGCGGCGGCGACCACGCCGGGCACGACATGTCCGACCCCATCCCGGTGATGCCGGGCGAGGTGGACTCCGTGCTGGCCCACGCCCGGTCGGCGGGCATCGACGCCGGGCTGATCGAGATCACCGTGCCGCCGATGGCCGGCATGGCGTGGAACGTCACCGAGATCGACCGCTCCTGGCCGACCCAGGTCGACGCCGTCGCCATCGCCGGTGGTGAGGTGGTGGACCAGGTGCGGTTCGCCGACTACCCGCTCGCGGCCAAGCTGACCCGGTGGGGCATCGACCTGCACATGGGCGTGCTGTTCGGGTGGCCCAACCAGCTCCTGCTGCTGGTGTTCGGCCTCGGCCTGGTCGCGCTGGTGGTGCTCGGCTACCGGATCTGGTGGCTGCGCCGGCCGACCACGGGCTTCGGCAGGCCGGTGCCGCGCGGGCAGTGGCGCAAGGTGCCGCGGGCGCAGTTCGTGGCCGTGCTGGTGGTGGCCGCGGCGGTCGGCTGGTTCATCCCGTTGTTCGGGCTGAGCTTGGTGGCGTTCCTGGTGGTCGACGCGGTGGTGGGGGCGCGTGCTCGGCGTCGTCGCAGCGGTGAGGCGGCTCCGGAGTCCACGCCGGTCGCCGGGTGAGCCGGTAGGCGGCGGGGCGGCCGAGCCCTCGGTCCGGCCGTCCCGTTCGCCGTTGCGGGCAAGGGGTTCCGGCCGGGCGCGCTCCCGGCCGGAACCGGACGACGCGGTCGTTTCACCACCGTGAACGTTGTTGACGGGTGTGGTCCAGACCACACAGACTCGGTGGCATGGTTGGGAAATCGCTCTTCACCGCCGCGTTGCTGGCGGTCGGCTTGGTGGTGGTGCCGTCGCCGTCCTCGGCGGCGCCGGCCACGTTCACCCACCCCGGGGTGTTGGTGAGCAAGGGGCAGCTCGACTTCGTGCGGGCCAAGGTGAACGCGGGCGCGCAGCCGTGGCGCGGTGCGTACGACCAGATGATGGCGCACCCGTTCGCCTCGCTGTCACGCGTGCCGAAACCCCGTGCGGTGGTGGAGTGCGGGTCGTACTCCAACCCCAACTACGGGTGCACGGACGAGCGCGAGGACGCGTTGGCCGCGTACACGCTGTCGTTGGCGTGGTACGTGACGCGGGACGACCGTTACGCGGCCAAGGCGATCGAGATCATGGACGCGTGGTCGGCCACGATCCGCGACCACACCAACAGCAACGCGCCGTTGCAGACCGCGTGGGCGGGCTCGACGTGGCCGCGTGCGGCGGAGATCATCAAGCACGTGCGCGGGAACTGGCCGAACGCGGGCCGGTTCGCGACCATGCTTCGGGAGGTCTACCTGCCGGAGATCGTCAACGGGCGTGCGGCGACGAACGGCAACTGGGAACTGTCCATGATGGAGGCGACGCTGGGGATCTCGGTGTTCTTGGAGGACCGGGCGGTGTACGACAAGGCCGTGTCGATCTTCCGGACCCGGATGCCCGCGTACGTGTACCTGACCACGGACGGCGCCCTGCCGCGCACGCCGCCGGGCAGCGGCATCGACACGCGGGACGAGATCATCTCGTACTGGCACGGGCAGAGCACGTTCGTGAACGGGCTGTCGCAGGAGACGTGCCGCGACTTCACCCACACCGGCTACGGCCTGGCCGCCGCCGCGCACATCGCCGAGACCGCGCACCACCAGGGCCAGGACCTCTGGTCGGAGGTCCGCGAACGCCTCCGCCACGCCTACGGCCTGCACGCCCGCTACCAGCTGGAACCGATGCCGTCGTGGCTGTGCGGCGGCACGCGCACGCAGGCCCTCGGCCCCACCACCGAAGTCGCGTTCAACGCCCTCAACACCCGCCTGGGCATCGCCATGACCAACACCCAAACCCTGACCGAACGCCAACGCCCCGCCGGCACCGACCGCCTGTTCATCGCCTGGGAAACCCTGACCCACGCCACCAACCCCTCCTGACCCCCGCGCGAGTCCTACCTCCAGAACGCGAGAGTCCTACCTCCAGAACGCGAGAGTCCTACGTTCAGAACACCCGAATTCAACGCTCACGACGAACGGTCGGTGCACGAACGTTGAACTCGGGGGTTCTGAACGTAGGACACACGCGACGCGAACGTAGGACACACGCGTTCCGAACGTAGGACACGCGCGTTCCGAACGTAGGACTCACGCGGCGTGAAGGTAGGACTCACGGGGTGGTGAGGGAGGTGGTTTCGGAGTAGGTCGGGAGGTCGGTCGGGGTCGGGTGGCCGGAGCGGACGGCGTCGGCGGTGCGGACGGCGGCGGCCAGGGCGGCGCGGAACGGCAGCGAGCCCGTGCTCACGCGGCGCACGCCCAGCTCGCGGAGGGTGTCGAGGGGAAGAGACGGCAGTGTGTTCAGCGGCACGGGCAACGCGGACACGAGCGCGGCGATCTCGGCTTCCCGGTCCAGTCCCGGCACGAAGACGCCGTCCGCACCGGCGTCCACGTAGGTCCGGGCCCGGCGCAGGGTCGACGGCTGGTCGACCGACAGCCAGTGGGTGTCCACGCGGGCGTTGACGAACAGCCCCGGCGCGGCCTCCTTGAACGCCCGCACGATCGCCGCCTGCTCCGCCGGGTCCGCCAACCCCGCGTCACGGCCGTCCTCCACGTTCACCCCCGCCACGCCCAGCTCCCACAACTGCGCCGCCAACTCGCCCACGTCACCGCCGAACCCGGCCTCCACGTCCACCGTCACGGGCACGGGCAGCCGCACCAGCAGCCGCGCCAACGCCAGCGTCTCCGCCCGCGCCGCCCCCGCCGCGTCCGGCAGCCCGTGCGCCACCGCCACGCCGAGGCTCGTCGTGCCCACCGCCGTGAACCCGGCCCGCACGAACGCCGCCGCGGACGCGAAGTCCCACGCGTTCGGCAGCACGAGCAGCTCGTCGTGCAGCCGGTGGAACGCCCGCGAGCCTTCCACCAGCGCCAACGCGTGCGCCCGTCCCGGGCAGGCGTGCCGTCCCGCCCCGAACCACTGCTCACCCAGGTCCACTTCCACCACCGACCCGTCGGGCCCCACCCGCCGCGTCACGGGCACCGGCGGCTCCACCCCCGCGATCATCGCCCGGGTCGCCGCGCAAGCCTGCACCAGCACCCCGATCCGGGCGGCCGCCTCCTCGTCCCACGCCCCGCCGCACACCGCGACCAGCCGCGCCACCGCCGCGTCCGCCTCTGCCGTGACGGGGACGTGCGGCTGGTAGCAGGCAGCCACCACCGCCACGTCGGACGCGACCGTCCGGGGCAGCCCCATCGCCTCCGCCAGCACCGCCACCGGTTCACCGGCCCGCCGCAACGACGCGGGGCCCACCGCGCCAAGCACCCGTTCGGCCGACGCCCGCCGCCGCACGTGGTCCGCGCCCTCGCTGAACCGCGCCACCGACGCCCGCAACCAAGCCACCCCGGTCGACGCCGCGGGCACGGGCGGGACCACGTAAGACGAATCCGACAACACGCTCATGCCGCCAACGTAGGCCGCCGTCACTTCGGCCACCGCCGAACCGTCACGGGCGCACAATGGGCCCGTGGCAGCAGACGAACTGGCCGCCCTGGCCGCCTTGCTGGCCGACCGCAGTCGCGCCCGCTTCCTCCTCGCGCTCCTGGACGGCCGCGCGTGGACGTCGAGCGAGCTGGCGCAGGCCGCCGAAGTCGCGCCCTCCACGGCCAGCGAGCACCTGTCCCGCCTGGTCAAGGGCGGTCTGCTGGTGGAACGCAGGCAGGGCCGCCACCGCTACGTCCAACTGGCCGGCCCGAAGCAGGCGCGGCTGCTCGAAGACCTGCTCGCCTACCTGGGCCCCACCGACCAGCCGAAGCGCACGCTCCGCGCGTCCGCCGCCGACCAGGCGCTGCGCCGCGGCCGGACCTGCTACGACCACCTGGCCGGGCGCCTGGGCGTGGCCATCACCGACGCCATGACGACCCGCGGCCTGCTCACCGACGACCTCGCCGTCACCGACGACGGCGTCACGTGGCTGGAACGGGAGCTGGCGTTCACCCCGCCGACCACCCGCCGCCCGCTCTCCCGGGCGTGCCTGGACTGGACCGAACGCCGCTCGCACCTCGCGGGCACGGTCGGCGCGCACGTGTGCGCCCACCTGCACGAGCGCGGCTGGGTGCGCCGGGTCGGCACGGGCCGCGCGGTGCGCCTCACCCCGACCGGCGCGACGGCCCTGCACGACCTGCTCGGCGTGACGCCACCCGACTGATCACTCCCCTGTGGACAGTCGAACGGTCGCGCCGGGCGGCAGGTCGTGCAGCCCGCGGGCGATCGGCCCCCGGATCACCATGGCCTCCGCGGCGTCCTTCACCAGCAGGTTGTCGAAGCTCACCGCGCCGCCGAGCACGAACGGCCGCCGCGGCAGCAGGCGCTGGGCCGGCTCCAGCGGCCCGTGCTCGTCCTGCCACGCCTTGGCCAGCAGCGCCGTCGCTCGCTCATCCGGGTCGGCGAAGACCCACCGCGCCCACTGCTCCAACGACTCGCCGACCGGGGTGGCGCGGGCGTTCTCCGGGTCCCAGCTGACCACCGTCGCGCCGCGGTGGATCGCGTACTGCGTGCCGAGGACGTCCTGGCCGAAGCAGAAGTAGTCGTCGGCCAGCCCGCCGTAGGCGTGCTTCCACCGCTCGCCGGAGTTCCAGTCCGACAGCTCGGGACCGAGGCCGTCCGGTCCGACCCGGAACACCTGCAGGCCCGCGTCGAAGGCGAAGAAACCGTTGATCCGGGACAGCACCTCGCCGAGTTCGCGCAACGGCCCGCCGGGCACGCCGAAGTCCACCGCGACCCGCGGACCGAGGGGGCCTCTCGCGCGGTCGAGCAGATCGGACAACGCGGATTCGGTCATGACCCGCACCCTTCCGCAGTTATGGCGACGAATTCTAGCAGTCGATTCACGGTGTCGTGTCCGGCACGACGACGACGTTCACCTTCGCGTCCTCGGGCAATCCCCGCACCCCGTGGTTCCACCAGGAAGAACCGGAACCGCGGTTGTCGGAGGCGTCGATCGGCCGCACGCTCGCATAAGCCTCGTCCGGTGTGCCGGCATTGCGCTTCCCGCCCTCCCACATCCGCGCCGGCGGATATTCGTCCAGGTCACGCGGACGACCGTCCGGACCGGGCGTGTTGCGGTAGGGCACGCCGTGCTCCTGCCGGTATTCGCGCCGGAAATTGGCCAGCGATTCCTTGCGGCGGTTCTCCGCGCGTTGTTGTGCGTGCGGCGGTCGGTTGTCGACGGTCACCGTCTGCGGGTGTCCGGTGAGTTGCGCGTCCTGCACGTGCCGCGCCGATTCGGGATAGGTCTCGGCGTTGAGGTAGAGCGTGTAGCTGCCGTCCGGCTCCTGCACGCGCATCCAACTGCGGCCCGCGAATTCGATCGTGTCATCTGGCCGGCCGTCCGCGCCTTCGGGCGGCACGGCGTCGCCCACGGCGTCCGCGACTTGGGCGACCTTGGCCGCCGTCGCGCCCATGCCGGCGACGGGCACCGCGCCCAGGGCGGACCTCGCGGCCTCGCCGTACTCGCCCTCGGCGAGGTACCAGACCGCGTTGGCCAGGTCGGCGGTGTCGACGACGAGCCCGGCCACGTCCAGGGCCGTGTGGGCGTAGTGGCCGAATGCCAGCACCGGTTCCCGGTTCACCGGCGGCGGCGCGGCGCCGTCCCACCGCAACGCGGCCGCCTTGCGCATGATCATGTCCCGCAGGTGGTTGGCGATGGTGGTGGCGAAGTCGTGCCGCAGGTCGACGCCCGGGCCGAAACCCCTGATCATCACGGGGTTGGCCAGCAACGCGTAGACGACCTCGTTCTGGGTGATGTTGTCGACGATGGCGGTCTTGGCCGAGTGCAGCTCCTGCCGGTAGTGGTCGGCGCGGACCTGCAACCGCGCCATCCGCTGCCCGAGGCCGGCCAGCTCGGCCAGGTACTGGTCCACGCGCAGGCCCAGTTCCGCGCCACCGTCGTCCTGCCAAGCCGCGCACGCGCCGTCGCGCGCCCGGCCGGTCTCCTCGGCGGACGTCGTCACGGTGTCGACCGCGAGCTGCCACGCGTCGGCAAGCCGGGCCGCGGCCGCCTCGTCGTCCGGCGGCCACGAGTCGTAGATGGCCTTGACCGCGGTCCACAGGGGACTGGACGGCTCCGGTATGCCCATGTGTCGCGCCCCTCTCACCACCGCACAGCCGCCGCCGAGTCTGGGGCGGGGCCGGCGCGCGGTTCGCGGCCGTGACCGGAAGCGGCCGGCGGGAGCGGTGGCGCGGTCCGCGATCGGCACGCTGACCGCACCGCACGAGGGGACTGGAGGGCACGGTGGGCCACATCGAGGCGAGGCGGCGGACGGTCGAACTGGTCGAGGGGGTGAACCAGGCCCTGGCCGCGATGGAGGCGACGGCCTCGTCGGACGACGGGTTGGTCGACGTGACCGTCGGCCCCGGCGGCGAGCTGCGCGCGCTGCGCCTTGACCCCCGGCTCTACCGCAGGCCCGACGCCGCCGCGCTGGCCCGTGCCATCACGCGTGCCGCACGCGCCGCCGCAGAGGACGCGCGACAAGCGGCGTTCGACATGCTCGCGCCTCTGCTCCCAGCGGACGCGACGGCCGCCGACACCGACCTGGCGTTCGACCCGCTGCTGCACCACCTCGACCGCGCCGGTGGTGCGCGGTGAACGGCGTGCACATGAACCTGGTCGCGACCGCGACCGCGATGGACCGGTTCACGCAGGCGGGCACGACGTTCGCGAGCGAGTGGGCCGGCGCGCTCGACTCGATCCGGGAAGCCGCGGCCGAGCTGGGCAAGGGGCCGCTCGGCGCGGCGTTCGCAGGCATGTACCGGGCCCCGGCGAACGCCACGGCCCAGCGCGCCACCGAGGCGGCGCAGGTGCCGCAGCGGCTCGGTGCCGCCGGGTTGGCGTGCGTGGAGGACTACCGGCGGGCCGACGAGGCGGCGGCCCGGGCCATGCCGACTCCTGGTCCCCGCCCGCGCTGAGACCCGCTCACCGGACGCGCCCGGCTAACGCGCCAGCCAGGTCGGCAGCCACGACGGGTTGCCCGCCGGCAGCACGTCGACCACGACGCAGGTGATGTTGTCCGGTCCGCCGCCCGCGTTGGCCGCGTCGATCAACGCCCGCACGGTCTCGTCACCGTCGGCGGACGCGGTCAGCAGGCCGGCGATCTCCGGTGCGCCCACCACGTCGGACAGCCCGTCCGAGCAGATCAGGTACCGGTCGCCCGCCTCGACGTCGGCGAAGAACAGGTCCGGGTCGTGCGCGCTGCCCGCCTGCAACGCGCGCATGAGCATGGACCGGCCGGGGTGCTCGGCGGCCTGCTCGGCGGCCATCCGCCCGTCGTCCACCAGCGCCTGCACCATGGTGTGGTCGCGGGTGATCTGGCTCAGCTCGCCCTCGCGGACGCGGTAGCAGCGCGAGTCGCCGATGTGCCCGACCGCGAACCGCTCGCCGTCCCACAGCAGCGCGGTGAGCGTGGTGCCCATGCCGCGCATGTCGAAGTTCTCCTCGGCCAGGTCGGTCAGCCGCACGGCGATCTCCCGCGCCGCGCCGGCCAGCTCGCCGAGGGGGTCGTCGGCCTCGACGTCGAGGTCGGCCAGCACCGCCACCGCGATCGAACTCGCCACTTCGCCGTACGCGTGCCCGCCCATGCCGTCGGCGACGGCGAACAGGCGTTCGCTGAAGTACACGGAGTCCTCGTTCGCTTCACGGCGCAAGCCGGGGTCGGTGCCGACGGCGTACCGGAGCGCATACATGCCGCACAGTGAATCACCCGCACGAGTGCCCGTGAGCAGGGCATGTCTCATCCGGTCAGCGCGGACGGCCGTAGAACTCGCTCAGCAGGAGCATCGCCGCGCCCGCCGCGACCACGTCATCACCCAGGGGGGTGATCGACACGTCGACCGGCAGCCACTCGTCCTTGGGCAGCCTGGCGCGCACGCCGTCGAGGTAGGCGGCGGGTTCGGCGAGCACCGCGCGACCGGCCAGCACGACGTGGTCGATGTCCAGCAACTGCACCAGGTCGGCCACGGCCACGCCCACGATGTCCGTCGCCTCGACCAGGTCGCCCCGGGCGGCGGCGAGGTTGTGCAGGGCCTCTATGCACCCGTTGCGCCCGCACACGCACGGCGGACCGTCCAGCTGGAGGGTGGTGTGGCCGTACTCGCCCGCGTTCGTGCGCACGCCCCGGTGCACGCGGCCGTCGAGCAGCATCCCGATGCCCAGGCCCGTGCCGACGAGCACGAGCACCGCGTCGCGCAGCTCCTCGCCGCGCCGCCACGCCTCGGCCACGACCGCCGTGTTGGTGTCCTTGTCGAGCACGACGGGCAGGCCGAGCCGTTGTTCGGCCAACGCGCGCAGCGGCACGTCGTGCCACGCGGTCAGGCCGGTCGGGTAGTGCACCACGCCCGTGCGGTGGTCCAGCGGGCCGACGAAGCCGATGCCCACCCCGAGGAGGCGCTCGCTGCGGAGCCGTTCGCCGCGCAGGCCGTCGACCAGCCGGGTGAGCTCCTCGACGAACGTGGGCGGGTCGAAGTCGCGCGGCAGCGGCGCGACCGCGCGGTCCAGCACGGTGCCCGCGAGGTCGGTGAGCACGACCCGCAGCTCGTCGCGCTCGACCTGGGCGCCGAGGGCGAGCCGCGAGTCGGCGACGAGCTTGAGCAGGGTGCGCGGCTTGCCGACGCCGACGTTGCGGGTGCCCGACTCGACCAGCAGGCCATCGTCGATGAGCCTGCTGACCACCTTGGACACCGCCTGCGGCGTGAGCCCGCTGCGATCGGCCAGCTCGACCCTGGTCACCGCGCCGGACCGGGCCAGCCCGAGCACCACCGCGTCGTTGTACCCCCGCAGGAAGCGCAAGTTGGCCACGGACCCATCATCGCACCTGGCTTTTTACTACACGGCGTTGCTTTAATCGTGCCCATGTCTCTCCGCACCGGACTGCTCGGCTACGGCATCGCCGGCCGGGTGTTCCACGCACCGCTGATCGCGGCGACGCCCGGCCTGGAGCTCAGCGCCGTCCTCACCGCCGACCCGACCCGACGGGCCCACGCGCAGGCCACCTACCCGGGCGTGCGGCTGCCGCGCGCGGTGGAGGAGCTGTTCGCGCTCGACCTCGACGTGGTCGTGGTCGCCACCCCGAACCGCACGCACGTGCCGTTGGCGCTGGCGGCGATCGAGGCGGGCCTGGCCGTGGTGGTGGACAAGCCGTTCGCGCCCACGTCGGCCGACGCCCGCCGGGTGCTCCAGGCGGCGATGTACCGGGACGTGCCGGTGACCGTGTTCCAGAACCGGCGGTGGGACAGCGACTTCCGCACGATCCGCTCGCTGCTCGCCGAGGGCGCGCTGGGCACCGTGTCGCGGTTCGAGTCGCGGTTCGAGCGGTGGGTGCCGCGGGTGTGGGACAACTGGCGCGAGTTCGGCGCGCCGGAGGAGGCCGGCGGCCTGCTCTACGACCTGGGCGCGCACCTGGTCGACCAGGCGTTGGAGCTGTTCGGGCCGGTGGCGACGGTGTACGCGGAACTGGACCGGCGACGGCCGGGCGTCGAGGTGGACGACGACGTGTTCGTCGCGTTGACGCACGTGGACGGTGTGCGTTCACACCTCTGGGCGAGTTCCGCCGCGGCGCACCACGGGCCGCGGCTGCGCGTGCTGGGCTCGACCGGCGCGTACGTCTCGCACGGGCTGGACCGGCAGGAGGACGCCCTGGCGGCCGGCAAGCCGTTTGACGATTTGTCGACAAATGGTCGTCTGGGTTTGTTGGACGACGCCGAGGAGGTCGTGAACCTGCCCGGCGCGTACTCGGAGTTCTACCGGCTGCTGGTCGCCGCCCTCACCGACGGCGGGCCACTGCCCGTCGAGCCGGAGTCGGCCGTGCGCGCGCTGGAAGTGATCGAGGCGGCGTTCACCTCCGCCCGGACCGGACAGGTGGTGTCGCTGTGAGCTTGCTGGAGGCGTTGGCCGAGCAGGAGGCGCGGCTGGTGTTCACGTCGTTCGACAACGACGTGGCGCTGGCGCTGGGCGCGTTCCTGCTGGAGGCGGCGCGCGAGCGGTCGTTGCCGGTGACCATCTCGGTGCGGCGGGGGCAGCAGCGCCTGTTCCACGCGGCGCTGCCGGGCACGTCGGCGGACAACGACGAGTGGATCGACCGCAAGAGCCGCGTCGTGGACCGCTACGGGCAGAGCTCCTACCGGGTCGGCGAGAGCTTCCGCGCGAACGGCAGGACGTTCGAGGTGGACTCCCGGCTCGACCCCGACCGTTACGCGGCGCACGGCGGCGTGTTCCCGGTGACCGTGGCCGGCGTGGGCGTGGTGGGCACCGTCGGCGTGTCCGGCCTGCCCCAGGCAGAGGACCACGCGTTCGTCGTGGAGCAGGTGGAGAAGTTCCTGGCCACCACTTAGACCGCGGGCGCGCCGGCTGCCGCCCGGCCGCCGCGCCCTTCCCCACCCGACGGCCCGTCCTGCCCCCGGACGGGCCGTCGGGCGTCAGCGCGCCGACTCGACCCGCCCGCACCCGCCGATCCCCCTCCACTCGGCCCTGCCCCGAACCCGACCACCCGGCCACCACGCCGTGCCGCCGCCTGGACTGCGGACGCACCGACCGTCGCGCCGTGCCGCCGCCTGCACCACGCACGCACCGACCGTCGCGCCGTGTCACCGCCTGGACCGCGGACGCACCGGCCGTCGCGTCGTGTCGCCGCCGGTGACCCGCGCGAGCCGCCTGCCACCCGGCCACCACGCCGACCCACCGCCGGCGACCCGGCGCGTGCCGGTCACATTCGCCGCTCGCCGACCGTCACCGTGGTGACATCAGCGAAGTCCGGGAAGGACAGGTCCACGATGACCACCACCCAGCAGTCCCGTCTGCCCAACCCCGCCGTGCTCATCCCCGAGCTGGCGCAGATCGGCGGAGTCCTCTTCCAGGCCGTCGGCAACGGCTCGATCCCGCAGACCACCATCGGCCTCGTGCAGCTTCGCGCCGGGCAGATCGTCGGCAACACCTACCTGACCGCGCTGCACACCGGCAACCTGCGCCGGGCCGGCGAGGCGGAGGACCGGATCACCGCCGTCGCGTCCTGGCCGGACGCACCCCACTTCACCCCGGCCGAACGGGTCGCGCTGGCCCTCGTCGAAGCCGTCCTCACCCCCTCCTCGCACGGCGAACGCGTGCCGGACGAGCTGTACGCCGAAGCGTCCGCCCACTACGACGACAAGGCGCTCGCCACGCTCACCACGGCGATCGGCCAGGTGTGCTTCTTCATCCCCCTCGCCCTCATCGGCAAGCCGCTGCCCGGCGTCGCACCGGCGGCGCAGTGGCGCGACTGAGCCGCCGGGCGGTGAGGGCCGCCGATCGGCCCTCACCGCCCACCTCGGCGCCGGGGCGCCCCCGTCAGCAGAACACCTCGTTCACCAGCTCCTCGTACCCCGTGATCGGACCCGGGTCGGGCGCGGACGTCACGGACACCGTCAGGCGGGTCTTCGTGTCCGCCGTGCTCAGCATCAGGCTGGCGTAGCCGGGGATGCCGCCGCTGTGACCCCAGACCGTGACACCGCACGGCAACTGCTGCGCCTCGATGCCCAGGGCGTAACCCCCCGTGATCGGCAGGGTCGAGGTCAGCTCCGCCTGCTGCGCCGGCCGGAGCAGGCGACCGTCCAGCAGCGCGTCCACGAACCGGTCCAGGTCGGCCGTCGTGGAGATCATCTCGCCCGCCGCGTACGCGACCGACGGGTTCATCTCGGTGATGTCCACGACCCCGCCGGCCGCCCGGATGTACCCGTGGGCGTGCGGGCCCGCGATGTCGGCGCGCGTGCCCGGCACGGACGTCGAGCGCAGGCCCAACGGGCGCAGGACGCGCTGGGTCACGGCCGCCTCGTACGGCTTGCCGGTGACCTTCTCCACCAGCATCCCGGCCACGACGTAGTTCGTGTTCGAGTAGCTCCACCGGGTGCCGGGCTCGAAGTCCAGCGGCCGGGCCGTGGACAGGGCGACCAGCTCGGCGGGCGTCCACGTCCGGTACCGGATGGTCAGCAGGCCGTCCGGGTCCAGCGGCAGCGCGGACGTGTAGTTGTACAGCCCGCTGGTGTGCTGGAGCACCTGCCGGACGGTGATCCGGTCGCCCTGCGGCAGCAGGCCGGGCAGGTAGCGCTGCACCGGCGCGTCCAGCTCGACCTTCCCCTCGCCGACCAGTTGCAGCACGACGGTCGACACGAACGTCTTGGTGATGCTGCCGACCCGGAACCGGCCGTCGGTCGGCACCGGGCGCGGCGAGTCGACGCGCGCCGTGCCGCTGCGGGCGGTGAACTCGCGCCGCCCGTCGGTCACCCGCGCCTGCACGCCCTGCGCCCCCGTGCGCGCCATGTCGTCCAACGCCCGCTGCACGACCTGGCGGTCGACGCGGTCGGCCTGCTCGACCGACGGCTCGGCCACCGCCGTCCCGCCGACGGCCACGACGGCCAGCCCCACGACGGCCGCTAAGGCGATTCCCCTCTTGCCCAACAACGCGTTGCCTCCCTCTGCCACGTCGAGACCCCCTCGACGGGGTCGAGTCTGGCCGTCCGGCGGCGTGTGCGCGTCGGACCGTGGTCTGGGAGTGGGGTCAGACTTTAGGCTCATCACCCCCTAGTGGTCGGCGGGCTTCGGAACCGGTTCCGAAGGGTTTGCCACTAGTCCGTTCGAGTGACGACAATGGTCTAGACCTTGACCGTGAAGTGGTCTGAACCACATGGTGGCCTCAACCCTGCACTCCTTTCCTGACGAGGAGCACGATGTCCAAGATCCGATGGCATGTCACAGCGTTGTTCGTGGCGGTCGCCACGTTGGTGGTGGGGCTGGTCGTCGCACCCGCGGCCAGCGGTGCGGGCGGCGTCTCGGCCACCTTCAACAAGGGCTCGGACTGGGGCACCGGCTACGAGGGCAAGTACACGATCAAGAACGGCGGCACGTCCGCCCTGACGTCGTGGACGGTCGAGTTCGACCTGCCCGCCGGCCACAAGGTCAGCTCCCTGTGGGACGGCTCGTACACCACCAGCGGCCAGCACGTGACCGTGAAGAACACGTGGAACGGCAACGTGGGCGTGGGCGCGTCGGTGAGCTTCGGCTTCAACGTGACCTACTCCGGCGCGTTCGCCGGACCGGCCAACTGCAAGCTGAACGGCGCGTCGTGTGACGCCGGCGGGGTCGACCCGACGACGACCACGACCACCACCACGACCACTACGACGACGACCACCACCACGGACACGACGACGACCACGACGACCAGCAACCCGCCGGTCGGTTCGCGGAAGAACCTCGGCTACTTCACCCAGTGGGGCGTCTACGGCCGCCAGTACTTCGTGAAGAACATCCACACCTCCGGCTCGGCCGCGAAGCTGACGCACATCAACTACGCGTTCGGCAACGTGCAGAACGGCCAGTGCACCATCGGTGACGCCTACGCCGACTACGACATGGCCTACACCGCGGCGAACTCCGTCGACGGCGTGGCGGACACCTGGGACACCGGCGCCCTGCGCGGCTCGTTCAACCAGCTGCGCAAGCTGAAGAAGATGTACCCGCACATCAAGGTGCTGTGGTCGTTCGGCGGTTGGACCTGGTCCGGCGGCTTCGGCCAGGCGGCGCAGAACCCGGCCGCGTTCGCCGAGTCCTGCTACAAGCTGGTCGAGGACCCGCGCTGGGCGGACGTGTTCGACGGCATCGACATCGACTGGGAGTACCCGAACGCCTGCGGCCTGACCTGCGACACCAGCGGCTTCGGCTCGTTCAAGACGCTGTCGCAGGCGCTGCGCAACCGGTTCGGCGCCAACAACCTGGTCACGGCCGCCATCACGGCGGACGGGTCCAACGGCGGCAAGATCGACGCGGCCGACTACGGCGGCGCGGCGCAGTACCTCGACTGGTACAACGTCATGACCTACGACTACTTCGGCGCGTGGGCCGCCAAGGGCCCGACGGCCCCGCACTCGCCGCTGACGTCGTGGTCGGGCATCCCGACGCCCGGCTTCTACTCCGACGCGGCGATCCAAAAGCTGAAGGGCAAGGGCGTGCCCGCCGCCAAGCTGCTGCTGGGCATCGGCTTCTACGGCCGCGGCTGGACCGGCGTGACGCAGTCCGCGCCGGGCGGCACGGCGACCGGCGCGGCGCCGGGCACCTACGAGGCGGGCATCGAGGACTACAAGGTCCTCAAGACCAAGTGCCCGGCCACCGGCACCGTCGCGGGCACGGCGTACGCGCACTGCGGCAGCGAGTGGTGGAGCTACGACACCCCGGCCACCATCGGCGGCAAGATGGGCTACGCCAAGACCCAGGGCCTGGGCGGCGCGTTCTTCTGGGCGCTCGACGGTGACACCACCAACGGCGAGCTGATCACCGCGATCGGCAACGGCCTGAAGTAACACCCGGCACCACCCGAAGGGCCCTGCGGGCGTCTCCCCCGCAGGGCCCTGCGGGCGTCTCCCCCGCAGGGCCCTTCGCGCGTGTCCTACCTCCAGAACGCGTGTGTCCTACCTCCAGAACGCGAGAGTCCTACGTTCGGAACCCCCGAGTTCAACGCTCACGTCAGCGCCGCAACGCGACCCCGGCGACCGGCTGGGCGACCAGGCGGTCCTGAGCGTTGAATTCGGGGGTCCTGAACGTAGGACACACGCGTTCCGAAGGTAGGACACGCGCGTTCTGAACGTAGGACTCGCGCGGCGTGAACGTAGGACTCTCGCGGGGGTCAGACGGTCAGGCTCCACGAGGTGAGGGTGCCGGTGTCGGCGGAGTAGACGTCTCGCACGCGCAGCTGCCACGCGCCGTTGCGAGCCTCCGACGACACGTTCGCCGTGTACGTGGTGTCGATGTTGTCACCCGCGTCGTTGTCCGACGCCTTCAGCGGGTACGCCGTGCCGTCCGGCGCGACCAGGTCGATCACCAGGTCACCCCGGTAGGTGTGCACGATGTGCACCTCCACCTGCGACGACGCCGAGGCGTTGCCCTCGCAGCCGGCGATGGTGATGGTGCTGGTGACCGCCGGCCCGTTGTCCGGGATGGCCACGTCGGTGTCGTTGGTCTGCCGCGCGCAGCCGACCGGCGGGGTGCCGCCGCCGTACGGGTTGGCCGCCTTCTTCGCCGCGTACATCAGCATCGGCTTCGTCTTCGGCCAGAACGTCGACGCCTGGCACGAGTACGTCGGGAAGAACCCGGAGCACGTGCCCGACGACGGCCCGATCTCCCACACGAACGACGCCACGCCCAGGTCGTCGTACACCCAGTCGTCGGTCGCGCCGGCCGCGTTGTACAGCACCTCGCCCGGCTGCCCGTACTGCCACCCGCCGGCCATCGTCGCCATGTCCTTGGCCATCGCGCGCAACGGCGCGTCGTTGCCCGTCTTGTACGACGTCGTCCAGCCCCACGGGAACAGCACCAGGTTCGAGTAGCTGTGCATGGAGATCACGACACCGGTCGTGTCGGCGGGCGCGGCGTCGGTGACGCCGGTGCCGCGGCGGTCGCGGTAGAGGTTGCGCCACAACGCCTGCAACGCCTTGGTCTCCACCTCGGAGTTCGCCGAGGGCCCCTTGTAGGTCTGGTCGCACGGGTTGGACGACGTGCCCGCGCCGCCCCAGTGCGAGTCGGTGTTGCGGTTGAGGTCGATGCCGACCTGCGACGACGACGTGCCCGAGCAGTTCGACCCGTTCGTGGTGTTGGCGTTCTTGCGCTGGTAGCGCGGCGAGTTGCCGCCCTGCTGCACGATGTTCACGCCGTCGGGGTTGGCGATCGGCACCACCCACACCTCGGTGGTGTCCAGCAGCGCCGTGACCTCGGCGTCGACCCCGTAACCGCTGGTCAGGTGGTCGATCCACCGCCACGCCACGTCACCGGTGGTGACCTCGCGGGCGTGCAGCTGGCCCATCACGAAGAACCGGGGCTTGGGCGCGGACGTGGTCAGCGCGCAGTCGCCCGCGTTCTTCTTGGTGATGCAGATGGCCCGCAGGTCGTACCCGCCCGCGCCCTGGGTCTTGCGCCACGAGTCGCCGTAGTCGACCAGGGTCGTCAGGTTCGGGTACTGCTGCCCGACGAGGTCGAGGTGCGACCAGTGGGCGTTGATCGTGCGGTAGCCGCCGTAGTAGGTCTCGTTGACGTCGGCGGCGTCGAAGGTCGGCGACTGGGACTTCTTGGCGGGCGGCTGCCACTGCGGCGCGGGCAGCACCTCGTCGATCACGGCGGTGAACCCGGCCCGCGCGAGAGCGCCGCCGGTGGTCGCGTCGCCGAGCACGAACAGGTAGTCGCCGTCACGGTCCTCCAGCACGTCGAAGCCGCGCCCGAGCAGGTTCTGGGCGGCGGCGCCGAGCGGCGCGTGGACCTTGTAGACGTAGGTCGGTCCGGCTTGGACCGCGGCGACCTCGGGTGCGGGGCCGGCGGTTCCGGGGGTGCCCCCGGTGAGCACCGCGGCCGCCGCGACACCGGCTATGGCCAGCGTCAGCAGTGAGCGTCCGGTCGACTTCACGGTTGTTCCTCCTAGGCAGGGTTGAGCAGGAGGATGGGGGACGGACCGGCCGCTTGCACACCCGCCAACCGGTCGTTCCCAGGCCCCGGCGGCACGGGGTTTTGACAGATGCCGGCGAGGTACCCGGCTCTTGGTCCGGATGGAGGAGGAGTCGTGACGGACGAAGAACTAGTCGCACGGATCACCCAACTGGTGGAGGAAGAGCACCGGTTGGAGGGGTCGCGCATCGGCGAGGGCCTGACCGAGGGCGACGCCCGGCGGCTGCGCGACCTGGAAGTCGCCCTGGACCAGACGTGGGACCTGCTGCGCCAGCGCCGCGCCCGCCGTGCGGCCGGCATGGACCCGGACGCCGCCGAGGCCCGTGATCCTGGCACGGTCGAGAACTACCGCCAGTAGGCGTTGACTCGTCCCCTGGGGCAGCCCGCAGGGTCGTCGCCGTGGAGGATGCGGGGGTGGCACGGCTACTGGGCATCGGCGAGTTCGCCCGCCGGTCGCGGCTGTCGGTGAAGGCGCTGCGGCTCTACGAGCGCCAGGGCCTGCTGCGCCCGGCCGCGGTCGAGCCGGGCAACGGCTACCGGCGGTACGGCGAGGACCAGTTGGCCACCGCTCGCCTGGTGCTGCTGCTGCGCCGGCTGGACATGCCGCTCGCGGTCGTGGCCCGGATCGTGGCCGCGCCCGAGGACGAGCGGGCCCGACTGCTCACCGAGTACTGGGACGCCGTCGAGCACCGGATGGCCGTGCAACGCGGCCTGGCCGCCCACCTCCGCGTCGTGTTGTCGGGAGGGAAGGGTCTGGTGGAGATGTACGAGGTCAAGCAGCGTGACGTGCCCGAGCAGGTGGTCCTGACCGAGCAGCGGCACCTGTTCCAGCCGGCGCTCGTCGACTGGATCAACGCTTCGATGGACCGGCTGGTCAAGGCCGCCCAGGAGCACGGCGGCGTCGCCGATGCACCGTTCGTCGTCTACCACGGCGAGGTGAACGAGGACAGCGACGGGCCGGTCGAGGCGTGCGTGCCGATCGGCGCGGCACAGCCGCCGAGCGGGGTCGCGGCCCGGGTGGAGCCCGCGCACCGGGAGGCGTACGTGCGGCTGACCAAGGCGCAGGTGGCGTTCCCGCAGATCCTGTCCGCCTATGACGCCGTGGCGATGTGGATCAAGGACAACGGTCACGTCGTCCACGACGCTCCCCGCGAGGTGTACTTCGCGGACTTCGACGCGGCCGGCCCCGACGACGAGGTCTGCGACATCGCCTTCCCGATGCGCTGACCCGCTCAGAGGAGCCGCGCGAGGCGGTGGTCCAGTGCCGTGTGGCGTCGTCCGGCGCCCACGGTGCGGACCGCCTGGCCGATCGCCTTGCGCGACCCGACCAGCACGACCAGCTTCTTGGCCCGAGTCACGGCCGTGTACAGCAGGTTGCGCTGCAACATCATCCACGCGCTGGTCGTGATTGGAATGACGACGCACGGGTACTCACTGCCCTGTGAGCGGTGAATCGTCATGGCGTAGGCGTGGGTCAGCTCGTCCAGCTCGGCGAACTCGTAGTCCACGTCCTCTTCCTCGTCGGTCCGAACGGTCAGCTTCTGCTCCACGGCGTCGATCGCGGTGACGATGCCGAGCGTGCCGTTGAAGACGTTCTTGTCGTAGTTGTTGCGCATCTGGGTGACCTTGTCGCCGACCCGGAAGACCCGGCCGCCGAACCGGCGTTCCGGCAGGTCCGGTTTGGACGGTGTCAAGGCCTCCTGCAGCAACGCGTTCAGGCCGCCCGCGCCCGCCGGACCCCGGTGCATCGGCGCGAGCACCTGCACGTCCGTGCGCGGCTTCAGGCCGAACTTGCGCGGGATGCGGTGGGCCACGACGTCGACCACGAGCGCCGCCGCTTCCTCGGCTTCCTCGACCGAAAAGAAGAAGAAGTCCGGCATGCCCTGCACGACGGGGTAGTCGCCGTTGTTGATCCGGTGCGCGTTGGTCACCACGCCGGACTGCTGCGCCTGCCGGAAGATGTGCGTGAGGCGGACGTTCGGGATGGGGCTGTCGGCGGACAGCACGTCCCGCAGCACCTCGCCCGCGCCGACCGACGGCAACTGGTCCACGTCACCGACCAGCAGCAGGTGCGCGCCCGGCGCGACGGCCTTGACCAGCTTGTTCGCCAGCAGCAGGTCCAGCATCGAAGCCTCGTCGACGACCACGAGGTCCGCGTCGAGCGGCCGGTCGCGGTCGTAGGCCGCGTCACCGCCGGGCTTGAGCTCCAGCAGCCGGTGCACGGTGCGGGCCTCGTGCCCGGTCAGCTCGGTCAACCGCTTGGCCGCCCGGCCGGTCGGCGCGGCCAGCACCACCTTCGCCCCCTTGGCGGCGGCCAGCTTCACGATCGACCGCACGGTGAAGCTCTTGCCGCACCCCGGACCACCGGTCAGCACCGCCACCTTGCGGGTCAGGGCCAGCCGCACGGCGTCGCGCTGCTTGTCCTCCAGCGACGCGCCGAGCCACGCGAACGCCCGCTCCCAGTCGACGTGCTGGAACGCGGGCATCCGCTCCTCGTCGGTCTTGAGCAGCCGCAGCAACTGGTTGGCCAGCGAGATCTCGGCGCGGTGGAACGCGACCAGGTAGATGCCCGGCTCGCCGTCCGGCATGACCTCGCGGACCACGCCCTCCTCGGCGACCAGCTCGGCCAGGCACTCGATCACCAGGCCCGCGTCGACCTGGAGGATCTTGATGGCCTCGCCGATGAGCGCGTTCTCGGGCAGGTAGCAGTTGCCGTCGTTGGTGGCCTCCGACAGCGTGAACTGGAGCCCGGCCTTCACCCGTTGCGGGCTGTCGTGCGGGATGCCGACGGCCTTCGCGATCTGGTCGGCGGTGCGGAACCCGATCCCCCAGACGTCGTTGGCGAGCCGGTAGGGCTCCTCGCGCACGACCTCGATCGCCTTGTCGGTGTACTGCTTGTAGATCCGCACGGCCAACGACGTCGACACGCCGACGCCCTGGAGGAAGACCATCACCTCCTTGATCGCCTTCTGCTCCTCCCACGCGGCGGCGATCATCCTGGTGCGCTTGGGCCCGAGCTTGGGCACTTCGATCAGGCGCTGCGGCTCGTGCTCGATGACGTCCAGCGCGTCCACGCCGAAGTGCGTGACGATCCGGTCGGCCAGCACCGGCCCGATCCCCTTGATCAGCCCCGAGCCCAGGTAGCGGCGGATGCCCTGGATGGTGGCCGGCAGCACGGTCGTGTAGTCGTCCACGTGGAACTGCTTGCCGTACTGCGGGTGCGACCCCCAGCGCCCGCGCATCCGGATCGACTCGCCGGGTTGCGCGCCGAGCAGCGCCCCGACCACCGTGACCAGCTCCCCGCCGCGCCCGGGATCGACCCGGGCGACCGTGTAACCGGTCTCCTCGTTGGCGAACGTGATCCGCTCCAGCACCGCCTCAAGGACCGCATCAGCCACCCGGTCACCCTATGACGCCCGCCCGGCGCGACCTCCAGCGGTCAGCCTCGCAACATCACGCCCATTAGAATCCACCGACCGCAGGCGTAGTCCGACACGCGACCGTTAACCGCGCTCCACCGCGTCGAGCACTTCCGCCGCGATCACTTCGTCGGAGAGGTATCCGGTAATCCCGTGCGCGTCATCGCGCGGGTTGTGAATGTCGGCGAAGTTGTCTATCCCGGCGGCGAAGCTGTCCCGGTCGAGTCGCGCGTATAGGGCGACTGGGTCGCGCTCGTCGGATCCGTTGACCCAACGCCTGACATTCGGTGGCTTGCTCGGTTTTCCTTCGAGGTAGCTCTTCACGACCGGTATTCCGAGCGGGGAGCCGACGGTCACGAACAGCGGCACCTCGACCCGTCTACCGAGTTCGTGCAACACCTGATAGGCGACTATCGATCCAAGGGAGTGGCTGACGACCACGGCCGACCCGCCGTCGAGCTCCCGACGGACGCGCTCGTTGACCTCCTCGGCCACGACTCGCACCGAGAGGTAGGTGTGAACGTCCCGGACAAACGCTTCGAGCACACCGCTGGCCAGCCATGGCAAGCGTTTGCCTACCGCCCTGGCTGCGGCTCTGACCCATGGCCAGTTCTCCGGACCACGGGCCACCGCACGATCGTCGAGTTCCTTGGCGATGTCATCGTTGGTGACTCCCGCCCGTTCAGCGATCTCCAACAGCATCTCGCCCGCGAGGGCATCCTGTTCGGTACCTGCCGCGCCGCGAGCCACGGCTTGTGCACCGGAGAGCGAGCGGTCGACGTGGTCTTGGAGGAGCTTGCCGTAGAAAGGGAACCTGATATCGAGCCCTTCGGGGAGCCGGCTGTCACCCAAGCCTGCGACAAGCGCTGCCTTCCAGTGCTCACGCAGGGCGTCCGGATCCTTCTTGGCTTGCCCTCGACCGTGGACGAATACCAGTCGCATCGCGATCCGCCTTGTTCGTCGGTGGTGTCATGCGCGGAAGTGGTCGACCGCCCCAGCCTCGGTCTCGACCTGCCCGACCAGCGCCTGCATGACCGGCAGCGGCGCGGCGCTGAACGCGGTCCACAGCGATGGCGTGAGGTAGGGCCGAGCCGCCTTGAACGCCTTTTCACCGACCAGCGCTGTCTCGGCGAGCACCCAACCGCGGGTGGTCATCGGGAAGTCCGGCACCACGGGGATGTGTAGGTCGTCCAGATCCTGCCCAGCGAACAAGACCAGGTCGTAGGGCACCACGCGACCGCCGTTGACGAAGTGGTCGATCAAGTCGAGCACCAGGTCGGGTCGCCCTCTACGGGCGTACTCGACAGCGGTGAGGACGGCGACGACGGGGTCGAACCTGTCGAAGACCGCGCTTTGTACATCCTTGTCGTCGGGGCTGAACATTCCCTCCTCGAAAAGCGCCAACGCCATGACGATCGAATGCGGCGGCTCCGGGACCGTGTCGTGCTCGGCGAAGACCGGGGAGTAGATCAGTTGCTCGACACCGTGCGGCCCGAGCACGGCGGTGCCGGAGAGGCCAGGGAACAGGGCTGCGGCCAGCCAGTCCGACGCTCTGTCGGCACGCTCGATTTCGATCAGCGCGGTGGCGGACCCGTGCTGCGGACCCGCGATGTGCCAGCCCTCGGGCTCCTCTGCGACATCAGCACGGCCTCCGGTGACCAGAACCCGGCTCGCCGTGCCGCCGACTACGGTCAGCCCCGCGAGCCCGCTTGATCCGAGCACGACGTTGCGGATCCTGTCGAACGTCTCGTCGAGCCGACGTCCCCGCTCCTCTTCCAGGAAACGCGACAAGGTGTCGTCATCTGCCTGGCTCATGTCCGGCGGACGCGAGCCGGTCGTGCCGCCTCGGCGAGAAGGACGTGCGGCTGACGGCACACCGACGGCAGGCGGTTGACCCGGCCCCGGCAGCCAGGAGATGACATGCGGTGACCAGGCCGACTCAGCGCGGTAGTCGGGTGTCTGCTGCACCGCCAGAAGGCGGTACGACTCCCTGGGTACCTGTTCATCGAGGTACTCGCCCAACGGGTGAGCCTGCACGGCGAACGGCAACTTCCCGTCATCGATGGGAGTGACCACTTCAGGCACCCGACCTTCGAGTGCCGCAACGAGCAACCTGCTGAAGATCCCGAACGCCTCCGACCTCACGTCGTCGGGCACCTGCTCGAACGCACGCTCACCCGGCCGCGTGGCGAAGAACCGATCGACCCGCACGCGTACACCGTTGCGGACAGCCAAGTACGGGAAGATGGTCGCGCCTCTCATGCCCAGTTGGAACCCGACGGGCGGTGTCCGACAGGCATCGCCGAAGAACGCCACGTGGGGGATGCCGCAATTGCGGGCGTACTCGGCGCTCCTCGCCACGCTGATCGCCTCGTCATGGTTGGTACCCGCCCTGCTGAGCAGCCAGTTGTCCTCGACCAGGTCGGTGCTCACACCGTGTCCGGCGAAGAACACGAAGAGCTTCTGGACGTCCCGAGTGGTGACCAGTTCCTCGACGTACCGCTTCAGGTCGTCGGTGGTCACCAACCTGCCGTCGGAGTCGGTGAACGAGTGCACCTCGAAGCCTTGATCGCGCGCCCACCGGAAGAAGTCGGCGACACCGCTCTCGACGCCCTGCAACACCGGTAGGCGGTCCACCCGCGACACGCCGATCCCGATAGCCACTTGTCTCGCCATGGCAACCTCCACGCCTCTCACCTAAGAGGTCGACCGCACGCGACACGGCGTTACTGCATTCGGAGCAACATCGTGGTGGCGCGACCTCCACAGGACGTTCACAAGTCGCGCCGGTCGCCTCCACGGCCGCGACATAGAGTCGGCCGCATGACACGCCGCGTTCTGGTGGTCGAGGACGACCTGACCATCGCCGAGTCCGTGGCCGCGCGGCTGCGGGCCGAGGGGTTCGAGGTCGAGTTGGCCCACGACGGGCCGTCGGCCGTCACGCGCGCCCGGGACGTCCGGCCCGACCTGGTGGTGCTGGACGTGATGCTGCCGGGGTTCGACGGGCTGGAGGTGTGCCGGCGGATCCAGGCCGAGCAGCCCGTGCCGGTGCTCATGCTGACCGCGCGCGGTGACGAGACGGACCTGCTGGTGGGGCTCGCGGTCGGGGCGGACGACTACCTGACCAAGCCGTTCTCGATCCGCGAGCTGGCCGCGCGGGTGCACGCCCTGCTGCGGCGGGTGGAGCGGGCGGCGTCGGCGGCGGCGTCCCGGATCACCGTGGCCGACCTGGAGATCGACTTGACCGAGCGGCGGGTGGTGCGCGGCGGCGAGGAGGCGCACCTGACGCCGACCGAGTTCGAACTGCTGGTGCACCTCGCCGAACGACCGCGTGCCGTCCAGTCCCGCGAGCGGCTGCTGAGCGAGGTCTGGGGTTGGGCCGACGGCACGGGCACGCGGACCGTGGACAGCCACATCAAGGCCCTGCGACGGAAGCTGGGCACCGACCTCATCCGCACCGTGCACGGCGTCGGCTACGCGCTGGAGGTCCCCCGATGAGCCTGCGCTCGGCGTTGCAGGCCACCGTCGAGTGGCTGCCGCGCCCACTCGACCCGGTGCGGTCGATCAAGCTGAAGCTGGGCATCCTGCTGGTCTCGGCGATGTCGGCCGGGTTCGCGTTCTTCCGGTGGCGGATCGGCTGGCTGGCGCCGGGCACGACGTTCGGCGCGATGGCGATCGTCCTGGTGACGTCGCAGGTCCTGGCGCACGGGATGACCAGGCCGTTGCGCGAGATGACCGCCGCCGTGCGCGCGATGCGGGCGGGCGACTACAGCAGCCGGGTGCGCGCGACGGCACGGGACGAGGTCGGCGAACTGGCCGGCGCGTTCAACCAGATGGCAGCCGACCTCGGCGCGGCGGACCAGCAGCGACGCGAACTCATCGCCAACGTCTCGCACGAACTGCGCACACCCATCACCGCATTGCAGAACGTGCTGGAAAACGTCGTCGACGGAATCGCCGAACCAGACCCCGCCACCATGCGCACCGCACTGGCCCAGACCGAACGCCTGGGCCGCCTGGTCACGGAACTGCTGGACCTGTCCCGCATCGACGCCGGCGCCCACCGCCTCGACAAGGCCGAATTCCCATTGGCCCCGTTGCTGGAAGAAGTCGTCGCCGAAGCCTCGGTCGCCGCCCGCGGAATCCGCTTCACCATCACCGTCTCCCCACCGACCGCGACGGTCTACGCTGACGAGGCCCGCTTGGCCCAAGTCGTCGCCAACCTGCTGGACAACGCCGCCCGCCACGGCCCCACCGGTGGCGAGGTGCGCGTCTCGGCCTCCGTCGACAAGGACCTCGTCCTCGAAGTCGCCGACGACGGCCCGGGCATCGCCCCTCAAGACCGCGAACGCGTCTTCGAACGCTTCACCCGAGGTGAACGGGCCGGCGGCGGCGGCACGGGACTGGGCCTCAACATCGCCCGCTGGGTGGTCGACCTGCACGGCGGCACGATCGCCGTCGTCGACGGCCCGGGCTGCCGAATCCGCGCCACCCTCCCCGCCACCGACCAACCCTGACCCCGCACCACCCCACCTCGCCCCCACCTGCTCTTCCCAAAAGCAGGGCCTCGGGTCATCCCGCCGACCTGGCGCAGCCTTACCGCACGCGTCAGGTGGGCGCGAGTTCACCAATACCCGCGGCTTCCACTGATGCCCGCGCCATGCTGATCCGCCCGTCCGGCGAGGGCTCTTTTCCTCTTTTTCTTTTCTCGCCACGCCCACGCCCTGAAGAGGACTACGAATGACTCCCAACCGCGTCCTGCTCACCGGCACCGCCGGCGGCATCGGGGCGGCCGTCCTGCTGCCCCTGGACGAACCCGGCCTCGGCTGGGCCCTGACCGCGATCCTCGTCTTCGCCCTCCTGCGCCACGTCAGACCGGTCTGGGCCGTCCTCTCCGTCGCCCTCTTCGCCGTCGGCGCGTTCGTCGCCGCCGACTGGCTCTTCACGCTCTGCGCCATCGCCGGCTGCGCCGCCGGATCACTCGCCGTCACCGGGGGTCGGACCGCACGCGGCCTCGTGTTCGGATCCCTGGCCGTGCCCGTCGCCGCCGTCCGGGCCGTGCCCTGGGTGGCACGGGGCATCAAGGCGTCCGGCGCGCCGCCGCTGGCCCGGCCGGTCCTCGTCACCGCCGGTCTGCTGCTGGTGTTCGTCCCGCTGCTGGCCGGCGCCGACGCCGCGTTCGCCGACCTGCTCGGCTCGATCGCGCCCGACGAGTCGTCCGGCCAACCGATCGTGCTGTTCACCGCCGTCGGTCTGGGCACGATCGGCGCGGCCTACCTGCGCGTCTGCCCGCCGACCCTCGACGACGCCTCCGACCTGCCCCGAACGGTCGCCCGCCGCGACTGGGCGCTCCCGGTCGGCGCGCTCGTCGCGCTCTTCGCCGCGTTCGTCGCCGTGCAGGTCAGCACGCTCTTCGGCGGCGACGAGCACGTCCTCGTCACGCCCGACCTCACCTACGCCGACTACGCCCGCAGCGGCTTCTGGCAACTGCTCGCCGTCACCGTGCTGACCCTGGGGGTGATCGCGGTCGTCGCCCGGCTCGCCCGCCTCGACTCGCCGACCGACCGCCGGTGGCTGCGCGGCTCGCTGGGCGCGCTGAGCGTGCTCACCCTGGTGATCGTCGCCTCCGCCCTGGCCCGCATGTGGCTCTACCAGCAGGCGTACGGCTTCACCGTCCTGCGCGTCCTGGTCTCGGCCTGCGAGCTGTGGCTCGGCGTCGTCTACCTCCTGGTCCTGGCCGCGGGCGTGCGGCTGGAGGGCGGGTGGCTGGCGCGGGCCGTAGTCGGCACGGGTTTCGCCGCCCTGGTCGGGCTGGCCGCGCTGAACCCGGACCGGTTCATCGCCGAGCGCAACGTCGACCGCTACCACGCCACCGAGAAGATCGACGTCTGGTACCTGGCCCGCCTGTCCGACGACGCCGTGCCCGCGCTGGCCGAGCTCCCACCGCGCCTGCGGGCCTGCGCCCTGCTCCACCGCCGCGTCGAAGCGGACGACTGGCGCTCCTGGAACCTGGGCCGCCAACGGGCCCGGGACGTGCTCCAGCAGGTCAAGCCGGGTGATTGTGCGCCGTGACGTGGTCGGCCACCAGCAGCGCCACCGCCCGGGGGTGCGTGACCGGCACCCAGTGCCCGGCGTCGATCACCCGCCGCCGCACGTCCGACGCCCATCGCGGGACGTCCTCGGTCACGCCGGCCGTGACGTACCGGTCCCGCGACGGCTGCACGACCTGCACGGGCACGTCCGTCTTCCGCACGCGCGGCGAGCGCAGCCGCGGGATGAAGTTCGCCCGGTACAGCGCGATGCCCTGCACGCCGTCCCGCACCACGGTCGGCGACACGTGCGGCGCGACGCCCTCCAACCGCCGCACGATCCCCTGCCAGCGCGGCCCGATCACGTGCCGCCACAGCAGGGGCGCGACGAACGGCAGGTGGAACACCGCGATGTACCAGGAGTGCAGCAGCTGCTCGACCTGGCGGCGGGTCGTCCGGCGGCGCATCCAGTGGCCGACGTGGTCCAGGCACGGCCCGGAGATCGAGGTGTACGAGGCGATCGGCGCGTCCGGCGTGGTCACCGCCTCCCACGCCTGGATGGAGCCCCAGTCGTGCGCGACGACGTGCGCCGGCGCGTCCGGGCTGACGGCCGCGATCACCGCGAACAGGTCCCGCGCGAGCACCGGCAGCCGGTAGGCGGCCAGCCCGCGCGGCGCGGACGACTCTCCCGCCCCGCGCACGTCGTAGGTGACCACGTGGAACTCCTCGGCCAGCAACGGCACGACGTCGTCCCACACCCGGTGCGTGTCCGGGTAGCCGTGCACCAGGACGACGGTCGGCGCGGACCGGTCGCCGTGTTCGAACACGGCGAGCCGCGCGCCCTCGGACTCCACGAACACCGTTGCCTCCGAGCGCTTCGTAGCATGTCGCAGCGCTTCCTACGCATGCGTAGCTTTGTCAAAGCTACGCCACCGTAGCAATATGGTCCGGTGAGCACAACGCGTCGCAAGTACGCACCGCGCCTGCCACCGGACCAGCGGCGCGACCAGCTCCTCGACGGCGCGCTCGACCTCATCGCCGAAGGCGGCTTCGACGCCGTGACCATGGAGGCCGTCGCCCGCCGCTCGGGCGTGACCAAGCCCGTGGTCTACGAGCTGTACGCGAACCGGACCGAGGTGATCGCCGCGCTGCTGCACCGCGAGGCCGACCGGGCGACGGCCCAGGTGCTGGGCGCGATGCCGGCCACCGACTTCGGCGACCGCCGGCCGGAGGACGTCTACACCGACACCGTGCACGCCTTCGTCAACGCCGTCGTCGCGTCACCGCAGCGCTGGCGGCTGGTGCTGCTGCCGCCCGAGGGCACGCCGGTGGCGTTCCGCCGCCAGGTCGAGCTGGTCCGGGCGCAGGTGCTGGCGCAGGTCAACGCCCTGGCCGAGCTGGGCCTGAAGGCGATGGGCGACACCGGGCTGGACGCCGAGCTGCTCGGCCACACCATGCTCGCGCTGGCCGAGATGGCGGGCCGCCTGGCGATCACCGACCCCGAGCGGTTCACGCCGGACCGGCTGGTGGCGTTCGTCGGCCAGGTCGCCCACCTGCTCCCCAAGGGTTAGCGGCGCGCGACCCACAGCGGTTCGGTGAGCAGGATGCCCAGCGCGGCCACCGCGAGCAGCCCGCCGACCAGCACGAGCGACCGCACCCCGCCGTCGGTCGGGAGCAACAGCCCGCCCAGCAGCGAGCCGCCCGCGATGCCGACGTTGAACATGGCCGAGCTGATCGCCGACGCGATCTCCGTGCTGCCGGGCGCCACGACCAGGATGCGGCTCTGCAGGGCCGTCGTCATCGCCCCGACCGCCGCGCCGAACAGCATCACCAGCGCCACGGTCGCGGCGGGCGTCGCGCCGAACGCGTGCAGGCCCAGCAACGCGGCACCCAGCGAGCCGACGGCCGCGACCAGCGCCGACCGGGGCCACCGGTCGACCACCGCGCCGGCGACCGACGTGCCGACGAACCCGGCGACGCCGGAGGCCAGCAGCACGGGCGCGGTCGCCGCCTCGGCGAACCCGGCCACGTCGGTCAGGAACGCCGTGACGTAGGTGTAGGTGGTGAAGAAGCCGCACACGACGACGACCGTGGTCGCCATCAGCACCACGAACCTCCGCAGGTCCGGTTCGACGCCGCGACCCGCGTGACCGCCCTGCGCCGCCCCGGCCGGCAGCAGGGCGAACACCGCCACCAGCGCGGTGAACCCGAGCCCGCTCACGACCAGGAACGGCAGCCGCCACCCCGCGTGCTGCCCGAACCACGTGCCGAGGGGCACGCCCGCCACGCCCGCCAGCGCCG
Source organism: Saccharothrix sp. S26 (assembly GCF_021390395.1). Lineage (GTDB taxonomy): Bacteria > Actinomycetota > Actinomycetes > Mycobacteriales > Pseudonocardiaceae > Actinosynnema. The sequence goes on from NZ_JAJUWT010000015.1 coordinate 169,091, forward strand.
GGCCGGTGAACAGCCCCGCGACCACCCGACCGCGCACCGCCGGCGAGAAGAGCCCCGCCGCAGCGGTCGCCACCACCGACCAGAACACCGCGTGCGCCAACGCGACCGTGACGCGCGACGCGAGCAGCGCACCGTAGTTCGGCGCGACCGCGCTCACCGCCGTGGCCAGGACGAACACCCCCAGCAGGGCCAGCAACAACGTCCGCCGCGGCACCCGGCGCACCCAGTGGGTCAGCGGGACCGACAGCACGGCCACCACCAGGCCGTAGCCGGTCACCAACAGCCCCACCGCCGACCGCGACACACCCAGGTCGGCCGCGATCACCGGCAGCAGACCGACCGGCAGGGTCTCCACGGTGGTCAACGAGAAGAGGGCGACCGCCAGCGCGACCAGCACCACCACCGCGGACGACCGGCGCATGAGCTGCCCTCCCCCGGGTCGACCACGTCGGTCATTTCTACAAGGCCCGCCGGCCCACCCTGCACCGCCGAAGAGCCGCCACCGACGACCCGCCACCCGCCTGTGGTGAATCTCCCAATCGCCCGGCACGGGGTTCAAACACGCCTGAACTACTCCGTTCGCGGGTACGGCTCCGGGGACGTACCCGCGCAGAGGAGGTGCCCTTCCCGTGCTCGCAGCCGTGGTCACGTTCGCCGGCTCGCTGCTCGTCGCGCTGCTCACCGTCACGCTGGTCCACCGGGTGGTCCGGCGCATCGGCCGCCGGTCGGCGTTGTTCGCCGGCCTCGCCCGGCACGCGCACAAGCCCGCGCTCGCGGTGGCGGTGCTGGTCGCGGCGCAGGTCTCGCTCGGCGTGGCGGCGCACGGCGACTGGCGGCCGGTGGCCATGCACGTCACGGGGATAGCGCTCATCCTCGCGGGCGCCTGGCTGCTCGCCGCGCTACTGGTGGTGATCGAGGACGCCACGCTGGCGCGCATCCGGGTCGACGTGTCCGACAACCGGCACGCCCGCCGCGTGCACACGCAGATCACGCTGGTCCGCCGCGTCACGGTGGTCGTGGTGAGCGTGCTGGCGGCGGCCGCGGTGCTGATGACGTTCCCCGGCGCACGGGCCGCCGGCACCTCGATCCTGGCCTCCGCCGGTGTCATCGGCGCGATCGCCGCGCTGGCGGCGCAGTCGTTGCTGGGCAACGTGTTCGCGGGCGTGCAGATCGCGTTCAGCGACGCGGTGCGCCTCGACGACGTGGTGGTCGTGGACAAGCAGTGGGGCCGCATCGAGGACATCACGCTCACGTACGTGGTCGTGCACCTGTGGGACGACCGGCGGCTGATCCTGCCCACCGCCTACTTCCTCAAGACCCCGTTCGAGAACTGGACCCGCACCCAGTCGGCGCTGCTGGGCACGGTGGAGCTGGACCTCGACTGGACGGTGCCGGTGGAGGAGCTGCGGCACGAGCTGCGGCACGCGCTGGAGACCAGCGACCTGTGGGACGGCCGGGTGTGCGTGCTCCAGGTGACCGACGCCGTGGGTTCGTTCGTGCGGGTCCGCGCGCTGGTGAGCGCGTCGGACGCCGGACGGCTGTGGGACCTGCGGTGCGTGGCGCGCGAGCACCTGGTCGGCTGGCTGCGCTCGCGGCACCCCGGTGCGTTGCCGCAGGTCCGGGTGCGCGACCTGCCCCGCGCCACGGGCCGCGCGCCGGCGTCCTCGGCCAACGGCTCGTCCGACAACCGGGTGTTCGGCGAGAGCGCGGACGGCGAGGAGCGCGTGCAGGCGTTCAGCGGCCCGGACCAGGCCGTGCAACCGCGCTGACCCCCGCGTCCGTCCTGGTGGCAGGATCGGCCGCAGGAGGGCACGTGCGAGGACTCGTGGTATCGGTGCTGGCGGGGCTGGCGCTGGCGGGCTGCGCCCAACGACCGGCGGACACCGGCTCGATCGGCACGCCGCCGCCCACCTCGGCCGGCGTATCGTCGGCGCCCGTGCCGTCACCCAAGCTCAGCCCGCACGCCCGGGACGTCCTGGCGAAGGCCGAGCGCGACGGCGTGGAGACGATCGGGCTGACCGTCTCCACCGAACCCGGCAAGGCCGACGAGGTCGCCGCCACCATGGGCCGGCTGGGCGCGACCGTGGAGACCACCGACGCCACCATCGGCTACGTCCGCGTCACAGCGCCGATCGACGCGGTCGCCGAGCTGACGGGCGTCGAGGGCGTCAGCCGGGTCGACGTGGACGAACCGCTCTCCAACGCCGACCCGACCCCCTGACGTGGCTCAGGGCCACCCCCGCCCGCGGCGGGAATGGCCCTGAGGGTCTCGCGAGTGGCGTCAGGCCACGTTCTTCAGGATCACCGCGCCGCGGCCGACGACCGCGCCGTCCGAGGTCTGCACGGTCAGCTCGCCGCGCAGCACGCGGCCCGCACCGGCCTGGCCCGCGGCCGTCACCGTGGCGGGAACCGTCCACGTGGCGCCGGCGGTCCGCTCGGCGTCGGCGTCGGTCACCGCGACCGTGCCGAGGCCGGCGGCGGTGAACAGGTCGATGTAGTCGTACTCCGTGGTGCCCGCGGGCACCTCGTAGCCGTCGACCTGCACGCGCCACGCACCGGCGGCCGGGTTGGCGATCGTCACCGACTCCTCCGAGTCGCCGTCCGCCGACTGACCGGCCAGCACGCAGGTGCCGGAGGTGCAGTTGTAGACGAACAGGTCCAGGTCGGCCGACACGTCGCTGGTCTTGCCGATCGTCGCGCGCAGCGACGTCGAGCCCGGGGCCACGGTCAGGTCGTAGCTCTGGACCGCCGCGTTCGCGATGGTCGGGCGGTCGATCCGGGCGCTGGCCAGGGGACCGCCGACGAGCTTGCCGGTGAACGAGGCCAGCGAGTTGGTCACCGCGTACTCGCGGCTGATCGGCGTTCCGATCACGGCCGACTCGATGGTGTCCGGGTTCGGGCTGATCGTCGTGCCCAGCACGGACGCGGACACCGAGTACGGCGCGGCGTCGGCGTCGGACGTGCGCCGCGCCTCGACCACGATCTCCCACACGCCCGGCAGCGGGTTGCTGACCGTGCGGCTGGTCGGCGAGCCACCGGCGCAGCCGGCACCCGCGTCGGGGTTGTAGCAGTTGGTCGACGACGTGGTGTCGAACGGCACGCCGTACGGGTCGTAGCGCAGGAACCGGACCTGGCCCTTGCCCGGCTCGGTGCCGCCCGCCGCCAGGTCGACCTTCAGCGCGCTCGTGCCCGCGGGCACCCGCACGAAGAAGCTCTTCGACTGGTTGCGCGCGATCGTGCCGGTCTTGGTCACCGCGTACTTGCCCGCCGCGGTGAACTCGTCCGCCGCGAAGACGGTGTTCAGGGTGAACACGTCGATGCCGCGGGTGAGCACGTTGTCCAGCCGCAGCACGGCCGAGTGCGCGCCCGCCGCCTTCGGCTTGACCTTCACGTCGAACTTCACCGGCGTGTTCAGCGGCAGCGTCACCGACGACCTCGACGAGAACGTGCCGTCGTTGCCCTGCCAGTTCACCACGAAGCTCTGGTTGCGGTCCGGGCCCGTGGTGCGGGTCAGGGTGTACGTGCGGGTGTACTCCTGGCCGACGACGACGCCCTCGCGGTCGTGGATGCCGACACCGGTGTTCGGGGTGGCCAGCAGCGCCGACAGCGCGGTGTTCACGGTCACCGAGGTGCTGACCGACTGCGTCTCCGGGTGCGCGTTGAGCTGCGTCCACGCGCGCTTGGTGTCGAACAGGCCCGCGCCCTGCTCGTACGCCTGGAGGGTGGAGACCCACTTGGCGCCGGACTGGATCGCGGTGCGCAGCGCCTGGACCGGCGGGCGCTCGCCGTTGTGCTCGGCCTTGTAGGCGCTGATCAGCAGCGCGGCCGCGCCGGTCGCCTGCGGGGCGGCCATCGACGTGCCGTTGAACATGGCGTAGCCGGCGGGCAGCTCGTAGGTGCCGGCCACCGGGCCCGGGGTCTGCCACTGCGGCACGGTCGAGATCGCCGAGCCGGGCGCGACGATGTTCGGCTTGAAGCCGCCGTCCTCACGCGGGCCGCGCGACGAGAAGCCGTGCAGGCCCTCCTTCTGCGCGGTCTTCGAGCCGTAGTTGGACAGCCAGGTGTCGGCCGTGATGTACGAGCCGACGCTCATCGCGTCCGTGGCCACCGACGGGTCGCCGACGGTGTTCGCGCCCGCGCCGCTGTTGCCCGCGGAGATGAACACCTGCACGTTGTACTCGGCGATGGTGCGGTTGTAGAGCTCGGCGCGCGCGTTGTTGCCGTCGTTGAGCGCCGGCAGGCCGCCGATGGAGATGTTGACGACGTCCGCGCCGTTGCGCGCCGCGTACAGCAGGCCGTCGATCAGGCCGCTGTTGGTGCACGACGGGGTGGACAGGCAGACCTTGACCGCCATCAGCTTCGCGCCGGGCGCGGCGCCGGCCATCTTGCCGCCGAACATCTTGTTCGCCGAGGTGATGCCGGCGACGTGCGAGCCGTGGGCGGCGGCGGAGATGCCGATGTTGACCCACGCCGTGCCGGCCGCGTCGTAGTTCGACTTGTCCGTCTGCACCACGAACGCCACGGTGTCCAGCACCGGCGTGGCCGGGTTGTCCGCGCCGAAGTGGCCGACGTCCTTCTTGTACTTGTAGTCGATCATCGCGGTCTGGTCGGTGAAGTCGCCGTCGCCGTCGGTGTCGACCCGGACTTCCTTGGTCGTGATGTCCTGCAGCACGCCGAAGGTGTCGGTGCGGTCGCCGTCGCGGTTGATGTCACCGCCGGTCTCGCTGTTGGCCAGGCCCAGGTCGCCCGCGGTCTCGCGGAACGTGCCGAAGCTGAACGGGCCGCCGGTCGCGGGCGCGGTGTAGGTCGCGCCGCCCGCGGTGAACTTGCCGTTGTAGCGGCCGGAGACCTGCAACCAGGTGCCGTCGCCGGAGTTGGTGGCGTTGGCGTTGTACCAGTCGACGATCTTGCGCTCACCGGTGGTGGTGGTCGCCAGCGCCGGGTGGTCCAGGTCGATGCCGGAGTCCATGATGGCGATCGTCGTGCCGCGGCCGTCCCACTTGGGGTGCTCGTCGGTGAACTGCGCCGCCTTGGTGTCCTGCGTCGGCATGTACGGGTTCTTCTTGGGCGTGGACTTGCCCGGCGCCGGCTGCGGCAGCGGGTTCGTCGCGCCCTCGGGACGCGGGTTGTCCAGGACGACCAGGCCGTCGACGTCCACCGAGTTCACGGACGCGAGCTTGGCGGCCTTCTCGGCCTTGTCCCGCGGCACCGAGACCTTGAGGTAGTCGACATCGCGCTCGGTGGACTCGACGACGCCGCCGAGGGCCTTGAGGTCGTTGGCGGCGGAGTCCAGCTTGCCCTCTTCGGCGGCGACCAGGAGCGTCACGTTCGCCTGACCGGCCTGCTCGGCCTCGGCGATGCGCTCCCGGTCCTGCTTGTCGAGCTGCTTGTCGGCGGTCGCGGGCGCGGATGGCGCCTCTTGCGCGACGGCCGACCCGGCGGCGAAGCCGAACCCAGTGGTGCCCAGCACGGCGGCCAGCAAGGCCGCACTGGTGCGGTGTCTCCACCGACTTCCTGAGTTGATCACGGCGCAAACCCTTCGTGGGGAAAGAATGGCGCAAGCACATCCCCCCGGGCACCGCGTAACAATCGGACGAACAGCCCAATAGAAAAGTCCACATTGGACTGAACGGGCTATTGCGCGAACACGCGAGAAGTGCCGCGGAACACCGGAACGGGCGCGGCAGCTCCAGTCAAGAGCCGACCGGCCGGAATGTCAAACACTGTCAACGGTGAACCGCCCGCATGCGCGGAAAAACGGTAACAAATCGCACATCGGCGCGATGGCGAGCACACTGGTCGACATCGTGGACACCGCGCCGTTCGACCGGATAGCCGACGAGCTGTACGCACTGCCGCCGGCGGAGTTCGTCGCGGCCCGCGACGCCCACGCCCGGCAGGCCGCCGACCGGGGCGACAAGGTGCTGGCCAAGCAGGTCTCGGCGCTGCGCAAGCCCACCACGTCGGCGTGGGCGCTGAACCTGCTGGCCCGCGAGGACGCGGCCGACCTGGCCGAGGCCCTCGCTCTCGGTGACGAGCTGCGGGCCGCGCAGGAGGAGCTGCGCGGCGGGGCGTTGCGTCAGCTGAGCGCGCGGCGGCGGGCCGTGCTGAGCGCGCTCGTGCGGCGGGTGGAGGTGCTGGCCGGTCATGCCGGGCAACCGCTCGGGCCGGACGCCGTGCAGCAGGTGCGCACCACGTTGACCGCCGCGCTGGCCGACGCCGTGCTGGGTGCCCGGATCCGGGCCGGGCGGCTGGTCAAGCCGGTCGAGCAGTCCGGCTTCGGCCCGTTGAGCGAGACCGCGACCCCGGTGCGCGACGACCTGGCCCCGCGCCGGGAGCAGCGGCGGGAACGGCAGCTCGCCCGGGCCCGGGACGAGATCAGCGGTGCGCGGCAGGACGTGCGGAAAGCGGACGCGGCCGTCACGGAGGCCGAGCAGACCCTGACCGAGCGGGAGGAGCACACCGCCACCCTGCGCGCCGAACTGCGCCGCGCCCAGCAGGCCGAGCAGGAGGCGGCGACCAGGCTGGCCAAGGCCAAGCGCCGCGCCGGAACCGCGCGGGACAAGCTGGCGAGCGCCGAGGCCCGGATGACCGAACTGCGCGGCGACGCCTGAACCGACCGACCCCCTGCCGCACCACCCTCCGCCGGCGCACGCCGACCCGGCACCCACGGTGGCATCACCGTCCGCCCACGGCCCCACCCGACCCGGCACACCCCACCGGCACCACCCCGCGCCCCGGCACCGCGTGACCCCGGACACCCGCGACACCCCGCCGCACGCCGTTCCCGACCACGGTCCGTGACCCCCGACACCCTGCCGCCACCGGGGGAACACCCACCGGTCACCGCCCGTTCTACTGCTGGTCGGCACGTGGACGCCGCACCGGACGTCAGGCCCGCAGGGCACCTCCCCCCAGGCCCGCGCGGCACCTCTCCCCGAGACGTTGCAGGTGCGCCCACGCACGCCCGACCGCCGCCGGCCGGACGGTTCCCCCACCGCACGGCCGGCGGCCTGGACCGCGTCACCCGCGCAGCTCAGACCATGTACTGGTCGTGCCGCGCGTAGAACTCCGCCCACTCCCCCGGGTCGAGCCGCCGACCCGAATCGGCGATCTCCGCGAGTTCCCGGAAGAACTTCTCGCGGGGAGGGGCCGGGGCGAACAGGATCAACATCGACGCCGGTTCGTCGGTCTCGTTCCGGAAAGCGTGCACACCGCCTTGCGGCACGTACAGGAAATCACCCGGCGTGGCCGTCACCCAGGTGTCGCCGTTGTAGAGCCGGACCGATCCGGAGATCACGTAGAACGACTCCGAGAACGTCCGGTGGAAGTGCGGCGCCGGGCCGCCCGCCCGCGGTCGCATCCGCCAGTCGAACAGCCCGAACTGCCCGCGCGTGACGTCGCCGGGCGCGACCAGCCGGTTGGTGGTCAGCGGTCGGTCGATGGACTCCACCTCCGCCACCGGCCGCCAGACCGCGTTGACCTCGCCCGAGTCCCCCGTGTACGACACCGCGCCTCCTCAAAGTGAATCTTATTCAGCTCTCGTCCAGTGCCGCGGTTCGATCTAGACTCGCCCGATGGCAGATGCGGATGTCATCGTCGTCGGCGCGGGCCTGGCGGGCCTGGTCGCCACCGCCGAGCTCGTCGACGCCGGGCGCAGGGTCATCCTGCTCGACCAGGAGCCGGAGTCCTCGCTCGGAGGTCAGGCGTTCTGGTCGTTCGGCGGGTTGTTCCTGGTCGACAGCCCCGAGCAGCGACGGCTGAAGGTCAAGGACTCGGCGGAGCTGGCCCTGCAGGACTGGCTGGGCTCGGCGGCGTTCGACCGGGACGCCGACCACTGGCCGCGGCAGTGGGCCGAGGCGTACGTGAACTTCGCGGCCGGTGAGAAGCGGGCCTGGCTGCACGGGATGGGCGTGCGCTGGTTCCCGCTCGTGCAGTGGGCCGAGCGCGGCGGGTACCTGGCCGACGGCCACGGCAACTCCGTGCCGCGGTTCCACGTGACCTGGGGCACCGGGCCGGGCATCGTCGCGCCGTTCGAGCGGCGGGTGCGCGAGGGCGTGGCGCGCGGGCTCGTGCAGCTGAAGTTCCGGCACCGGGTGACCGGGCTGACCACGACCGGCGGCGCGGTGGACGGCGTGCGCGGCGAGGTGCTGGAGGTCAGCACGGCCGGTCGCGGCGAGCCCAGCTCGCGGGTCGTGTCCGGCGACTTCGAGCTGCGCGCGCAGGCCGTGGTCGTCACCTCCGGCGGCATCGGGGCCAACCACGAGATGGTGCGCCGCAACTGGCCGTCCCGCCTGGGCACGCCACCCGAGCACATGCTGTCGGGCGTGCCTGACCACGTCGACGGCGAGATGCTCCGGGTCGTGCGGTCCTCCGGCGGCGAGATCATCAACGAGGACCGCATGTGGCACTACCCCGAGGGGATCGCCAACTACGCGCCGGTCTGGAGCAGGCACGGCATCCGCATCCTGCCCGGCCCGTCGTCGCTGTGGCTGGACGCGACCGGCTCGCGGCTGCCCATCCCGCTGTTCCCCGGCTTCGACGCGCTGGGCGCGTTGGAGCACATCGTGAAGACCGGGCACGGCTACTCGTGGTTCGTGCTGAACTCCCGGATCATCGGCAAGGAGTTCGCGCTGTCCGGGTCGGAGCAGAACCCCGACCTGACCGGCAAGGACGTGCGGGCGGTGCTGAAGCGGGCGTTGCCGGGTGCGGTCGCGCCGGTGGAGGAGTTCGCCAAGCGGTCCGAGGAGTTCATCTTCGGCCGCACGCCGGAGGAGCTGGCGGCGGGCATGAACAAGCTGACCGGCACCTCGTTGATCGACGCGGCGGCGCTGCGGCGCACGATCGTGGAGCGCGACCGGCAGGTGATCTCCGGGTTGGGCAAGGACATGCAGGTCAACGCCATGCGCGAGGCCCGCAGATTCATCACCGACAAGCTGATCCGGGTGGTCGAGCCGCACCCGCTGCTGGACCCGAAGGCCGGGCCGCTGATCGCCGTGCGGCTGTCCGTGCTGACCCGCAAGACGTTGGGCGGGCTGCACACCGACCTGTCGGCCCGGGTGCTCAAGGACGACGGCACGCCGTTGGAGGGCGTCTACGCGGCCGGTGAGGCGTCCGGCTTCGGCGGCGGCGGCGTCCACGGCTACCGCGCGTTGGAGGGCACGTTCCTGGGCGGCTGCCTGTTCTCGGGCCGCGTGGCCGGGCGGGCGGCGGCGAAGGCCACCGCCTGAGGCTGGACAACCAGCGGACAAGAAGTGGTCAATCGCCGCACCCGGCGGTGCGGCGGTGAGGCCGGGGCTAGCGTGGTCTGTCTTCTTCGCCACGACACGGCAGGGACGCCCCATGAACGTCTGCGGCAGGTGTGGCGCCGGTCAGACCCCCGGCCTCCGGTACTGCACGGCGTGCGGCGCCGACCTGGAGGCGTGGTCCGCGGGGGCCCGACCGGACGGTCCACGCCTCTCGCTGCCGTTGGTGGTCACCGCGTTGGTGGTGGTCGCGATCACGGTGGTGGCCGCGTCCGTGGTCGCGGTGCGCTACTCGAACCGCCGCGTCACGGGCGTCGCGACCGCGGCGGAGGCGGGCGTGCCGACCGTCCCGGTGCCGTCGTGGACGTGGACGCCCCCGCCGGGCACCACGACCCCGGCCCCGCCCACCGCCCGCGCGCTCTCGCCGGACGAGATCGCGCGCGGACACCTGGACGCGCGGGTCGCCACCGACCGGGCGGCGGTCGAGGCCCTCGTGGGTCGGTGGGTGCCGCAGCTGTCCTCGAAGCGGCTGGGGCTCGTGGTCGACGGTGTCCCGTTCACCCACGAGGACATCTGGCGGGACTTCCAGCTCACCGCGGCGAGGTACCCGAACGCGCTGCTGCTGTCCTCCGCGGACTTCGTCAGCTTCGACAGCGGCGACTTCTGGGTCACCGTGGTGCCCTACACCTACGCCACCGGCGCGGAGGCGAACGCGTGGTGCGACCGGGAGCGCATCGGTCCCGACGACTGCTTCGCCAAGCGCCTCAGCCACACCGGGACGTCCGACGGCACGACGCTGCCGCGCCGCTGACCGCGCCGGCCCGGGTGGGGCGGGACGCTCAGCCGCCGGGCACCTCCGGCCGCCAGCGAATCCCGTAGACGTTCCCGGAACGCAGGTCCTCGAACGCGGCGTGCGCCTCGTGGACCGCGTCGACCACCACTTCGCCCTCGGCGGCCCACCCGTCGCCGGCCGCCGGCGAGCCCCGGACCGGGCTGATCGCGGCGGGCACGTGCGCGGCCGGGAACCGGACCGTCAGCTCGAAGGTCTCGCACCGCCGCTCCGGGCGGTAGAGGTGGTGCGAGCGGGCTCCGCCGCCCGCCGCGGTGGTGACGACCAGGCCGCACTCGTGCCGCTGACCGGCGCGCAGGGCGCGGGGCAGGCGCAGGTCCAGCAGGAGGCGCCCGTCCGGCAGCCGCTGCTCACCGGCCACCTCCACCCCGAAGAACGGGACGGCTCGCACTCGCGCGCCGTCACCGGTCGGCCCGCACGGTGGGCTCACCGCGACCCGGACGTGGTCGCCGATGTCGCGTGCGGCCACGATCGTCCAGCGCTCGACGCACTCCGGTTCCGGCACGTCGAGGCGGACCAGCGCCTCCAGCCGCTCGACGTGCCAGTGGTCGGCGTCACCACCGGGCGGTGGGCCGGCGCGGGCGGCGGCGTTCTCCGCGAACAGGTCGATCGCCTCTTCGACGCGTCGCCGGATGGTGCGGACGTCGCGGTGCAACCCGACGGCCAGCGACCGCTCCCGGTCACCCAGGAACTTGCCCTCCACGTCGACGTCCAGCGCGAGCGCGACGACGAAAACGGCCCGCAGGTCGACCGGCAGCGCTTCGCTCCACCCGCGCAGCGTCACGCGCACCTTCTCCCGGACGACGGCGTGGGAGTCGGTGTCGCGGACGCCGCACAGCGCGCGCAACGCCGGACCGACCTCGTCGGCGAGGCGCGGCGCCTGGGCCCCGCGACCGCGGCGGAGCCTGCGCAAGTCGGCCGCGAGTTCGGCCGGGGAGATGTCCACGCGTGCTCTCCGTCCGGTTCACCGAACCGACCTCCAGTGTCGGCACACCGAGCCGTCCCCGCCGCACCGCCACCCGTTCGAGTGACAGCGTGGGTGTGCCTGCCGACGGTCGACCCGGTCCGACCGTCGCACCCACCGACGAGCCGACCCGGAGCCCGGTGAGCTCGAACGCCCAGGCTTCTCGATCACACGCTCAGGATGCGTGCGGGTGGTGGTCCGGGAGCGGGAGGGTGGGCAGGTCCAGTTTGCGGGCCACGTCGTCGGCGTCGGGCAGGCGCAGGTCGCGGTAGAGGGTGAGGGCGGCCAGCCAGTGCGGGCGGGCGGCGGCGGGTCCCTCCGACTGCTCCAGGACGTCGCCGATCGCGCGGTGGCACAGGGCCTCCTGGTAGCGGTCGCCCAGTCGGGCGGCCAGGGCGAGGCCCGCGCGGTAGGACTCCAGGGCCTCGTCGGCACGGCCCAGTTGCTGGGACGCGGTGCCCACGGTGTGCAGCGTCGCCGTGTGCGCCTTGGACGGGGCCGAGGGGAACAGGCCCAACGCCTCCGTCGCGTGCCGCAACGCCTCCTCCGGCTGGTGCTTGCGCAGCAGCACGTTGGCCAGGTTGTTCTGGATGCTCGCCTGCGACCGGTCGTCCCCGACCTCCCGCGCGACGTCCAGCGCCTCCAGGATCGTCTCCTGCGCGCGGTCCAGCTGGTCGTCGGCCATCAGGCAGTACCCGAGGTTCGCCAACGCGGCCAGCTCCAGGTGCCGGTCGCCGTCGGCCAACGCCGCCGCCCGCGTGCACGCCTCGATCGCCTCGTCGATGCGGCCCAGGTCGGCCAACGTCGACCCCAACCGCAGCAGGAACGTCGCCTCGGCGTGCCGGTCGCCCAGCGACCGCGCCGCCGCCAACCCGATCCGGCACAGCGCCAGCCGGTCCAGCCGGTTGCCGCGGCGGAAGTGGAACGCGTCCAGGCACAGCGCGAGCTGCCACGTCCGCTCCCGCTGCCCGCCGTTCACCGCGATGTCCAGGGCCAGCCCGAGGTTGGCCTCCTCCAGCGTGAACCAGTCCAGCGCCGCCGCGTGCGACGACAGCTCCGGGAACGACGCGGGCCGGTGCTCGGCCGGGCCGAACGGCCGCACGTGGTCGGACAGGTGCGCCCGCGCCCGGTCCGCCACGTGCAGGTAGTAGTCCAGCAGCCGGTTGGTCGCCACCTGGTTGTCCACCTCGGACTCGGTGGCCGCCAGGTGGTGGGTGAACAGCCGCACCAGGTCGTGCCGCGAGTAGCGGTCGGGCGTCGACTCGTGCAGCAGGTTGGCGTACGCCAGCGTCCGCAGGTGCGTCCGCGCGCTGACCACGTTGATGTCCAGCAACGCCGCCGCCGTGTAGCTGTCCAGGTCCGTGCCGGGGTGCAGGCCCAGCCGGCGCAGCAGCCGCGCCGCGCCCTCCGGCAGTTCCCGGTAGCTCACCGCCAGCGCCGCGTGCACCCCGCGCCCGGCCTCGGGCAGCGACAACGCCGACAGCCGCCCCTGCTCGTCGCGCAGCTCGTCCACCAGCGACTGGATCGTCCACCGCGGCCGTGACGCCAGCCGCGCGCCCGCGATCCGCAGCGCCAGCGGCAGCCGGTCGCACAGCTCCACCAGCTCCGCCACCGCGTCCGGCTCCTGCTCGATCCGCTGGCGGCCCAGCAGGGCGGTCAGCAGGTCCTCGGCGCTCGACTCGGGCAACGTCGGCACGTGCAGCGAGGACGCGCCCTCCGTGACCACCAGGTCGTCGAGCCGGTGCCTGCTGGTCACCAGCACCAGGCACCGCGCCGAGCCGGGCAGCAGCGGCCGGACCTGCTCGGCCGACCGGGCGTTGTCCAGGAACACCAGCACCCGGCGACCCGCCAGCAACGACCGGTACTGCGCGGCCTGGCCCTCCAGGTCCGCCGCGATCTGCGAGTCGGTCAACCCCAGCGCCCGCAGGAACCCGATCAACGCCGTGCGCGGGTCGAGCGGCTCGGTCTCGTCGAACCCGCGCAGGTTCACGAACAGCTGCCCGTCCGGGAAGTCGCCCGCCACGCGGTGCGCCCACCGCAGCGCCAACGCCGTCTTGCCCACCCCGGCGGGACCCACCAGCAGCCCGATCGCCGAGTCCTGGCCGATCAGGGCCGTGCCGAGGTCCGACAGCTCCTCCTCGCGCCCGACGAACCCCCGGTGCTCGCGCGGCAGTTGCGCGGGCGCGCGCTCCACCGGCGTCGCCGGCGCGGTGTCGCCCGCCAGCACGGCCTGGTACGCCTCGCGCAGCTCCGGTCCGGGGTCCACGCCCAGCTCGTCCGCCAGCCGTTCCCGGGTCCGGTGGAACAGCGCCAGCGCCTCGGCCTGCCGCCCGCTCCAGTGCAGCGCCAGCACCAGCCGCGACACCAGCGCCTCGCGCAACGGGTTGGCCTCCACCGCGTCACGCAGCCCGGATACCGCCTCGGCCGCCCGGTCCAGCCGGATGAGCCGGGTCGCGAGCTCCTGCACGGCCACCAGCCGCAGCTCCTCCAGCCGGGCCGACACCGCCTCCCGCACCTGGTCGCCCGGCACGTCGGCCAGCACCGGCCCGCGCCACAGCCCCAACGCCTCGCGCAGCAGCCGCACCGCGTCCTCGTCGCCCGCCTCGCGCGCGCTCCCCAGCAGGTCCTCGAACCGGAACACGTCCACGGCCGCGCGTTCGCCGGTCAGGACGTAGCCGGGCGCGCGGGTGACCAGCGCGACACCGCCGCCGAGGACCTTGCGCAGTTGGGCGATGTGCCCCTGGAGGGCGGCTTTGGCCTGCGCCGGCGGTGAGCCGTCCCACACCAGCTCCAGCAGCCGGTCGCCCGACACCACGCGGTTCAGTTCGAGCGCGAGTGCCGCGAGCACCGTCCGCCGCTTGGCCGCGCCCAACCGAACGGCTTCCCCACCTGCGGAAACCAGCTCAACGGGGCCAAGCAGGTTCACCCGCATCCGCAAGCCCTTTCGGCGTTGTCACCGTGTAGTCGAAGAGTTTCCCACAGTCGCCACCGCACTCCGGCGGGCCGCGTTGGGCGCGCGTTGGCCGGGCGTTGGAGGACACCGGGATGGTGTGTTCCGTCCATCAGGCTGCCTTCGCGAGGGATACCGATGTACATCGCCGAGAACGGGGATGAAGTGGCCCCGCCCCAGGAGGTCCCGACCGTCAACGGCCAGGTCGTGGCGCTCCAGGAGACCGTGAACTCCGGCCGGGTGTCGCTCGATCCCGCCACCGGCGAGGAGCTGCGCAAGATGCTCCTGGAGCAGATGGACCAGGTCGACTCGTGGCTGGAGCGCGCCGGCCGGCTGGCGCGTCCCACCCCGATCGGCCGCAACCCCGTCGGCGACCGGCTGGCGCAGAAGTTCGAGGCGCGCGCGGACGGCGACCCGCGGTCGTTCGTGGCCGTGATGACGGCCTACCGCGAGGTGCTCCAGCAGACGCACGACTCCGTGCAGAACGCGATCCGCAACTTCACCGCGGTCGACGACGAGAGCAGCGTCGAGCTGCGCAAGCTGAGCGGGAACTGAAGGGCTGGCGAGCATGGCGACGGAGCGGGTGGACCTGCAGCTCAAGCGCTTGGTCCGGGAAGAGCGCGAGATCGACCTGGTGCTGACCGACACCCAGAACTGGGCGTCCCGGTCGCACCGCGAGCTGTACGAGGCGGTGCACAACAACAACGACCCCGGCCAGACCGGCGAGATCGGCGCGGAGTGGGGCCAGTTCGGCGCGGAGCTGACCGAGGCCGCGCGGCTGATCAACGAGCGGGTCGCGGTCAGCGAGTCCGGTTGGACGGGTGACGCGGCGGACGCGGCCCGCCTGGCGATCAAGGGCCTGGCCGACTGGGTCACGCACACCGCCGAAACCGCCGTCGAGGTCGGCAAGCGGGTGCAGGACGAGAGCCAGATCATGGAGAACGCCCGGGCGAGCATGCCCGAGCCGGTCGAGTTCAACTGGGACCAGGCCACGGGGGTGTTCACCGCGGGCGGCATCCAGGGGCTGGCCAGTTCCGCGGCCGACGTGCAGGCGGCCAACGACCACGCGCGGGCCTTGCACGAGCACGCCGTGACGGTCATGAGCACGATGGAGCGCGAGTCGCAGGCGGTCGACCAGACCACGCCGCAGTTCAGCGCGCCGTTCAACCCCGTCACCGGCCGCACCGAGGAGCCGCCGGTCGCGTTCATGCGGTCCACCTCGACCGCCACGCTGGCGGGCGCGGGCGTGGACGCCCTGAGCGCTTCCGGTGGCGCGACCGCGCCTTCGGCGTACACGGCGACGCAGCCCGCCCAGCCGACGCAGGCCGCCCAGACGTACCAGCCCGCGCAGTCGTACCAGCCGGCGCAGTCGACGTCGGGCACGCAACCGTCGGGCTACTCGCCGCCCGCCCCGTCGTACCCGACGACGGCCCCCGGCTCGTACGGCAGCCCCGGCACCTACACCAGCGGCTCCACGCCGTCGGCCCCGCCGGTGTACCGGCCCGAGGGCACGACGGCCGCCGCGGCGGCCGCGCAGGTGCCGGTGTCGAACCCGTACACGCCCCCGTCGAACAACCCGGGCTACAACTACACGCCTCCCGGCGGCGGCTACAACCCGCCCGGCAGCAGCGGTTACGTGCCGCCGTACCAGCCCGCGAACCCCAACGCGGTGCCCCGCCAGGGCGGCGGCACGCTGCCTCCCGGCGTGAAGCCGCCGGCCTACATCCCGGCCGGCAGCCCCGGCACCCCTCCGCTGCCCGGTGGCGGCGGTGCGGGCGGTGGCGGCGGTGGCGTGCCCGGCGGCCGGATGCCCGGCGGTGGGATGCCTCCGGGCGGCTTCGGCGGCGGCGGTGGCGGCTTCGGCGGCGGTTTCGGCCCGACCGGGTCCGGCGGGGCCGGCGGGGCTGGTGGCTCGCTGGCCGCCGGTGGGTCGACGGGCGCGATCGGCGGCCAGGGGCCGCGCGGCCCGATGCCGGCCGGCGGGTTCGGCCCCGGCGGCGCGGCGGCGGCGTCCCCGATGGCGGGTGGCGCACCGATGGGTGGCGCGCCGGCCGGCGGTCAGCAGGGCGAGGACAAGGAGCACCGGGCCGCGGCGTACATCCGCGGTGAGGACATCTTCGAGGTGCCCGGCGAGAACCTGCCCCCGTCGGTGATCGGCGGCGCGAAGCCCAAGAAGAAGGACCAACCGTGATCGAGCCGGAGTTCGTGCTCACGCCCCGTGAGCTGGACGTGCTGTGGCACCACCTCGACCTGGGGCGGCTGCCCTACCCGTTGGACGTGCCGAGCCTGGGCGACACGGAGGAGGAGCGCAAGCGGTTGCGGGAGGAGGTGCTCGCCGCGTACGGCGAGCCCGACCCGCGGCTGGTGGCGCTGCTGCGGCTGCTCGGTGACCACGAGGTGGCCGTGGACGCGGTCGCCCACGTGGACCGGGCGGTGCGCGCGGTGGCCGTGTCCGACGGGAACCGGGCGGCGTTGGCGGTGATCGACAGCGGTTCGGTGGGCGTGCTGGAGATCCGGCCGACGGCGTTGGCCCGGTCGATCGTGGAGGTGCTGCCGGACGGGTCCGCCGGGCCGGGCAGCGCGTTGTCGCTGCGCTTGGAGACGTTGACCGCCGCCGTGGCGCTGCAGAACGAGCAGCAGGACGACGAGGACGACGACCCGTGGGGCGGCGGCGGTGAGCTGGACGAGCGCGAGGCGTTGCAGAAGGCCGGCCTGTCGCGCGAGGACGCGACCGTGGTCAGCGAGCTGGCCTCCAGCCGGGTCGCGGGCGGCCAGTTCGGCGTGACCGTGGGCGGCGGCTACCGGCGCACGCGCGCGGGTGCGCTGATCACGTGGTTCGACACCCACCAGGGCCGCTACCTGATGGTGCACGAGGACGGCTGGCTGAGCCTCGCGCCGACCGACAACGACCGCATCGCCACCCGGATCGCCTCCGTCCTGTCCGCCGTCTCCTGACCCCCGGCTCCCGCCTCCCGAACGTAGGACTCTCGCGAGAGTCCTACGTTCGGAACGCGAGAGTCCTACGTTCGGAACACCCGAGTTGAACGCTCAGGACGCGCCCGCCCGGAACCGCTCCACCAGCCGCGAGTAGCTGTCGTCACCGTGCCCGGCCCGCACCGCGGCACGCACCAGCTCCGCCGTGCACGCCGGGAACTCCACGTCGATCCCCCGCTCACGGCTCTCCCGCACCAGGTCCTCGGCGGCCGGCAGGTGGTGCTTCAGCGCGCCGAACGGCACCGCGTACTCACCCCGGTCGACCTCCTCCGCCAACGACGGCAGGTAGCCGAGCAGCCCGGTCAACGACGCCGACGCCGCCTCCACGAACCGCTTCACCTCCACGCCCTGGCTCGACAGCAGCGCCGCGGCGTGCAGGAACCCGTTGAGCGTGCCCCACATCGTGCCGTTCATCGCCATCCCGAACAGCGCCGCCGCGCCCGGGTCGTCCCCCAGAAAAGTCGCGCGCCCGCCTATCAACAACAGCACCTCGGCGTGCTGCTCGAAAGCGGCTTCATCACCCCCGAAGAACACGACCGAATCGGGATGCCCGACAGCCGGCGCGATGGTCATGATCTGCCCGTGCACGTACCGCGCGCCGCGTCGCACGACCCACGCGGCCAGGTCACGCGCCTCCCCGGACGTCCCGTCGGACAGGTTCACCACCACCCGCCCGGATAGCGACCCGGCCGCCGCCAGGATCGACCGCGCGGCCTCGTTGCCCTTGACGTTCACCACCACGAGCTCGGCGCCCGCGACGGCCTCCTCCGCCGACGCCGCGCCCACCGCACCCTTGGCGACGAGCGCGTCCGCCTTGCCCGGCGTGCGGTTCCACACCGTGGTCCGCTGCCCGCCCTCGAGGAACGCCGTGGCCAGCGCGCTCCCCATCTCACCCAGACCCAACACCGTGACCGACATGGTCACGACGCTAAAACCTCGGGTGCACTGGAGATCAAGTACCCGCGGAGGTCACGGGCGGCTGAAGACCTGTGTTGATCGTCTTGCCGTGCCTGCGCGCTCGGCAAGTAAGCTGATCGGGACCACCGGTCCGCATTCCTCCATTCGAGTGACAAATGGTCCGGGAATGCGCGGAGAGCGACCCCCGTGACGATTGGCGCGCAGAGCTGAATGACGATGGCAGACACAGCGAGAGCCGATGACGAACCCGCTCAATCACGGGACGCGTTCGCACGCCGTTGGGCCGCCGCCGTCACCGATCCGGGCACCGAACCCGACGACCGGCTGATCGACCTGCTCGCCGGTTGCACCGACGACCTGCGCGCCGCCGTCGAGCACGACGGGTCGGCCGCACGGGCGCGCGAGGTGGGTCGCCGCCTGGTCGAGCACCACTTAGCGGGCACCGGCACCGTGGAGCGCACGCTCGCCTTCCTCGGCGAGCACCTCGCCGTCGACGACAGACCGCGACTGATGGCCGCACTGGGCGCGCTCGCCGCCGGTTTCACCGAAGCGCTGTGCCGCCGCACGCTCGACGAGCAGCAGCACGACCACGAGCTGAGCTCCACCCGGACGACCGAATCCGCGGTCCGGGCGAGTGAGGCGAAGTTCCGCGCCGTGTTCCAGACCTCGGCGCTGGCCATCGCGGTCGCCGACATCGACGGCGTGATCCTCGACTGCAACGACGCCATGCTCGCCCTGCTGGACCGCACTTCGGAGGAGCTGGTCGGCTCGCGGGGCCGCGACCTGGTCCACCCCGACGAGCGCGACCTGATCTCCCGCACCGCCCAGCAGCTGCACGCCGGTCGCGAGCACGTGCGCGCGGAGACCCGGCTGGTCAAGGCCGACGGCGAGCTGGTGAGCGTGGTCATCGCCATCGCCCTGCTGCGCGACGACGACGGCGAGCCCGCGTTCTACGTCACCCTGATCGAGAGCCTGGACGAGGTCCGCGCGTTGCAGTCGCAGCTGGTGCGGCAGAGCCTGCACGACGTGCAGACCGGCCTGCCGAACCGGGCGCAGTTCGTCGGCTGGCTGGAGGGCGCGGTCGGCACCCGCGGCCCCGCCACGCTCGCCCTCGTCGTGTTCGACCTCGACGGGTTCCGGGTGGTCAACGACGCGTTCGGGCACGACGTCGGCAACCGCGTCCTCACCGCCGTCGCCGGGCACCTGCGGTCGGTGTTCGACGGGATCGGGCAGTTGGCCCGGATCGGGCCGGACGAGTTCGGCGTGCTGATCCGCGACCCGGCGGACGTGGCGGGCGTCGTCGCGCTCACCGAGTCGGCCGTCGAGCTGCTCGCCGAACCCGTCTGGGTGGGTGACGACGGCATCGGCGTGACCGCCAGCGTCGGCATCGTGGTGCAGCCGGCCCGCGGCGCGGACGCGGTCGAGCTGCTGCGGTGCGTCGACCTGACCGTGCGGTGGGCCAAGGACGACGGCAAGGCGCAGTGGGCGCTCTACGACAAGGCCCGCGACCAGCGTGAACGCGCCCGGATGCGGCTGGCCGCGTCGATCTCCGGCGGGTTGGAGCAGGGCGAGTTCCGGGTCGACTACGAACCGGTGCACGCGCTGGCGGACGGGTCGCTGCTGGCCGTCGAGGCGCGGTTGCGGTGGGACCACCCGACCGAGGGCGTGCTCGACCCGCAGGAGCTGGTGTCGCTGTCGACGTGCACCGGCATGGCGGCGCGGCTGGGCAAGTGGGCCATCGCGCAGGCGTGCGCCGACGCGGGGCGTTGGCACGCGGAGTTCGGCGACGCCGCGCCCGTGCTGAGCATGGACCTGACCGCGCGGCAGTGCCAGGAGCCGGAGCTGGTGGCGACCGTGCGCGCGGCGTTGCGCGACAGCGGGCTGCCGGCGCGGCTGCTGCAGTTCGAGCTGAGCGAGCACCTGCCCGCGTTGATCAGCGAGGACCAGGTCGAGGAGCTGACCTACCTGGCCGAGCACGGCGTGCGGCTGGTGCTCGACCAGGTCGGCGGCGGCAACGTGCCGCTGGACCGGTTGCGGCGGATCCCGTTGACCGCGGTGAAGTTCCAGGGCTCACCGGTGTACGGGCTGGCCGAGGGCGCGGACCCGGTCGAGGAGAGCGCGGCCGTGACGCTGCTCTCGTGGACGCGCGGCACGTTGGGCGTGCCGCTGTTCGCGGCGGGCGTGCGCACCGGGGCCGAGGCCAGGCGGCTGGTGGAGCTGGGCGTCACGGGCGCGCAGGGTCCGCTGTTCGGGTCGAAGCTGCTGACCGCCGACGAGGTCCGCGGGATTCTTGGCAAGTCCTGATGGGACGCTCAGCTTGCTCATAGCCCGCGGGTCGACGCTGGACGCATGACGACACAGGGCTTCCCCGCCATGAGCGGGACGTTGGAGGAGCGGGCGCCGTTCTGGCGGCGTCGTACCGGCACGGTGATCACCTCGGCGGCGTTGGCGGCCGCGTTGTTCGGCGGTGTCACCGGCGGGGTGGTGGGCGCGATGAACGCCTCGCCCGCCTCGGTGACGCCGGTGAGCGGCCCGGTGGCGGCGAACGCCTCGTCCACCCTGGACGTCTCGGCCATCGCCGCGAAGGTGCTGCCGAGCGTGGTGCAGGTGAACGTGGTGTCGGCGCAGGGCCAGGGCATCGGTTCCGGGGTCGTGCTGACCGCGGACGGCCGGATCCTGACCAACAACCACGTGGTGGCGGGCGCGCGGGAGGTGACCGTGACGTTGAGCGACGGGCGCACCGCGGGCGCCTCCGTGGTCGGCACGGACCCGTCCAGCGACCTGGCGGTCGTGCAGGTGTCGGGGGTCAGCGGCCTGACGCCCGCCACGTTCGGCGACTCCGACCAGGTGAGGATCGGTGACCAGGTCGTCGCGATCGGCTCGCCGGAGGGGCTCCAGGGCACCGTCACGTCGGGCATCGTCAGCGCCCTGGACCGCACGGTGACCGTGCCGGGCACGTCCTCGGGCCGCCACGGCTCGTCGTCGGTCAGCTACCAGGCCATCCAGACCGACGCCTCGATCAACCCCGGCAACTCGGGCGGGCCGCTGGTCGACTCGGCGGGCCGGGTCATCGGCATCAACTCGGCGATCTACTCGCCCGCGTCCGACAGCGGTCAGGCGGGCAGCGTGGGCATCGGCTTCGCCATCCCGTCCGACCAGGTCCAGCAGATCGTCGGCCGGCTGTCGTGACCGGTGGGGCGTGGACGTCCGATCGCGGCCAGGCCGACGATCCCGTCGACCCGGCCGCGGTGGCGGGTGGCGCGACCGGCGGCCGCGCCACCCGACGGCCTCAGCCCAGCCACTCCGGCCGCAACGGCATGTGCGACGTGGTGCCGTCCAGCTTCACGCCCAGCACCTGGTGCAGCTGGATGTTGTTGCGCTCGAAGCCCAACCGGGACGCGGCCAGGTACAGCCGCCACACCCGGGCCCGGCCCAGCCCCACCTCGCTCACCGCGTCGTCCCAGTGCTTCTCGAGGTTCTCGCACCACGCCGCCAACGTCATGGCGTAGTGCTCGCGGAGGTTCTCCTCGTGCCGCACCTCGAACCCGGTGTCGTGCATCAGCGACACGATGTGCCCCGGCCCGACCAGCTCGCCGTCCGGGAACACGTACCGGTTGATGAAACCGCCGGTCCGCGCGGGCTGCTTGTTGTCCGGCCGGGTGATGCAGTGGTTGAGCATCCGCCCGCCGGGCTTGAGCTTGCCGTACAGCGACCGGAAGTACCCGGGCAGCTTCGCCTTGCCGATGTGCTCGGTCAGGCCGATCGAGCTGACCGCGTCGAACCCGGTCTCCCGCACGTCGCGGTAGTCGAGGTAGCGCACCTCGGCGAGGTCGGACAGCCCGGCCTCCACGATCGCCTTCTGCGCCCACTCGGCCTGGTTGCGCGACAACGTCACGCCGAGCGCCTTCACGCCGTACTCGCGCGCGGCGTGCATGACCATCCCGCCCCAGCCGCAGCCGACGTCCAGCAGCCGCATCCCCGGCTTGAGCCCGAGCTTGCGCGCCACCAGGTCGTGCTTGGCGAACTGCGCCTGCTCCAGGGTGGACTCCGCGGTCGGGTACACGGCGCACGTGTACGCCATGGACGGACCGAGGACCCACTCGTAGAACGTGTTCGACACGTCGTAGTGGTGCGCGATCGCCTCGCGGTCACGCGCCTTGGAGTGCCGCAGGCCGCGCAGCCGGCGCTCCTGCGGCGGCACCTCCACCTTCGTGCCCAACCGGGTGCGCCCGAGCGTGGCCAGCAGCTCCAACCGCTCACCCCACGGCACCTCGCGCAACGAGATCTCGGACAGCTGCTTCAACGCGCCGTAAACGTCGCCGATGATCTCCAGGTGCCCGGTCACGTACGCCCGCGCCAACCCCAGCTCACCCGGCGCGGACGCCAGGTACGACAACGCCTCCGGTGTGCGCACCTCGATGCTCACACCCGCGTCGGCCGGCCCCGCGTGGCTGCCGTCGTACGCGCTGAACCGCACGGACGCGCCACCTCCGACCGCCCGCTGGAACACCTCCGCCAACCGCATTGGCCCCGGCTCCCTTCACCTACGGAGAACACACTTGGCGTACAAATCGGGCAGCCGGCCCGCCGGGTCGTACCGCTTCTTCAGGTCCTGGTAGGTCGGGCCGCTGTAGTTGTCCCAGAACTCCTCCTCGTCGTAGTAGGAGTCGGAGTACAGCGACTTGTGCCCGCCCAGCTCGGTGACCTTCTCCTCGATCAGCCGGTTGCGGCTGCCCATCTCCTCGTCGGGCCGCAACGGCACCGTCGACCAGAAGCCGACGTTGACGTACAGCACGTCCGGGTCCATCGGGTACAGCGGCCAGTTCGTCCGGCTCCCGTCGGCCTGCTCCCTGAGCCGCACCGGGCACAGCCACACCGGGCTGATGCCGATCTCGCGGTGGAAGAAGTCGAGGAACTCGGCGAGCCGGTCGACCGGGATCTCCACGTCCTGGATCACCGGTTCCTGCACCGCCTTGCTCAACCGGGCGGACAGCTTGTGCCGCCGGTCCCACGCCACGACCTTGCGGTACACGTCCGAGCGCAGGTAGCGCTTGGGCACGAGCCGCCGCACGACCGGGTGCTGCACGCCGAACGCGCGCGAGCACCAGAACCAGTCGGTGTCCCACCGCCACAGGTAGTCGCGCACGGTCAGGTAGTCGACGCTGCGCCGCTGGATCGACCGGTAGTAGATGCCGTTGCCGGTGTAGTCCGAGGTGAACGGCGCGGTGTCGGCCCAGTTCGCCAGCGTCAGGTACTGCTCGCGGCCGGTGAACACGGTCCCGTCCACGAAGTCGACCGGTTCGCCCTGGTAGGAGCGCTCGGCGCAGACCCGCGCGATCACCTCGGCGCACTCGGCCGCGTCGGCGAACGGCACGTGCCGCAGCCGCACGTACGGTTTGACCGGTTCGAGCTCGATGTCCAACCGGAGCGTGTAGCCCAGCGTGCCGTAGGAGTTCGGGAAACCGCGGAACAGGTCGTCGCCCGGCTTCACCACGACGACCTCGCCGTCGCCGGTCATCACCTCGAGCTCGCGCACGGACTCGTGCGGCAGGCCGTTGCGGAACGAGCTGGACTCGATGCCGAGGCCGGCCACCGCGCCGCCCAGCGTGATCGTCTTGAGCTGCGGCACGACCAGCGGCATGAGGCCGTGCGGCAGGGTGGCGTCGACCAGGTGCTCGTAGGTCGTCATGCCCTGGACCTGCGCGGTCCGCGCCTCGACGTCCACCGACAGGACCCGGTCGAACCGGGCCACGTCGAGCCCGCCGCCCTGGTCGGCGCGGAACCGGAACAGGTTCGACGTCGACTTGGCCAGGCGCACCGGCGCACCGGCCGGGATCGCCGCGTACTGACCGCGCAACGCGGCCACCGCTCGCTCGTGGTCGGACTCCCGGCTCAGCCGTGCGTGATCCCTCACGGCACCGACGTTAGGCCGCCGGAGCTTGATCAGCACCCCCAAATTTCACGGCTGTCCAAGTTACCGACGAGTAGTACTCTAGGCGGTTATGACCCACGCCACTCATGAGGTGACCAACCAGGTCCCGCCGCTGGCCGGCCACGACGTCGCCGCGGACCCGGCGCTGCTGGACGGCCTGCGGCGCGGCGGCGCGGAGTGGGCCGAGGCCGACGTCCGGGAGCTGGGCGTGCTCGCGGGCACCCCGCACGTCCAGGACCTGGGACGGCTCGCCAACGCGCACCCGCCCGTGCTGCACACCCACGACCGGTACGGCCACCGGATCGACGAGGTCGAGTTCCACCCCGCCTGGCACGAGCTGATGACCACCGCCGTCTCGCACGGCCTGCACGCGGCCCCGTGGGCGGACGACCGGCCGGGCGCGCACGTCGCCCGCGCGGCCAAGTTCTACGTGTGGAGCCAGGCCGAGGCGGGCCACGGGTGCCCGATCTCGATGACGTACGCCGCCGTGCCCGCTTTGCGCCGTACACCCGTTTTGGCCCAACGGTTCGAGCCGCTGCTGGCGTCGCGCGAGTACGACTTCGGGCTGCGCGAGCCGTCGTCCAAGCGCGGGTTGATCGCGGGCATGTCGATGACCGAGAAGCAGGGCGGCTCGGACGTCCGGGCGAACACCACGCGCGCCGTGCCCGCCGGCGACCACTACCTGCTGACCGGGCACAAGTGGTTCACCTCCGCGCCGATGTCGGACCTGTTCCTGACCCTGGCGCAGGCGCCGGGCGGGCTGTCGTGCTTCGTGCTGCCGCGCGTGCTGCCCGACGGCACGCGCAACGCGATGTTCCTCCAGCGGCTCAAGGACAAGCTCGGCAACAAGTCCAACGCGTCCGCGGAGCTGGAGTACGACGGCGCGGTCGGGTGGCTGGTCGGCGAGGAGGGGCAGGGCGTGCGGACCATCATCGAGATGGTCAACATGACCCGGCTGGACTGCGTGCTCGGCTCGGCGGCCGGGATGAGGCTGGGGCTGACCCAGGCCACGCACCACGCGGCGCACCGCAAGGCGTTCGGCGCTTACCTGGTCGACCAGCCCGCGATGCGCAACGTGCTGGCCGACCTGGCGGTGGAGTCGGAGGCGGCGACCACGGTGGCGTTGTGGCTGGCGGGCTCGCGCAGCAGGCTGGGCCTCGCGGTGAGCAAGTACTGGGTGTGCAAGCGGGCGCCCGCGCACGCCGCCGAGGCGTTGGAGTGCTTGGGCGGCAACGGCTACATCGAGGACTCGGGGATGCCGCGGCTGTTCCGCGAGTCGCCGTTGATGTCCATCTGGGAGGGTTCGGGGAACGTGGCGGCGCTCGACGCGTTGCGCGCGCTCGGGCGTTCACCCAGTGCGGTGGAGGAGTTCTTCGGCGAGCTGGACGCGGCGCGGGGCGCGGACCGTCGGCTGGACGCGGCGGTCGACGGGATCAAGGCCGAGCTGACCGACGTGACGGACCTGGAGGTGCGGGCGCGGCGGTTGGTGGAGCGGATGGCGTTGGCGTTGCAGGGCGCGTTGCTGGTGCGGTACGGGCACCCGGCGGTGGCGGACGCGTTCTGCGCGTCGCGGCTGTCCGGCGACTGGGGCGTGGCGTTCGGCACGCTGCCGCGCGGGGTGGACTTCGGCGCGATCGTGGAACGGGGGTTGCCGAAGCCGTGAGCGCCGTGCGGGTGGAGCGGTCGGGTCCGGTGTTCACGGTGCTGCTGAACCGGCCGGACGTGCGCAACGCGGTGGACGGGCCGACCGCGCACACGTTGACCGAGGTGTTCCGCGAGTTCGACGAGGACCCGACCGCCGCGGTGGCCGTGCTGCACGGCGAGGGCGGCACGTTCTGCTCGGGCGCGGACCTGAAGGCGCTGGGGACGCCGCGCGGCAACGACGCGGCGTCACCGTCCGGGCCGATGGGTCCGACCCGGTTGCGGCTGTCGAAGCCCGTGATCGCGGCCGTGTCCGGGCACGCGGTGGCGGGCGGGTTGGAGCTGGCGCTGTGGTGCGACCTGCGGGTGGTGGACGCCGACGCGGTCTTCGGCGTGTTCTGCCGTCGCTGGGGCGTGCCGCTGGTCGACGGCGGCACCGTGCGGCTGCCGCGGCTGATCGGCACGTCCCGCGCCATGGACCTGATCCTGACGGGCCGCCCGGTGTTGGCCGACGAAGCCCTGGCCATCGGCCTGGCCAACCGCGTGGTCCCGCCGGGCACCTCCCGTTCGGCCGCCGAGTCCCTGGCGCTGGAGCTGTCGTCGTTCCCCCAACTGTGCCTGCGCCACGACCGCCTGTCCGTGCTGGAACAGGAGTCCCTCCCCGAACCGGACGCCCTGGCCAACGAACTGGCCCACGGCCTGACCTCCCTGACCGAGGTCGACCGGGGCCTGCGCCGCTTCCACTCGGGCCACGGCCGCCACGGCCACTTCTAACCCCCGCGAGAGTCCTACCTCCAGCACGCGAGAGTCCTACGTTCACGACCCCCGAGTTCAACGTTCGGCATACCGAGCGGTCGGTCGAGTGGTGAACTCGGGGGTTCCGAACGTAGGACTCTCGCGGCGTGAACGTAGGACTCTCGCGGGGGGTTAGTGGAGGCCCAGGTCGCGGGCGATCAGCATCTTCTGGACCTCGCTCGTGCCCTCGCCGATCTCCAGGATCTTGGCGTCGCGGTAGAAGCGGCCCACCGGGTACTCGTTCATGAAGCCGTAGCCGCCGAAGATTTGCGTCGCCTCACGCGCGTTGTCCATCGCCGCCTCCGACGACACCAGCTTCGCGATCGCCGCCTCCCGCTTGAACGGCTCGCCGCGCAGCATCTTCGCCGCCGCCTGGTAGTACGCCAGCCGCGCGGTGTGCGTGCGGGCCTCCATCTCGGCGATCTTGAACTGGATGGCCTGGTACTGCCCGATCTTGTGCCCGAACGCCTCGCGCTCGCCCACGTACCGCAGGCACTCGTCCACGCACCCCTGCGCCAGGCCGACGCCGATGGCCGCGATCGCCACCCGCCCCTCGTCCAACGTCTGGAGGAACTGCGCGTACCCCCGCCCGCGCTCGCCGACGAGGTTCGCCAACGGCACCCGGCAGTCCTGGAACGACAGCTCCCGCGTGTCGGACGCGTTCCACCCGACCTTGGAGTACTTCTTCGACACGGTGAACCCGGGCGTGCCCGACGGCACGATGATCGCCGAGATCTCCGGCTTGCCGTTCTCCCGCCGCCCGGTCACCGCCGCCACCGTCACCAACCCGGTGATGTCCGTACCCGAATTGGTGATGAACGCCTTGGTGCCGTTGAGCACCCACTCGTCGCCGTCGACCCGTGCGGTGGTCCGCAGGGCGCCCGCGTCCGACCCGCCGCCGGGCTCGGTCAGCCCGAACGCGCCCAGGACCGACCCCGAGCACAGCCGGGGCAGCCAGGTGGCCTTCTGCTCGGCCGTGCCGAACCGGAACAGCGGCATCGCGCCCAGCGAGACGCCCGCCTCCAGCGTGATCGCCACCGACGAGTCGACCCGCGCC
Source organism: Saccharothrix sp. S26 (assembly GCF_021390395.1). Taxonomy (GTDB): domain Bacteria; phylum Actinomycetota; class Actinomycetes; order Mycobacteriales; family Pseudonocardiaceae; genus Actinosynnema. The sequence continues at coordinate 196,437 of NZ_JAJUWT010000015.1, forward strand.
AGCTCCTCCAGCGCCAGGCACAACGCGAAGTAGTCGCCGCCCATCCCGCCGAGCTCCTCCGGGAACGGCAGCCCGAACAGGCCCATCCGCCCCATCTTGGCGACGATCTCGTACGGGAACTCCTCGCGCTCGTAGAACCCGCCGATGACCGGCGCGACCTCGTCGCGCGCGAACTCCTGCACGGTCTTGCGCAGCGCTTCGTATTCCTCGTCAAGGCGGAAGTCCAGCATCGCTCACTCCTCGTGGGGCACGACGACGGCCAGGGGTTGGTCCAGCGCGACCTGTTGGCCCGCCTGGACGTGCACTTCGGTGAGCACACCGGCCACGGGTGACGTGACGGTGTGCTCCATCTTCATCGCTTCGACCACGAACAACGCCTGCCCGGCGGTCACGTGGTCCCCCGCCGCGGCCCGCGCCAGCAGCACCGTGCCGGGCATCGGACTGGTCACCGGTCCACCACCCGCGGCCGCACCCGAAGCGGCGACCTCCGACGGCCGGGTCTCGGTCAACGCCCAGGCGTGGCCGTCACGGCCCAGCCACAGCACGTCCCCGTCCCGGCACATCGCGTACCGCCGCCCGTCCACGACCAACCGGTCGCCGTCGACCCGCACCGCGTGCCGCACCGGTTCACCGCCCGCGACCGACACCTCGTCACCGCGCACCCGCACCTCGACGCCGTCGATCAGCCACCGGGTCCAGGCGTGCTCGCCGACCCGCCACCCGTCCGACCGGGCCCACGGGTCGTCACCGCCGCCCAACGACAGCTGCCGCTCCAACGCCGCCGCGGCCAGCACCTCGTCCGGCCGCTCGCCCGCCACGAGCGCGTCGAGCTTGCGCTCCACCAGCCCGGTGTCGAGCGCACCCGACCGCACGTCCGGGTCGACCAGCAACGCCCGCAGGAACGGCACGTTCGTCGTCACGCCCAGCACCGTGAACCGGCCCAGCGCCGCGTGCAGCCTGCGCAGCGCCTCGTCCCGCGTCGCCCCGTGCGCGATCACCTTGGCCAGCATCGGGTCGTAGTCGCTGCCCACGACGAGCCCGACGCGCAACGCCGAGTCGACCCGCACGTCGTCCGGCTCCTCCAGCGCCAGCACCGTGCCGCCGGTGGGCAGGAACCCGCGGGCCGGGTCCTCGGCGTACACGCGGGCCTCGACCGCGTGCCCGGTGAACGCCACCGAGGTGAACCCGAGCGGCTCGCCCGCGGCCACCCGCAACTGCCACTCGACCAGGTCGACCCCGGTCGCCAGCTCGGTCACCGGGTGCTCGACCTGGAGCCGGGTGTTCATCTCCATGAAGTAGTAGTCGCCGGACGCGCCGTCCACGATGAACTCGACCGTGCCCGCGCCGACGTACCCGACCGACCGCGCGGCCTCCACCGCCGCCGCGCCCATGGCCTCCCGCAGCTCGGGCGTCACCAGCGGCGACGGGGCCTCCTCGATGATCTTCTGGTGCCGCCGTTGCAAGCTGCACTCGCGCTCGCCGAGGTGCACGACCCCGCCGTGCGCGTCGGCCAGCACCTGGATCTCGATGTGCCGCGGGTTGCCGACGAACCGCTCGATCAGCAACGCGTCGTCGCCGAACGACCCGCGCGCCTCGCGCCGGGCCGACTCGATCGCGTCACGCAGCCCGGCCTCGGCCTCCACCAGCCGCATGCCCTTGCCGCCACCGCCGGCGGACGGCTTGAGCAGCACCGGGAACCCGATCTCCGCCGCCGCGGCCACCAGGTCGTCGTCGGTCATCCCGACCTCGGTTCGCCCCGGCACCACCGGCACGCCCGCCGCCGCCACGGTCAGCTTGGCGCGGATCTTGTCGCCCATCGCCTCGATCGCGTCGGCCGGCGGCCCGATGAACACCAGCCCGGCCTTCTCGCACGCCCGCGCGAAGTCCGCGTTCTCGGCGAGGAAGCCGTACCCGGGGTGCACGGCCCGCGCACCCGTCGCCAGCGCCGCTTCGACGACCCGTTCCACGGACAGGTAGCTCTCCCGCGCCGACGCGGGCCCGATCCGCACCGCCTCGTCGGCCAGCCGCACGTGCAGCGCGTCGGCGTCGGCGTCGCTGTAGACGGCCACCGACCGGATGCCGAGCCGCCGCAACGCGCGGATCACCCGCACCGCGATCTCGCCGCGGTTGGCCACCAGAACGCTGTCCACCATGCTCATCACATCCGGAAGACGCCGTAGGAAACCGGCTCGATCGGGGCGTTCGCCGCCGTGGACAACGCCAGGCCCAGCACCATCCGCGTGTCCATCGGGTCGATCACGCCGTCGTCCCACAACCTGGCCGTGGAGTAGTAGGGGTTGCCCTGGTCCTCGTACTGCTGCCGGATCGGCGCCTTGAACGCCTCTTCGTCGTCGGCCGACCAGGCGTCGCCGAGCTGGTCGCGCCGCACGGTCGCCAGCACGGAGGCCGCCTGCTCGCCACCCATCACGGAGATCCGGGCGTTGGGCCACATCCACAGGAACCGGGGCGAGTAGGCCCGCCCGCACATCGAGTAGTTGCCCGCGCCGAACGACCCGCCGATGACCACGGTGAACTTGGGCACCCGCGCGCACGCCACCGCCGTCACCATCTTCGCGCCGTGCTTGGCGATGCCCGCCGCCTCGTACTCGCGGCCCACCATGAACCCGCTGATGTTCTGCAGGAACACCAGCGGCACGGACCGCTGGTCGCACAGCTGGATGAAGTGCGCGCCCTTCAACGCCGACTCGCCGAACAGCACGCCGTTGTTGGCCACGATGCCGACCGGGTGGCCGTGGATGCGGGCGAAGCCGGTGACCAGCGTCGCGCCGTACTCCTTCTTGAACTCCTGGAACCGGCTGCCGTCCACGATCCGCGCGATCACCTCGCGCACGTCGTAGGGGGTGCGGCTGTCGGTCGGCACGACGCCGTACAGCTCGGCGGGGTCGACCGCGGGTTCCACGGCCGGCTCGACCTGCCACGGCCGCGGCGCGCGCGGTCCCAGCGTGCTGACGATCGAGCGCACGATCCGCAGCGCGTGGGCGTCGTCCTCGGCGAGGTGGTCGGTGACGCCGGACGTGCGCGAGTGCAGCTCGCCGCCGCCCAGCTCCTCGGCCGTGACGACCTCGCCGGTCGCGGCCTTCACCAGCGGCGGGCCGCCGAGGAAGATCGTGCCCTGGCCGCGCACGATCACCGCCTCGTCCGACATCGCGGGCACGTACGCGCCGCCCGCCGTGCACGAGCCGAGCACGGCGGCGATCTGCGGGATGCCGCGGGCGGACATGGTGGCCTGGTTGAAGAAGATCCGGCCGAAGTGCTCGCGGTCCGGGAACACCTCGTCCTGCCGGGGCAGGAACGCGCCGCCGGAGTCCACCAGGTAGACGCACGGCAGGTTGTTCTGCAACGCCACCTCTTGGGCGCGCAGGTGCTTCTTCACCGTCATCGGGTAGTAGGTGCCGCCCTTGACGGTGGCGTCGTTGGCGACGACCACGACCTCGCGGCCGGACACGCGGCCGACGCCCGTGATGACGCCCGCGGCGGGCGCTTCGTCGCCGTACATGCCGTTCGCGGCCAGCGGCGAGAGCTCCAGGAAGGGCGAGCCGGGGTCGAGCAGCGCGTCGACCCGGTCGCGCGGCAGCAGCTTGCCGCGCTCGACGTGCCGGGTGCGGGCCTTCTCCGGACCGCCGAGGGCGGCCTGGCGGAGCTTGGCGCGCAGGTCGTGCACGAGCCGCGCGTGTTCTTCGTGGTAGCGCCGGAAGGCGTCGGCCGACTTGTCGGCCGTGCTGCGCAGCACCGGGGCGTCCATCGGGCTCCTCGCGGTTAGCCGTCGTTAACCTGAGGAGATGTTAGCGGCTGTTAACGCCGGTTCACAAGCCGGAGGGGGCCGCGGGCGCGACCCCCTTCGGGTGGTGCCGTCGTAGGTCAGCCCGTGACGGCGGTGAGCTGCGGCAGGTAGCCGAGGCGCTGGCCGTTGCGGTTGGGGTGGTAGGACTCCTCCACCGGCCAGGACAGGCTGTTCAGCCACCAGTCCGACGAGCAGATCTCGTGCCCGGTGAACGGGGTGCGCAGGTCGCGGTAGGCGAACGCCTTCGCGCCCGCCTGGGCGGAGATGACCTGGTGCAGGGTGTCGGCGGCGGAGTTGATCGCCGCGCGCTTGGTGTCGCTCAGGCCGACCGAGCAGCTGCCCGGCACCTTGTACAGGCGCGGGTAGCCGAGCACGACGACGGTCGCGGACGGCGCACGGGTGCGGATCTGCGCGTAGACGTTGTCGAGCAGGCCCGGCAGGGTGCCGGTGGCGTAGGCCTTGGCCTGGTTGACCCGGTTCACGCAGGTGGAGTCGGAGCCGAACGTGCAGGTGGTGATCACGTCGGTGAAGCCCGCGTCGTTCCCACCGATCGAGATGCTGACCAGAGACGTCGACGCGGACAGCGCGCCGACCTGGTTGGCGAGCACGTCACCGGTCTTGGCGCCGGAGCAGGCCACGAACTTGAACGACGCCGGCGCGTGCGACGCGGCCCAGAGCGCCGGGTAGCTGTACTGGCTGCGCTTGCAGCTGCCGGAGTCGCTGTAGTACGAGCCGGTGCCCGTCCCGGACGAGTACGAGTCGCCGAGCGCGACGTAGTTCTCGCCGGCGGCTTCGGCCGGCACGACCAGCGCCAGCGCGGCGGCTATTGCCAGCGCGGCGCTGGACAGGGTTCGGACAAGGCGCATCGGAGCCTCCCGGAGGGAAACAACGCAGGGTGTGATGCGGAGCACAACAAGAGTTACCAGTAAGTAGTCCTATATAAAAAGAGTGGGTCAAGAGTTAACTACGCGTTTCGCCGGCCGGTCGGTGATCACTTCGCGACCGCCGGGTTAACGCCCGTTTACGTGGACTGGGCTGGACGTTTAAGATGAGCGGCGTGTCAGCCGAGCCAGCGAAGCAAACCCGCCGGGACCAGATCCTGGCCGCCGCCGCCGAGCTGTTCGCCCGGCACGGCTTCCACGGCGTCGGCATCGACGACATCGGTGCGGCCGTGGGGATTTCGGGGCCGGCGCTGTACCGGCACTTCCGCAGCAAGGACGCGATGCTGGGCGAGATGCTCACCTCCATCAGCGAGCGGCTGCTGGACGGCGGGCTGAACCGGGTGGCCGCGTCGGGCGAGCCGGGGCAGGCGCTTCGGGAATTGATCCGGTGGCACGTCGACTTCGCGCTGGACGACCCGGCGTTGATCACCGTGCAGATCCGCAACCTGGCGAACCTGACCGACCCCGACCGGCGGCGGGTGCGGGCCCTTCAGCGGCGTTACGTCGAGGTGTGGGTGGAGACGATCCGCAAGACGTCGCCGGAGGTGGACGAGCCGACCGCCCGTGCGGCGGCGCACGCCGTGTTCGGGTTGATCAACTCCACGCCGCACAGCGCGCACCTCGACCGCGACCAGATGGCCGCGTTGCTCTCGCAGATGGCGTTGGCGTCGTTGTCGGGCGCGCTGCCCGTGCGGCCGTGAACGCACAGGTCGCGTGTTCCGAGCGTTCAACTCGGGGGTCCTGAACGTAGGACACGCGCGTTCTGAAGGTACGACACGCGCGTTCTGAAGGTAGGACACGCGCGGTACGCTGGGCGGCCGATGGGTGACGATGCGGTGAACACCACCGGGGGGTGGCCGGGGCTCCGGTTGCTCGCCCGCCTGCCCGGCTGGTTCAGGTTCGTGCTCGTGGCGCTGGCCGTGTTCGTGTGCGGCGTGATCGCCTCCCGGCCGGCGGGCGCGACGGACACCTCCCCGTTGAGCGGCGACGTCGCGGTCGCGGCGAAGGCCGTCGAGGCGATGGCCCACCCATCGCCGACCGACCCGCTGACCGGGTTCCCGGCCGACTTCGACGAGGTCACCAACCGCAGGCCGATCACGATCACGGCGGCCGACGGGACCGTGCGCGCGATCGACCCCAACGGCGGCTGCTCCGGGCCCGCGGGCAACACCGAGTGGGACTTCGGCACCGGCTGCAAGGCCCACGACCTGGGCTACGACCTGCTGCGCTACGCCGAGCACAAGGGCAGGCCGCTCGGCCAGGAAGCCCGCAAGTCCCTCGACGCCCGCCTCGCCCGGGACATGCACGACCAATGCGACGCCAACCCGCGCGGCCACGCCACCCGGTGCCACGCGACCGCCCAGCTCTACGCGGCGGGCCTGGAGTTCAACTCGTGGCGGCAGCGCTGGGGGCCGCCCGGTCACGAGCCCGTGCTCGCCTGGGGCTTCGGCAGCGCCGTTGTGGTGTTCCTGCTGCTGGCCCGCCTGCCGCGCAAGCGGGGGCCCGACGAGCCGGCGGACGCGCCCCGGCCACGGGCCACCGACGACCGCTACGCCACGTTCCTGCGGCTGAGCGCGCTCGGCCTGGTGGTCGTCGGCCAGTCCCTGATCACCGTGCTGCACTGGGCGGGCGTGAGCGCGAACTGGCTGTGGCTGCTCACCTGGGCGCTGCAAGCCGCGCCCCTGTTCTACTTCGCGGGCGGCCACGCCAACCTCACCAGTTGGCACGCCGTGCAGGCCGAGCACGGCGGCTACGGCCGCTACCTGGCCGCCCGCATCTCGTGGCTGCTGCGGCCGGTGCTCGCGTTCGTGCTGGCCTGGCTGGTCCTGCCGCTGCCGCTGGAACTGCTCGACGTGGACAAGTCGCGGGTGGAGATGTTCGGCCGGCTCATCGCGAGCCCGCTGTGGTTCCTCGGCCTGTACCTGGTCGCGGTCGCCGCCACCCCGGTCATGGCCTGGCTGCACCGGCACGCCCGGCTGGCCACGCCGGTCGCCCTGGTCGCCGCCATGATCGTGGTCGACCTGGTCCGCATCGGCCTCACCTGGCGCACCGGCGGCTACCTCAACCTGGTGCTCGGCGCGCTGCTGCTGCAACAGCTCGGCTTCCACTACGCCGACGGCAGCCTGCACCGCCTGTCGCGCCAGGTCCTCGGCGCCCTCGCGCTCGCCGCCGTGCCCGCGTTGCTGGCGCTGATCACGTTCGGCGGGTACCCGCGCACGATGATGCCGCTGCCCGGCGAGGGCAGCTCCAACCTCAGCCCGCCGACCGTGTGCCTGCTCGTGCTGGGCCTGGCGCAGATCTGCCTGGCGCTGCTGCTCAAGGACCGCGTCACGGCCTGGCTCGCGGGCGGGCACCCGTGGCGGGTCGTCGAGTTCGCCCGCACCACGCCCATGACCGTCTACCTCGGCTACCTGACCGTGCTGGCCGCCGTGATCGGCGTGCTGGGCCTGCTGGACTCACCGGCCGCGTTCGACTGGGTCGCCACCAAGCCGCGCTGGCTGGCCGTCCTGGTGCTGCTGCTCCTGCCGGTCCTGCTGGTGTTCCACCGCTTCGAGCGCGACGCGGCGCTCAGCCCCTGCCGCACCCGCGAGACCCACCGCACCCGGCTCGCCGTCACGCTCGGCGCGGGCTACGGCGTGCTGGGCGTCCTCGGGTTCGTGGTCACCGGCTTCGCGGGCGAGGCGGGCACGCTGGTCGTGTTCAAGGTCGACCCGCTGCAGAACCTGATCCACCTGCTGCTCGGCTGGTACCTGCTGCACACCGCGCACGCCGGCACGTGCCACGGCCGCCGCCCCTGGCTGCTCACCGCCCTGGCCTGCGTGCCGCCGCTGCTGGTGCTCGAGCCGACCGGCTCGGTGGTGGTCCTGCACGGTGCGACGATCGCCGTGGCCCTGGCGGCGGCGGTGCCGAAGCAGCAGCAAGCACACGCAGGTGAACACCGGCAGCCACGTCCCGCGCTCCAGCACCCATAGCGCGTCCGACGGCGGTGTGTGCAGGCCGCGCAACGGCCCGAACACCGCGCCGGCCAGCGTCACCACCAGCAACGCGCTCTGGTGCACCAGGAAGATCGGCAGCGCCCGCGCGTTCAGCGCCCGTGCGAGCGACGTCCGGCCCAGAGGCGCCGGCCGCACCAGCAGCACCAGCCCCACCTGCGCCAACGCCAACGCCAGCGCGGCGGCCGAGGGCGGCGACAGGTTCGACTCCGCCGCACCCGGCACGCCCACCGCACTGGCCGGGTACCCGGCGTTCAGCAGCAGCGCGAACGCCCCGCCCCCGCACACCAGCAGCGCCGCGCCCCACGACCGGCTCAGCCCCCGTCGGGCGACGAGCACGCCCACCTGCCACGGGGCCCACCACACCGCGACCACGTTCACCCAGTCGACGTCCAGCGCCACCAGCGCGATCGGGATCGCCACGCCCCACCACCCCAGCCGCAGCGCCAAGGGCGTGCAGGCCAGCAGCACGACGTACACGGCGAGGAACCACAGCGGCGTGACGACGAGGTACCCGACCGTCATCACCGTCTGCTGCGGCGAGCCCCGCAACGACAGTCCGAACAGGACGGCGGCCCACGCGCCGAGCAGCACGGCCACCGGCGGCACGAGCCCGCGCGCCCGGGACCACCACGGCGCGCCCGAGCGGGCCGCCCCGAACCCCCCGGTGAAGAAGAACAGGCCCAGCGTCTGCAACACCCAGCTCGCGGGCGCCAGCTCCGGCACCCACCGCAGCGGGCTGTCGACCACCAGCCCGTCGCCGGTCAGCACCACGGCCGTGACCAGCCAGTGCCCCAGCACCACCCCGACGATGGCGATCGCACGTGCCGCGTCGATCACCGGGTCACGTCGCCTCATGGTCCCTCCCCCACCGCGATCCGGGCCAGGGCGCGCAAGGACGGCGTGCCCTCCCGGAAGTACTCGTCGTGCCTGATGTCACCGACGTCGAACACCCGCGCGCCGAACGCCGGGTCGACCGGGTCGGGCCCGTGCCCCAGGTCGCCCAGCCGCACCGAGGGCACCCACCGCGTCCAGTCCCGACCACCCCGCGCCGCCCACACCCGCGCGCCCGAGGTCACCGCGTCCACCCGCACGCCGGGCGACCCGAGGAACACCACGTCGGCCGCGGGCGGCTGGGCCAGGCCGCACACCACCGACCCGTAGCTGTGGCACATCAGGTGCACCTGCCCGGGCAACGTCCGCACGTACTCGTCGAGCGCGACGGCGCCCGCCCGGGCCAGCCGACCGCCCGCCGCGTCCACGCCCAGCCCGGACGGCGTGCGGTACCCCAGCCACGCGACCACGGCCACGTCGTCGCGCCCGACGGCGGCGTGCAGCGCGCGTGCCATCCGCCCGACCGTGCCGTCGAACCGCTCACCGTCCACATCGGACCCCGGCACGACGACCGCGACGTGCGCGGCCCGGGCCAGGTCGCCGTGCACCTCGACCCGGGGCGTGAACGGGGGCGGGTCGCCACCCGGCGTCGCGAGCACCAGCAGCGCCGCCACCAACGCGATCTTCTTCGGCATGGCGCCGAAGCTACGAAGACCACCCGCCCCGGATCGTCACCCCGCGGTGCCGTTCCCGGCGTGCTACCCGGGTACCACCAGACCGGACTCGTAGGCCGCGATCACGGCCTGCGCCCGGTCGCGCAGGCCGAGCTTCATCAGCACCCGGCTCACGTGCGTCTTCACCGTCTGCTCGGCCAGCACCAGGTGCGCGGCGATCTCGCCGTTGGACAGGCCCCTCGCGATCAGCCGCAGCACCTCGGTCTCCCGCTCGGTCAACGCGCTCAACGCGGCGGGCTTCACCACCCGCGCCGGCCGCGCCTTCACGAAGTCCTCGATGAGCCGCTTGGTCACCGACGGCGCGAGCAGCGCGTCACCGCGCGCCACCACCCGCACGGCGGCCAGCAGTTCGCTCGCGGGCGCGTGCTTGAGCAGGAACCCGCTGGCACCGGCCCGCAACGCCTCGTAGACGTAGTCGTCCAGGTCGAACGTGGTCAGCACGAGCACCTTGACCGGGTCGTCGGCCAGCAGCCGGGTCGCGGTCAGCCCGTCCATCTCGGGCATCCGCACGTCCATGAGCACCACGTCCGGCCGCAACCGGCGCACCTCGCCGACGGCGGCGACGCCGTCACCGGCCGACCCGACCACGCTGATGTCGTCCTGGGCGTCCAGCAGCGCGGAGAAGCCCTCGCGGACCATCTCCTGGTCGTCGGCCACCAGCACCCGGATCACGGCGTGCCCACCGGAACGGTCGCGACCACCTCGAACCCCCCGTCCGCGGTCGGCCCGGCGGTCAGCGAACCGCCGTGCACCGCCACCCGTTCCGCCATGCCCTTGAGCCCGTGCCCGCCGCCACCGCCGCGCGACGGCCCGCCGGCGGTGTTCCGCACGACGACCCGGAGCTCCCCGCCCACGAGGTCGACGGTGACCGCCGTCGTCGAGCCCGGCGCGTGGCGGCCCGCGTTGGTCAGCGCCTCCTGCACGATCCGGTACGCGGTCAGCCCGACCGCGGGCGGCACCTCGGCGTCGGCCACGGACGCGTCCGCGTGCAGCGACCTGATGTCGGTCAGCCCCGGCTGCGGCGCCCGGTCGGGCCGCTGGTCGTCGGCCCGCAGCACGCCCAGCAGCTGCTGCATGTCGGTGATCGCGGCCCGTGCCGCCGCACCCAGCTCGGCGAACTCCCGCTTGCCCGCCTCGGGCAGGTCGGCGATCCGGTAGGGCGCGGTCTCGCACCGCACGACCACCAGCGACATGTGGTGGGCGACCACGTCGTGCATCTCTCGGGCGATGCGGGCGCGTTCGACCAGCGCCGCCTTCTCGTCCCGCTCCTCGTGGAACCGCTGCTCGGCCCGACCGCGCGCGCCGACCGCGTACCCGACCAGGAGCACCAGGAGCAGGAAGCCGGTGGCCGGCAGCACGGCGGCGGGCCGGTCGAGGGTGAACAGCACGCCGACCGTGATCGACGCCACGAGCAGCACGACCCGGCCGCGGTGCGCGGTGGCGACGGCCAGCAGCACCGCCACGTACCACCACCACTGCCAACTGCCCAGCACGGACGGTTCGGAGGGCATCAGCAACTTCATCGCCACCAGGCCGGCCGTGGCCAGCCGCCACGCCAGGAGGGTGGAGCGCAGGGTCAGCGCGGTGCTGCCGGCGATGACCGCGAACAGCACCGGCCACCAGCCGTCCGGATCCTCGCTGGTGACGTAGTCCGAGCTCACGACGATCCCGATGACCAACCCGTAGGCCGGCACCACCAGCGTCAGCGGCCGGCGGAAGCGGAAGCCGTCGAAGACCCGCGACCGGTCGCGGAACAGCACGACCTGGAGGAGAGTGCGGATCACGGCCCCGATGCTAGGCGGCAGGCCGCGCCCGCACATGCCCCCGTGGGTTGTCATACCCCGGTAGCACGCCGGCCGCCGTGCCCGTCCCACATCGGCCTATACCGGACGGTCCACGCCCCGGACAAGGCGTTGCGGCGGGCGAACACCACCGGGTAGGCAATATGCGAGAGCTGTGCGCCCCTACTCCGTGTTGGAAGATGGCTGAATGCACCCGCAGCAAGATCCGGATCGCTGGTCGCGGCTCCAGGCCGTGGCCGGCGAGGCCCTGACCGCAGCCAAGGTCGGGGAGGACGCTGTCGCGGTCGACCTGGTCACCGGGTATCTCAGCGGCTCGCCCGAGGGCAACGAGGAGATCCGGGAGCTGGTCCTCCTGCTGTTCAGCGAGTGCAGCGCCATGGTCGCCGCGCTCGGCTCGGGCGGGGCGACACCGGTCAAGATGCAGGTCTTCGACGAGGACGGGCAGGAGGTGCCGATCGACGACGCCGACCCGCCCGTGCGCACCGCGATCCGCACGCTGCTCGCCGAGGTGCACGGCGACCAGGAGGCCGCGGCCGAGCAGATCGAGATCGCGCTGGCCAACGGGCAGCCGCAGGAGCTGGCCACGGTGGTGCTCCAGGCCCTGCGCTGGACGGTGAAGCTGGCCGTGGAGTGCGGCCTGCGCGACCTGCCCGTCTCGCCGTGGATCGCCACCGCGTTGGACGAATAGTCCTGTTCGCCCGGTTCCCGCGCGCGACCGCGCCGGGAAAACCGTAAAGAGCCTTGCCATTTCATTTGGTCTAGACCACCCTCCAGTTGGGCGCGATTCACCCTGCCGATCCCGCCGAGGAGGACCCCTCTCATGTCACGACGAACGAGCGCGCTGCTCGCAGCAGGCGCACTCGCCATCGGTTCACTGCTCGTGGGCCCGGCCGCGTCAGCGGCGCCGGGCGTCACCGCCACCTTCGCCAAGACCCAGGACTGGGGCAGCGGCTTCGAGGGCAAGTTCACCGTCGCCAACGGCGGCCCGTCCGCCATCACCTCGTGGCGCATCGAGTTCGACCTGCCCGCGGGCACCTCGCTGGGCTCGTACTGGGACGCACTTGTCACCCGAACGGGTGATCATTACGTGGCGACCAACCGCGAGTACAACGGCAACCTCGCCGTCGGCGCGTCGGCGAGCTTCGGCTTCGTCGGCACCGGCTCGGGCGCGCCGCTCAACTGCACCGTCAACGGGGCTGCCTGCACCGGTGGCGGCGGCGGTGACACGGTCGCGCCCAGCGCGCCCGGCTCCCTGCGCGTCACCGCCACCACCAGCAACTCCGTCTCGCTGGCGTGGACGGCGTCGACCGACAACGTCGGCGTGACCGCGTACGACGTCTACCGGGGCAGCGCCGTGGCCACCACGGTCAGCGGCACCACGGCCACCGTCACCGGCCTGAACGCCTCGACGGCCTACACCTTCACGGTCCGTGCCCGTGACGCCGCGTCGAACACCTCGGGCCCGTCCAACCAGGTCAGCGCCACCACCCAGCCGGGCACGAACCCGGTCGGCGGCCGCGGCGCGCCATACCTGTTCCTGGGCTGGGGCAACCCGCCCGCGCCCGCCACCGTCATGAACGCCACCGGCGTCAAGTGGTTCACCATGGCGTTCGTGCTGTCCTCGGGCGGCTGCACCCCCGCGTGGGACGGCACCCGGCCGCTGACCGGCGGCATCGACGCGCAGGCCATCCAGCAGATCCGCGCGGCGGGCGGCGACGTCGTGCCGTCGTTCGGCGGGTGGAGCGGCAACAAGCTCGGCCCGAACTGCTCGACCCCGCAGGCCCTGGCCGGCGCGTACCAGCAGGTCATCAACGCCTACGGGCTCAAGGCCATCGACATCGACATCGAGAACACCGACGAGTTCGAGAACGCCGCCGTGCAGGACCGGATCCTGGAGGCGCTCAAGATCGTCAAGGCGAACAACCCGGGCATCCAGACCATCGTCACCTTCGGCACCACGACCACCGGCCCGAACTCGTGGGGCAACCGGCTGATCGAGCGGGCGGCGGCGATCGGCGCGAACATCGACGTGTTCACGATCATGCCGTTCGACTTCGGCAGCTCGAACATCGGCACGGACTCGATCAACGCCGCCACCGCGTTGAAGAACAAGCTGAAGGCCACGTTCGGGTGGTCGGACGCCGAGGCGTTCCGGCACACCGGCATCTCGGGCATGAACGGCCTGTCCGACCAGCGCGAGGTCACCACCCCGCAGACGTGGACGCAGCTGCGCGACTGGGCGAAGTCCAACGGGCTGGGCCGGTTCACGTTCTGGGCGGTCAACCGCGACCGCGGCGGGTGCGACGGCCAGGTGGCGTCCACGTGCAGCGGTGTCCCGCAGGCCGACTGGGAGTTCACCCGCATCACGGCCGGGTTCTAACCGGTCTCCAGCAGTTCGGAGACCAGCTTCGACACCTGGTCGACCTCGATGAGGAACGCGTCGTGGCCGTAGGGCGAGGTCACCACGCGCAGGTCGCCGGCGCCGGGCACGGCGTCGGCGATCTCGGCCTGCTGCCGCAGCGGGTACAGGCGGTCGGAGTCGATCCCGGCCACGAGGGTGCGCGCCGTGACGCGGCGCAGCGCGGCCCGCACCCCACCCCGGCCGCGGCCCACGTCGTGGCTGTTCATGGCCTCGGTGAGGGTGACGTAGCTGGCCGGGTCGAACCGCGCGACCAGCTTGGCCGCGTGGTGGTCGAGGTAGGACTCCACCTGGAACCGGCCGTCCTCGCGCACCTCGCGGCCGAACCGGGCGGCCAGCTCGGCCTCGCTGCGGTAGCTGAGGTGCGCGATCCGGCGGGCCACCCCGAGGCCGCCGACCGGGTCGAGCCGGATGGCGTGCAACTGGGCCGAGGCCAGCGCGATGTGCTCGGCCGTGGACGCCGCCGGCGCGGCCAGCACGAGCAGCGCGCGCACCCGGTCGGGCTCGGACACCGCCCACTCCAGCGCGCGCATCCCGCCCATCGAGCCGCCCAGCACGGCGGCCCACGCGTCGATGCCCAACGCGTCGGCCAGCAGCACCTCGGCCGCCACCTGCACCCGCACGGTGATCTTCGGGAACCGCGCGCCCCACGGCTCGCCGTCCGGCGCGGTCGCCCACGGGCCCGTGGTGCCCTGGCAGCCGCCCAGCACGTTCGGCGCGACCACGAACCAGCGCTCGGGGTCCAGCGCGCGTCCCGGCCCCACCAGGCCGTCCCACCAGCCGGGCGTGGGGTGACCCGGTTCGGCCGGGCCCGCCACGTGGCTGTCGCCGGTCAACGCGTGCAGCACCAGCACGGCGTTCGAGCGGTCCGCGTTCAGCTCGCCCCACGTCTCGTAGGCGATCGAGAGCCCCGGCAAGCCGGGCAACGAGCCCCGGAACCACTGCCGTCGCCCGTTCGGGTCCCCCTCCCGCCACCCGCCGGCGGTGGGAGGGGTCTTCCCGGAGGTGGACTCGCGGCTCACAGCACCGACTTGGCGGCGCGGAAACCCGCTTCGAGATCGGCCTTGAGGTCCTCCACGCCCTCGATGCCGACCGACAGCCGCACCAGGCCCGGCCCGACGCCCGCGACCAACTGCTGCTCGGGCGTGAGCTGGCTGTGCGTGGTGCTGGCCGGGTGCACGATCAGGCTGCGCACGTCGCCGATGTTCACCAACTGGCTGAACAGCTCCACGCCGTCCACGAACGCCCGCCCGGCGGCCACCCCGCCCCGCAGCTCGAACGACACCACGCCGCCCGCGCCCGTCGGCAGGTACTTCTGCGCCAGGTCGTGCCACGGGCTGGACGGCAGGCCCGCGTAGTGGACCTTCTCCACCTCGTCGCGCGCCTCCAGCCACCGGGCCAGCTCCAGCGCGTTCGCCGAGTGCTTGTCGATGCGCAGCGACAGCGTCTCGATGCCCTGCAGGATCAGGAAGCTGGTCAGCGGCGCGATCGCGGCGCCCGTGTCGCGCAGGCCCTGCACCCGCAGCTTCGCGGCGAACGCGCCGTGGCCGAGCGCGGGCCAGTACTGCAGCCCGTGGTAGCTCGGGTCCGGCTCGTTGAAGTCCGGGAACTTCGCCGCGTCGGAGTACTCGAACGTGCCGCCGTCCACGACCACGCCCGCCACCGCGGTGCCGTGCCCGCCCAGGTACTTCGTGGCCGAGTGGACCACGATGTCCGCGCCGTGCTCGATCGGCCGCACCAGGTACGGCGTGGGCACGGTGTTGTCCACCACCAGCGGCACGCCCGCCGCGTGCGCCACCTCGGCGACGGCCGCGATGTCCAGCACGTTGCTGCGCGGGTTGGCCAGCGACTCGGCGAAGAACAGCTTGGTGTTGGGCCGCACGGCCGCGCGCCACGCGTCCAGGTCGTCCGGGTCGTCCACGAAGGACACCTCGATGCCAAGCTTCGGCAGCGTGTAGTGGAACAGGTTGTACGTGCCGCCGTAGAGGGAGGCGCTGGACACCAGGTGGTCGCCCGCGCGGGCCAGGTTGAGCACGGTGGCGGTCTCGGCGGCCTGGCCGGACGCGAACGCCACCGCCGCCACGCCGCCCTCCAGCGCGGCGACCCGCTGCTCCAGCACGTCCTGGGTGGGGTTGTTGATGCGGGTGTAGATGTTGCCCGGCTCGGCCAGGCTGAACAGCGCCTCGCCGTGCGCGGAGTCGCGGAACACGAACGACGTGGTCTGGTAGATCGGGGTGGCACGCGCGCCCGTCGCCGGGTCGGGCGCGGCGCCGGAGTGGACCTGCTTGGTGTCGAAGGACCAGGACATGCTGACGGCTCCTGTGTGCTGGGGGTTTCGCGGGCACGCCGAAGGGACCGGGCGTGCGCGGTGGTGAGGCGGATCAGACGAGGCGACAGGCCATGCTGGTCACGCGCACGTAGTCCACGTGCCGACGTGCCACGAGCGGGATCATGCGGCTGAAGGTAGCGCTGCGTGACAGCCGACGACAGGGCGTCCACGTTCTGGGACGCTTAGGGTGCGGACCATGCGCACCGCACTCATCGGTTACGGGCTCGGCGGAGCCGCCTTCCACGCACCGTTCCTGGCCACCACGGCCGGCTTGACGCTGGCCGCCGTCGTCACCGGCAACCCCGAGCGGCAGGCCGAGGTGGCGTCCCGCTACCCGGGGGTCGAGCTGATCGGGTCCCCGGCCGAGGTGTGGCGGCGGGCCGACGAGTTCGACCTGGTCGTGGTGACCACGCCGAACCGGTGGCACGCCGAGCACGCCCGTGCGGCGTTGGAGCACGGGCTGCACGCCGTGGTGGACAAGCCGTTCGCTTCGTCGGCCGCCGAGGCGCGCGAGCTGGCGGACCTGGCGGCGGCGCGGGGGCTGCTGCTGGCGCCGTTCCACAACCGGCGGTGGGACGGCGACTTCCGGACCGTGGCGCGGCTGGTCGGTGAAGGCGCGCTGGGGCGGGTGCACCGGTTCGAGTCGCGGTTCGAGCGGTGGCGGCCGGAGGTGAAGGAGGGGTGGAAGGAGTCCGGTGACCCGGCCGACCTGGGCAGCATCGTGTTCGACCTGGGCACGCACCTGATCGACCAGGCGGTGGCGTTGTTCGGGCGTCCGACCGGCGTGTACGCGGAGGTGCGGACGCTGCGGGCCGGTGCGCGGGCGCACGACGACGCGTTCCTCGCGCTGACCCACCCGTCCGGCGCGGTGTCGCACCTGTGGGCGTCGGCCCTGGCGGCGTCGCCGGGGCCGCGCTTCCGCGTGCTGGGCGACCGCTCGGCGTTCGTGAAGCACGGGATGGACCCGCAGGAGGAGGCGTTGAAGGCGGGCGAGGTGCCGGGCGGTCCCGGTTGGGGCGAGGAGCCGGCCGAGCGGTGGGGCGTGCTGGGTTCCGCGCCGGTGCCCACCTCACCGGGCGCTTACCAGGACTTCTACGCGGCCGTCGCGGCCGGCCGGGCGCCCGTCCCGGTGGCGGACGCGATCACCGGCCTGGACGTCGTCGAGGCCGCCTTCACCTCCGCCCGCACCAACACCGTCGTCCCCCTCCCCTAACCCGAGAGTCCTACCTCCCCGCCGCGTGAGTCCTACCTTCAGAACGCGTGTGTCCTACGTTCGGAACGCGTGTGTCCTACGTTCAGAACCCCCGAATTCAACGTTCGCGCACCGACCGTTCGTCGTGAGCGTTGAACTCGGGGGTCGCGAACGTAGGACACTCGCGTTCTGAACGTAGGACTCGCGCGGGTCAGGGGGTTGGGCGGCGGAGGGTTTCGCCCAGGGCGAGCAGGGACAGGGCGCTGATCAGGGCGCCCACGATCAGGTAGAGCGAGATCGGCCACGAGTCGTGGGTCGGGGTGACGCCCAGCAGCCACGTGGCGACCACCGGGGACAGGCCGCCGCCCAGCACGGCCCCCAACTGGTAGCTCAACGACACGCCGCTGTAGCGGACGCGGGTGCCGAACAGCTCGGCGTAGTACGCGGGCATCGGCCCGAACACCGCCGCCGAACCCGCGAACGCCACCACCATCGCCAGCACCACCAACCCCGGCGACCGGGTCTGGAGCAGCCAGAACAACGGGAACGCGAACACGCCCAGGAACGCCGCGCCACCCAGCATCACCGGCAGCCGCCCCACCCGGTCGGACAGCCGCGCGAACACCAGGATCGCCACCGCCTGCGCGAACGCGCCGACCAGCCCCGCGTTGAGCAACGTCCCCCGCGCCATCCCGAGCTCACGCGTCCCGTACGACACCGCGAACGTCGCCACCACGAAGATGAACATGTTGAACCCGAGGTTCACGCCCGCCCCCAGCAGCACCTTCCGCCACGACTGCCGCAGCACCACGGCCACCGGCAGCCGCACGGTCCCCGCCGCCGCACGCGCCTCGCGGAACACCGGGCTCTCCTCCACCGACAGCCGCACGTACAGCCCGACCCCCACCAGCACCAGGCTGAGCAGGAACGGCACCCGCCAGCCCCAGCTCAGGAACGCCTCCCCGGACACCGCGGTCGACGCCGCCATCGCGCCGTTGGCCAGCAGCAGCCCGACCGGCGACCCGAGGAACGTCCAGCTGCCGTACCACCCGGTTCGCCCCGGCGGCGCGTGCTCGACCGCCATCAACGTCGCGCCGCCCTGCTCGCCGCCGAGGAAGAACCCCTGCACCACGCGCAGCAGCACCAGCAGCAACGGCGCGGCCAGCCCGATCGAGGAGTACGTCGGCAGCAGCCCGATCGCCGCCGTGCACAGCCCGGTCGCGGTCAGCGTCAGCACCAGCATCGACCGGCGCCCGATGCGATCGCCGAAGTGGCCGATCACCACCCCGCCCAGCGGCCGGGCCAGGAAACCCGCGCCGAACGTGGCGAACGCCAGCAGCGTGCCGACGCGCGGGTCGAAGGACGGGAAGAACAGCTTGTCGAACACCAGCGCCGACGCGGTGCCGTAGAGCAGGAAGTCGTACAACTCCACCGCGTTGCCCGCGGAACTGGCGAGCGCCACCCTGCGCACCTCGGAAGCCATCCACCCACCCTGGCCCGCACGCCCGCACCACCCACCTCGACCGTGACCCACGTCACATCGTGGACCCGCAGGACCGTCGCGGGGTCGCCCTCCCGACCCGGGTCCGGGGCCGTGGAGGAAACCACACGATCCGGTGAGATCGCTGGAGACGGCGGTGCGGTGCGGTCAGTCTGGGTGCATGGCACCACTCCCCTTCTTCGCGGCGATCGCCGCGCTGATCCCCGCGTTCGCCGCACCGCAGTCGGGCTTCGTGCTCAGCGTGCAGCGCGGCGACACGGTCCAGATGACCAACCTGACCTGCGAACCCGCGGGCGGCCTGCACCCCAGGGCGGACCAGGCCTGCCTGGCGTTGTCCGAAGTGGACGGACAGATCGACGGTCTGTCGACCGGCCAGGCCCTGTGCACGTTGGAGTACGACCCGGTGCGGGTCAAGGCGTCCGGCACGTGGCGCGGCGAGACGCGGTTGTTCGAGGCGGAGTACCCGAACCAGTGCGTGCTGCTCGCCGAGACGGGCCCGGTGTTCGACCTCTGACCCGACCAACTCGTTCGTGAGCCCTCCGAGTGATCGGATGTGTGCTCTGATCACCCACCGTCTCAGGTAGACCGTTCTATCCTCCGCGTGAACCGTGGGGGGAAGACGTATGGGTGATGTCCTGCTGTACACCGTCGGTGTTCCGGTGACGTTCCTGGCGCTGGTGCTCGGCATGGCGCTGGCCGCGCGGCGGATCCTCGGGCTGCGCGTCGGGCTCGTCCGCACCACGTTCGCGTGCCTGATCGGGCTGTCGTCCAGCGAGGCGGCGCTGCACGCGATGCCCGATGCGGACACCACGTCCGCGTTGGCGACCGTGCAGATCGGCATCGCGCTGCTGCTGATGATCGGCGTGCTGACGCTCGCCGAGATCGTGGTGCCGACCGGGTCGATCCCGCCGCCGACCCAGTGGTGGCGGGCGCTGCGGGGCCGGGTCTCGCGCGCCCGCCGCTACTCCCGGATCACCGCGATCGCGTTCCGCCACGGCCTCGGGCCGTACCTGCGCGGCCGGGAGCGCACCGACACCCGCCTGGCGCGGTCGTTGCGGCTCGCGCTGGAGGAGGGCGGCGTCACGTTCGTCAAGCTCGGCCAGGTGCTGTCCACGCGGCCCGACCTGCTGCCGCCGGACGTGGTGGCCGAGCTGACGTCGTTGCAGGACAAGGTGCCCGCCGCGCCGTGGCCGCGGGTGCGCGAGGTGCTGGTGGCCGAGCTGGGGCAGCCGCCGGAGGACGTGTTCGCCGAGTTCGACGAGCGGCCGATCGCCGCCGCGTCCGTCGCGCAGGTGCACCGGGCGCGGCTGAAGTCCGGCGAGGACGTGGTGGTGAAGGTGCAGCGGCCGGGCGTGCGGCGGGTCGCCGAACGCGACCTGGACATCGTGAACCGGCTCGCGGAGACGCTGCACGTCCGGACGCGCTGGGGCAAGGCGATCGGCGTGCGCGACCTGGCCGCCGGGTTCACCGCCGCGTTGCGCGAGGAGCTGGACTTCCGGGTCGAGGCGCGCAACCTGGCGGCCGTGCGCGCGGCGTCGACCGGGACCGACGTGGTGCTGCCCGCCGTGCACGAGGACCTCTGCACGGCCCGCGTGCTGGTCATGCAGCGGCTGGACGGCGTGCCGGTGCGGTCGGCGTCGCTGGAGTCGGTGGACCGGGACGCGCTGGCCCGCGCGCTGCTGGACGCCCTGCTGCGCCAGGTGATGGTCAACGGCGTCTTCCACGCCGACCCGCACCCCGGCAACATCATGCTGCTGGGTGACGGCAGGCTCGGCCTGCTCGACTTCGGCTCGGTCGGCCGCATCGACGCGCAGCTGCGCTCGGCGCTGGGCAAGCTGCTGCTGGCCGTCGACCGCGGCGACCCGGCGGGCCTGCGCGACGCGTTGCTGGAGCTGGTGACCCGGCCGGACGAGATCGACGAGCAGCAGTTGGAGCGCGCGCTCGGGCAGTTCATGGCACGGCACCTGAACAGCGGCATGAGGCCGGACGCGGCGATGTTCGGTGACCTGTTCAAGCTGGTCTACCGGCACGGGCTGAGCATCCCGCCGGAGATCGCGGCGGTGTTCCGGGCGCTGGCCACGGTGGAGGGCACGCTGGGCGCGCTGTCGCCGGGGTTCAACCTCGTGGTCGAGTCGCGGTCGTTCGCGGAGCAGCAGTTCAGCGCGCACCTGTCGCCGGAGTCGCTCAAGCGCACGGTGACCGAGGAGCTGCACGCGGTCCTGCCCATGCTGCGACGGCTGCCCCGGCGGGTGGACCGGATCTCCAGCGCGTTGGAGCAGGGGCGGCTGGGGCTGAACCTGCGGCTGTTCGCCGACGAGCGCGACCGGCAGTTCGTCGTCTCGCTGCTGCACCAGGTGATGCTGACCGTGCTCGGCGCGACGGCGGGCGTGATGGCGGTGCTGCTGCTGAGCGCGGACGGCGGGCCGCGGGTCGGCCCGGACGTCACGCTGTTCCAGGTGTTGGGCTACAACCTGCTGGTCATCAGCGTGCTGCTCGGGTTGCGGGTGGTGGTGACGATCTTCCGCCCGCGTGGTTGACGCGTTCGGTTTGCGGTGCAAACCTGATTGGGTGGCAGACCTGCTGGGCGACCTGGCCGACCTGCGCCGCCGGGCGCGGGAGGACCGGCACGCCTACGCGTTCCCGCTGCTGTTCTTCGGCGTCGCGTCGTTCCTGGCGCTGCCGCTGTACGCGCCCGCCGAGCCGTCCGCACGGGGGCTGGACGTGCGCCACCCGGCGCTGCTCGACCTGTACTGGTCGGTCGTGCTCGTGGTGGGTGGTCTCGCGACCGTGTGGTGGTACCGCAGGCGTGGCGCGCGGGTGGGCATCGAGACGTCCACGCGGGGCTATTTGGGCGCGTTGGCGATCGGCCTGGGCGGCCCGGTGGTCGGGGTGGCGCTGGACCACCTGCCGTTCCGGTTCCACTCGGGCACCGGGGTCGGGTTGATCGTGCTCGCGGCGGCGACCGTGCTGTGGCACCGGCAAGCCCCGCGGGCGGTGACGCCGGTCGCGGCCGTGCTGGGCACCGCGGTGCTCCAGCACGACCAGCCGGTGATCGCGCAGTTCATCGCCATCGGCCTGGGCCTGGTGGTGCTGGCCGCGTTGGAGCGCAGCACCCGGTTCACCACGATCACCGCGGCCTACCTCGTGGTGCTGTGCGTGTCGGCCGCGTTCACGCCGCTGGCGGTGCCGGTGGCCACCACCTGGTCGATGGGCAGCGTCGTGGTGCTGCCCGGGTCGGTACTGCTCCTCGGCGGCCTGGCGGGCCTGCGGCGTGGCTGAGCACCCGACCGCGGCGCTGGACGACGTGGTGCACCAGAAGCACCGGCTCGGCATCCTGACCGTGGCGGCCGAGGCGAAGCGGGTCGAGTTCGGCTACCTGCGGTCCACCCTCGAGCTGACCGCCGGCAACCTGTCGCGGCACATCGCCGTGCTGGAGCAGGCCGGTCTGGTCGCCGTGGAGAAGGGTTACGACGGCCGGCGGCCGCGGACGTGGGTCGCCGTCACGCCGGCGGGTCGGGCCGCGCTGGCCGCGGAGATGGCTGCGCTGCGGGCGCTGGTGGAGCGGCACGTAGCCTCGCAGCCATGAGCATCCACGACATCCCGCTGCGCACGCTGTCCGGTGAGCCGTCGAGCCTGGGCACGCTGGCGGGCAAGGCGCTGCTGGTGGTGAACGTCGCCTCGAAGTGCGGCCTGACGCCGCAGTACCAGGGCCTGGAGCGGTTGCAGGAGCGGTACGCGGCGCAGGGGTTCTCCGTGGTCGGGATCCCGTGCAACCAGTTCGCCGGCCAGGAGCCCGGCACGGCGGAGGAGATCGCCACCTTCTGCTCCACCACCTACGGCGTCACGTTCCCGCTGTTCGAGAAGATCGACGTGAACGGCCCGTCCCGGCACCCGCTGTACGCCGAGCTGACGACGTTCGCCGACGGCGACGGCGAAGCGGGCGACGTCCAGTGGAACTTCGAGAAGTTCCTGGTGTCCCCGTCCGGCGAGGTCGTCGCCCGGTTCCGCCCCCGCACGGAGCCGGAGGACGGGTCCGTCGTGAAGGCGATCGAGTCCGTGCTCCCCTAGTCCGCGCCGTGGGAGGCGGCCGACCGACCGCCCCCCACGTCCGGGGTCAGCACTCGATGACGTTCACGGCCAGGCCGCCGCGAGCCGTCTCCTTGTACTTGACCTTCATGTCCTTGCCCGTCTCACGCATGGTCTTGATGACCTTGTCCAGCGACACGAAGTGCGAGCCGTCGCCACGCAACGCCATCCGCGCCGCCGTGATCGCCTTGATCGAGGCCAACGCGTTGCGCTCGATGCACGGGATCTGCACCAGCCCCCCGATCGGGTCGCACGTCAGCCCCAGGTTGTGCTCCATGGCGATCTCGGCCGCGTTCTCCACCTGCTCCGGCGTGCCGCCCAGCACCTCGGCCAGCCCGCCGGCCGCCATCGAGCACGCCGAGCCGACCTCGCCCTGGCACCCGACCTCGGCACCGGAGATCGAGGCGTTCTCCTTGAACAGCACGCCGACCGCGCCCGCGGTCAGCAGGAAGCGCACCACGCCGTCGTCGGACGCGCCCGGCACGAACCGGGTGTAGTAGTGCAGCACGGCGGGCACGATGCCGGCCGCGCCGTTGGTCGGGGCGGTCACCACGCGGCCGCCCGCGGCGTTCTCCTCGTTCACCGCGAGCGCGAACAGCGTCACCCAGTCCATCACCCGCAACGGGTCGGTGGCGTAGTGCTCGGCGGCCATCCGCTGCCGCATCTCGGCGGCACGGCGGCGCACCTTCAGCCCGCCGGGCAGCACGCCGGTCCGCGTGCAGCCGCGCTCGACGCACTCCTGCATCACGTCCCAGATGTGCAGCAGCCCCGACCGCACCGACGCCTCGTCACGCCACGACAGCTCGTTGGCCAGCATGACCTCGCTGATCGACAGCCCGGTCTCCCGGCACCGCGCCAGCAGCTCGTCACCGCTGCGGAACGGGTGCGCGACCGCCGTCTCGTCCGCCTTGATCCGGTCGGTGCCGGTGGCGTTCTCGTCCACGACGAACCCCCCGCCGACCGAGTAGTACACCGCCGAGTCGACCACGATGTCACCCGAGTGGGCGGTGAAGCTCATCCCGTTGGGGTGCAGCGGCAGGGACTTGCGCCGGTGCATCACCAGGTCGGCGTCCTCGGCGAACGCGATCTCCCGCACGCCCGCCAGCCGCAGCCGACCGGTGGCGCGGATCTCGGCCAGCCGCCGTTCCGCCTCCTCCGGGTCGACCTCCTCCGGCCGGCAGCCCTCCAGGCCGAGCAGGACCGCCTTCGGGCTCCCGTGCCCGTGCCCGGTCGCGCCGAGCGACCCGAACAGCTCGACGTGCACCCGGTCGACCGAGGCCAACGAGGGCCGCAGCCGTTCGGCGAACAGCATCGCCGCGCGCATCGGGCCGACGGTGTGCGAGCTCGACGGTCCGATGCCCACGGAGAACAGGTCGAACACGCTGATCGCCATGGCTTCAGTCCCCGGTCAGTTCCGCGTACTTCGCCGCGGTCAGCAACCCGGTCGCGTCGGTCACCGCCACCTTGAACAGCCAACCACCGCCGTACGGGTCGTTGTTGATCAACGACGGGTCGGCCACTGCGGCCGGGTTGACCTCCACGACCTCACCGCTGACCGGCGCGTACAGGTCGCTGACCGACTTGGTCGACTCCAGCTCGCCGCACACCTCGCCGGACTTCACCACGGTGCCGACCTCGGGCAGCTCCACGAACACGATGTCACCCAGCGACTCCGCGGCGTACGACGTGATGCCGACCGCCACCGGGTCCTGGGTACCCGGCGCCCAGTCCACCCACTCGTGCTCGGGCGTGTACAGCAGGTTGTCCGGAAAAGTCACGACAGCGCTCCTCAACGGCAGGTCCGGACCCCACTCTGTCCTGGGACCTGAGAGCTTCGCCGCGCCGGAGCGACGGCTTGCACCGTGGGTGCGCGCGATGGGAGCACGCTTTCCAGAGTCGCCTCACCCGAGCGGTTCTCGCTGCCTGAGAGTGTGCGGGGTACTTGCTCCTTCGGCGCCCCGGTCCGATCACCGAGGTCTCTCCCGCGCGGGTTCCGGCGCTCACGACGCGCCGCGGCCGATGTTCAGTTGGTGAGCCCGAACGCTAGGTGCCCACGACGACGGGTGTCAACGCGCCGCCGACTTGTTCTGCCCGCACAACCGCGCACGGCCGCGTTGGTGCGTCCCGCACGATGACACCGAAATCGCGTTACCGGACCTTGGGTGTAACAACGGCCGAAGGAGCCCACCGTGCGGATCGCAGTCCCCCGCGAGATCAAGAACCACGAGTACCGCGTCGCGCTGACCCCGGCGGGCGCACACGAGCTGACGCAGCGCGGTCACGACGTGGTCGTCGAGGCGGGTGCGGGCCTCGGTTCGGCGATCACCGACGAGGAGTACCTGTCCGCCGGCGCGAAGGTGCTCGCCTCCGCCGACGACGTGTGGGCCGAGGGCGACCTGGTGCTCAAGGTGAAGGAGCCGATCGCCGAGGAGTACCCGCGGCTGCGCAAGGGCCAGGTCCTGTTCACCTACCTGCACCTGGCCGCCGACCGACCGCTGACGCAGGCGCTGCTGGACTCCGGCACCACCGCCATCGCCTACGAGACCGTGCAGACCGCGAACGGCGCCCTGCCGCTGCTGGCCCCGATGTCGGAGGTGGCGGGCAGGCTCGCGCCGCAGGTCGGCGCGTTCGCGCTGATGAAGCCGTCCGGCGGGCGCGGCGTGCTGCCCGGCGGCGTGCCCGGCGTGCACCCGGCGCGCGTGGTCGTCATCGGCGGCGGCGTGGCGGGTCTGAACGCGGCCGCGATCGCCGTCGGCATGGGCGCGGACGTGCAGATCCTGGACACCAACGTGGACCGGCTGCGCCACATCGACGCCCTCTACCAGGGCCGCCTGCGCACCGTGACGTCCAACCGGTACTCCGTCGAGCAGGCCGTGCGCGAGGCCGACCTGGTCATCGGCGCGGTGCTGGTGCCCGGCGCGAAGGCGCCGAAGCTGGTGAGCAACGAGCTGGTGGCCGACATGAAGCCCGGTTCGGTGCTGGTGGACATCGCGATCGACCAGGGCGGCTGCTTCGCCGACTCGCGGCCGACCACCCACGCCGACCCCACCTACCAGGTGCACGACACGGTCTTCTACTGCGTCGCGAACATGCCCGGCGCGGTGCCGCGCACGTCGACCTACGCGTTGACCAACGTGACGCTGCCGTACGCCGTGGCGCTGGCGGACCTGGGCTGGGAGGCGGCCCTGCGCGGTGACGCGTCGCTGGCGCTCGGCCTGAACGCCCACGAGGGCCTGCTGACCAACCTGCCGGTGGCGCAGGCGCACGGCATGACCCACACCCCGCTGGACCTCTGAGCACCACAACGGAGAAGGGCCCTGCTCACGTGCTGTGAGCAGGGCCCTTCTCGACGAAAGACGGCCCGCTCAACCAGCCTGGGGGTCACTGGGAGCGGGCCGCGTCACCAATCTTAGCCGGGAACCCGGGTCCCTGCCCAGCGACCCCACCGATCCGGCCCACAATTCCCCCGGCGGTGTCGACACGCTGTGTGCACGGTCAAGCGATCGAGTGAACTTGGGTGGTAACGGGTAAGTCACGACGGCCCGGCGACCGATGCACAAGGCAGGAACCCGCAGCTACGCAGCGGGGTTGTCCGCTCGCGGCGTGTTGCCGCCTCATCGCCGATCGGAGCGCAGATGGCTGGACCCGAGGGCTGGATCGACTGCCACGACCCGTTCGGACGGGACCGGTCGATGACCGTTCTCGTCGAGGACGACCGAGTCCTGCTGGTCGCGCCGCCGGGCGAGTCGGCTGTGATGTCGGTCACGCAGACGCGCCGGTTGCACCGCCTGCTCGACCAAGTCGCCGACAGGATGTGACCCGCGTGGACGAGGTACTGCGCGCCGCCGTGCTGCGCCGACTGGCGTTGCTGGACGAGGCCGCCGAGAGCGGTGAGGCGGACGCGCTCGTGCCGCTCGCGCGCTCCGAGATCCACCGCCTGGCCGACGGTTGGCGGCTGCTGCTGACCGTGCACCAACCGGATCCGGACGGCCGCTGCGGCGCGTGCCCCGGCATCCTGCGGCACAAGAAGTGGCCGTGCCAGGTGTGGACGATGGCGCACCAGCACCTCATCGGCGACGGGCTGCCGCACCGCGAGCGCCGCCGCCCGCTGCGGACGCTGCGCCGTTCGACCGACGTGGAGACGACCGCCGAGATACCGCGGGTCGCGTCGAAACCGCGACACGCCCTCCCCGAGTGACCCTCCTAGGGCAGGATGACGCCCGGTAGGAGTACTCGGGAGGGACGCGTGCACGACGGCAGTGGCCGCATCGTGGTGCAGAACTTGACCAAGCAGTTCGGTCCGGTCGCAGCGGTGCAGAATCTCAGCTTCACGGTGGAACCCGGTTCGGTGACCGGCTTCCTCGGCCCCAACGGCGCCGGCAAGACGACCACGCTGCGCATGCTGCTCGGCCTGGTGACCCCGACCGCGGGCATCGGGCTGATCAACGGCAGGCCGTTCAGCCAGCTCGGCAACCCGGCGCGGGTGGTCGGCGCGGTGCTGGAGGCGCAGGGCTTCCACCCCAAGCGCACCGCGCGCAACCACCTGCGCGTGTACGCCGCCGCGATCGGCGTGCCGGACTCGCGCGCCGACCAGGTGCTCGGGCTCGTCGGCCTCGGCGCCGCGGGCGACCGCAAGGCGGGCGGCTACTCGCTCGGCATGAAGCAGCGGCTGGCCCTGGCCACCGCGCTGCTGGGCGACCCGCAGATCCTGGTGCTCGACGAGCCGGCCAACGGGCTGGACCCGGAGGGCATCGCCTGGCTGCGGACGTTCCTGCAGTCCTACGCGCGCAGCGGGCGGACCGTGCTGATCTCCAGCCACCTGCTGGCGGAGGTCGAGCAGACCGTCGACCAGGTGGTCATCATCAGCCGCGGCCAGACCATGTACTACGGGCCGCTGGACCACCTGCGCAACCAGCAGCAGGGCCGCGTGCTCGTGCAGCCGTCGGACACCGGCGCGCTGGTCGCGGCGCTGCGCGAGGACGGCGTCGCCGGCATCGAGCAGCTGCCCGACGGCCGGCTCGCGGTCAGCGGCGTGGACGCCAAGCAGGTCGCCGACACGGCGTTGAAGGCGGGCGTGTCGATCTACGGCATCCAAGAGGAGAAGGCCGACCTGGAGCGGCTGTTCTTCCAGCTCACCAACGGCCAGTACGCGGCGCCGGGGCAGTACGCGCAGCCGGTCGCCTACCAGCAGCCGGGCTACCAGACCCCGCCGCAGGGCTACCAGCAGCAGGGTTACCAGCAGCCGCCGGCGGGCTACCAGCAGCAGCCGCCACCCGGCTACGAGCAGTACCAGCAACCCCCGCCCGGCTACCAGACGCCGCCGCAGGGTTACCCGGGAGCCCCGCAGCCGCCGCAGGACAACCCGTACGGTCCGCAGCACGGCCAGGGCGGCCTCGGGGGAGGTGCGTGATGGGCAACCTGATCAAGTCGGAGTTCCGCAAGACCACCACCACGGGCCTGTGGTGGGGCCTGATGATCCCGACCGTGCTGCTCGCGTTCGGCTGGGCGCTGGGCACCGGGGCCATCTTCAAGAGCGTCTCGGACTTCATGGGCAGCTCCGAGGCCGAGGAGCTGGCCACGCTGCTCAACGTGGACCCGTCGCAGTGGCAGATGTCGGTGTTCGGCATCGCCCGCAGCATCAACGTGGCCACGATCTTCCCGATGATCTTCGGTGGCCTGGCGATCGCGAACGAGATCAACCGCAAGACGATCACGACCACGTTCCTGACCGCGCCGAACCGGGTCTCCGCGCTGGCCGCGAAGATGGTCGTCTACATCCTGTGGGGCGCGATCTTCGGCATCGCGATCGTGGCGTCGGTGAGCATCGGCATCGCCCTGACCTCGAACTCCGGCTCCCTGCCGGACGCGGGCGGGTGGCTCGCGCTGGCCGGTGTCGGCGTGCTGTCGTCGATCCTGATGACGATGTTCGGCGTAGGCGTCGGCGCGCTGATGACCAGCGTCATCGGCACCACCGTGGTGCTGCTGCTCTACATGCTGATCGTGGAGAACGGCCTTCAGCTCGTGCTGGCGTCGCAGGGCCTGCCGGAGATCATCGGCTTCCTGCCCAACGGCGCGGTGAACGGCCTGACCGGGTCCGTGGCGTCGTCGCTGTTCCTGGCGAACGCGGGCGTCGTGCCGGAGGACATGGTGGAAGGGCTGCGGGCCATCGCGGGCGCGCTGGGCGCGTTCGACTGGTGGTTGAGCGGCCTGATCTTCCTGGCGTGGACGGCGTTGTTCTTCCTCGGTGGCTGGGCGGCCACGCAGCGCAAGGACATCACCTGATCCGGTGATCTTGAACGGCCGATGGAGGCCGCCCCGAACCTTCGGGGCGGCCTTCGTCACACCCGTGGCGGCAAAACTGTCGGTGAGCCGACCTATGTTGGATCCCGTGACTACCTCCGACGGCTGGATCCGCAGGCTCGCCCGGACGTGCTGGCAGCACCGCGCGCTCGTGGTGCTGTCGGTGCTCGCCGCCGTCGTGGGCGTGGGGTTGCAGGCCGTCGGCCCGCTGCTGATCAAGGTCGCGGTGGACGACGCCACGGCGGGCCGCACCGACCGCCTGACGTGGCTCGCGGTCGTGCTGGTCGGCTTGGAGCTGCTGACCTTCGGCACCGCGTTCGTGCGCCGGTACCTGGGCGGGCGGCTGGCCGTGGACGTGCAGCACGACCTGCGCCAGGCCGTGTTCGGCGCGGTGCAGCGGCTGGACGGGCCGAAGCAGGACGCGTTGCGCACCGGCCAGGTCGTGTCCCGCTCGATCACCGACCTGCAACTGGTCAACAGCCTGCTGTCGATGACGCCGCTGGCGCTGGGCACGGTCGTGTTCGCGGTGGCGGCGATCGCGGCGATGTTCTGGCTGTCGCCGCTGCTGACCGTGATCGCGCTGGTGATCGTGCCCGCCGTCGGGATCGTGGCGGTGCGCAGCCGGCTGACCCTGTTCCCGGCCACCTGGTCGGCCCAGCAACGCGCGGCCGACGTGGCGCAGCACGTCGAGGAGACCGTCACCGGCGTGCGCGTGGTCAAGGGCTTCGGCCAGGAGGCGCGCGAGGTGGCCCGGCTGGAGTCGCGCGCCGAGCTGCTGTTCGCCGAACGGATGCGCGCGGCCCGCCTGACCGCCCGGCCGTCGGCGACGTTGAACACCCTGCCCTACCTCGGCCAGGTGGCGGTGCTGGCGCTCGGCGGCTGGCTGGCGCTGCGCGGCGAGGTGACGCTGGGCACGTTCCTGGCGTTCGCGACCTACGTGGCCACGCTCGTCGGCCCGACCCGGCTGCTGGCGAGCCTGATGGTGACCGCCCAGCTGGCCCGCGCGGGCGTGGAGCGGGTGTACGAGCTGGTCGACTCGCAGCCGACGGTCGTGGACGGCGACCGCGACGTGCCGGACGGGCCGGTGGCCGTGGAGCTGCGGGACGTGACGTTCGGCTACACGCGCAGCGAGCCGGTGCTGTCGGGCGTGTCGCTGCGCGTCGAGCCGGGCGAGACGCTGGCGATCGTCGGCACGGCGGGGTCGGGCAAGTCCACCGTGTCCCTGCTGCTGCCGCGGTTCTACGACGTGCACGAGGGCGCGGTGTCCGTGGGTGGCGTGGACGTCCGCGAGCTGCGGCTGGCCTCGCTGCGCCGGACCGTCGGGACGGTGTTCGAGGAGGCGTTCCTGTTCTCCGACACCGTTCGGGCGAACATCGCCTACGGCCTGCCCGACGCGTCCGACGAGCAGGTGCGGGCCGCGGCCCGGGCGGCCGAGGCGCACGAGTTCATCGAGGCCCTGCCGAACGGCTACGACACCGTCGTGGGCGAGCGGGGCCTGACCCTGTCCGGAGGTCAGCGGCAACGCGTGGCGCTGGCGCGTGCCCTGCTCTCCGACCCGCGCGTGCTGGTGCTGGACGACGCGACGTCGGCGGTCGACAACGCCACCGAGGCCGCGATCCACCGCACGCTGGCCGCCGTGACGGCCGAGCGCACCACGTTGCTGATCGCGCACCGGCGGTCGTCGTTGGCGCTGGCCGACCGCATCGCCGTGCTCGACGCGGGCCGGGTGGTCGACGTCGGCACGCACGCCGAGCTGCACGAGCGGTGCCGCCTCTACCGGGAGCTGCTCGCGGGCCCGGGTGAGGCGATCGAGCAGGTCGACCCCCGTGCCGACGCGCGCCTCGAACCGGGACCGGACGGCACGACGCCGGACCTGTGGCCCGAGTCCGAGGAGGACGAGCTGGCCGTGCGCGCGGCCAACCGGGCGGTGGGCCCCGCGAAGGTGGCCCGTGGCGGTGGCGGCACGTCGGCGCTGCTGGGCGGCACCCCGCCGACCCCGGACCTGATGGCCCGCGTGCACGCCCTGCCGCCCGCCCGGGAGGTGCCGGTCCTGGACGGCGAGGACCCGCGCGCCCCCGACCCGGGCTTCCGCCTGCGCACCCTGCTGCGCCCGGTCCGGTGGGCGATGCTGGGCGTCGCGGGCCTGCTGCTCGTCGACACCGCGCTGGCGGTCGCCTCGCCGAACCTCGTGCGCCTCGGCATCGACCAGGGCGTCGTGGGCGGCCAGGTCGGTTGGCTGTGGGCCGCGGTGGCGATCAGCTTCACGCTCGTGGTGCTGGGCTGGGTGTCCTCCGCCGCGGGCACGGTCGTGACGTCGCGGGTCGGCGAGCGCCTGCTCTACCTGCTGCGCGTGCGCAGCTACGCCCACCTGCAACGGCTGGGGCTGGACTACTACGAGCGCGAGATGGCCGGCCGGATCATGACCCGGATGACCACCGACGTGGACGCCCTGTCCAGCTTCTTGCAGACGGGCCTGACCACGTTCGCGATCAGCGTCCTGACCGTTCTGGGCATCGCCGTGGCGCTGGTGGCCACTGATCCGGGGCTGGCGCTCGTGGCGCTGGCCGTGCTGCCGATCCTGCTCGTCGCCACCGTGATCTTCCAACGCCTGTCCTCGGCCGCGTACGCGGAGGCGCGGGAGCGGGTCAGCGCGGTCAACGCCGACCTCCAGGAGAACGTCTCGGGCCTGCGCGTCTCCCAGGCGTACACGCGGGAGGCCCGCTCGGCCGAGGCGTTCGCCGAGCGCAGCGACGCCTACCGCCGCTCCCGGATCCGCGCCCAGCGCTACATCGCCACCTACTTCCCGTTCCTGTCCCTGCTGTCGGGCGTGGCCCAGGCCGGGGTGCTGGTGGTCGGCGCGTACCGGGTGGCGGACGGCAGCCTGTCCCCCGGCGTGCTGCTGGCGTTCGTGCTCTACCTGGGCCTGTTCTTCTCGCCGCTGTACCAGCTGTCCGGCGTCTTCGACGGCTACCAGCAGGCCAGGGTGGGCCTGAGCCGCATCGGCGACCTGCTGCGCACCCCGACCACCGTCCCCCCGGCCGCCGACCCGGTGCCGGTCACGCGGCTGCGCGGCGAGGTCGAGCTGCGCGACGTCGGCTTCACCTACCAGGGCACCACCCAGCCGGCCGTCGAGGGCATCTCGCTGCACGTGGCCCCCGGCGAGACCGTCGCCCTGGTCGGCGCGACCGGCGCGGGCAAGTCCACCCTGGTCAAGCTGGTGGCGAGGTTCTACGACGCCACCGAGGGCGCGGTGCTGATCGACGGCGTCGACATCCGCGACTACGACCTCTCGGCCTTGCGCCAACGGCTGGGCATCGTCCCCCAGGAAGCCCACCTCTTCGGCGGCGACATCGCCGAGAACGTCGCCTACGGCAAGCCGGACGCCACCCGCGCCGAGATCGAGGCCGCCGTCCGCGCCGTCGGGGCCCTGCCGGTCGTCGCCTCCCTGCCCAACGCCTTCCACCAGCAAGTGGGCGAACGGGGCCAGGGCCTCTCCGCGGGCCAACGGCAACTGGTCGCCCTGGCCCGCGCCGAGCTGGTCCAACCGACCATCCTGCTGCTGGACGAGGCCACCGCCGCCCTGGACCCGGCCACCGAGTCCGCCGTCCTGGCCGCCAGCGACCACCTGTCCGGCGCGCGGACCACCTTCGTCGTCGCCCACCGCCTCGCCACCGCCGCCCGCGCCGATCGGATCATCGTCCTGTCCGAGGGTCGAATCGTCGAACAGGGCACCCACACCGACCTGCTGAAGGCCAACGGCCCCTACGCCCACCTCTGGGCCCACGGTCAGGACCACCACCCGACCACCGACCTGACCTCGGTCCAGGTGCCCTGACCGCGCGCCTCCCGGTCCGACCGCGCGTCTTCCGGTCCGACCGCGCGTCTTCCGGTCCGACCGCGCGTCTTCCGGTCCGACCGCGCGTCTTCCGGTCCGACCGCGTGCCTCCCGCAGCGACCGCACGCCTCCCGCCGCCGGGCCGGCCGTTTTATCCGGCTAACGTGAGAGATGCGGTTGGGGTTGTCAGAGGTTGCACGATTCGCCCGATCGAGCACCCACCCCACCGCCGCCGACCGCTCTTGCCACCAGCGGTGATCGGCCGCGCCCAGTACGTTCACCCCTGCGGCCTTCTGCCCTCCCCGACCTGACCACCGGGGCTGCGCCCAAGCCGAGGCCCCGCCGCAACGGACTCCCAGCGGATCGCAAGCTCGCCGTCCCCATCAAACTTTCCGACTCGGCAAGTTTGCAGGTTCGGAAAGTTTGGCTACGCTGGTCCCATGGCAACCGGCGAGGGCGGGCTTCGGGAGCGCAAGAAGCGGGAGACGCGGTTCGCGTTGAGCCAGGCCGCCATCCGACTCACCCTTGAGCGGGGCTGGGAGAACGTCTCCGTGGAGGACATCGCCGCCGCCGCGAACGTCTCCGAACGCACCTTCCGCAACTACTTCACCGGCAAGGCGGAGGCGATCGTCGCCTCACACGTCGAACGCGGACGTCGCACGGCCGAGGCGTTGCGCGAACGCCCCGCCGGCGAACCCCTCTGGGACGCGCTCGTCAACGCCCTCGTGGCGCAGTTCGAGCCACCCCGACCGCAAGCGTCCGACACCCCGCCCCCGGGTTACGCGGCCGCCCTCCAGAAGCTGCTCGCGGAACCCGCCGTGCAGTACGAGGTGTTCCGCGCGCACGCCACGGCACAGGACGAGCTGACCGCCGCCGTCGCCGAGCGCACGGGCACCGACCCGGCCGACCTCTACCCGCAGACCGTCGCGGCGGTCGTCAGCGCCGGGCTCGGCACCGCCCTGTCCCGCTGGGCGCGGAACCCGACCGGCTCGCTCGGCGCGCTGCTCCGCGAAGTCTTCGACGGGATCCGGGCAGGACTGCCCGACCCGCGCTGACCACCCCGCGCGCCCCACCTCACACCACGCCCGCCCGACGGGCTGGTCAAGCACGCCCCCAAGGAGTCGATCATGGACGTGGTCATCGTCGGCGGAGGCCCCAACGGGCTCATGCTCGCGTGCGAGCTGGCCCTGGCCGGGGTCCGCCCAACGGTCCTGGAACGCCTGCCCGAGCCGAGCACCGAACCCCGGTCGAACGGCCTGGTCGGCCAGGTCGTCCGGATGCTGGACCGGCGCGACCTGTTCGAGCGGTTCAGCGGGCAGCCCGGCCCGCCGCGCCCGAACAACGCCTACTTCATGTTCGCCGCGATGCCCCTGAACCTCTCCCTCCTCGCCGACAGCCCGATCCACACGCTGCCGATCCCCGAGTCCGACACCGTCCGCGTCCTCGAAGCACGCGCGACCGAGCTGGGCGCGGACATCCGCCGCGGGCACGAGTTCGTCGGGCTCGTCCAGGACGGTGACGGCGTCACGCTCACCGTCGACGGCCCGGACGGCACCTACGACCTGCGCACCCGGTACGTCGTGGGCGCCGACAGCGCGCACAGCCCGGTCCGCAAGGCCGCCGGCATCGGCTTCCCCGGCGTCACCCACGACCGGAGCACGACCCGTTCCGCGCACGTCACGGTGCCGGAGCGGTGGCTGGACCCGGCCACCGGCGCGCTGGACGTGCCCGGTCACGGCCCGGTGCTGCCGTTCCTGCCCGTCCGCACGGCGCGCGGCGGCTTCACCTACGCGCCGCTGCCCGGCCGCCCGCCGCTGGTCGCGACGACGGAGTGGGACGTGCCGGCGACCGACGAGCCGATGACCCTCGACGAGCTGCGCGCCAGCGTCGCCCGTGTGCTGGGCGTCGCCGTCCCGCTCGACCCGCCGCCGGGCCCGGGTCCGCACGTGCTGCGCAGGCTCAACGGCGGCAACACCAGGGTCGCGGAGCGCTACCGGGAGGGTCGGGTGTTCCTGGTGGGCGATGCCGCGCACGTCTTCGCCGCCGGCGGCACGGGCCTCAACCTGGGCATGCAGGACGCGATCAACCTGGGCTGGAAGCTGGCCGCCGTGATCGCCGCCGGGGTCGACCCGGACCTGCTGGACACCTACGAGTCCGAACGCCGCCCGGCCGCCGACCGGACCATCACCTACTCGCGGGCGCAGGCGGCCCTGCTGGCGCCGGGCGACGACGTCACCGGCCTGCGCGAGCTGTTCGGCGACCTGTTGTCCCAGCCGGGTGTCGTGCGGGTGCTCGCCGACCTGGTCGCGGGCGCGGACGTCCGCTACCCGGTCGCCGCCGACGCCCACGCCCTGGCCGGACACCTCGCCCCCGACCTCGACCTGCACACCTCGACGGGCGCGGTGCGGCTCGCCGAGCTGGAGCCGGTCCGGCGGGCCCGACCGGTGCTGATCGACCTCACCGACGACGACCTGCGCGTCGACGGCGTCGAGACGATCCGCGCGAGAGCCGCCACCGACGTCACCGCGCTCCTGCTCCGCCCGGACTCCTACGTCGCGTGGGCGTCGAGCGACCCCCACCCGGACCGGCGGGCGCTGCGGGATGCCGCAGCCGGGTGGGTCCCGCGCACGACGCGGCCCCGCGGCCGTTGAGGCCCGCGGGGCCGGTCATCGCGCTCAGCCCTGGGCGAGCAGCTCGTCCAGCTGTTCGTAGCCCTCCACCACGCCGGTTTCCATGCCGCTGGCCAGCGCGGCGTCCCGGCCCTCGGTCGTCTCGAACACGCTGACGATGTCCAGCCGCGTGCGCCCGTTCCCGAGGTCGGACAACGTCAGCGTCTCCAGGCACACCCCGTCCGGGTAGCCCTCGAACGTGAACGTCTGCACGATCCGCTCGTCCGGCCGCACCTCGTGGAACGACCCGTAGAACCGGTACTCCTCGTCGCCGCGGCTGTGCACGTACCGGTAGGCCCCGCCGGTCGTGGCGTCCCACCGGTCCACCCGCATGGTCACCGAGCGCGGCCCCAGCCACTTCACCACCAGCTCGGGGTCGACGTGCGCCCGGAACACCGCGGCGACCGGCGCGTCGAACTCCCGCGTGATGCGGATGGTCGGCAGGGCGGGGTCGGCGCTGATCGTGGTGTCGGGGTGCGTGGTCGTGGTCATGACGCTTCTCCTTCGATTCGGGTCCGCTCGGGCGTGGCCGCCGTCCCGGACGTCTCCGCCATCTCGGCGAGCACGGCGTCCAGTCGCCGGTAGCGCTGCTCGGCCTCCTGCCGGTAGCGCTCGATCCACTTCGTCATCAGGTCGAACACCTCCGCCTCGAGGTGGACGGGTCGTCGTTGCGCCTGCTTGCTGCGGCTGACGAGCCCGGCGTCCTCGAGCACCTTGAGGTGCTTGGACACGGCTTGCACGGTCACGGAGTACGGCTCGGCCAACTCGTTGACGGTCGCGTCGCCCACCGCCAGCCGCGCCACCATGTCGCGCCGGATCGGGTCGGCCAGGGCCGAGAACACCCGCGACAACTGGTCGTCCACCGCCATCTCCTTACTCAACCTCTCGGTTGAATACACGATACGAACCCGCTCCTGTCCTTGTCAACCACGGAGTTGAACATGCAGGTCAGGATCATTCACCACCCGGCACTTCAGCCGGCTGAACACCTCACACCGCACCGATCACCGCCGTGCGCACAACTACTCCGAGTCGAAGCACCACCGGGCGTGTGACGGGCTTAACCTCAAGTGATGCTCAAGCACCCATAACCCGATCGATCACCTGACCGATTCTGTGAGAGAACACTCGGTGCGCTGCCCCTCCTGTGTGTGAACTGCACCAGACGGGGGACTAGCCTGACCATGAGTGAGTCATTACCAAGAGCGAGATGGATAGAGGCGAGCGCCAGCCGTGTCCAGCAGCAGTCCTGCTTCTCAGTTCGGCCCCAATGAGTGGCTGGTCGAGGAGATGTACGAGCAGTTCCTCGCCGATCCGTCGTCCGTGGACCCCGCCTGGCACGACTTCTTCGCCGACTACAAGTCGACGCAGCGGTCGGGCAACGGGGCGGCGACGGCCGCCGAGAACGGCACCACGACCGCCACCAAGACCGCTCCGGCCCAGTCCGCGCCGGCCGCCGCACCCGCGCCCAAGCAGTCCGCGCAGGCACCGCAGTCGCAGCAGACACCGGCGCAGCAGCCGAAGAGCCAGCCGGCCCAGAAGCCCGCCGCCAAGCCCGCGCCCGCCCAGGCCGCCAAGGCCGCGCCGGTGCAGCCGGCCCAGGGCGAGGAGCAGAAGCAGCTGCGCGGGGCCGCCGCCGCCATCGCGAAGAACATGGAGCTCTCGCTCACCGTTCCGACCGCGACGAGCGTGCGCGCCGTGCCCGCCAAGCTGCTGGCCGACAACCGCATCGTGATCAACAACCACCTCAAGCGCACCCGCGGTGGGAAGGTCTCCTTCACCCACCTGATCGGGTACGCGGTGGTGCGGGCGCTCAAGGCCTACCCGAACATGAACCGGCACTACGCCGAGGTCGACGGCAAGCCGTTCGTGGTCACGCCCGAGCACGTCAACTTCGGCCTGGCGATCGACCTGCCCGGCAAGGACGGCTCGCGCTCGCTGGTCGTGGCCTCGATCAAGGGCTGCGAGAACATGACGTTCACGCAGTTCTGGCAGGCCTACGAGGACCTGATCCGCAAGGCCAGGACCGGGTCGCTGACCGCCGAGGACTTCTCCGGCACGACCATCTCGCTGACCAACCCCGGCACGATCGGCACCAACCACTCGGTGCCGCGGCTGACCGCGGGCCAGGGCGCGATCATCGGCGTCGGCGCGATGGAGTACCCGGCGCACTTCCAGGGCACCAGCGAGCAGGCCCTGACCGACATGGGTGTCAGCAAGATCATCACGCTGACCTCCACCTACGACCACCGCATCATCCAGGGCGCGGAGTCGGGCGAGTTCCTCAAGCGGATCCACCAGCTGCTGCTGGGTGAGGACGGCTTCTACGACGACGTGTTCACGTCGTTGCGGCTGCCGTACGAGCCGATCCGCTGGGTCGCCGACATCCCCGAGGGCGCGGTCGACAAGACGGCCCGCGTGATCGAGCTGATCGACGCGTTCCGCACCCGCGGCCACCTGATGGCCGACACGGACCCGCTGAACTACCGGCAGCGCAGCCACCAGGACCTCGACGTCCTGTCGCACGGCCTGACCCTGTGGGACCTCGACCGGGAGTTCCCGGTCGGCGGGTTCGCGGGCCAGGAGCGGATGAAGCTGCGCGACATCCTGGGCGTGCTGCGCAACTCGTACTGCCGCACGGTCGGCGTCGAGTACATGCACATCCTCGACCCGCAGGAGCGCCTGTGGATCCAGGAGCGCGTCGAGGTGCCGCACGAGAAGCCGCCGGCCACCGTGCAGAAGTACATCCTGTCGAAGCTCAACGCCGCCGAGGCGTTCGAGACCTTCCTGCAGACCAAGTACGTCGGCCAGAAGCGGTTCTCGCTGGAGGGCGGCGAGACGGTCATCCCGCTGCTGGACGCGGTGCTGGACAAGGCCGCCGAGCACGAGATCGACGAGGTCGTCATCGGCATGCCGCACCGCGGCCGGCTGAACGTGCTGGCGAACATCGTCGGCAAGCCGATCTCGCAGATCTTCCGCGAGTTCGAGGGCAACCTCGACCCGGGTCAGGCGCACGGCTCCGGTGACGTGAAGTACCACCTGGGCGCGGAGGGCAAGTACTTCCGGATGTTCGGCGACGGCGAGACGAAGGTGTCGCTGACCGCGAACCCGTCGCACCTGGAAGCCGTCGACCCGGTGCTCGAAGGCATCGTGCGGGCCAAGCAGGACATGCTCGACAAGGGCGGCGAGGGCTTCACCGTGCTGCCGGTCGCGCTGCACGGCGACGCCGCGTTCGCGGGCCAGGGCGTGGTCGCCGAGACGCTGAACCTGGCGCTGGTGCGCGGCTACCGCACCGGCGGCACGGTGCACGTGGTCGTGAACAACCAGGTCGGCTTCACCACCGCGCCGGAGCACTCGCGCTCGTCGAAGTACTCGACCGACGTGGCGAAGATGATCGGCGCGCCGGTGTTCCACGTCAACGGCGACGACCCGGAGGCGTGCTACTGGGTCGCCAAGCTCGCGGTGGACTACCGGCAGGCGTTCAACAAGGACGTCGTGATCGACATGGTCTGCTACCGCCGCCGCGGCCACAACGAGGGCGACGACCCCTCGATGACGCAGCCGGCGATGTACGACGTGATCGACACCAAGCGCTCGGTGCGCAAGACCTACACCGAGGCCCTGATCGGTCGCGGCGACATCTCCGTCGAAGAGGCCGAGAAGGCGCTGCAGGACTTCTCCTCGCAGCTGGAGCACGTGTTCAACGAGGTCAGGGAGCTGGAGAAGCACCCGATCAAGACCTCGCCGTCGATCGAGCAGGAGCAGCAGGTCCCGACCAAGCTGCCCACCGGGGTCGACCGGTCGGTGATCGAGAAGATCGCCGACGCGCACGTGAACCTGCCCGAGGGCTTCACCCCGCACCCGCGGGTCAAGCCGGTGCTGGAGCGGCGCGCCAAGATGGCCCGCGAGGGCGGCATCGACTGGGCGTTCGCCGAGCTGCTGGCGTTCGGGTCGCTGGTGCTGGAGGGCCGCACGGTCCGCCTGGCGGGCCAGGACTCGCGGCGCGGCACGTTCGTGCAGCGGCACGCGACGCTGGTGGACCGCAAGAAGTCCGAGGAGTACACCCCGCTGCAGAACCTGGCCGAGAACCAGGGCAAGTTCATGGTGTACGACTCGGTGCTGTCGGAGTTCGCGGCGCTGGGCTTCGAGTACGGCTACTCGGTGGCCAACCCGGACGCGCTGGTGCTGTGGGAGGCGCAGTTCGGCGACTTCGTCAACGGCGCGCAGCCGATCATCGACGAGTTCATCTCGTCCGGTGAGGCGAAGTGGGGCCAGGTGTCCGACGTGGTGCTGCTGCTGCCGCACGGCCACGAGGGCCAGGGCCCGGACCACACGTCCGGCCGGATCGAGCGGTTCCTCCAGCTGTGCGCGGAGGGCTCGATGACGATCGCGGTGCCGTCGACGCCGGCGAACTACTTCCACCTGCTGCGGCGGCACGCGCTGGACGGCGTGAACCGCCCGCTGGTGGTGTTCACCCCGAAGTCGATGCTGCGCCTGAAGGCCGCGACCAGCCCGGTCGAGGCGTTCGTGGAGGACAAGTTCCAGTCGGTGATCGACGACCCGAGCG
The DNA here is from genome assembly GCF_021390395.1 of Saccharothrix sp. S26. Taxonomy (GTDB): domain Bacteria; phylum Actinomycetota; class Actinomycetes; order Mycobacteriales; family Pseudonocardiaceae; genus Actinosynnema. The sequence continues at coordinate 236,441 of NZ_JAJUWT010000015.1, forward strand.
GTGTCGAGCCGAGCGCGGTGCGCAAGGTGCTGCTGTGCAGCGGCAAGATCTACTACGAGCTGCTGGCCGAGCAGGAGAAGCGGGGCGTCAAGGACGTCGCGATCGTGCGGGTCGAGCAGCTGTACCCGGTGCCGGCGCGCAAGCTGACCGAGGCGCTGGACCGCTACCCGAACGCCACCGAGGTCCGCTGGGTCCAGGAGGAGCCGGCGAACCAGGGCGCGTGGCCGTTCTTCGGGTTGGCGCTGCCGGAGCTGCTGCCGGACCGGTTCTCGGTCAAGCGCGTCTCGCGCCGCCCGATGGCCGCGCCGTCGGCGGGTTCGTCCAAGGTGCACGAGGTCGAGCAGCGCGAACTGATCGCGAAGGCGTTCGAGTAGGGGTTTGATCGTTCGCGCCGAGCCGTCGGGACCCAGGGGTCTCGGCGGCTCGGCCGTTCTCGTTGGAGGAGATCGTGTACTTCACCGACCGTGGGATCGAGGAACTGGAGACCCGGCGGGGCGAGGAGGAGGTGACGTTCGCGTGGCTGGCCGACAAGCTGCGGGCGTTCGTGGACCTCAACCCCGACTTCGAGACGGCCGTCGAGCGCCTGGCCACCTACCTGGCGCGTGACGACGAGGACTTCGAGGACTGACCCCGGGCCGCGAACCACGTCCGGTCGGGGGTGAGCCAGGCGTCGCGCACGAGGCCGGCGGCGTGCAGGGCGGCGTCCAGGTCGTCTTCCGACAGGCGGCGGGCCGTGAACGGGTGGGACCAGGTGCGGTCGGCGGTGCGGTAGTCGACGGTGGCGCTGAGCAGGTCGCCGTCGCGGCGGACGTCGCGCAACGAGGTGCGCACGGGTCCGATGGCACCGCCTTGGCCGTCGGCCGCGGTGTCGAACCAGGACGGCGGGTGCCACTGCACGACGAGGCGGCCGTCGTCGCCCAAGTGGCGGGCCGCCGAGGCGAGCAACGCGTGCCGCCCGCCGTCCGACGGCGAGTTGACCAGGTGCGCGGCGAGCAGGACGCCACCGAACCGCCGCCCCAACCGCAACTCCCCGATCCGCGCCCGGACCGCCTCGACGCCGTCCAGGTGGGCGAGCATCTCCGCCGACTCGTCCACCCCGACCACCGGGTGCCCGAGCTCCACGAGCCGGTGTGCCACCCTCCCGGTCCCACATCCGAGGTCGAGCACGTCCGCCCCAGGCGGCAGGGCATCGTGCACGACCTCGGCTTCCCCGAGGGCCGGCAGGAGCGCGTAGACCTCGACGGGACTGCCGTCCGGGGCGGTGGTGGTCACGGCTCGCGTCTCCTTCGGTCAACCGAGTCGCAGGGCGGCGGCCGACTCGATCAGGCCTGAGCGCTCCAACTGGCCGAGCACGTCATCGATCGTCTCAGGCGGGTTGACCCGCTCGTCGACGATCTGCTGGACGCACGAGTACACGACCCGGTCGTTGATGCCGATCAAGTCGAGCATGAAGTCGTCCGGGCTCTTGGCCTCGATGTCCCATTGCTCGAGGTAATCGGGCGGAAAGTCGGACAGGTTGGCGGTCACGATCACCTGCGCGCCGACTCTGATGGCCGCGGCGAGCACGTGCCGATCGTCCGGATCCGGCAGGGCCAAGCCGTCGATGAGGGGCTCGTACCCCTCCACGAGGCAGTCGGCCACGGAACCGTTGATCAGTTCGCGCAGCCGACGCCGCTTGTGCTCCGGGATCCCCCGCTTCTCCGCGAGAGTCCGATCGACCTCGTCGAGTATCCGCTCGGTCCACTTCGCCTGCACCAGTCGCGCGCGAGCCACCCGGATGAGCAGGTTGCGCAGGGTGTTGCCGTACAAGGCACAGGCGTCGTACACCACGACGAAGGCCATTCAGTCCGTTCCCAACTCCTGGTCCAGCCGCGTCAACTCGTCCACCACCTGCTTGCGGGCGAGGTCGTCGCGACGCATGTAGTCCATCAGCGCGTCGAACCGGACGCGCCGGTGCCTGCCCACGAGCCGGTACTCGATCTCACCGCGTTCGAGCAGACCGATCAGGTACGGACGGGAGACGTTCAGCAACTCCGCCGCCTGTTGGGTGGTCAACTCGGCGTTGACCGGCATGATCTGGACGCCTTGGCCGTTCGCCATGGCGGCGAGGATGTGGGCGAACAGCTCGACCGCCTGCCGCGGCACGACCAGCGCCTCGCCGGGGCCGCCTTCCACGAGGATTTCCAGCTCGTCGGACCGGGCTCCGGCGGACGCGAGGTAGTCCTTCACCCGGCGCAGGGCACGAGCCGCGACCTCGGCGTCGACCACGCCGGGTGCCACCTTGGCCCCTTCCGCCTTCGTCGCCATGCGCATCACCTCTAGTCGAAGTATCCGCAACAGGCGAAGCGAACGCAACGGAGTTGCGCTCGATTCCACCGACCGGGTGCGGGCCGTGAGCCGATCGCCCACGGCCCGTCGACCGACCTACCAGGCGTAAGCCTCCGGGGCCGGCTTGGGGCCGTTCGGGCCCGGGGGTGGGAAGAGGGCGTCCAGCTTGGTCAGGACTTCGGGGTCGAGGTGGATCTCGGTCGAGCGGAGGGAGCCGTCCAGTTGGTCCAGGGTGCGCGGGCCGATGATCGGGGACGTGACGCCTTCCTGGTGCAGCAGCCACGCCACGCCGACGTGGGCCGGGTCTTCGCCCAGCTCGGCGGACAGCTTCTCGTAGGCCTCGATCGCGTCGCGGTGCTTCTCCAGCGCCTCCAGGCTGCGGCCGGAGGTGCCGCGGGAGCCGCCGCCCTCGCGTTGCTTGCGCAGCACGCCCCCGAGCAGACCGCCGCCCAACGGCGACCACGGGATCACGCCCACGCCGTAGTGACGTGCCGCGGGCAGGACTTCCAGCTCCACGAAGCGGTTGACCAGGTTGTAGATCGACTGCTCGCTGACCAGCCCCAGGAAGTGACGGGCGCGGGCCGCCTCCTGCGCCTGCGCGATGTGCCACCCGGCGAAGTTGGACGACCCGAAGTAGATCACCTTCCCCTGCTGCCGCAGCACGGAGAACGCCTCCCAGATCTCGTCCCACGGCGTGGCGCGGTCGACGTGGTGCATCTGGAGCAGGTCGATGTGGTCGGTCTGCAAGCGCTGCAACGACGCGTCCGCGGCCCGCCGGATGTGCAGGGCGGACAGCCGCTTCTCGTTCGGCCAGTCGCCCATGTCGCCGTACAGCTTGGTGGCGAGCACGGTCCGCTCCCGCCGACCACCGCCCTGCGCGAACCACCGGCCGATGATCTTCTCGGTGACGCCCTCGCCCCGCTGCCACCCGTAGACGTCGGCGGTGTCGAAGAAATTGATGCCGTGCTCGTGCGCCCGGTCCATGATCGTGTGGCTGTCGGCTTCGGAGGTCTCCGGGCCGAAGTTCATCGTGCCCAGGCACAGTCGGGACACGGACAGGCCGGAACGGCCGAGCTGGGTGTACTCCATGCGACAAGCCTGCCTCAACTCGGTGCGCCGCGCTCCCGGGCGCGACCGTCGTAGCGGTCGCGGTTCGCGGTGATCTCGGTGCGGTGCGCGGCGGCCCAGGCTCCCAGCGGCGCCACCGAGTCGAGCAACGCCGTGCCGAGCGGTGTCAACGCGTAGTCCACCCGCGGCGGGACGGTGGCGTGGACGGTGCGGCTGACCAAGCCGTCGCGTTCGAGCTGCCGCAGGGTCAACGTCAGCATCCGCTGGGAGATCCCGGTGACGGCGCGGCGCAGGTCGCCGTAGCGCACGGTGCGTCCGCGCAGGTGCCCCACGACGGCGAGGCTCCACTTGTCCCCGACCAGCGCGATGTTCCGCAACACCTCACGGCAGACGTCGATCTCCACTCCGGCCAAGGGTTACCTCCGTGTGCGTGACGGACACGGATGTGCCGTCTTGTCGGCTGCCGACAGCCTGCCGAACCATGGTGGCACCTGCGGAACGGGAGGACGGATCGTGACGGGGACGCTGGTCATCGTGGGCGCCGGGCGGGGACTGGGCATGGGGGTCGCCCGCGCGTTCGGCGGGCGGGGCTTCCGGGTCGGGCTGGTCGCCCGCAACACCGGGGCGCTGGCCGCCATGGTCGGGGAGCTGACCGGCCTCGGCGTGCGGGCCGAGGCGGTCCCGGCCGACATCAGGGACCGCGACGCGCTGACCGCCGCCCTCACCGCCGTGGAGCAGGAGCTCGGGCCGATCGACGTGCTGGAGTACAGCCCCAGCCCCACCGGCCCGATCACGTCCGCCGGCCGGACCACCGCCGAGTCCGCCGCCGCGCAGTTCGAGCTGCACGTGCTGGGCGCTGTGACGGCGGTGAACCACGTGCTGCCCGCGATGCGCGCGAGGAACGCGGGCACCGTGCTGCTCACCACCGGTGTCTCCTCGACCGTTCCCGCGCCGTTCCTGGCCAACGTCGGCCTGGCCATGGCCGCCCTGCGCAACTGGGCGCACGCGTTGCACGTCGAACTGCGCCCCGCAGGCGTCCACGTGGCCACGGTGACCATCGCCTCGGGTGTCGTCCCGGGCGGTGGTGAGGCCGATCCGGACGCCATCGGCGCCCGCTACTACCGCCTCCACCGCAACCCCGACCAGGCCGAGGAGGTCATCGGTGATGTCGACGCGTTCCGGGCCATGGTCTCCGGGTGGTCGCCGACCGACCTGCCGGCACACCCCGGAGCGGGAGCGGCCAGGTAGGACGCGGTCGAGGACTCCAGCGCGGTGACGCACGCGGCGACGACGGGGTGGGCGGCGGCACCGCGGCGGTAGGCGATGCGGGTGCGGCGGTGGACGTCCAGCGGGACCAGGCGGACGTCCGCGGGTGGGTGGGTGGCGCCCAGTTCCGGCACCAGCGCCACGCCCTGGCCCGCGGCGACGAGGGCCAGCACGGCGGTGAAGTCGTCGGCGTGGTGGCGCACCCGCGCGGTGAAGCCGGCCGCCTGGCACACCCGCATCGCCACGGTGTGGCACAGCGTGCCGGGCGTGCCGACGACCCAGTCCGCGTCACGCGTGCCCGCGATCGTGCCGTCGAGCCGTCGACCGGCGGGCACGGCCAGGAACACCTTCTCGTCCAGCAGCGGCACCGAGTCCACGCCGGGGTCGGGTTCGACCGGCGCGATGTCGTAGTCGTGCCAGAGCGCCACGTCCAGCCGCCCGTCGCGCAGCGCGTCGGGCATGTCGACCGGGTCCAGCTCGGTGACCATCAGGTCGAGCGCCGGGTGGTCGCGGCCCAGGGCGACCAGCGCGGCGGGCAGCAGGGTGGGCACGGCGCTGGGGAACGCGCCGATCCGCACGGTGCCGGACAGGCCGGTGCGCGCGGCGGCGAGCGTGGCTTCCGCGGCTTCCAGGGCGGACAGGATCGTCTCGGTGTGCTCGACCAGCGCGGTGGCGGCGGGGGTGAGGGTGACGCTGCGGCCGGTGTGCTCCAGCAGCGGGACGCCCGCTTCGCGTTGCAGGGCGGCGAGCTGCTGGGACACGGCGGACGGCGTGTAGGCGTGGGCCTGGGCGACGGCGGCGATCGTGCCCAGGTGGGCCAGGTCGCGCAGGAGCCGCAGTCGGCGGACGTCGAGCATCAGTTCAGCTTACGGTTGCGTTGAGGAAAGCGAACTGGTGCTTCACGGTCTGGGCGGGCACGGTGTGCCCATGACGTTCACCGGCTTGTACGTACCGCTGATCACGCCGTTCGACCGGACCGGGGCCGTGGCGCTCGACGCCCTGGAAGCGCTGGCCCAGCAGGCGCTGGACGACGGCGCACGGGGCCTGGTGGCGTTGGGCACGACCGGTGAGCCGTCCTCGCTCAGCGCGGACGAGCAGCGGGCCGTGTTGGACGTCGTGCGCCGGGTTTGCCGGGAGCGCCGCGCGCCGTTGGTCGTCGGTGCGAATACATCCGCAAGCTTGCAGATGTTGTGCAGCCATGCGGAAGTAAATGCAGCGCTTACTACTGTTCCGTCGTTCGTGCGGCCCGGTGAGGACGGCGCGGTCGCCCAGCTCACCCGGTTGGCGGCGGAGAGCCCGGTGCCGTTGATCGTCTACGACATCCCGTACCGGACGGGCCAGTACCTGTCCGCGGGCGCGTTGCGGCGGTTGGCGGACGTGCCGGGGATCGTGGGCGTGAAGTACGCGGCGGGCGGCATCAACGCCGACACGGTCGACCTGCTCGCCGACCCGCCGCCGAACCTCGCGATCCTCGGCGGGGACGACGCGTTCATCTCACCGCTGCTGGCGCTGGGCGCGCACGGCGGCATCCTCGCTTCGGCGCACGTCGCCACCGGCCTGTTCGCCCGGTTGATCGACGCCTGGCACGCCGGTGACGTGCCCGTGGCCCGTGACCTGGGCGGACGGCTCGGGCGGCTGTCGGCGGCACTGTTCGCCGAACCGAACCCGACCGTGATCAAGGCCGTGCTGCACGCACAGGGCCGCATCCCGACCCCGGACGTCCGCCTGCCGCTGCTGGCCGCTCACCCGGACAGCACGTCGACCGCCCTCACCGCCGCCGAACACCTGCTCGCCACACCGCGTGCGTGAGCGGCACGCCCGGCCGGTACGCCAGGTGCGTGGTGGAGGGGGCGTCGAGCACGTGCACGTCCGCCCGAGCGCCCGGTGACAGGTGGCCCACGTCGGTGCGCCCGAGCGCTTTCGCTCCGTTGAGGGTGGCGGCGGTGACGGCCTCCTCCACGGTCAGGCGCAGTTGCAGCACGGCCGTCGTGATGCAGTAGGCCATCGACGTGGTGTACGAGCTGCCGGGGTTGCAGTTGCTGGCCAGGGCGACGGTCGCGCCCGCGTCGACCAGCTCGCGGGCGGGCGGCAGCGCCTGACGGGTCGACAGGTCGCACGCGGGCAGCAGGGTGGCGACGGTGGACGAGTTCGCCAGCGCGTCGACGTCGGCGGCCGACAGGTACGTGCAGTGGTCGACGCTGGCCGCGCCCAGCTCGACGGCCAGCCGGACGCCCGGCCCTTCGCCGAGCTGGTTGCCGTGCACCCGCAGCCCCAAGCCCTTGGCACGGGCGGCCTCCAGCACGGCCCGCGACTGGTCCGCGTCGAACGCGCCCTGCTCGCAGAACACGTCCGCCCACCGCACGTGCGGCGCGACGGCGTCGAGCATCTCACCGACCACCAACGCCACGTACTCGTCCGCGTCGGTGCCCGGCGGCACGAGGTGTGCACCCAAAAAGGTGACCTCATCGACTTCCGCGGCCGCGATCCGGGCAGAGCGCACCTCGTCCGCGACGGTCAGCCCGTAGCCGGTCTTGGTCTCGACCGTGGTCGTCCCCTGCGCGACGGCCTCGCTGACGAGCCGCCGCAGGTTCGCCGCCAGCTCGGCGTCCGACGCCGCCCGCGTGGCCTCGACCGTGACCGCGATCCCACCGGCCGCGTACGCCTGACCGGCCATGCGCGCTTCGAACTCGGCCGTCCGGTCGCCCGCGAAGACCAGGTGCGTGTGGCTGTCCACCCACCCGGGCAGGACCGCCCGACCCTCCACGTCCACGCGCGTGTCGGCCGCGGGGGCGGAGGACGCGGGCCCGACCCACTCCACGCGGTCGGTGAAGACGAGCGCGGCATCGGTGAGGCGACCCAGTTCGGGGTCGTTGGTCGTCAACTCACCGATACCGGTGACGAGCGTGCTGGTCACGACTGCACGAACCGCCGCCAAGCGGAGGCCGGGAACGCCAACACACCCGCATCGGGCTTCTTCGAGTCCCGAACACCCGCCACCAAGCCGGCGAACGCCACCTCGACGCAGTTGTCGTTATTGCCGCTACCGCTGTAGCTGCTCTTCCGCCACACCAGGCCCGGCCGGTCCACAGTGGACACGAGACCGCCTCTCATTCGCGCTCGGCAAGTATCCGCTCGATCAAGGCGATCGAATCCTCCGAACCGAGCGCCCTCTCAAGCAGGTGGTCGACCAGCATTCTAGCCCGCCGGACCTGTTCCGGATCTTCGATGTGGAGCGAGCCCGTCGCATGGGGAACGTAGAGCATCGAAGGATCTTCGGCGTCCGAGAAGTCGAGTAGCGTAAATGCTCCGTCTTGACCGGCGTGGAAGCCGAGATCCCTCGGCAACACCCGAAGAGTCACCGTGTCCAGCTCGGCGACCATCACCAGGTGGTTCAACTGGTCGCGCATGACCGCCTCACCACCGATCCGCTGCCACAGAGCACTCTCATCGACCAAGGCGACCAACCGCAGCGCATTCGCCTCGGAGGTCAGGCGCTGCTGGCGGATCATGCGGACCTTCACTTGGTTGACCAGTTCAGGCTTCGTCCGCTTGAGTGAGCCTGTCTCCAGAACAGCGCGCGCGTACGACTCGGTTTGCAGGAGACCGGGGAGCAGGATGAGCGCCAGTTCCCACACCGTCGAGGCCTCGGTCTCAAGGTCGACGTAGCCCATGTCTCGCAGGCCGAACGCCGTCCACCATCCGGGTTTCAGCGCCTCCCGCACCTGGTCGATGAGGTCGGGGTCGTAGTGGTCGTAGACGTCCATCATCGAGCGGGCGAGGTGGACGTCGAGCCGGGTCTCGCCCGCCTCCAGCCGGTAGAGGCTGTTGCGGTGCTTGTCGAGGGCGGCGGCGGCGTCCTCGATCGTCATACCCGCCGCTTCCCGCATCCGGCGGATGCGGCGGGCCAACTTCCTTCGGCGAAAGGGTGGGCGTGCTGACATGCGGCCATGATGGTGAACGGGACCGACAACCCTGGGATTCCCATCACTCGATCAGTCGATTGCCTCGACCAAGAGCCTTGACACGTCACCTAGCTGCTCGTGCACGCCGTCGCGGGCAATGACCTTCCCCCCTACTACTACGACGGCGACGTCGGAAGCGGTGGCGGCCATGATCAATTGCTCCGGGTCGACCCCGGCGGTGCGGACCGAGTTCACCCGAACGGCTACCAGATCGGCCGGGGCACCCACCTCGATCCGACCGGCCTCCGGCCAGCCGATGGAGGTGTGGTTCGTCAGTGCCGCAACGAGGTCCGCCGGTGCGAAACGGCCGCGTTCACCCGTGCGCAGGCGTTCGTTGTGCTCCAACGCCCGCGCTTCGAGCAGCGGGTCCACGACCGCGTGCTGGTCACTGCCCAACGACAACGGCGAACCGGCGTCGGCCAGCTCGCGCGCGGGACCGATGCCGTCCGCCAGATCGGCCTCCGTTGTCGGGCAGAAGCACACGCCGGTGCGCGTTGACCCGAGCAGACCGATGTCCTTCGTGGACAAGTGTGTCCCGTGCACGGCCGTCGTGCGCGGCGTGAGGGCGCCCGCCTCGGCGAGCAGCTCGGTCGGCGTCATGCCGTACGCCTGTAGGCACGCCTCGTTCTCGGCAGGTTGCTCCGACAGGTGCACGTGCAGCGGCCGATCGGGGAATGCGCCCGCTACCAGCGACAATGTTTCACGTGGCACAGCGCGGACCGAGTGGATCGCCGCACCGATCCTCGTGTTGTCGTCACCGCGCAGCTCAGCGACCCGGTCCAGCCACCGGTCGCCGGTGCCGTCGGAGAACCGCTCCTGCACCCCGCGCACGGGCCGCCCGATCCCACCCGCCAGGTAGCAAGCGTCCAACAGGGTGAGCCTGATCCCGGCATCCAGCGCGGCCTGCCGCAGGGCCTCCGCCATCTCGTTGCCGCCGTGGTGCAGGTAGTGGAACTCCCCCACCGCCGTCACGCCGGCCACGGCCATCTCCGCGTACGCGGCCCGGGCCAACCTCAGGTACGACTCGGGCGTCAACCGCTCCGCCACCGCGTACATCCGGTCGCGCCACGTCCAGAACGTGCCGCCGTCGCCGTGCGTGCGCCCGCGCAACGCCCGGTGGAACGCGTGCGAGTGCGCGTTGGCGAAACCCGGGAACACCAACCCGTGGAGCCGTTCCACGCCGAGCGGAATCGTGTCCACAGTGGACACGGAGGTGATGCGCCCGCCGTCCACGCGCACCAGCACCCGCGCCGCGATCCCGTCCGGCAACCACGCCCGCTCGCACCAGAAGCTCCTCATCGCGCCAGGTGCTCCAACGTCGTCGCCAACGCCACCACGCCCGCCGCGCAGTCGTCGGCCTCGGCGAACTCCTCCGGCGCGTGGCTGATCCCGGTCGGGTTGCGCACGAACAACATCGCCGTGGGCACGTGCGCCGCCAGGATGCCCGCGTCGTGGCCCGCGCCGGTCGGCAGCGCGGGCGTGTCCGCGCCGAGGGCGTCCCGCACGCGCGCCATGAGGTCGGGGTCGAACCGCACGGTCCCTCCCCAGCTCTCCTCGGTCACGCGCACCTCGCAGCCTTCCGCGACAGCCGCCTCACGGGCCGCCGCCGTGATCCGCGAGACCACCTCGCGGGTGCGCGGCTCGTCGTCCGCCCGCGCGTCGAGCCACACGTCCACCGACGACGCGATCACGTTGGTGCCACCGGGGTTGGGCACGATCCGGCCGACCGTCGCCCGCGCCCCCGACGTCGCCTCACGACGGGCCGCCAGCACCAGCGCGGCGGCGGGCAGCATCGGGTCGCGCCGGTCCTCGATCAACGTCGCACCGGCGTGGTTGCCCTCGCCGGTGAACGTGTACCGCCACCGCCCGTGCGCCAGGATCGAACTGGCCAGCCCCACCGGCACCTCCAGCCCGCGCCCCTGCTCGACGTGCAGCTCCACGAACGCCCCGACGGACGCCAGCGCCCGGTCGTCACGCCCCATCCGCAACGGGTCGAACCCGGCCGCGTGAGCCGCCTCGCCGAACGTGACGCCGTCCGCGTCGGTCAGCTTGCAGGCGGCCTCCGCGGTGATCGCGCCGGTCATGAGCCGCGACCCGAGGCACGCGACGCCGAAGCGCCCGCCCTCCTCCTCCACGAACACCACGATCGCCAACGGCTTGCCGGGCGTGAAGCCGCGGGAACGCAGCAGGTCGAACGCCTGCAACGCCGACACCACGCCCAAGGGCCCGTCGAACGCCCCGCCGCCGGGCACCGAGTCCAGGTGGCTGCCGGTGATCACCGCGTCCGGCCCCGGCGCGCCCCACCACGCCCAGATGTTGCCGTTGCGGTCGGGCCGGACGTCCAGCCCGCGCCGCCGCGCCTCCTGCGTGAACCACGACCGCAGCTCCAGCTCGACCCGGTCGAACCCGTGCCGCGAGTAGCCTCCCCGCCGCGCGTCGCGCCCGACGTCGGCGATGTCCGCGAGGTCAGTCATCCGAGTCGCTCATCGGGATCGTCACGCCCTTGGCCGCGGCCACGTCGACCGCCCGCTGGTACCCGGCGTCCACGTGCCGGATCACGCCCATGGCCGGGTCGTTGGTCAACACCCGTTCGATCTTCCGCGCGGCCAGCGGCGTGCCGTCGGCGACGGTCACCTGACCGGCGTGGATGGACCGGCCGATGCCGACGCCGCCGCCGTGGTGCAGCGACACCCAGGTCGCGCCCGAGGCGGTGTTGACCAGGGCGTTGAGCAGCGGCCAGTCGGCGATGGCGTCCGAGCCGTCGGCCATCGCCTCGGTCTCGCGGTACGGCGAGGCGACCGAGCCGCAGTCGAGGTGGTCGCGGCCGATGACGATGGGCGCGGACAGCTCGCCCGAGGCCACCATCTCGTTGAACTTCAAGCCCGCGAGGTGGCGCTCGCCGTAGCCGAGCCAGCAGATCCGGGCCGGCAGGCCCTGGAACTCGACGCGCTCACCGGCCATCCTGATCCAGCGGGCGAGCCGCTCGTTGTCCGGGAACAGCTCCAGGATCGCCCGGTCGGTCCTGGCGATGTCGGCCGGGTCGCCGGACAGCGCGGCCCAGCGGAACGGGCCCTTGCCCTCGCAGAACAGCGGCCGGATGTAGGCGGGCACGAAACCGGGGAAGTCGAACGCCCGCTCGCAGCCACCCGCCTTGGCCTCGCCGCGGATGGAGTTGCCGTAGTCGAACACCTCCGCGCCGCGGTCCAGGAAGCCCACCATCGCCTCGACGTGGTCGGCCATCGACTCGCGGGCGCGGTCGGTGAACTCGTCGGGCTTCTTGGCCGCGTAGTCGGGCCAGTCCTCGACCGCCACGCCCTTCGGGCAGTACGCCAGCGGGTCGTGCGCGGAGGTCTGGTCGGTGACGATGTCCACCGGAACGTCCCGGCGCAGCAGTTCGGGCAGCACCTCGGCGGCGTTGCCGATCAGGCCGACCGACAGCGCCCGCCCCTCGGACTTCGCGGCCAGCACGCGGGCGATCGCGTCGTCGATGTCGTCGGCGATCTCGTCCAGGTAGCGGGTCTCCACGCGGCGGCGAGCGCGCTGCGGGTCGACCTCGACGCAAAGCGCGACGCCCTCGTTCATGGTGACCGCAAGCGGTTGCGCGCCGCCCATGCCGCCCAGGCCCGCGGTGACGGTGAGCGTGCCGCGCAGGGTGCCGTTGAACCGCTTGTCGGCCACGGCGGCGAACGTCTCGTAGGTGCCCTGGAGGATGCCCTGGGTGCCGATGTAGATCCACGAACCGGCCGTCATCTGGCCGTACATGGTCAGGCCCTCGGCCTCCAACCGGCGGAACTCGGGCCAGTTCGCCCAGTCCGGCACGAGGTTGGAGTTGGCGATGAGCACGCGCGGTGCCCACTCGTGCGTGCGCAGGACGCCGACCGGGCGGCCCGACTGCACCAGCAGCGTCTCGTCGTCGGCCAACCGCTCCAGCTCGCGGCTGATGGCGTGGAAGCTCGGCCAGTCGCGGGCGGCCTTGCCGGTGCCGCCGTAGACCACCAGGTCCTCGGGGCGCTCGGCCACCTCGGGGTCGAGGTTGTTGTGGAACATCCGCAACGCGGCCTCGGTCGACCAGCTGCGGGCGGTCAGTTCGGTTCCTCGGGCGGCACGCACCATCACAGTGCTCCCTTCCGGATCAGGTCTTCGGCGGCGGCGATCTCGGGCGCGAGGTGGCGGTCCGGGCCGGGACCGGGCACGTGCTCGCGCAGCTTCGCGACGGCCGCCGCGGTGGCGGGGGCGGGGTTGAGCGGTGTGCGCAGGTCCAGGGCGCGGGCGGCGGTCAGGAGCTCGATCGCGAGCACCCGGCGCAGCCCGTCCACGGCCTGGCGGAGCTTGCGCGCGGCGGACCAGCCCATCGAGACGTGGTCCTCCTGCATGGCGCTGCTCGGGATCGAGTCCACCGACGCGGGCACGGCCAGCCGCTTGAGCTCGCTGACGATCGCGGCCTGCGTGTACTGGGCGATCATGTGGCCGGAGTCGACGCCCGGGTCGTGCGCCAGGAACGGCGGCAGGCCGTGCGACCGGTTCACGTCCAGCATCCGGTCGGTGCGGCGCTCGGCGATGCTCGCCACGTCCGCGGTCGGGATGGCGAGGAAGTCCAGCACGTAGGCGATCGGAGCGCCGTGGAAGTTGCCGTTGGACTCGACCCGGCCGTCGGCCAGCACCACGGGGTTGTCGATGGACGACGCCAGCTCGCGGTCGGCGACGGTCGCGGCGTAGGCGACGGTGTCCCGAGCGGCGCCGTGGACCTGCGGCGAGCAGCGCAGCGAGTAGGCGTCCTGCACGCGGGTGCAGTCCGGGCCGCGGTGGCTGTCCATGATCTCGGAGCCGCGCAGGATCTCCGCCATGCGCCGCGCGGACCGCGCCTGACCGGGGTGCGGGCGCAGCGCCTGGAGGTCGGCGGCGAACACCCGGTCCGTGCCCAGGAGCGCTTCCACGCTCATCGCGGCGGTCAGGTCGGCCACGTCGAGCAGGTAGTCCAAGTCCCGGATGGCCAGCACGAGCATGCCGAGCATCCCGTCGGTGCCGTTGATCAGCGCCAGGCCCTCCTTCTCGGCCAGGCGCACGGGCTCGATGCCCGCCCGGGCGAGCGCGACCGAGGCCGGGACCAGCGCGCCGTCGGCGTCGCGGACGTCACCCTCGCCGGTGAGGGCCAGGGCGGCGGCGGACAGCGGCGCGAGGTCGCCGGAGCAGCCCAGCGAGCCGAACTCGTGCACGACCGGCGTGATGCCCGCGTTCAGCATCGCGGCCATCGCCTCGGCGGTCTCCAGCCGGACGCCGGTGTGACCGCTGGTCAGCGTCTTGAGGCGGAGCAGGACGAGGGCGCGCACCACCTCGCGCTCGACCTCGGGGCCCGAGCCCGCCGCGTGCGAGCGGACCAGGGACTGCTGGAGGGCGGCACGGCGGTCCGGCGGGATGTGCCGGACCGCCAGCGCGCCGAACCCGGTGGACACGCCGTACGTCGGCCGTTCGGCCGTGGCCAGGCGCTCGATGTGCGCGCGGGCGGTGGTGACCGCCTCGCGGGCCGCCTCCGTGATCTCCACGCGCGCGTCACCTCGGGCCACGGCGTGGACGTCGTCGCGGGTCAGGGGTTTCGGACCCAGCTGCACGGGTTGCTGCATGTGCCCATCTCAACCCGGCGACCGCGTCCGCACGACCCGACATCCGCCGATCGTGTCTGGTATCCCAGACGGTCCGGGCCGGCCCAAAACGCTCGCCACACGTCTCGACCCACCGGTAGCGTCACGAAATCCACCACGGGGGTGACGATGAGTGTTCGCGTGCGGGACCTCACCAGGACGTACCGCAAGGGCAAGGGCTGGCGGCCCAAGGGTGAGGAGGTGACCGCGCTCGCCGGGCTCACGCTGGACGTGCCCGCGAACGAGGTCCACGGCCTGCTCGGCCCGAACGGGGCGGGCAAGACCACGCTGTGCAAGATCCTGTCCACCGTCCTGCTGCCCACCTCGGGCACCGCCGAGGTGCTCGGCCACGACGTCGTGACCGGCGCGGCCGAGATCCGGCCCCGGATCGGGATCGTGTTCGGCGGCGAGCGCGGCCTGTACGGCAAGCTGACCGCGCGGCAGACCCTGCGCTACTGGGCCTCGCTGTACAAGATCCCGGACGCGGTGGCCAAGGTCCGCACCGGCGAGCTGCTGGCCCGCCTCGGCCTCGCCGACAAGGCCGACGACCTCGTGGAGACGTTCTCGCGGGGCATGAAGCAGCGGGTCCACCTGGCCCGCGGCCTGGTCGGCGACCCGGAGCTGGTCCTGTTCGACGAGCCGACCACCGGCATGGACCCGGTCGCCGCCCGCGACTTCCGCGAGCTCATCGGCGAGCTGCGCGACGAAGGCCGCACGATCCTCATCACCACCCACGACATGGACGAGGCCGAAGCGGTCTGCGACCGCGTCACGCTGATCGACAGAGGCCGCGTGCTCGCCACCGAGTCACCGCGCGGCCTGGCCGCGATGTCCGGCCCGCACCGCTGGGTCGAGGCCGAGACCTCGCTCGACGTCACCGGCATCCCCGGCGTGGTGGACACCGAGACCCGCAACGGCGTGCTGCGCGTCAAGACCACCGACGACCGGGCGGCCCGCGCGGTGCTCGACTTCCTGCTGGACCGCGGTGTGCGCTCGGTGCACGCCGTGCCGCCCCGGCTGGAGGACGTCTACCTCGACCTCATCGGCCGCCGCGGCATGGAGGTCTGAGCGTGCGCCTGTTCCTCTCCGGGGTCCGCACGCAGTTCTGGCTGATCCGCAGGCAGCCCGACGAGCTGCTGACGCTGTGCACCATCCCGTTCACCGTGGTCATGATGCTGTCGATCGTGATGCACGCGGCCCGCCCCGACCTGGTCGCCAACGCGTTCCTCGCGCCCACCCTGATCGGGCTGTGGGGCTTCGCCACGGGACTGGCCACGACCGTGCTCGTCGGTGACCGGTGGATCGACGCGCTGCCGCTGGGCATGGCCGCGCCCGGCTCGCTGCACCCCGTCTACCTGGGCCGGATCTCGGCGGTCATGGTGCTGGGCGTCGTCCCGCTCGGCGAGACGTGGCTGCTGGGCAAGCTCCTGTTCGGCGTGACGCCCGCGGTGCACCACCCGTGGGTGTTCTGGGCGGCCATGGCGGCGTCGGTGTTCGCCATGATCGGCACGAGCCTGCTGCTGGCCGCGTCCATGCTGCTGTCCAAGAACAGCAACAACTACCTGAACTTCCTCAGCTTCCCGATCTACGTGCTGTCCGGCGTCATGGTGCCGGTGCAGTACCTACCGGAGTTCCTGCGGCCGCTGTCCGACGTGATCTTCCTGTCGTGGTCGGCCGACCTGATGCGCGACGCCATGGCCGCCGCGCCCGTCACGGCCGTCGGCTGGCGGCTGCTGGCGATCGTCGGGCTCGGCGTCGCCGCCCTGGTCGCCGGGCGGGTGCTGCTGGCGCTCACCCTGCGCCGGGCGCGCGAGCTGGGGGTGGTGACGTATGCGTGACCAGCTGCGGGTGCTCAAGCACGGCCTCATCGCCTCGTGGACCATGTTCTCGGCGTTCCGGACGTGGAAGACGTGGACGTTCACCTGGCTGTCCCGGCTGCTGATCCAGGCGTGCTTCTACGCGTTGATCGGCCGGATGCTCGGGTCGCAGCAGCAGGTCGACTACCTGCTCATCGGCAACGTCGTCGCGATCATGGCCATCGACGCGACCGTGGTCATCCTGCTGACCGTCGGCGAGCGGTACTCCGGCACGCTGTCCCTGCTGGTCGCCGCGCCGTCCACGCACCTCACCGTGTACCTGGGGCGGGGGCTGGTGAACCTCGGCTCGGGCGTGGCGGCGTCGACCACGGCGTTCCTGGTGCTGCCGCCGCTGTTCGGGGTGCGGCTGCCGTGGCCGGAGGCGGCACTGGTGCCGTTGATGATCGTGGTGGTGGGGCTGTCGTGCTACTGCTACGGCACGTGCGTGGCGTCGTTCGTGCTCGGGTTCCCGTCGGCGCGGTGGCTGGCGCTGAACCTCAGCTACCTCGCGCTGATGACGTTCTGCGGGGTGAACGTGCCCACGTCGTTCTGGCCGGACTGGCTGCGCGCGATCACGTCCGTGCTGCCGATGACGCACGGCCTGGCCGCGATCCGCACGTTCATCGCGGGCGGGCCGGGGACGACCGTGCTGGCGCAGCTCGCTCTGGAGGTGTGCGTCGGGGCCGCGTGGTTCGCGGTGGCGGCGGTGAGCTTCAACCGCATGGTCCGGCGCGGACGCCGGGACGGCACGATCGAGTTCGGCTCGTAGTGACGTGGTGGGGGCGCCCCCCCCCCGCCACCGCCGCGACGTGCCGGACGGGTTCGG
>NZ_JAJUWT010000016.1 GCF_021390395.1 Saccharothrix sp. S26
ACCTTGGCGAACCCGCGCAACTGCCCGGACTGGTCGAACAGGGCGGTGATGACGACGTTGGCCCAGAAGCGGGTGCCGTCCTTGCGCAGCCGCCAGCCCTCGTCCTCGAACCGACCCACCTCGGCGGCGACCTCCAGCTCGTACCACGGCTTGCGCGCTTCGAGGTCCTCGGGTGGGTAGAAGATCGAGAAGTGCTCGCCGATGATGTCGTCGGCGGAGTAGCCCTTGATCCGCTGCGCGCCGGCGTTCCAGCTCACGATCCGCCCGGTGGGGTCGAGCATGAAGATCGCGTAGTCCAGCACGCTGTCCACGAGCAGGCGGTACGCGTCCTCGGTGGGACGTTCGAACTCGGGTTCGGTGGGCATTGCGTCACTGTGCACCATGGTCCGGGGCGGTGCCACGAGCCGGTGTCAGGGCGTGCCGGGGACGGCCATCTCGCACCACACGACCTTGCCACCGGGTCCGGGCGTCGCGCCCCAGGCGGTGGTCAGCTGCTGCACGAGCTGCAGGCCCCACCCGCCGACGGTCGCCGACAGGCGCGGGCGCGGGAGCACCGGGCTGCTGTCCGCGACCTCGATCCGGAGCCGGCGCTCGTCGCCCGCCAGCCGGATGACCGGGATCGTGGCGGTGTGCCGCAGCGCGTTGGACACCAGTTCCGAGACGACCAGCACGACGTCGCTGTGATCGCCCGCGTAACGCAGGTCGGCGAGGGTCTTGCGGACGAAGTCGCGGGCCAGGCCCGCCGCGCCGCGGTCGATCGGCGCGCTGAACTCCGCTGCGGGTCCATACACCGAGAGTTCCACGGTTGCACTGTGCGGTGTCCGACCCATTCGTGCCCAGACGCAGGGACACCGACGTGCCTAGTGCACGTGCACTAGTCGAGCAGGCCGTCCCGCCGGGCGATCGCCACGGCCTCCAGCTTCGACCTCGCACCCAGCTTCTCCAGCACCCGTTGCACGTGGTTGCGCACGGTGTTGCGGGCCACGCCCATGCGCTCCCCGATCTCCTCCGTGCTCGCGCCGTCGGCCATGAGCAGCAGCGTCTGGCGCTCACGCACCGTCAGCGGCACGCCACCCGACTTGGCGCGCCCGGTGAGCTGGTCGAGCACGCCGCCCAGCAGGCCGCCGTCGAACACGACCTCGCCGGCCGCCACCCGCAGCACCGCCTCGGTCAGGTTCTCCAGCCGGGCCGACTTGAGCACCAGCCCCGCCGCGCCCGCCTCGGCGGCCCGTGCGGCGACGGACACCGACGCCTCACCGGTCAGCACCAGCACCCGCGCGCCCCACTCCTCGAATCCGGGGATCGCGTCCAGGCCGTCGCCGTCGGGCAGGCGGCGGTCGAGCAGGACGACGTCGGGGCGGTGGCGGCGGACCTCGACGAGGGCGGCGGCCACCGAGCCGACCGTGGACACGACCTCGACCTCGCCCGAGTCCGCCCACGCCAGCCGGATGGCCTCGGCCACCATGTGGTGGTCCTCGACCAGGACCGCGCGGACGGGTCGTGACGGGTGAGGTGAGTGAGCCATGCTGTGCAGATCCTCGTCGCTGGTCCGGGCACCCACCCTAGTCCTCTCGGACCGGCCGGTCCGATCAGCGGGCCGGCCGAGTGACGTCAGCCCCGACCGGGCAGGTCCAGCCCGGACAGGTCCAGCCGGGCCAGCCGCTCCGGGTCGGCCAGCACGTCGATCGCGACGATCCGGCCGCCGCTGACCGTGAAGCCCATCACCGACGCGGGCACGCCGCCGGGCGCGGTGAGGATGCCCGTCCCGCCGTTGACCAGCACGCGCCTGCTGACCGCCTCGGGCCGGCGGAACATCAGCGCCCGGCGGGCGACCTCCTCCGCCCCGCGCACCGTCGTCGTGAGGTCGGGGTTGAGGGCGCCGAAGTCGACGCGGAGCACCACGTCCGGGTCGAGCACCGCGAGCAGCCCCTCGAAGTCGCCGTCGCGGGCGGCCGCGGTGAACGCGTCCACCACCTCCCGCTGGCGGGGCAGGGCGTCGGGGACCGGCGTGCCGTCGCGCACCCGTCGCCGGGCGCGGCTGGCCAACTGGCGGGCGGCGGCCGGGGTGCGGCCGACGATCGGGGCGATGTCGTCGAACGGGAGGGCGAACAGGTCGTGCAGCACGAACGCCAGCCGTTCGGCGGGCGTGAGCGCCTCCAGCACCACCAGCAGCGCCAGGCCGACGGAGTCCGCCAGCACCGCCTCGTGCTCGGGGTTGCCGCCGTCGTCGGGGGCGAGCACCGGGTCGGGCACGCGCACGTCCAGCGGGTCCTCGCGCCTGGACGCGCGGGAGCGCAGCATGTCCAGGCACACCCGGCCGACGACGGTGGTCAACCAGCCGGTGAGGTTGCCGACGTCACGGGTGTCCGCGCGCTGCAACCGCAGCCACGCCTCCTGCACCGCGTCCTCGGCCTCGCTCATCGAGCCCAGCACCCGGTAGGCGACCGCCCTGAGGTGACCGCGGTCGGCCTCGAAGCGGGTGGCGAGAAGTTCCTCGTCGGTCACTGTCACATCCTCCGTGCTCGATCCGTCAGGGAGGTGACGGACCGGACGAGCACGATGTGACGGGGAGGGCGAACGAGCGTGCAGGCACGGATGAACCACCCCGCCACGGCCCTGCCCGGCACGATGCAGGCGCTGATCGCGCTGGGCCGGACCGCCACGCGGGCGGGGTTGTCGCGGACGCTGATGGAACTGGTGAACCTGCGGGCGTCGCAGATCAACGGGTGGGGCGGGTGCGTGGACATGCACGGCGAGGCGCTGCGCGAGGCGGGCGAGTCCGACGAGCGGATCTTCGCCGTGGGCGCGTGGCGCCGGCGCCGGCCGAGGCCGTGACCCGCCTGTCCGACCGACCCGACCCGGTGCCGGGCGACGTGTGGCAGGAGGCCGCGAAGCACTACGACGAGAAGCAGCTCTCGGGCCTGCCGGTCGCCGTCACCACGGTCAACGTGTGGAACCGCCTCGACGCGGCCACGAATCAGGTGGCGGGCGCCTGGGGCTGACGCGCCCCTGGCGTGGGGCTCGTGGAGCGGCGCGGTGGTTCGACGTGACGTGCGACTCGGCGCTCCGCCGGCACCGGGACGGGGTGGTGAGCGTCAAGAGGGCGTGAACGCAGAGGAGCCGCAGCCGCCGCGGTGGGCGGTGTGGGTTGCGCGGGCCGTCGCCGTGGTGGTCGTGGTGCCGGTGCGCGTGGTGTGGGAGTGGGTCAAGGTCGTCGGACGGGCCGTGCGGCGGTTCGTGCTGCGGCCGTTGGCGGCGGTGGGGAGGTGGGTCTGGGACGGGGTGCGCGCCGTCGGACGGTTCGCGTGGCGGTGGGTGTTCGCGCCGGTCGGGCGTGGGTTGCGGTGGTGCGGTCGCGCCTTGGTGCGGTACGTGCTCCGGCCGATCGGGGCCGTGTTGCGGCTGGTGGGGCGTGGGCTCGCGGCGGTCGGCGACGGGGTGCGGTGGGTGTTCGGTGCGGTGGGACGGTTCGTGCTGCGGCCCGTCGGTCATGGGCTGCGGCGGCTGTTCGCGCCGGTGTGGCCGTGGTTGCGGGCGGCGGACGTGGCCGTGGCGGACTTCGTGCGTTGGGTGGCGAAGGGGGTCGGGCGGGCGCTGCGGGTGGTGGTGTTCGTGCCGCTGGCGTGGTGCTGGCGGACGCTCGTCGTGCGGCCCCTGCGGTGGCTGTGGCGGGAAGTCGTCGTGCGGTGCGCGCGGGCGCTCTGGTGGGTGGTGCGGCTGTTCTTCGGCGCGCTGATCTGGGCGTTCCGGGTGGTGGGGCGTGGGCTGGCGTGGCTGGGCCGGGTCGTCGGGGAGGCGCTGCTGTGGGCCTGGCGGCTGCTGTCGCGGGTGGTCCGCGCGGTGGTCGTGCCCCCGGTGCGGTGGGTCCACCGGGTGGTGCTCGCGCCGGTCGGCCGGGCGATCCGGCAGGTGTGGCGTGCGGCCGTGGTGGCTCCGGCGCGGTGGGTGCGCGGGTCCGTGGTCGAGCCGGTGCGGTTGGCCGGGCGGCGGCTGCGCGAGGCGATCGGCGGGCGGCGCGACTAGCGGCCGGTGGCGGCGAGGATGGCGGACGCGATCGCCTCGTGGCCCGCGGGGGTCGGGTGGACGTCGGTGTGCGCGCAGAAGTACGTCAGGGCGCACACCTTCGCCACCGGGGTCGGGATCGGGCCGTAGGCGGGGTCCTGGGTGGTCTCGGTCAACGGGCCGTAACCGCCGGTGGCGGCCGTGACGTCGACGAACGTCGCGCCGACCTTCTCGTACTCGGACTTGAGCGCGGCGTTGAAGAAGTCGCGGAACAGCGACACCGACAGGCGGGCGAGGTCCCGGCCGTTCGGGAACGCGGGTGAGACCCACGCGCCGAGGAACACGTCCGGGTAGGTCAGGCCGACGATCGGCGCGTCGCCGGCGGCCTCGCGCAGCGCGGGCAGGGTGGCGGCCAGGTTGGCGCGGGTCGCGGCCACGGCCTGGGACGCGCAGCTCACCGGGTCGCCCGCCCGGGCGCACGGCGCGAGGTCGTTGCCGCCGATCACCACGGTCACCAGCCCGACCCGCCCTTGGTGCTCGCGCAGCGCCTGCACGGCCGCGTCGAGCTGGGTGCGGCCGGCGAGGTCGGGCGCGTCGGGACCGCGGTTGGCCGGCGGGCAGCCCGGCTCGGTCCGCAACTGGACCGACGTCGCCCCGCTGCACGCGAGGTTGACCAGCCGCAGGTCCGAGCGTTCGGCGACGAGGTAGGCGAACCCGTCCCGGCCGGCGTCCGCGGATCCGCCCGCGTCCGCCGGCCGGTAGCCCGTCGCGTAGGAGTCGCCCAACGACACGTACACGCGGTCGGCGGGCGGCTCGCTCGTCGTGGACGACGGCGTCGGGTCGGGCGTCGAGGTGCACGCCCCCAGCACCACCGCCAGCGCACCGATCAGCGCGGCTCGCCGAACTCCCGGCACGTCGACCCCTTCCCGTGACAGCCCGCATCGATTCCCCAGGCTACCCGGCGGTGCGGCGGCCAACCCTCGTCCACTGTGGACCGACCACCGCGGCGCACGGGTGCTATTCCGACCGGTCGGCGGTCGAGGTCAGGTGGGTCAGCAGGAAGTCGGCCACGTCGCCGATCGCGCGCACCTCGTTGGCGCGGTTGGTGAAGCCGTGGCCCTCGTCGTCGTAGACGTCGTAGCGCACGTCGACACCGCGATCCCTCAGCGACGCCACGATCTGGTCGCTCTCCGCCTTCACCACGCGCGGGTCGTTCGCGCCCTGGATGACGAACAGGGGCGCGGTGATCGCGTCGGCGTACGTGACCGGTGAGCGCTCCAGCAGGAAGTCGGCCTCGGTGTCCGGGTCGCCCACCCACTCGGCGATCTCCGGCCGCCACGTCTCGGGCACCGAACGCGCCATCGTCAGCAGGTTCGAGGGGCCGACCACCGACACACCCGCCGCCCACAGCGACGGCAACCGCGACAGGCACGACAGCGAGGCGAAGCCGCCGTACGACCCGCCCCACACGCCGATCCGGGCCGGGTCGACCCAGTCCAGGCCGTGCAGGTACTTGACGGCGTGCTCGAAGTCGCCCAGCTCGTCGCCGCCGAAGTCGCGCAGGATCAGCCGCTGGTAGGTCTTGCCGTACCCGGTCGAGCCGCGCACGTTCGGCGCGAGCACCGCGATCCCGCGGGACACCAGGTACTGGTAGAGACCGGCGTAGTTGTACTGCGGCCGTTCCTGCGCCTCCGGTCCACCGTGGATCGACAGCACCACGCCCCGCGGGCCGTCGCCGCGCGGCCGGTACAGCCAGGCGGGCACCTCACGGCCGTCGTGCGTCGGGTAGCGGATCAGCTCCGGCTCGACGAACGCGACCTCGACCGACGGCGCGCTGGAGGTCAGGTACCGCAGCTCGTTCGCGGCCAGGTCGAGCACGGCGACCTCGGTCGGCCGCGTGGCGGTGGCGAGGCGGAACGCCAGCACCTCGCCCGCCACGCACAGCGACTCGATCACGCCCGCCGGCAGCTCGGGCAACGTCACCAGCTCGCCGTCCCGCAGCACGAACAGCCGCGAGAGGCCGTCCTCGTTGACCGTCCACGCCCGCACCGCGCCGGACGTCGCCACCTGCTCGACGTCCCACGCCGGCGTCACGAGGTCCGTGATCGCCCCCGTGGCCAATGAGTACGAACCGAGCGACCGGAACTCGCCGCCCCGGTCGTGCAGCAGGAGGAACCCGGAGGAGTCCGCCGCCCACGGCCCGCCGACGTGCAACTGCTTGCCCTCGTGCCCCGTGACGACCCACAGCGGCGCGTCCGGCTCGTGCAGGTCGACCAGGCCGACGTCGCTGTCGGAGTTGCTGTGCATGCCGGTGGTCAGCAGCCAGCGACCGTCCGGCGACACCGGACCGGCTTGCAGCAACGTGCCGGGCACCGACTCGACCCGGCGGACCGCGCCCGTCTCCAGATCCTGGATCAGCACGTCCTGCACACCCGCGTCGCGGTCGTTGCCCGCGTACACGACGGCGCGGCCGTCCGGGGTGAACGGCGAGGGGCAGTCGAAGGTGAAGATGGACGAGCCGAGCACGTGCTGGGCCGCCGCGTCGGTGAGCCGGCGCGGCGTGCCGCCCTCGGCGTCGACCAGGTGCAGCTGGAACTGCTCGTTGCCCTGGAAGTCGGCGGTGTACAGCAGTGCCCGGCCGTCCGGCGACCACGCGACCTGGCGCACGGCGTGGTCGGTGTAGTCGGTGATCTTGCGGGCCGGGCCGCCGGCGACCGGCGCCACGTACAGGTTCTGCTGCCCGTCGGTGTTGGCCGCGTACGCCACCCGCGTGCCGTCGGGTGACAGGGCGACGTTGGAGCGGAAGCGTTGCCGCGGGGCGAAGTCGCGGTACTCGGTCATGGTTGTCCCCCTGGGAGTGGTGGTCGCAGCGGCGTCATCGACACCGCGATGTCGACGGGCGCCGTGCCGGGACGGCGCTTGGACGGCGCGCCCCGGTCGACGTAGGAGTTGACGACGGCTTGCACCGCGTCACGCAGCTCGACGAGCTCGTCGGCGGTCAGGTGCAGCACGGCGAACGACTCCGACGCCGCGCCGCGCCAGTGCTCCGGGTAGGTGTCCCTGGTGCGCCACCACTCGGACTGCCGGTGCTGGCGGCGCACCCAGCGCAGTTCGTCCAGCGCGCGCAGCGCGGACAGTCCCTCGGCGTCGAGGTCCCGCGTCGAGATGCGGGTCTCCTGCTCGACGAGCTGCCACGGCCGCTGCCTGCCGACGCCGCCTTCGGCCTCTTCGACGAAGCCGTGCCGTGCCAGCAGCCGCAGGTGGAACGAGCAGTTGGCGGGCGTGGTGCCCAGCTCGGTCGCCGCTTCGGTCGCGGTCAGCGGTCCTTCTTGGGCGAGCAGCTCCATGATCCGCACCCGCAGCGGGTGGCTCAGCGCCCGCAGGTCGTGCGCGTCGGTGAGCTGCCGCCGTTCGAAAGACATGTTTCGAAAGTACTGTTGCGACCGCGATCCGTCCAGTGGTGGGGCTGGACGAGCGGGGGAGTCGTGCGCGAGAGTCGGGGCGGTGATCGGGCACGCGGATCACTTGACAACGTTGTCACCCAGAGAGGGCCCCTGCCGATGCCGCTCAGACGAGGCAACACGCTCCTGCTGGCCGCCGCGCTCCTCCTGGTGGGGCCGCCGGCCGTCGCCGCGCCCGCCGCACCCGACGCCGCGGACCCGACCAGCCTGGTGAACCCGTTCGTCGGCACGCAGAACTTCGGCAACACGTTCCCCGGTGCGAGCCTGCCGTTCGGCATGGTGCAGCTCAGCCCGGACACCGGCGGCCAGGGCGGCTACGACTACCAGCAGCAGGAGATCCACGGCTTCAGCCAGACGCACCTGTCCGGCGTCGGCTGCGGCGTGGCGGGCGAGCTGCCGGTCATGCCGACCACCGGGCCGGTGGACAACGTTGACACCTCCGGGTACCGGTCGAAGTACTCGCACGCCGACGAGGAGGCGCGGCCGGGTTACTACCGCGTCGGGCTGTCCCGCTACGGGGTGAACGCCGAGCTGACCGCCACCGAGCGCACCGGCTGGCAACGCCACACGTTCCCGGCGGGCGCGCAGGCCAACGTGCTGTTCAACACCGGCAAGGCCAACCAGCAGGTGCTCGACTCCGAGGTCCACGTCGTCGGCGACCGCACGATCGAGGGCCGGGTCAAGGCCGGGCGGTTCTGCGCCGGCCGCGACGAGCACACGGTGTACTTCACGGCCACGTTCGACCGGCCGTTCTCCGGCTTCGGCACGTGGCGCGGCACGACCCGCGCACCCGGCGTGCGCGACGCGGCCGGCCAGGGCGGCAACGGCGCGTGGGTGAGCTTCGACGCGACCGCCGACCGGGACGTCGTGCTCAAGGTCGGCCTGTCCTACACGGGCGTGGAGGGCGCGCGGAAGAACCTGGCCGCCGAGACCGGCGACTCCTTCGACTTCGAGGCGACCCGGGCCGCCGCGCACCGGGCGTGGGCGCGGCGGCTGGACTCGATCCGCATCGACGGCGGCACCCCCGAGCGGCGCACCGCGTTCTACACCGCCCTCTACCACTCGTTGCTGCACCCGAACCTGGCCGGTGACGTGGACGGCCGCTACACCGGGTTCGACGGCGAGCCGCACGTGGCGGACGGCTTCACGCCCTACCAGAACCTGTCGCTGTGGGACACCTACCGGCCGCAGAACCAACTCTTGGAGCTGCTGGAACCGCAGGTCGCCCGGGACGTGGCGCTGTCGGTGGTGGCCAGCGGCCGCGACGGCGGGTGGCTGCCGCGCTGGGCGCTGGCCAACAGCGAGACCAACATCATGACCGGCGACCCGGTGACCCCGTTCCTGGTCGAGGCGTGGTCGAAAGGCCTGCTCGCCGGGCACGAGGAAGAGGCGTACGAGCTGCTCAAGCGCAACGCCACCACCGTGCCGCCGGCCGACTCGCCCTACAACGGGCGGGCCGGGGTGGAGTACTACCGCGACCGCGGGTACATCCCGTCCGGGCTGGAGCTCGGCGTCGACTGCGCGCACAAGGGCGGCGACAACGACTGCAAGCACCCGGCGTCGGCCACGCTGGAGTACGCGGCGGCGGACGCGTCGCTGGCCGTGATGGCCCGCGGCCTGGGCGAGGACGAGGACGCGCGGCTGTTCGCCGAGCGCGGGCAGTGGTACCGCAACCTGTGGGACGCCTCGACCGGCCACTTCCGCCCCCGCACGGTCGAGGGCACGTGGGTGACGCCGTACAACCCGGTCGACGCCGGTCACCAGTTCCACGAGGGCGGCGCGTTCCAGTACCAGTGGCTGGTGCCGCAGGATCCGAACGGCCTGGTCGAGCTGATGGGCGGGCGAAGGGCGACCGAGCAGCGGCTCGACGCGTTCTTCGCCTACGACAAGCTGCTCGCCGACCCGGCCCGCACCGTCCGCGAGGACTGGATCACGCAGCCCTACGACTACTACGGCAAGCCGACGTACAACCCGAACAACGAACCCGACCTGCTCGCCCCGTACTTCTACCTGTCCACCGGCACGCCCGCGAAGACGGCGACCGTGGTGCGCGCGGCGATGACGTTGTTCACCACCGGCCCGGACGGCATGACCGGCAACGACGACCTGGGCACGATGTCGGCGTGGTACGTGTTCTCGTCGCTGGGCCTGTACCCGACGATGAGCGGCGGCGACTTCCTGGCGCTGTCCAGCCCGCAGTTCCCCGGCGCGACCGTCCGGACCGGGGAGCGGACGCTGACGATCACCGCGCCGGGCGCGAGCGACGCCAACCGGTACGTGCAGCGGGTGTCGTTCAACGGCCGGGACGTGCGCCGGACGTGGCTGGACTGGGACACCGTCGCGGGCGGCGGCACGCTGGCGCACCAGCTCGGCACCACCCCGTCGGCCTGGGGCACCGAGCCGGGCGCGGAGCCGCCGTCGATCAACCGCGCGCGGCCCGACGGGCGGCGGCACGTCGACGCGTCGCTGCGGCCGGCCTCGGCGGTCGTGCCGGCGGCGGACGTGCCGCAGACGGTGTCGTTCACGGTGGACGTGCTCGCCCAAGGGCCGGGTGCGGTGCCGGTCGGCGTGACGGCGAGCGCGCCGGAGGGCTGGTCGGTGACGACGACCCGGCAACTGGTGATCAGGTCCGGCCGGCTGCCGACGCAGCAAAGCGTGCAGGTCGTGGTGGGGGTGCCGGCGGGCACGGCGCTCGGCCGCTACCCGGTGCGGGTCACCGCGGCGGGTCCGAACACCGTCGTGCGGGACGCCGTGGTGGAGGTGCGGCAGGCGGCGACGTGCGCGGTGGCGGGCGAGCAGTGCGCGGTCGACCTCACCGGGCAGCTCGACCACGACGGCACGGCCACGGTCACCGCGTCCGACCAGGGCGACTTCGACGGCCAGGGCTGGAGCTACGACGCCGCGCTGATGCCCGCCGCCGGCCCGGTGGTGCTGGGTGGCGTCACCTACCACGCGCCGGACGCGTCCGGGACGGCGGCGAACTTCGTGGAGGCACGGGGGCAGGCGGTGCTGCTGCCCGCCGGTGAGCACGGCGCGCTGCGGCTGGTGGCGGCCTCGCACAACGGCCCGGTGACCGTGGGTGTGACCGTCCGGTACGCCGACGGCAGCACCGCCGAGACGCCGGTCGTGGTCGGCGACTGGGCGGGCTCCGGTGGCGAGGTGGTGCTGGAGATGCCGCACCGCATCAAGGCCGGGCAGGGCGTGGACGGCCCGCCGGTGCGCCTGTTCGGCCTGTCCGTGCCGCTGGACCCGGCCAAGGCCGTGCACTCGGTGACGCTGCCGGACGACCCGCGGGTGGAGGTGTACGCGATCACGCTCACTTGATCCGTTCCCGGAGGTTTGCCCCTCGGCGAAGCAGGGAACCGGTACGGGACCGGCGACCGCCGGTGATCTTCTCTGCGGATGTGCTGCCGTGATGGGCGAGGGGCGGAATGAGTCTGCATATTGCCGGTGACGACGTGGTCGTGTCGCTCAAGCGGCTGGGGTCGGCCTCGGTGCTGGTCGTGCGGGGCTGTGTTGATGCCGGAACTGCTCAGGTGCTGCGGGAACGCGTGGACCTGGCGTCCCGGGGTCCGGGTGGTGTGGTGGTGGACCTGAGCGAGGTCTCGTTCTTCTCGTCGGCGGGCGCGGCGGCGCTGGCGTCGGCGAGCCGTCGGGTCCGGCTCCACGTGGTGGTGACCCCGGTGGTCCGGCGGGTCTTGGAGGCGGCTGGCGTGGCGGACGTCCTCGACCTGCACGACTTCCCGGCGGCGGCGGAGGAGGCGGCCACGGCTTCGCGCCCGTCCCCGCTGCTGTTGGTCGGCTGAGCGTCGCGCCCTGCCGTGCCTTCCCCCGGCACGGCAGGGCGCGCTTGCCTTGACGTCGGCGTCAACGCCTACGGTCTTCGATCATGAAGTTCGCCGTCAGCTACAGCACGCCCTACTTCGGCGTGGACCCCGACCGGGTGGTCGCCTACGCCCGGCACGCCGAGGAGTGCGGCTTCGAGGCGTTCTACCTGCCCGAGCACATCGCGGTGTACCCCGGTGCGACGGTCGGCACGCACCCGATCCCGCCCGCGCTGCCCTACGCCGACCCCGTGGACTGCCTGGCGTTCGTCGCCGCCGCGACCCGGCGCATCCTGCTCGGCACGGGTGTGTTGCTGCTGCCCTACCACCACCCGGTGGTCCTGGCGAAGCGCCTGGCGACGGTCGACGTGCTGTCGAAGGGGCGGATGCGGCTGCTGACCGTGGGCCTGGGCACGCTGCCGGGTGAGGCCAGGGCGGTCGGGGTCGACTTCGCCACGCGCGGCCGTCGTGCCGACGAGGCGATCGACGTCCTGCGGTTGTTGTGGGAGGGCGGCGAGGAGGGCGTGAGCTTCGCGGGCGAGTTCTTCGCGTTCGAGGATCTGTGCAGCTTCCCGAAGCCGCACGGGGTCACGCACCTGCCGATCCACGTCGGCGGGTCGAGCCGGGCGGCCGCACGACGAGCCGGACGCCGCGGCGACGGCTACTTCCCCGGCGGGATGCTCATGCCCGACGAACGGGCGCTCCAGTGGAACCTCGCCCGATCGACCGCGACCGAGGCCGGTCGTGACGCGGGGGCGCTGGAGTACACGCGGTGGGGCTCGATCGACATGACCCCGGACACGGTGGAGGCGTTCGCCGAGCAGGGGGTGACTCGCGTGGTGGTGAGCGCGACCAGCGCGGACCCGGACGAGCAGCGGGACCAGCTGTCGGCGTTCGCGCGACGGTTCGGGCTCGCCGACGGGCCGTGATCGGGGACCACGCACGTGGTGGCGGACCATTCGTGTCACGTGCCGCCGCCGCCCTTCGGCCTGCCGCACCGGTCTCCTCCGCACCCTCCGACCGCCATGTCACTGTCGGTGGTCGGATCTCAACCCTGCGGAGGTTTCGATGAAGCGCAAGGTCATCGCGGTGAACGGGGTGGTGGGCGTGCTGGCGCTCACCGCCGGTCTGCTGGTCGGAGCGCCACCGGCGGGCGCGGCGGAAGGCGACATCAGGCTCGCCGCCGCCGGCACGGCCGTGCCCGGGCACTACCTGGTGGTGCTGGAGGACGGCGTCGCCGCCCAGGCCGCCGACCTCACCGCCAAGCACGGCGGGACGGTGACGGCCACGTGGCGGCACGCGTTACGCGGCTTCGCGGTCAACGCGAGCGAACGGGAGGCGAGAAGACTCGCCGCGGATCCGGCGGTGCGGTCCGTCAGCCAGGACGGCCTGGTCCAGGCGGTCGACACGCAGCCGAACCCGCCGTCGTGGGGCCTCGACCGCATCGACCAGCGCGACCTGCCGCTGAACTCGTCGTACAGCTACGACACGGCCGCGGCCAACGTGCGGGCGTACATCCTCGACACCGGCATCCGGACCACGCACTCGACGTTCGGCGGCCGGGCGTCGTGGGGCTACGACGCCGTGGACGGCACCAACACCGACTGCAACGGTCACGGCACGCACGTGGCGGGCACGGTCGGCGGCAGCCAGTACGGCGTGGCCAAGGGGGTGCAACTGGTCGCGGTCCGGGTGCTCAACTGCGCGGGGTCGGGCACGTTCGCGCAGGTGATCAGCGGCGTCGACTGGGTGACCGCGAACGCCGTCAAGCCTGCGGTCGCGAACATGAGCCTGGGCGCCGCCGCCTCCGCGGCCACCGCGCCCTTGGAGACGGCCGTGCGCAACTCCATCGCCTCCGGCGTCACCTACGCCCTGGCGTCCGGCAACTCCAGCTCCGACGCGTGCGGCTTCAGCCCGGCGCTGGTGCGCGAGGCGATCACGGTCAACGCCTCGACGAACGCCGACGCGCGGGCGTCGTTCTCCAACTACGGCACGTGCACGGACGTCTTCGCGCCCGGCCAGAACATCACGTCGTCGTGGCACACCGGCGACACCGCCACCAACACCATCAGCGGTACCTCGATGGCGTCACCGCACGTCGCGGGCGCCGCGGCGCTGTACCTGGCCACGCACCCCGGTGACGCGCCGGCGACCGTGCAGGCCGCGCTGGTCAACGCCGCGACGCCGGACAAGATCACCGGTCCCGGCGCGGGCTCGCCGAACCGCCTGCTGTACACCGGCGCGACGACCGGTGGCCCGTCGACCGTCACGGCGGTCCGCTACTACGGCCGGGGCGACCACCTGACGTCGGTCACCGGCGCACCGTCGGGCTACGTGGCCGAGTCCTCCCTGGGCCGCCTGCTGACCAGCCAGGCTGCGGGCACCCACCCGCTGTACCGTTGCCTGATCGGCGCGGACAACTTCACCTCGTACGACGTGAACTGCGAGGGCCAGACGCGCGTCGGCCTGCTCGGCTACGCCCACGACGGCGCGGTCGCCGGCAGCCACCCGATCTACCGCTGCCTGGTGCGGGGCAGCGGCGACCACATGGAGTCCTACGACCCGAACTGCGAAGGCCAGATCACCGAGGGCAACATGGGTTACTTCCTCGACTGACGGGTCGAAGAAGAGCCTCGGCGGCGGTCCGGACGTCCGGACCACCGCCGAGGTCCACCAGGTCAGACGGCGGCGGCGAACTGGGCGGCGTAGAGGCGGTGGTACGCGCCCTCGGCGGCCATCAGGTCGTCGTGGCTGCCCTGCTCCACGATTTGGCCGTTCTCCATCACCAGGATCACGTCCGCGTCCCGGATGGTCGACAGCCGGTGCGCGATGACGAAGCTCGTCCGCGACGACCGCAGGGCCGCCATGGCGTGCTGCACCAACGACTCCGTGCGGGTGTCCACCGAGCTGGTCGCCTCGTCCAGGATCAGCAGCGACGGGTTGGCCAGGAACGCCCGCGCGATGGTCAGCAACTGCTTCTCACCGGCGCTGACGTTGGTCGCCTCCTCGTCGATGACGGTGTCGTAGCCGTCCGGCAGCGTGCGCACGAACCGGTCCACGTAGGTGGCGCGGGCCGCGGCGATGATCTCCTCCTCGGTGGCCGAGGAGTTGCCGTAGGCGATGTTGTCGCGGATCGTGCCGCCGAACAGCCAGGTGTCCTGGAGCACCATGCCGGTCTGCGAGCGCAGGTCCTCCCGCTTCAACGCGGTGATGTCCACCCCGTCCAGCGTGATGTGGCCCGCGTCCAGCTCGTAGAACCGCATGATCAGGTTCACCAGCGTGGTCTTGCCCGCGCCGGTCGGGCCGACGATCGCCACGGTCTGCCCCGGCTCGGCCACCAGCGACAGGTCCTCGATCAGCGGCTGCTCGGGCCGGTAGGAGAAGCTGACGTGCTCGAACTCGACCCGGCCCCGGCGTTGCGCGGGCAGCGTGGCCTGCGCCGGGTCCGGCTCCTGCTCCTCGGCGTCGAGCAGCTCGAACACCCGTTCGGCCGACGCCACACCGGACTGCATCAGGTTCGCCATCGACGCCACCTGCGTCAACGGCTGGGTGAACTGGCGCGAGTACTGGATGAACGCCTGCACCTCGCCCAGCGTCATCGCCCCGGACGTGATGCGCAGCCCGCCCACGACCGCCACGGCGACGTAGCTGACGTTCGACAGGAACATCATCATCGGCATGATCAGGCCGGACACGAACTGCGCGCCCATCGCCGAGCCGAGCAGCTCGTCGTTGCGGCGCTTGAACTCCGCCTCCGACTCACGCTGCCTGCCGAACACCTTGACGAGCTGGTGGCCGGTGAACGACTCCTCGATGTGGGCGTTCAACGCGCCGGTGTGCTTCCACTGCGCCACGAACAACGCCTGCGACCGCTTGCGGATCCGCCCGGTCGCCACGACCGAGATCGGGATCAGCAGCAACGCGATCAGCGTCAGCAGCGGCGAGATGGTCAGCATCATCACCAGCACGCCGACGACGGTCAGCAACGACGTCAGCAGTTGGCTCAGCGTCTGCTGCAACGTGGTCGACACGTTGTCGATGTCGTTGGTGACGCGGGACAGCAGCTCGCCGCGCGGCTGGCCGTCGAAGTAGCGCAGCGGCAGCCGGTGGATTTTGTCCTCGACGTCGGAGCGCAGCCGGAACACGAAGCGCTGCACCACGTTGTTGAGCACGCGGCCCTGCCACCAGCCGAACAACGACGCGATCACGTAGAGGGCCATCACCCACAGCAGGACGCGACCCAGGGCGGCGAAGTCGATGCCCGCGCCGGGTGTGCCGCGCAGCCGGCCCAGCACGCCCTCGAAGATGATGTCGGTGGCGTGGCCGAGGATCTTCGGTCCGGCCACGGAGAACGCCACGCTGATCACGCCCAGCGTGATGACGGCCAGCAGGGCGACCCGCTCGTCGCGCATGCGCCGGACCAGGCGACGGGCGGACGGGCCGAAGTTCTCCGCCTTGCCCATCGGCATGCCCATGCCGGGCATGCCGCCGCCCATGCGGGGCGGGGGAGCGGATCGGGACGGGGTGGTGGTGGTCATGCCGCCTGCTCCGAGGTCAGCTGCGACTCCACGATCTCCACGTAGGTGGGGCAGGAGTCCAGCAGTTCGTGGTGGGTGCCGATGCCGACGACCGTGCCGCCGTCGAGCACCACGATCCGGTCGGCGTCCAGGATCGTGGACACGCGCTGCGCGACGACGATCACGACCGCGTCCCGCGTGTGCGGGCGCAGCGCGGCGCGCAGCCGGGCGTCGGTGGACAGGTCGAGCGCCGAGAACGCGTCGTCGAACAGGTAGATGTCCGGTTTGCGGACCAACGCGCGGGCGATCGAGAGCCGCTGCCGCTGGCCGCCGGAGACGTTCGTGCCGCCCTGGGCGATCTCGGCGTCCAGCCCGCCGGGCATGGCCTCGACGAAGTCGCGCGCCTGAGCGATCTCCAACGCCTCCCACAGCTCGTCGTCGGTGGCCTCGGGCCTGCCGTAGCGGAGGTTGGACGCCACCGTGCCGGTGAAAAGGTACGGCCGCTGCGGCACCAGTCCGATACGCGCGCACAACGCGTCGGTGTCGATCTCGCGGACGTCCACGCCGTTGACGAACACGCCGCCGCCGGTCACGTCGATCAGCCGCGGCACGAGGTTGAGCAGGGTCGTCTTGCCGGTGCCGGTGCTGCCGATCACCGCGGTCCGGTGACCGGCCTCGGCGCGGAAGGCGATGTCGCGCAGCACGGGCTCGTCCGCGCCGGGGTAGCGGAACTCGACGCCGCGGAACTCCACCGAGGTCTGCCGCGGCAGCTCGAGCAGCGGTGCGGTCGGCGGGAGCACCGACGACTCGGTGTCGAGCACCTCGTTGATCCGCTCGGCGCTTACCGCGGCACGCGGGATCATCATCGAGATGAAGGTCGCGAACATCACCGCCATGAGGATCTGCATCAGGTAGCTCAGGAACGCCGTCAGCGCGCCGATCTGCATCTCGCCGCTGTCCACGCGGTACGCGCCGAACCACAGCACGGCCACGCTGGAGGCGTTGAGCAGCAGCATCACCACCGGGAAGATCATCGCCTGGAGCCGGCCGACGCGCAGGGCCGTGTCGGTGAGCGCGCCGTTGACCTCGGCGAAGCGCTGGGTCTCGGCGCGTTCCCGGACGAAGGCGCGGACGACGCGGATGCCGGCCAACTGCTCGCGCAGCACCCGGTTGACCGCGTCGATGCGCTCCTGCATCAGCCGGAACTGCGGGACCATGCGGATGACGATCAGACCGACGGCGATGGCCAGCGCGGGCACGCAGACCACGAGCAGCCACGACAGGCCGACGTCTTCGCGCAGCGCCATCACGATGCCGGCCACGCACATGATCGGCGCGTTGACGAGCATCGTGCAGCCCATCACGACGAGCAGTTGGACCTGCTGCACGTCGTTGGTCGTGCGGGTGATCAGGGACGACGGCCCCAGGGTGGCGACCTCGCGCGCGGAGAACTCGCCGACGCGGTGGAAGACCGCCGCGCGGACGTCGCGGCCGAAGCTCATCGCCACGCGGGCGCTGTAGTAGACCGCGCCCACGGAGGACAGGATCTGGATGACGGACACGCCGACCATCCAGCCGCCGGTGGACAGGATGTAGCCGGTGTCACCGGCGGCGATGCCGAAGTCGATGATGTCGGCGTTCAGGCTCGGCAGGTACAGCGAGGCGACGGTGCCGATCAGCTGTAGCACGAGCACGACCGCCAGTTCGCGTCTGTACGGCCGCAGGTGGGCACGCAGCAAGCGGCTGAGCAACGGTGTTCCCCCATAAGAAACGGATCGTGTCTAACATGTGCAAGGTAGACCCGTGCGATAAGAAACGCAAAGTATCTAAAGGGTCGGTAAAGGTGCACGGGTGGCGTAAGGGGCAGGGTGACGGGACCGAAGTCGCGCCGGCGGGGCGCGCCGCTGGAGCAGGCCATCCTGGACGCGGCCTGGGACGAGCTGCGCGAGGTCGGCTACGCCAGGCTCACCATAGAGGCAGTGGCCGCGCGGGCGGGAACGAGTAAACCGGTGATCTACCGGCGGTGGGGCGGACGGGCGGAGCTGGTGCTGGCGGCGTGGGCCCGCAAGCTGCCGGTGGAGCCGGAGACGCCCGACACCGGCACGTTGCGCGGCGACCTGCGCACGCTGTTCTCCCGCATCGCCCGTCGGGCCGACTCGATGATGAACGAGATGGTGGCGGGCGTGATGGGTGAGGCGTTCCGGCACCCCGAGGTGGCGGCGCTGCTGGGCGAGCGCCTGTCCAACCCGTCGCCGCTCACCGGCGCGGTGCGGTCGATCGTGGACCGGGCGGTGGCGCGGGCCGAGCTGCCGCCGGTCGAGCTGCCGCACCGGGTGCTGCGGCTGCCGCTGGACCTGGTGCGCAACGAGTCGATGACGTGCGGCGCGCCGGTGTCGGAGGAGACGGTGGGGTCGTTGGTGGATGACGTGTACGTGCCGTTGCTGCACGGGTTGGCGGCGGTGCAGGCGGCTGGTGGTGCGGCTGAGGGTCGTGGGGTGGCCGCGGGGAGTGGTGTGGGCGCGGGGAGTGGTCTGGGTGCGGGCGGCGGTGTCCGGGAGGACGTGGGGTGATCAGGGGCGGGTCACGCGGGCGAGGGCCCCGGTTTCCAGGGCGAGCCACAGCGCGCCGTCCGGGCCCGGGGTGAGGCCGTGCGGTTCGGCGTGGGGTGCGGGCAGCGGGTGTGAGTCGGTGGTGCCGTCGGTGGTGATCACGCCGACCCGGTTCGCGCCCCATTCGGTGAACCACAGGTCGCCGCGGTCGTCGGCGACGATGGCGTGAGGGCGGGCGGCGGGGTCGGCCAGCGGGAACTCGGTGATCTCGCCGCCGGTGGTGATGCGGCCGATGCGGCCCGCGGCGATCTCGGTGAACCAGAGCGACCCGTCGGGCCCTGCACAGATGCCGACCGGTCCGGCGGCGTCGGTGGGGAGCCGGTGGACGGTGACGTCGCCGGTCGCGGTGATGCGGCCGATCGCGTTGGCCTGGTTGAGCGTGAACCACAGGGCGTCGTCCGGTCCCGCGGTGATGGCGGACGGGTACGCGCCGGTCAGCGGTAGCTCGAACTCGGTGACGTGGCCGTCGGTGGTGATGCGGCCGATGCGGTCGGCGGTGATCTCGGTGAACCAGAGCGCGCCGTCGTGGCCGACCGCCAGGCCGTAGGGGCCGCAGTCGGGGGTCGGTGGCGTGAACTCGGTGACCTCGCCGGTCGTGGTGATGCGGCCGATGCGGTGGCCCTGGTACTCGGTGAACCAGAGGGCGCCGTCCGGGCCGGGGACGATCACGGTGGGGCCGCGGTCCGGGGCCAGGTCGTGAGTGGTCGGCTGGTCGCCGGGGACGAGTCGGCCGATCCCGCTGCGGTGGACCAGCGTGTACCAGAGCGCGCCGTCCGGGCCGGTGGTGATCGCGTACGGGCCGCTGTCGGGGGTGGTGACGAGGTGGATTTCGACGCTGAGGGCGGCGGCTGGGGTGGTCTGGGCGCTCGGGGTGGGCGGGGGTTCGGTGGGCGTCATGGGGAGAGGTTCGTCTCCTGGCGGATTGGGGTTGTCGCGGTGTGTGTACTTGGCGTCCGGTCGGGGTAGTTAGGGCTCGCCGTGTGCGCGCGTGGTCAACACGGTAGGCCGGCTTCGGCTGGCTGGGTCAGACTGGCGCGGAACGTTGAGACAAACAGCCTCCGCGCCGGTCTGACCTCCCTTCCCGGGTGCGAGTCAATTCGAGGTGCAGGTCAGGTCCGGGTCGGGGACGCCCTGTCCGTTGGCGGTGAAGCCGAACGTGGTGGAGCCGTCCGCCGGGAGCTTGCCGTTGTGCGCCGCGTTGGTGACGGTCATCGAGTCCTCGTGCACGGTCAGGGTGCCGTTCCACAGGTTGCTGATCGAGTGGCCCTCCGGGCGGGGCCAGGTGACGGTCCAGGTGGTGGTCGGCTGGTCGCTCGCGTTGCGCACGGTGACTTGGGCCTGGTAGCCGCCCGGCCACGAGTTGGTGATGGTGAAGCGGGCGCGGCAGGTGGATGCCTGGGCGGGGGTGCTGCTGCTGGTGGTTGTGGTTGAGGTGGGCGGGGTGGTTGTCGTTCGGGTGGTGGTGTCGGTGGTGACCGTGGTGTCGGTGGTGTCGGTGGTGGATGCGGCGGGTTGGGTGGTGGTCGCGGGGGAGTTGGTGGTCGTCGTCGTGGCGGGCGCGGGGTCGGCGGTGCTGGCCGAGTCCTTGCGGGCCAGCGAGTTGCCGATCACGATCCCGGTGGCGACCAGCACGACCGCGCCGGCGATCAGCGCGATCCGCCGCCACGGCACGCGGGGCTGCGCGGGCAGCGGGCGGGTGTCGCCGATCTGGGACGAGCCGGGCAGCGGGCGCCCTTCGACGACCGCGCCGAGCAGCGTGTGCAGCTCGGCCATCGTCGGACGTTCGGCCGGGTCGCGGCGCAGGACGCGTTCCAGCACGTCACCCAAGGGGCCGGTGAACGTCATCGGGGCCATTTCGCCGTCCGCCACGCGCCGGAGCAGCGCGTACGGGTTGTCGGTGGTGCCGAACGGCGGGTGGCCTTCGAGGGCGGCGTAGAGCGTCGCGCCCAGCGAGTAGACGTCGGAGGGGAACATGGCGTCCTGGCCGGCCGCCACTTCGGGGGCGAGGAACGCGGGCGTGCCGACGACCACCCTGGCATCGGTGACGGTGGTCTCGCCGATCGCGCGGGCGATGCCGAAGTCGGCGATCTTCGCGGTGCCGTCCTCGGTCAGCAGGATGTTGAACGTCGTGACGTCGCGGTGCACGATGCCGTTCGCGTGGGCGGCGGCGAGGGCGGAGGCGACCTGCCAGCCGACGCCCGCCACCAGCTCCTCCGGCAGCGGTCCGCCTTCGTCGACCAGTTCGGCCAGCGTCTTCGACGGCAGGTACTCCATCACCAGGCACGGCTGGCCGCCGTGTTCGACGACGTCGTGCACGGTGACGGCGTGCGGGTGCCGCAGGCGGGCGGCGACCCGCCCTTCCCGCACGATCCGCTCCACGGCGCGCGGTGAGTTGGCCGCGTTGAGGAGCTTGACCGCGACGGATCGCCCCAGGCGCTCGTCACGCGCCCGCCAGACCACCCCGGCCGCCCCGCGCCCGATCAACTCCACCAGCCGGTAACGCCCGGCGATGACCTCGTCCCGTTCCGACACAGCCAGAAGCTACTTGGCCGGATGGTTCGTCGGCCACCTCCAGTTGATCTCAGGGTGGGGTCAAGGCAGCGGTCTTGAGTCCGGCTCGATTTGACATGGGGCCCGTACGGGCACTCCAGGCAGGCCAAAGCCGGCAGGCCCGGCGGGGAAAAGCGTCCCGCCAGGCCTGCCGGCTTCGACCAGCCTAAAGCACCCGAACCCATGTCAAATCGGGCCTCGGTGGGCTGGTTCCGGGTCCGTTGTGGGTGGGTTCGGCGTGGTGGCGAGCGGAAGTAGCGGCCGTTGGCATGCCGATCGGCGACTTCCCCGGCAGCCTCGGCGCCAACTCCACCGAAACATGAGCGACACGCCGGCCGGTCCCTTTGAAGCCGTCGAGGTCTACGAGATCCAAGGCCAGAACCACTACCTCATTCGAGACGCCGTGGCGTGCGGACGAGTTCCCCTGTCATCGTGCCGTGGTCAGCTGCCGGCGATGCTCAGGCCGTTCCACGGTGCCGCGAGCGTGGTGGCCTGGTTGACGTCGCCGAACGGCAGCCAGCGGCCGTCGCTGGTGCGGATCGTGTGCAGCAGGCGGTTCTCGCTGGTGGTCAGCGCGACGTGCAGCGTGCCCAGCGAAGCGGTGATCGAGAACTGGGTGACGGTTCCGCCCGGTGCGCCGGTTTGCGACGCGACCTCGTGGAAGGAGGTCCAGCCGGTCGAGCGGAGCGCGGCGTGGTAGAGGGCGCCGTCGTTGCCGACCACGACGGCGTGCAGTTCCGTGCCGACCTGGGCGATGTCGACGGCAACGGCCGTCGTGCCGGACCGCGGGGTGAACGGCACGTCCGCGCGCTGTTCCCACGTGCCGTCGGCGTGCCGGACGAAGGACGACAACACGGTGTCCGCGGGCGGGTTCAGGGTCAGCAGCCGCAGGTCGCTGCCGGCACCGGCGATCGCGAAATCGCTGTCGAAGTCGACCTGGGCCGGGATGGCGGTCCACGGTGTCCACGTGCCGTCGGCGTGCCGGATGCGGTGAGTGAGGGCCGCGCCGTTGTCCCCGCCCCGCTGCACGCGGTGCAGTTCGCCGGCGACCGCAGTGAGGTCGACGTCGCTGGTCGGGCCGTCGGCGACGGGGTTCTCCTCGGTCCAGGAACCGTCGGCGTGCCGGATGACGTACCGGTATGCCTGGTAGTACGGCCCCACGCCGTAGTACCAGTTGTGCATCACGTGCTCTTCGTTGCCGACGATGGCCGAGGTCAGGTTGTTCGTGTAGTGCGCGCGGGGCGCGTTCGGGATGGTGTTGAACGGGTACCAGGACCCGTCGGCGCGGCGGATGGTGTGCGCGATTTCGCCGCCGCTGAGGGTCCTGACCAAGTGGACTTCCCCCGGGGCGTGCATCGTGGCCGGTTCGGCGTGGGCGGGCGCGGTCAGTGCTGCCATCGCCAGGGCCGCCACGGCCGGTATGCGCAGTGCGGTTCGCCTGTTCATCGTTGTTCCCCCTTGATGTGGCGTGAGTCACCTGCCTAGCACTGTCGGGGGGAAGTGGTGGGGTGAACGGCGGAATTCAGGCGGTGACCAGGAGACCTCGGGAGAGCAGCCACCGCGCGGTGGCCTCGGCCTGGTGCGCGGGCAGGTGGGCCGACCAGGCGTGGAGCAGGTCGGCGATCGGGCGAGGACGGTCGAGGTGGTCGAGCAGCGGGGCCAGTTCGGTGTCGGCGACGTGGGCGACGGGTGCAGGCAGCGACGGGTGGGTCAGGGCGCGGCGCAGGGTGACGAGGTCGCCGACCGGGCACGGGGTCGGCACCACGGCGGCCTCGTCGGCCAGGCGCACGGGGCGGTGCGGGTCGGCGGGGGTGAGCGGGCGGGGTGGGGCGGGTGGTGGTGCGGCCCGGCGGCGCCAGAACGGTTGGTCGCGGTAGCGCTGGTGGCGGTCGTAGTGGGCGGCGGTCCAGGTCGCGTGGCGGGACGCGGTGCGGTCGCGGCTGTCGCGGTAGAAGGCGAGGGCGGCGGCGCGGTCACCGTCGGAGAGGACGGTGTGGACCGTGACGGCGGCGGCCATGGCGCTGTGCAGCGCGCTGTCCACGCCCGACGAGGTGAGCGGGTCGAGCGTGAAGGCCGCTTCACCGACCTTGACGTGGTCCTCGGTGACGGGATCGTCGTCGCGGTAGGCGGTGGCGTCGCACACGGCCACGTCCAGGACGCGCGGGCGGTCGGCGAACAGGCCCGTGGTGTCGAGCAGGTGGTGGTAGAGCCGCGCCACGTCGAACGCGTGCCGGCGCAGGAGGTCCGGGTCGACGAACGCCATCGCGCGGAACGCGCCGTCGGGCAGGGGAGCGCCCCAGCACCACGCCTGCGGGCCCGTGCCGATCCGGGCCGGGCCGCCACCCGGCCAAGCGGTGTGCAGGGCGAGGGTCCGCGGGCCGGTGGCGGTGGCCGTGCCGCCGGAGATGCGGTGGCGCCCGCTCGCGTCCACCAGGAACCGGGCCCGCAGCACGTCGTGGCGCAGCGGCACCTCCCAGCCGGCCGGGCCGCGACGGGGCCGGCCGGCGCGGGCGGGTTGCCGGACGGAGACCCCGGCGGCGCGTGCGGCGGCGAGCAGGGCGTGGTCGAACCACCCCCGGTCGACGGTGACCGCACGGGGATCGGGCGGGACCAGGCGGGTGGCGGTGTCCTCCCACCGGACGAGGGTGCCCCGCGACGGCAGGGAGCCGCCCAGGGCGTGGGGCAGGCCGAGGACGTCGAGCAGTGGCCGGACGCCCGGTGACAACGCCTCGCCGACGTGCGGGCGGGGGAACGGGCGGCGTTCCAGCAGCACGACGCGGTGGCCGAGGCGGGCCAGGCGCAGCGCGCACGCGGAACCGGCCGGGCCGCCGCCGACCACGCAGACGTCCCAGGTCGTCATGCGGCGAAGTAGTCGGGCCTGGCCGCGAGCAGGCGGCTGTAGACCGACAGGCAGTGGTGCAGCCAGCCGCGGATGTAGGCGCAGGCGGGTCGGCCCCGGCGGATCACCTCGTGGTGGCAGCCGCCGCCGCACAGGTACCTGGCCCAGCACCCGGAGCACGGCTCCTGCCGGTGCACGTGGCGGTCGGTCAGCCAGCGGGCGCGCTTGGCGTCGTCCGGGTCGGTGGCCAGGTCGCCCATCGCGCCGTCGGCATCGCCGACGAACCGGTGGCACGCCGACAGCTCACCGTCGGCCGACACGCCCAGGTAGCCCGCGCCCGCCCCGCACGGGTAGGGCCGGTGCGTGCCGCGGTGGATCTCGCGCAGCGCGGTGACCAGGTTGGTGAACGGGTAGCGCCGACCGGCCAGGACCCGGCGGACGAACTCCTCGCCGCACGCGGTCATCTGCTCCAGCATCACCTCCAGGTCCGGCAACGCCATCTCGCCGTGCCCGGTGGGCGAGCTGAGCATGGGGGAGAAGCCGACGCCGTGGAACCCGGCGGCGGTGAACTCCTCCAGCGTGCGCGGCAGGTCGAGGTTGAGCGGGGTGACCGTGACGCGGGCCGAGACCTGCATCCGGCGCTGCATCGCCAGCAGCGGCGCGACCCGGTCCATGACGCGCTGGTAGCTGCCGCGGCCGTCGCGGTGGGGGCGCAGCAAATCGTGCCGCGCGCCGACGCCGTCGAGGCTGACCGTGACCGCGAAGCCGTGCGCCTCGAAGAACTCGCCGTCCTCGGGCGTGAGCAGGGTGCCGTTGGTGGTGATGGAGAACGTGACCGGGATCCCGGTCCGCCGCGAGACGGTGACGGCGTGGTCGGTCGCGGCGCGCACGACCGGCCGGTTGATCAGCGGCTCGCCGCCGAGGAACGCCAGGTTGACCCGTTCGCCGGGTGCGGCGTCGCGGAACAGCGCGTCCACGGCGGTGAACGCGGTCCGCTCCGGCATGTTCTTGGCCGGTCCGCCGAAGTCGCCCTGCTGGGCGTAGCAGTAGGTGCAGCCGAGGTTGCACTTCTGGGCCACGGCCAGCGACAGCGCCCGCACCGGCGGCGGGTCGGGCGCGAGGTCGTCGATCCGGCGCGGCGCGTCGAGGCCCAGGTCGGCGAGCACCGCGTCCAGCACCTCGGGGTCGGGGTCGCGGCGGGCGGCGTCGATCCGGTCGTAGAGGGCCCGGCCCACGCCGAACAGGCGGCTGCCGTCGGCCAGCAGCACGCGCGGCCCGGCGTCGGTGTCGAGCAGGTGGACGTCGGGGTGGACGGGTGCGGA
This sequence comes from Saccharothrix sp. S26, assembly GCF_021390395.1. GTDB lineage: Bacteria > Actinomycetota > Actinomycetes > Mycobacteriales > Pseudonocardiaceae > Actinosynnema. Next base: position 25,125 of record NZ_JAJUWT010000016.1, read on the forward strand.
CGCCTCGAACAGGTCCCTCGCGGTCATCGGCCCTCCGGGTCGGCTTCGAGGTGTTCGGGCGCGTCGTCGCCGCCCACGATGAACCGCAGCTCGCCCTGCCAGTCCCGGAACAGGTCGTCGTAGCTGACCAGCCGGGAGTCGTCGCGGTTGTCCAGCACGTACTCGCGGGGCTCCCGGTCCTTGGCGAACCAGTGGTTACCGGTGGTGGTGCCCGCGCCGGTGTCCTCGACGTTGACGTAGTCCGGCCGGCTGGCGGCCCAGTAGTAGCAGGCGCACTCGCGGTAGTCGTTCTGCCAGGGCGAGCACAGGCCGCTGGTCAGCTCGCCCGGCCCGGCCACGTCCTCGGCGATCACGGCGAGCCGCTCGCCGGTCGCCGCGCTGCGCGCGAACAGCGGCCTGACCTCCAGTTCCACCACCTGGAACCGCGGGTCGGGCAGCTGCGCCGGTTTGCCGACCGGGTTCGGGGCCGCGTCCGCGGTGAACAGGCACGGCACGGTCCGCCCGACGTGGTCGGCCAGCACGTCGGCCAGGGAGTTCGACCACTCCAGCATCATCACGCCGTCGGGGTTGCCCGCCGAGGTCAACGGCGCCGAGCCGGCCCCCGGCCGGGTCGGGCCCACCACGGGGCCGATGACGTCGTGGTCGCCGACGCTGATCAGCCGGCGGCCGATGAGCCCTTGGTGCTCCGGCTGGGCGTCCACGACGTAGTTGTCGGCCTCGTGCAGCTCGATGCCGACCAGCAGCCTGCGCCAGATGGTGCGGATGTCGAACTCCAGGCCGGGGTAGGCGTTGGAGATCGCCGACTCCGGCAACGTGCTCGGCGGGTTGCCCGCGGCGGTGTGGTTCAGCTGGGCGGTGAGGTTCAGCGGGTCGATCCGGTCGTCGCTCATCGCGGTCCTCGCGTCTCGTCGCCTGCCTGCCGGAAGATCGCCTGCCGGGCGGCCAGGCGCACGAGGTCGACCTGACGCCGGGTCAGCGCCAGCGACCGGCCGTCCGCGCCGCGCATGAGCGCCGGCATCTTGCGCCTGCCCTTGGCGGTGAGGTCGCCGACCTCGTCGTGATCGCGCAGCACGTCGGCGAACCACGGCGCGGTGCCGCTGCGCAGGGCGGCGAGCACGTGCTGGTGCAGGGCCAGGACCGCGCCGGCGTCCACCAGGGACGGCGCCATGATCGGCTCGTAGAGCCTGCCCGTGTCGGCGGTGTCCTGCCGGACCATCGTGCTGGCCGCGTCGACCCGACCGTCCACCGTGTTGCCGTTCATCACCTCGGTGTTCATCAGCCGCACGGTCTCCGTGGCGCGGCGCAGCACCTCTTCGGCCACGGCGCGCGCGTGCTCCAGGCCGTCCCGGTCGGTGGCCCTCGGCCCGAACAGGGCCTGGTCGAGCTCGTCGGCGACGGTGCGGATGGGGACGGAGTCCGGCGCGTAGGCGGGCGGGCCCGCGCCGATGCGACCGAACGCGCTCAGCTCCCGGCCCAGGACTTCGAGCTTGACGTGCACCAGGCCGTCGCACTCGTCGTCCAAGTAGCCGCGGCTGACCCAGGATCCGTCCGGCCCGTCGTCGCCCGCGTAGATCTGGGCCGGGATGGTCAGCCGCGGATCACCCGGCTGGTCCGCGTGACCGCGCCACTTGCCCCTCGTGGCGTCGTAGAGGAAGTCCACGACGTTCGGGTCGGGGTCGGTGGGGCGGTCGGTGTAGGCGGAGCCGTAGACGTGGCCGCCGGCGGGCGTGAAGCGCAACCGGATGCCCGGGAACTCCGGCGTCGGCTTGACGTACCGCGCGTGGCCCAGCGGCAGGAACTTGTCGTCCAGGAAGTTGGCGCACAGGCCCATCAGCACGTGGGCGGTGTGGTCGCTGAACCACTCGGTGTCGGCGTCGATCCGGTCGTCGTCGTCGTACGTGCGGCGCTGGATCTTGTGGTTGCCGACCCGCACGCGCCACTGCACGTCGTCGGGTGTGAGGTCGTTGGCCTCCAACAGGTCCACGGTCAGCGGTCGCAGCACGTCGTCGTCGGTGAGCGCCCAGACCTCCAGGAACGGCGCGACGGGCCGGACCTTGCCGTGGCCGTCGGTGAAGCGCAGTCGTTCGGGGGTGTCCGCGCCGGTGATCGCGCCGGTGGCGGGGTCGACCCGCAACGTCGGGGCCGGGCGCAGCCGTCGTGGCGCGAGCGGCTGGTCCGGGTCGGTCTCGGCGGTGTAGTTGTCCATCGGCTCGGTGGCCGCGCCGAGCCGGCCGATCGCCAACGGTGGCAGGACGCGCAGTTCCCGGATGGTCGTCATCGCGTGCACCCCTTGCGGCCCAGGACGTGCTCGATCTGCTCCAGCGCCCGCTGGTCGGACTCGCGCAGCGCGATCAGGTAGGGGTCGCGGGCGGAGGCCGGGTCGGTGTCCACCAGCTGGTCGACCAGCAGTCGTGACGCCTGCACGAGGTCGCGTTGCAGCAGCCAGCAGTCGTGGTCGTGGTGGGGCAGTTCGAGGCTGTACGGCATCTCGAACGTCGGCCCCGCCCGCAGCCCGTCCGGCACGTCCCGCTCCAGCGGCAGCTCCACCAGCCGCCCGGCCACCGCGCGCAGGTTGTACATCTCGGCGAACGCCCGGTGCACGAGCGCACCGCGCCCGGTGAGCACACCGCCGTTGTCGAGCGGACCGGCCAGCCGGAACGCGTGGGCGATGTCGGTGAGCAGCATCCGGTAGCGGAGGTTGAACAGGTGGCCCCACAGCGCCGTGAACGGGTCGGTGATCGGGCTGGTCGTCACCTCGGCGGCGGCGCGGTCGGCAGCCTCCACCTCGTTGAGCCGGTGGGCCGTCACCGGGTTCTCCGCGACCCGGCGGGCCACCAGCGCCTGCTGCTCGGGCGGCAGCCCGGCCAGCGCCCGGTAGATGCCGAGGAACCGGTTGAAGTGCGAGGTCTCGTCCTGCTCGTCGACGTCCGGCGCTTCGCCCTGCTCGCCGATCTCGTGCAGCGCCTTGCGCGCGGAGTCCCGCGAGAACACGCCGAACACCAGCAGTTGGGGTGACGCCACGTCCGGCACGTTCCCGGCTTCCTGCCCCCGCTGACCGCGGGTGTAGCCGCGGCCCCACTCGTCCCAGGACGCCTGGTACGGCAGCGTTTCGGCGTGGAACAGCTCGTCGGGCAGGAAGTCCTTGTTCTTCAGGACGGAGTCGATGCGGCCGTAGAGCGCGCCGACCCGGTTGACGTACTGCCCGGCGGTGTCGGCGGCCACCTCCTTGATCGCCTCGGCTTCCGGGCCGGACCAGGTCTCGGGGCTCTCCGCGACCACGTACGTGGCCAGCGACCGCGCGCTCAACGGGCGCAGGCTGAACGCGAACGGGTAGAAGTCCGAGCCCCACGGGTAGTCCTCGCGGTCGAGGTTCATCGGCCCGCCCAACGCGGTCAGCAGGTTCTGCACCGTGACGAGGTGGCCCATCTCCTCCTTGGCGATGCCGAGGATGATCTCCTGCCAGCGGCGCACGTCGTCGCGCAGCTCCTCGGGCACCTGCGGGCCGCCCATGGAGTAGGCGGCGAACAGGTACTGCACCATCAACGAGTGTTCGATCTCGGCCGCGACGTGCAGCAGCATGACCGTGTAGTCGCGCCAGTTGAACTCCGGTGGCAGGACGGGTCGCTCGCCCTCCGCGTCCAGCGCCCCGGCCACCGACAGGGTCGCCATGGCGGGCGGCAGGTCCGCGAACAGCTCCGGCACCACCGACGCGAGATGCCTGTGCACCCTCGACCGCATGGCCTACCCCCGTTCCGGCGCGACTGCGTGGCGCACGGGCGAGCGTGCCGGCGTCCGCGGTGCCCGCGCCCCCGGTCACCGGCAACGCCAGTCGGTCCGGTGAACCGCGTCATCCGGCCGGGTCGACCGAGCTGACGGACAGTCGCCGTCCACCGCCACGGTCGGACGAGCCTTGCCCGGTCGTGGTCAGCCGGGATGGCGGCGTGGCGCGGGCGACATGGCCACGCCCGCGCCGCGCGATCCCGGCAACTGCTCCTCGTCCTCGCCCGCCACGGCCGCCGCTTACGCGGCGAGCCGGGTCGCGTCGTCCAGCACGTCCACCTCGGCGCGCAGCGCGGCGCGGATCGTGGGCGGCAGGAGGGCGGTGTCGGCGGCCGGGTGCGCGGTCTTGACCAACGACTCCAGGTACAACGGGTTGCCGCCGCCGGCCTCGTACACCGCCCGCCGCCACGACGGCCCGCGACCGGGCCCGATCAGGGCGACGGCGTCCGCGAAGCCCAACGGCGGCAGCTCCACCCGACGCCCGGTGCCCGCGCGGTGCGCGTCCGACAGCGACGCTTCGAGGTTGGCCGGCAGCGGCACGGCCCGGTGGGCCGGCACCAGGACGAGCTCGCCGCGCGGGGGTCGGCGGATCAGGTGCGACCAGCAGTCGAGGGAGCTGTCGTCGGCCCACTGCGCGTCGTCCAGCGTGACGACCATGGGGCGCGTGCGCGACGCCGCCTCCAACGCGTCACGCACGACCCGGTGCCTGCGGTAGCGCTCGACGGTACCGGTGTCGTCGGCGCAGTCCGCCGCGGTTCGCCCGGCGGCCTGGCGGCGCAGGTCGGACAACTCCTGCACCAGCTCGGTCAGCACGCCGTAGGGCACTTCGCGGTCGAACTCGGTGCCCCGGCTGCTCACCACGGTGAACCCGGCGGCCTGCGCGTCGGCGTGGAACACCTCCAGCAGCCGGGTCTTGCCGATGCCGGGTTCGCCGACGACGTGCAGGACCGTGGGTTGGCCGCGCCGCGCGGCGGCCAGCGCGTCCGCCATCACCTGCCGTTCGGCGTCACGTCCGGCGAACGTCGTTACAGCCCGTGATTCGACCAGGTGTGCGCGGGGGTGGTGGGTGGCGTGGACGCGGACCACTCGAAGGGGTTAACCAGCGGGCAGTGCGACGGTCCCTTTGGGTCACGGGCACGAGCCGGGCGAGCGCGACGACGGCCACGGCTGCCAGGGCTTCGCGGCACAGGACAGCGGTTCCCGCAGGTCGCGGTCCGCTCGGCACCGGTTTCGAGGGCCGCCGACGCCGGCGTGGAGGGGCGAGCGCGCCGGCATGGGACCACTGCGGCCGGTGCCGGAGCGCCGTGCGGCCGCTCCTGCGGGCGGGCGACCCGTGGACCTGCGGCCCCTCTTCCGGTGGCGGCCGGAGGGAGGGGACGGACGGATCGGTGCACGACGGCGGGCACGCGACCCCGTCCTCCGCGGTCAGGCGCTGTCCGCCCCCGCCGCCGTGCCTGCCAGTGCCATGGCGTACCTGGCACGTCCTTCGGAGCGCCGGAGCGGGACCGGCTCCCGCTCCGACCTCGGGGCCGGAGCACCGGACAGACCCTCACCCACCGCGGACAGCATGAGCCGGCGCAGCCGGTCCACCGTCCCGTCCCGCGGTGGGTCGAGGGTGATCGTGGCGGCGTGCGGCTTGCCGCCTCCCCAACTCGGCCTGCGCCCCAGCAGAGCCGGCCGTGCGAACACCACCACCAGCAGCGGCACGGGGTGATCGGAGTCCGCCAGGGACTCCACGGCGTCGAGCACCTCCTCCGCCGCCAGGTGCACCTCCCGCAGCAGCACGACCAGCGGCTGGTCGCGGGCCGCCAGTTCGAGGAAGCGCCGCCACGCGGTCAACGAGCCGGTGCTCGGCAGCGACCGGTCGAACAGCGGCAGCAGCCGGGTCGCCAGCACGTCGGCCTCGGAGCGGGTGGTGGGGCACAGGGCCGACGACAGCTTGGCCCGCACCGTGTCCACCGCGTCCTCCGCCCGCACACCGCAGTAGTCGGACAGCACGTCCGCCGCCACGCCGAGCACGTCGCCCTCGACGACCTGGCCGCCGAGCACCCTCGCGCCCTCCACCGAGCCCGCGAACCGGTCCAGGAACGCGTCCGGCTCGCCGAACACGGTCACGAGGTGGGGCGTGTCGCGGCGAACGGTGCGTTCCAGCAACCCGCGCACGACGGCCAGCTCGCTGTCGTGCTCGTCGGCCTCACCGCGGCTGCCGGTGACCTCCCACGCCTCGTCGGACACCCGCGTGCCGTGGAACGCCCCTCCGACCTGCTCCCAGGTCCGCGGACAGGTCCACACCGCGCCCTCGGGCACTGACGGGAGCAACTGCTGGCAGTGGTCGACCAGCGCGCCGATCACCGTCGGCGGCGCGTCCGGCTCGGTCAGCACCAGCGCCTCGCCGGTCGCCACCGCGACGTGCACGGCCAGGTCGTGGCGCATCCCGTCGGCGAAGCAGTCGCGCAGCGCCAACGCCGCCCGAACGGCCCGCTCGCCGTCGTCGCCCTTCGTGTACGGGCCGCCGAACACCGCCAGCGACGCGGACCCGATGGACGTGGCCACCGTGCCACCGAGCTCCTCGATGCCCGATCGCACCATCTTGGCCGCCGCCGCCAGCGCGTGGTCCACCACGGCCGGGTCGGCGGCGGGCACCCCGCCGCGCGGCCGGACCCGCACCAGCGCGACGGTCAGGTGCCGCCGCTGCGCCTCCGGCGACGACGTCCGCCCCGCCACGACCGGCCTCAGCTGCCGGACGACGGGCTGCTGCCGCTCGGGCGGCAGGGCGAGCGACGGGTCGTGGGTCAGGATGGCGTGCTGGAGCTTCTGCAGCGCCGGCCCCGGTTCCAGGCCGAGGTCGTCCACCAGCGACGCGCGCAGCCTGCTGTAGACGGCCAAGGCGTCCGCGTGCCTCCCGCACCGGTACAGCGCCAGCATGAGCTGCCCGCACGACCGCTCGCGCAGTCGTTCCGCCTCGACCATCGCCTCCAACTCGCCCAGCACCGACTGGTGCCTGCCGCACGCCAGCTCGGCGTCGAAGTAGTCCTCCATGGCGTCGAGCCGGGCGTTCTCCACGACGGTCAGCTCGGGCCAGCAGATGCCGGTCTCCACCAGGTCGGCCAAGGCCGTCCCGCGCCACGTGCCCAGTGCCTGCCGCAGCAGCTTCGCCCGGATCTCGGGCTGCCCCTCCGCCCGGCCCCGCTCGGCCAGCTCGTGGAACCGGAAGAGGTCGACCCGGGACGGGTCGACCTGCAGCACGTAGCCGGGCGCCTGGGTGGACAGCCGCGCCGCGTCGGGACCGTCGGTCGCCGACATGGCCGCCCGCAGGCTCCAGACCGCGTTCTGCAACATCTTCCGCGCGGATGCCGGTGGATCCTCTCCCGGCCACAGCGCGGACAGGAGCTGGCTGGTCGGCACCACCTGGTTCGCCCGCAGCAGCAGGAAACCGAGCGTGGCCCGTTGCTTTATGCCGCCGAGCGAGATCGGTCGCCCTTCGTGCAGCACTTCCAACGGGCCCAATAATCGGAACTCCACGTCGCCCCCAGTCTTGCTCGAACCGGAATGGGGTGACCACTCCGGCTACCACGAACTCCGAATCCGGCGGACCGGTGCGCAGCTACGAATGGATTCCGGTCACCACCGCTTCCCGTCCGGTGCGGAAGTGTTCAGTCGGCGGACGGCTTGCGCAGCACTTCGATCAGTCCCGCGAAGCCGTCACCCGCGTGACCGCGGCGGATCGCCTGCTCGACGCGCGCCAGCAGGAAGGCCGGCAGGGCGTCGTCGACCCCGGCCGCCCGGCTCGCGGCCACCAGTCGTTCCACCACCACGGCGTGGTGCACCAATGTCGTGCCGGGGTACTCGCCTTGCTCGACGCGGGCGGTCAGCCCCGGCACGGCCGGCCCGACCACCCGCTCCAGCCAGCGCGTGGCGTGCGGCAGGAAGTCGCCCGCGGCGACGTTCTCGGCCGAGACCAGCGCCAGCCCGTGCAGCAGGCCGATCCACGTGCTCCACATCACGCCGAGCAGCGCCACCTCGTACAGCGCGGGCAGGCCGACGTCGGCGCCCAGGTGCGTGCGGGTGCCGCCGATCGCGGCCAGCGTCGACTCGTGCTCCCGGTACAGCGCCTTCGGACCCCCGTAGAAGGCGAGCGCGCGGTCGGTACCCACTTCGTCGGGGGTGGCGAGGATCGAGCCGTCCAAGTAGCCGACGCCGCGGTCGGCGGCCCACGCGGCGGTGGCGCGCGCCTCCGATGCGGTGCCCGCGGTGAGGTTCACCACGACGCGGTCCGCGGGCGCCTCGCCGAGGGAGTTCACGATCTCCCTCATGGCGCGGTGGTCGAGCACGCACACGACCACCAGTCGGCTGGCCGACACCGCGTCGACCAGCGTCGCCGCGCCGACGACTCCGCCGGCGACCGGCTCACCGGGCAACCGGTGCCACACCGTCGTGGGGTGACCGGCTGCCACGAACGCACGGGTGATCGCGGCGCCCATCGGCCCGAGCCCGATGACAGTTACAGGCGAACGGGGGTCCGCCGTCATCTCCGACCTCCTTCTGGGACGACTCCACTGTCACCACACGCCCTCCCGATCGCCTCTCGAGTGCCTCTCGGTCCGAAATGTGAGCGCTTTCGCCGATGCCGCTGGATGCCGCGGAGTGCCGATATGGTGACTGTGTGCGTTTCGGGATCCTGGGTCCATTATCCGTTTGGACGGAGGACGACCACGTCGTCCACGTGCCGGGGGTGAAGGCGCGCACGCTCCTGGCGACGCTGCTGGCGCACGATGGGGAACCCGTTTCGGTCGACAAGCTGGCCGACGAGCTGTGGGGTGACTCGCCGCCGAGCAACGTCGCCGGCGCGCTGCACACGAAGGTGTGGCAGTTGCGCAAGGCGCTGGAGGACGCCGAGCCGGGTGCGGGTGAGCTGGTGGTGTCCCGCCCGCCGGGCTACCTGCTGGACGTGCCCGCCGACGCGGTGGACGCGCGCCGGTTCACCGCGCTGCTCGCGTCCGCGCACGAGACGACCGACCTGCGGGCGAAGGCGGCGCTGCTGGGTGACGCGTTGGCGCAGTGGCGCGGTGCGGTGCTCGCGGACTTCGCCGACGCCGACTTCGCCCGCCCGGTCGTGGCGCGGTTGGAGGAGCTGCGGCTCACCGCGCTGGAGGACCGGGCCGAGGTGATGCTCGGCCTGGGCGAGCACGGCTTGCTGGTGGGGGAGCTGGGCGACCTGCTCGCGCGCCACCCGTTGCGGGAACGGCTGCGCGCCGCGCACATGCGCGCGCTCTACGGCTCCGGCCGGCAGAGCGAGGCGCTGGCGAGCTTCGACGCGTTGCGGGTCACGCTGGCCGAGGAGCTGGGCCTGGAGCCGAGCGCCGAACTGGTGGCGTTGCGCCAAGCCATCCTCCAGCAGGACCTCGCGCCCACGCTCACCCCGATCACGACGGCGGCGCGCCCGCTGACCAACCTGCCGGCGCCGATGACGCCGCTGATCGGCCGCGACGCGGCGATGGCGCAGGTGCGCGCGCTGCTGGACGCGAGCAGGCTGGTCACGCTCAACGGCATCGGCGGTGTCGGCAAGACCAGGTTGGCGCTGGCCACCGCCGCCGGCGTCGCCGACGCCTACCCGGACGGCGTGTGGCTGGCGGAGCTCTCCACGCTGGAGTCCCAGGACGGCGTGCTGGAGCTGGTCGCGACCGTGCTGGGCGTGCGCGACGAGGTGATCGGCTCGGGACCGCTGATGGCGCTGGCCAACCGGCTGGCCGACGCGTTGCGCACCAAGCAGTTGCTGCTGGTGCTGGACAACTGCGAGCACGTGGTGGAACGGGTCGCCGACGTCGCCGAGATGCTGCTCATGGCGGCTCCGGGCGTGCGCATCCTCGCGACCAGCCAGGAGCCGCTCGGGATCGAGGGTGAGCGGCTGTGGACGGTGCCACCGCTGACCCTGCCGGATGCGGACGGCGTGTCCACCGCGGTGGACTTGTTCGTGGCGCGCGCGACCGCGGCGGCGCCCGACTTCGTGCTGGACGAGTCCACGGTCGACGCCGTGCACGCGATCTGCCGCCGGCTGGACGGCATCCCGTTCGCGCTCGAGCTGGCCGCGACGCGGGTGCGCGCCCTGGGCGTGCACGAGGTGGCGGCCCGGCTGCAGAACCGGTTCGCCCTGCTCACCGTGGGCAGACGGGGTGCGCCGGCGAGGCAGCAGACGCTGCGCGGCGCGATCGACTGGAGCTGGGACCTGCTGTCGGAGCGGGAGCGGGTGGTGCTGCGCAGGCTCTCGGTGTTCAGCGGCGGCAGCCCGCTCATCGCGGCTGAGGTGGTGTGCGCGGGCGACGGCATCGACCAGGACGAGGTGCTGGACCTGGTGGCGCGGCTGGTGGACCGGAGCCTGGTCAGCGCGGCCGACGTGGCCGGTGCCCGTCGATACCGGCTGCCGGAGTCGGTGGCGGCCTACTGCGCCGAGCGGCTGCGCGAGGCGGGGGAAGGCGACCGGGTGCGCGCCCGGCACGCCACCTACTACGCCGACTTCGCCGTCCGCGTGATGGCGCACCTGCACGGAACGGACCAGCGCCGGTGGCTCGACCTGGCCGACGCCGAGGCGGCGAACTTCCGCGTCGCCCTGGACACCTCCGCCCACCAGGACCGCCCGGACCTCGCGCTGCGCATGGTGAACGCGTTGGCCTGGTACTGGTTCCTGCGCGGCAGGCTCGGCGAGGCGACCCGGGCCTTCGGGGCGGCGCTGGCCGTGGACGGACCCGCCGACCCCTCGGAGCGCGCGCAGGCGTTGGCCTGGCAGGCGGGCTTCAGCCTGCGCGCCGGCGAGCCGACCTCCGAACTGGACCGCCACGACGACCTGATCGACCGGATCGCCGACCCGAGGGGGCGGGCGATGACCCGCTGGTTCCTCGGGTTCGCCCGGATCGGGTACGGCGACCACGACAGCAGCGAGAAGCGACTTGACCTGGCGCTGCGGGAGTTCCGCGCGCTGGACGACCGGTGGGGCACGGCGGCGGCGCTGGCCGCGCTCGCGACGCAGGCCCTGCTGCGCGGCGACCTGGGCGCGACCCGGCAGTACGGCGAGGAGAGCGCCGAGCTGTTCCGCGACCTCGGCGACGGCTGGGGCCAGCTCCAGGCCGGTGACGCGCTGGCGACGATGGCCGAGGTGCGCGGCGACTACCTCCAAGCGGTGCGGCTGCACCGGGAGGGCCTGCGCATCGCCGAGACGTTGGGGCTGTGGTCGGAGGTGTCGATCAAGCTGTCCGGCCTCGGTCGGATCGCCCTGCTCCAGAACGACTACACCCACGCGCGTGAGCTGCACGAACGCGCCATGCGGCTGGCCGCCGAGCAGAGCTTCACCTACGGCGAGTTCTTCGCCGAGTTGGGCCTGGGGCTGGGCGCGCGCCGGGAGGGGCGGCTGGACGCCGCCGAGGCGCACCTGCGGCGCTGGCTGGCGTGGTGCCGCGAGGTCGACGGCGACGTGGGCGAGGCGTTGATCCTGGCCGAGCTGGGGTTCGTGGCCGAGCAGCGCGGTGACGCGGTGGCCGCCCTGGCGACGCACCTGGAGGGCTACTCGATCGCGAAGGCCACCGGTGACCCCCGATCGGTGGCCCTGGCGCTGGAAGGGCTGGCGGGCGCGCTCGCGGTCGGTGGGCGGCACGCCGGCGGGGCCACCCTGCTCGGCGCCGCCGTGGCCGCGCGCGAGGCGGCCCACGCGCCGCTGCCCGCGTCGGAGCGGGGCGACGTGACGCGGATCGAACTGGCGCTGCGCGAAGCGCTCGGCGCGGACTTCGAAACGCACTTCGCGCGCGGTCGCGCGCTCGACCCCGTCGCGGCGCACGCCCTGGTCGACCCGGACTCGTAGCAGTCCACCCGCGGACGCGCGAACTGCGGGGAAGCCACCCGGGACATCGGTCCGCGCGGCCCGGAACACGGCGGCCACAGGCGCTGTCGACGAACACGCAGCGTCTGTCGCCGAACACTCTGAGTTCGATTTCCACTTTCCGGTAATCGAACGCTCATTGCCATTCCCGGCGACCCCGTGAACCGGGGATGACCACGGCGTCCTCGCTCCTGGGATATATCTGCAACCAGCGCACCGACTACCCGGGGCGCGTATTCGCGAAACCACAGCCGAGGACCTGGCGAGCCATTCTCGCGGGCTACGCGAAATAGCGGTGCTGGCCGACCAAGGAGGAGCAATGACCACGAGTGAGTTCACCGCCGTCCTCGATGCCGTGCGCGAGGTCGTGCCGACCTTGCGCGAGAACGGCCGGGCGTCGGAGGACAACCGCTGGATCGTGGACGAGAACATCCACCTGCTGGAGAAGACCGGCGTGCTCGGCATCGCGTCGCCGCGCCGCTACGGCGGGCTGGACCTGCCGATCGGCGAGGCCGCCAAGATCATCAGCGAGGTGGCGTCGGCCTGTGGCTCCACCGGGTGGATCACCATGGTGTGGGTGTCCAACGCGTGGCTCGCCACGCTCTACCCGGACAAGACGCAGGACGAAGTCTTCGCCGACGGCCCGTCCGTGCGGATCTCTGGCGGTTTCACCCCCTCCGGCACCCTCACCCCGACCGAGGGCGGCTACAAGCTCAGCGGCACCTGGCGGTTCAACTCCGGCTGCCGCGGCGCGCAGTGGAACATGGCCGCCGCCATCGTCCAGCGCCCGGACGGCACCGAGGACGAGGCGATCGCGATCGTCCCGATGCGGGAGTTCACCATCGCCGACGACTGGGACACCTTCGCTGCGGGCGGCACCGGCAGTGCCTCGACCTCGCTCAAGGACGTGTTCGTGCCCGAGCACCGCGTGGTGAGCTTCGAACACGCGCTGACCGACACCACTCCGGGTCGCGCGCACGTGGAACCCGGCCGCCGCTACGGCCTGTTCCCGGTGGTCTTCACCGAGTGCGCTGCGGCGTGCATCGGCATCGCGCGCGGCGCGATGGAGCTGTTCCTCCAGCGCGTCCCCGGCCGCCCCATCACCTACACGTCGTGGACCGACCAGCGGCAGCACCCGCTGACCCAGATCCAGGTCGCCACCGCGGCCAACAAGATCGCCGCCGCCGAGGGCCTGGCCGAGGGCTGGTGGAAGCTGCTGCAGGGCCGTGCCGACGAGGGTGGCGAGCTGACCACCGAGGAGCGGGCCCAGCTGCGCGGCCAGACCGCCTACGCCATCCAGCTGGCGAAGGAGGCCGTCGAGATCCTCTACTCCGCCAGCGGCGCGTCGGTGCTGCAGAAGTCCGTGCCGATGCAGCGGTTCTTCCGCGACATCGAGGGCTTCGCCCAGCACGGCCTGCTGCTCAACACCACCAACTACGAGGTGCAGGGCCGCACCCTCCTGGGCTTGGACCCCGACACCCCGTTCCTGTAACCCCCCGGTCGCCGCGACGCCCCCCACCGCGGTGACGACCACCTGCTGACCCATCCCGGGACGTGCACCCCCGACCACGTCCCCAGTCGAACGAACCCTTGCCGGAAGTCCGCCGCCGCGGACCGGACGAACGAGATGAGATGACCGACCAGAACCCTCCCCGACAGGGCATGATTGGACGCCGCACGCTGCTGAAGGCGCTGGGTGTCACCGGCGTGGCGGCGGCGACAGGAGCCGCCGCCCGCACCGGCACCGCCGCCGCGGCCCCCACCCTCCACGACGTGATCATCATCGGCGCCGGGTTCGCGGGCATCACCGCGGCCCGGACGCTGCGCGAGCAGGGCATCAGCTCGGTGGTGCTGGAGGCCCGCGGCCGCATCGGCGGCCGCATCTGGACCTCCACCCTGGCCGGCCAGCAGGTCGAGTTGGGCGGCCAGTGGATCGCCGAGAGCCAGGCGCTGGCCATGGCCGAGCTCAACCGCTACGGCATCCCGCTGGTCGGCGACCCCGACGCCTTCCCGACCATCTCGTACTACCCGACGACCGGTGGTCCCCAGACCTTCGACTTCCTCTCCGCCAACGAGCACTTCGGGACGCTGCTCAACAAGCTCTTCGAGGGCTCGACGAGCTACTTCCCGCGCCCCGAAGACCCGCTGTACGCGCGCGACCTCGTGGCCAGGGTGGACCAGCTCTCCCTGCGCTCGCGGATCGACCAGCTCGGCCTGTCCACTCAGGACCGGATGTGGCTGGAGGGCTACACCAACGCCTACGCCGGCGGCGACAGCAGCACCCGCGGCCTGACGTCCATGGCGCAGTGGTGGGCGCTCGGCGGCCACACCCACGCCGGCTGGGACGCGCAGACCGCGACCCGGCCGCAGGGCGGCATGACCGCGCTGCTGACCAGGATCCTCCGCGACGCCGCGCCCGACCTGCGGCTGAACAGCCCGGTGACGACGATCTCGGACACCGGCACCCAGGTCAACGTGACCCTGCGCAGCGGCAGCACGCTGTCGGCGCGCACGGTGATCGTGGCCGTTCCGGCGAACATCTGGCGCACGCTGCGGTTCACCGCGGGTCTGCCCGCCGTGCACTCCGCCGCCACCAACTACGGGCTCGGCGTGCCGAACGTGACCAAGTTCTGGTTCCGCACCAGCGGGTCGAGCGGTCGCGTCTTCGCCAGCGGGAAGCCCGGCGACCCGATCTCGCTGCTGCTGCCGCAGCGCGTGCTGTCGACCGGCGACGTGCTGTCGGTCGGCTTCAGCGAGAACGCGTCGCTGGACGTCACCAGCCGGTCCGCGGTGCAGTCGGCGCTCCAGCGCATCGCGCCGGGTGTCACCCTGCTGGAGCACGCGTACGCCCCCTGGGGTCGCGACCCGTACTCGCTGGGCGCGTGGGGCATGCGCGGGCCGAACCAGCTCCTCGCCCAGCTCCCCGCGATCCAGCAGCCGCACGGGCGGCTGGCGTTCGCGACCGGCGACATCGCGACCGGCTGGCACGGCGCGTACATCGACGGCGCGATCGAGAGCGGCATCCGGGCCGCCAGGCAGGCTCTCGCCCAGCTGTGACGGACCGGGTCGGGTGACCGGGAGCCTGCGGAGAGCCGATGGAGAGGCAGGTCCCCTAGCGTCGGTGACGATCCGACTCCGGTGCGGGTCTTGAGTGGTGCATGAGGAAGGAAGAGGGAGTCTCGTGAGCCGGTTTGCCGGTAAGAAAGCAGTCATCTCCGGGGGTACCCACGGCATGGGCTTCGCCGTGGCGAAGGCACTGGTCGAGGGTGGGGCCGAGGTCCTGATCACCGGGCGGGACGGCAAGAACCTGGAGGCGGCACGCCAGGAGCTCGGCGAGCGCGCGCACTTCGTGAGCTGCGACGTGGCGAACCTCGCCGACGTCCGCGCGGTCGGTGACGCGGTCCGGGAGAAGCTGGGCGAGGTCGACTTCGTCCACGTGAACGCGGGCTACGCCAAGCTGGAGCCGCTGGCCGTCGTCACCGAGGAGAGCTACGACCGGACGTTCGCGGTCAACACCAAGGGCGCGTACTTCACCACGCAGGTGCTCGCGCCGCTGGTGAAGGACGGCGGCTCGATCGTGTTCACCACGTCCATCGCCAACGCGAGCGGCACCGCCGGCATGAGCGTCTACTCGGGCGCGAAGGCCGCGGTCCGGTCCTTCGCGCAGGCGTTCGCGGCCGAGCTGATCGGCCGCAACATCCGGGTCAACGCGGTGAGCCCCGGGTTCATCGACACGCCGAGCATGGGTGTGGACGCCTCCGCGGAGGAACGGCAGCACTTCTCCGAGCTGGGCGACCAGCTCACGCCGATGAAGCGCCACGGTTCGGCGGAGGAGGTGGCGGCGGCGGTGCTGTTCCTGGCCTTCGACGCGACCTTCACCACCGGCCAGGAGTTGGTGGCGGACGGGGGCCTCACGGCCCTGACCGGCTGACGCCGGGATCGCCGCAGGCCCGGTCGTCCCCGTGGGGGGCGGCCGGGCCTTTCGCGTTGTCCGGGAGAGGGTCGCCCCCGGACCGATCGGGCTTTTCCCGGGCAGCGCCCAAGGTGCGTTCGGGCACTCACGGACCGCTCACCGGTTTCGACTGAATGCGCGATGAGCGATCGGTTATTCCACGATGAGTGGACGTGGCGGGCAGGCCGATAACGTCGGTGCCGGGCATTTGCCGCACTGCAGGAAAGGAATCGCCCATGACCGCGCAGATCGACTTGCAGAACCTGGACCTGACCGACGACCCCGACACCCAGAACGACGTCTTCCTGGCCGCGTTCAACTCGGGCCAGGGTGCCATCTTCGACAGCCTCTACCGGGACGACTCCATTTCCAACCTGTCCGGCGGGCCGCTGACCGGCCAGGCGCGCACGGAGGCCATCACCGCGCTGCTGGCCACCAAGCCGAAGCTCAAGTCGAAGGTCAAGTCCTACTACACGACCGGCGACACGTCGTTGATCATCGTCGACTACGACCTGGAGATCACCAAGGAGGACGGCGGCAAGCAGCGCATCCTGGGCAAGTGCACGGACGTGCTGGTGCGCGGCGAGGACGGCAAGTGGGTGATGGCGGTCGACCGGCCGGTCGCCGACCGCGTCGAGGACATCCAGGGCTGAGCCGCACGCGCGGGTCGTGCCGCCGGCGCGGCCCGCGCCCTGCTCGCGGGAAGGACGTGTGCGATGGAACTGGCACCCGAGCTGACCGGGGTGTCCCCGACCGAGATGCGCTCCACCCTGGCCCGCTTCGCCACCGGCGTCGTCGTGCTGACCGTCGGTGGTGAGCACATGCACGGGATGACCGCGAACGCGTTCAGCTCCGTGTCGTTGGACCCGCCGCTGGTGCTGTGCTGCGTGGCGCACACCGCGGTCATGCACGGCGCGATCACCGCGTCCCGGCACTTCGCCGCCTCGGTGCTGCACGCCGACCAGGAGGCCAGCGCCCGCTGGTTCGCCGCCCGCGACCGGCCGCTGGGACCGGCCCAGTTCGAGCAGGTCGACTGGCAGGCCGGACCGGCCACCGGCGCGCCGGTGATCGCCGGGTCGCTGGCGTGGCTGGAGTGCGAGCTGGTCGACGTGCACGAGGCGGGCGACCATTCCGTGTTCTTCGGCCGGGTGCTCGGCGCGGGCCGGGGCGACGGCCGGTCGGGGCTGGTGTTCTTCGACGGTGGCTTCTGGCAGGTCGACACGAGCGAAAGGCGACGATGAGCATCTCCGAGATCGAGTTCCGGCCCGCCGTGCGCCCGACGCAGCCGCCGCCGCGCACCATGCGGGCGCTGCGCGACCGGCGCGACGAGCTGGCCGGCCGCATCGCGCTGGGCGACCGGGTGGCCGTGGAGCGCCAGCACCGGCTGGGCAAGCGGACCGCGCGGGAACGGCTGGAGCTGCTGCTGGACGAGGGGTCGTTCGTCGAGGTCGACATGTACCGGCGGGGCACGACCGGCGCGCACACCGACGGCGTGGTCGCGGGCTCCGGCACGGTGGACGGGCGGCGGGTGTTCGTCTACGCGCAGGACTTCACCATCGCCGGCGGGTCGCTGGGCGCGGGGCACGCCGAGAAGATCCACAAGGTGATGGACCTGGCCCTGGCCACCGGGTCGCCGATCGTCGCGCTGAACGACAGCGGTGGCGCCCGCATCCAGGAAGGCGTGATGGCGCTCAACGGCTACGGCGGCATCTTCCGCCGCCAGGTCGAGGCGTCCGGGATCATCCCGCAGATCAGCGTGGTGCTGGGACCGTGCGCGGGCGGTGCGGCGTACTCGCCCGCGTTGGCCGACTTCACGTTCATGGTGCGCGAGACCGCGCAGATGTACCTGACCGGGCCGGACGTGGTGAAGGCGGTCAGCGGAGAGCAGGTGACGCACAATCAGCTCGGCGGCGCGGACGTGCACGGTTCGATGTCGGGCGTGGCGTCGTTCGTGCACGACGACGAGGAGAGCTGCCTGGCCGACGTGCGCTACCTGCTGTCGCTGCTGCCGTCGAACAACCTGGAGTCGCCGCCGTCGTGCGAGCCTCCCTCGGAGGACGACGACGTGCGGCCCGAGCTGGCCTCGCTTGTGCCCGTGTCGCCGAACCAGCCCTACGACATCCGGGCGGTGATCGGCGAGGTGGTGGACGACGGCGAGTTCCTGGAGGTGCACGAGGGCTGGGCGGCCAACGTGGTGTGCGCGTTCGCCCGGATCGGCGGCGAGGTCGTCGGCGTGGTCGGCAACCAGCCGCTGGTGCTGGCGGGCGTGCTGGACACGGCGGCGTCGCAGAAGGCGGCCCGGTTCGTGCGGTTCTGCGACGCGTTCAACGTGCCCCTGGTGACGTTGGTGGACGTGCCGGGGTTCCTGCCGGGCACCGACCAGGAGTACGGCGGCGCGATCCGGCACGGCGCGAAGCTGCTCTACGCCTACTGCGAGGCATCGGTGCCCCGGGTCCAGGTGATCCTGCGCAAGGCATACGGCGGCGCGTACATCGTGATGGACTCGCGGTCCATCGGCTGCGACCTGTCCCTGGCGTGGCCGACCAACGAGATCGCGGTGATGGGCGCGGAGGCGGCGGTGAACGTCATCCACCGCAAGGAACTGGCCGCCGCCGCGGACCCGGACGAGCTGCGGCAGGTGCTGGTGTCCCGTTACGCCGACGAGCTGGCGCACCCCTACTACGCGGCCGAGCGCGGCCTGGTGGACGACGTGATCGACCCGGCCCAGACGCGCGTGGCGGTGCGCCGCGGACTGGCCATGCTGCGCGACAAACGCCGCCGCAGCCCGGCGCGCAAGCACGGCAACGTGCCGCTCTAGCAGGCCGGGCGGCTGGGGTGGCCGGACCGCGCTTCCGGCTACCTCAACCGCCCGTCGTGCGGTTGGCTTTCGACCGTGCGAGCACTCTTCCCGGGTTCCTCCGACCCGATCACGCCGGGCCACGCGGACGTTTTGCGTCGCGCGGCGAGGTCGAGAGGGGATCGACGTCGTCGTCCGCGGGGTCCGCAACCTTCGCGACTACGAGCTGCCGACGGCCCGCATGAACGGTGAGCCGGCGGGGGTGGAGACCGCGTTCATCGCGGCGGACCCCGCCAAGGCCCACATCTCGTCGACCCTCGTCACGGCGACGGGTCGACACGGTGATCGACCCACACCAGCCGGGCCGCCACGGCCGGCGGGCGGCTGAGCAGGCGGGCGGCGCGTTCCGGCGACCTGAGCCGCATCCTCGTGCCGCCGCTGGTGGAGACGACTTCGGCGTGGTCGGGGAAGGCCAAACCCCAAGCGGCGATGTCGGCGTCGGTGTTGTCGTGCACCTGGACGACGGCGAACAGCCGGGGTGCGTCGTCGGCCACCATCTCGGCCACGAAGGTGTCCAGGTCCGGTACGAGCTCGGTCTCGGTCATGGCAGCGAAGCTAGTACTAGAAATTCTAGTGCGGAATGCTTGCCACTCGATCGTGTGAGTTGTTGGCGGCTGGCTCGCGGTCGCGGCAAGCTGATCGGGTGAGTTCGCCCCAATCCGATCCCGGTCCCGTCGTGCAACGCATCCTGCTCGGTGCTGATCTGCGGGAAGCCCGCGAGACCGCCGGTCTGTCCAGCGCCGAGGCGAGCAAGGCGCTCGGTTGGTACACCGGGAAGCTGTCCAAGGTCGAGCAAGGCGACATGAAGGTCACCGACAAGGATCTCGCCAAGATGGTCCGGCTCTACCGCATCCCGGAGGACAAGACCGCGGTGCTGGGGCGGCTGGCGACCGACTCCCGGCGCAAGCTCCAACCGGCGCGGGTGCCGGAGCACTCGGTGAAGTACGTGAACCTGGAGCGCGCGGCCACCGAGCTGAAGGTGTTCAGCGGCGACTTCTTCCCCGGCGTCATCCAGACCGCCGAGTACGCCAGGGCGATGCTCCAGCGGTCGGTCATCGCCTCGGCGGCGGATGTGGAGCGGATGGTCGAGGACCGGGCGCAACGCCTGGCCCGGATGAAGTCCCCGGACGCGCCCCGCCTGTGGCTCGTGGTCGGCGAGGAGGCGCTGCACCGCGAGATCGGTGGCGGCCCGGTCCTGCGCGCACAACTCCAAGAGGTCCGCGACCTGGCCAAGTCGCCGAACATCTGCGTGCAGGTCGTGCCGTTCGACGCCGGGGCGCACGCATCACACGGGGTGCTGTTCACCATCGTCACCCTGATCCCGGATCGGCCGGGTGTCGTCTACGTGGAAGGGCTGACCGCAGCGGACTACCTCGGGCGGGAGCACGTCCGGACCTACAACCTGGCTTTCGACAGCCTCCGGGCCAACGCCTTGAGCGAGCAGCGCACGGTTGAGAAGATCAACCGGCGTATTCGCGAGTTGGCCTAGGAGTCCTCATGTGGCGGAAGTCGTCTCGCAGTGGCGGCGCGCAGGGTTGTGTCGAGGTGGCGAGGTCCGCCGGACGGGCGGCCGTGCGGGATACCAAGAGTCGGGAGTCCGGGACGTTGGTGTTCCGGTCCGGGGCGTTCCAGGCGTTCCTCAACTCCCTCAAGCAGTGAGCTTGTCCAGCCCACCCGGTGAAGGGGCAGCCCTCGGAACGATCGTCCCGAGGGCTGCGCACTCATGACGCTGAACAACTAGTAGCGGTACTTGTCCCACCGCTGGCCGTTGCTGCCGGTGTTCTCCCACTGGATGGCATGTGCGCCGTTGGCCGTGCTGCTTTCGCCGATGGCGAGGTACTTGCCGCTGTTGACGTTGATGATGTGCCCGCCGTTGTCGCACCGCCAGCGCTGGCCGTTGCTGCCGGTGTAGTCCCACTGGATGGCGTGCGCGCCGTTGGCCGTGCTGCTTTCGCCGATGGCGAGGTACTTGCCGCTGTTGACGTTGATGAGGTGGTCGCCCCACAGATCCCAGAGCTGGCCGAAGCTGCCGGTGTAGTCCCACTGGATGGCGTGGGCACCGTTGGCTTCGCTGCTGCTGCCGATGGCGAGGTACTTGCCGCTGTTCCGGTTGACGATCCAGTAGTACCCGTCGTCACCGCACGTGGTGGACGAGGTCCGCACGGCGGAGCGCCGGGCGGCCAGTCTGTCGAACTTCTCGGGGTGCAGGCGTGCCAGCTCCCGCAAGGTCTCCTCCGGCACCTTCACCAGGCCGCCCGCTGGGGCGGACGGCGCGCTCGCGGCGCCGGCCGTCTGGGGTACGGCGATGAACGTCGCGATCGTCGCGACGATCAGAAAAGCTCTGATGACGGACATGCTTGGGCCCTTCGTCTTGGTTCGTCGTTCCAGCAGTTCTTCGTGCCTCAGGGGGAGTCCGGGCCTGGTCGGCGAATCCCCGTCGTGCGGCGATCGCCTGGATGGTCCGGCCGCCGATCGGTCAGGTCACGACGGCAGCGCTCCCGGCGACCGGGCCGGTCTCGTCGCCACCGCACTCGGTCATCAGCACGGTGCTATCCGCGCGACCCCGGGAGGTGTCCGGACGATCGGCGTGTCCGATACCCCAACGAGCGTCCGTGATGTGCGCTTCATGGTTTTCCTCCCCGAATAGACGACGCTTTCGCGACCGTGGGAACCGCTCCCGACCCACGAAGCCGCGGCTGCGCACGGACTCGACGCCACTCGGTGGGTGTGTAACGTTCGTACAGCTCAGGGGTTGATTGATGTCCTGGGGAGGACGTTGGACAACAACTTCTGACCAATGAGGGGAACGAGTCGTTTCGAGGGGGAATAGTGCCGCGACCGGAACGGCCATTGGGGCCGGAGGACTCTGTTCTGATCAGCTTCGCGCGAAGCCTGCGCAACCTCCGGGAGAAGGCCGGTTCACCCACTTACCGCGAGTTGGCCCGATCGGCGCACTACTCCGCGGCGTCGTTGTCGGAGGCCGCGGCCGGCCGGAAGTTGCCCAGCCTGGACGTCACCCTCGCCTTCGTGCGCGCGTGCGGAGGAGACGTCGACGAGTGGCGACAGCGCTGGAAGGAGGTCGCCGCGGAGTTGGCCGCCGATTCCCGCACCGAAGAGCCGAGCCCGGGTGGACGCACGCCCTACGCGGGGTTGGCGGCGTTCCAGCGCGACGACTCCGAGTGGTTCTTCGGCCGGGAGCGGCTGGTGCAGGACTTGTACGAGCGGGTGGCGCGAGGTCGGTTCCACGCGGTGTGCGGTCCGTCCGGCGTGGGGAAGTCCTCGGTGCTGCGCGCCGGTCTGCTGGCCAGGGTGGAAGCCGAGGGCCTGCCCGCCGGACCCGCGATCGCGGTGCTCGTCACGCCGGGGGCGCACCCGCTGGAGGAGTGCGCGGTCCAGCTCGCCGCCCGGACGGGCAAGACCTCGGGGCAGGTGCACGCCGACCTGGAGTCCGATCCGCGCAACCTGCACCGCGGCCTGCTCGAACTGTTGGCCGACCGGTCCCCCGGAACCGAGGTGCTGCTGATGGTGGACCAGTTCGAGGAGGTCTTCACGCTCTGCCGGGACCGCCGGGAGCGAGCCCTGTTCATCTCCGCCCTCGTCACCGCCGCGGAGGCGGACAACAGCCGGGTCCGCGTCGTGCTGGGCATGCGGTCCGACTTCTACACGCGGTGTTCGGACCACCCGGAGCTGGCCGCGGCGTTGACCGACTCCCAGGTCCTGGTCGGCGCGATGACGCCCGAGCAGCTGCGCCGGGCGGTGTGCGAACCGGCGGTGCGCGTCGGCTGCCGGGTGGAGGGCGCGCTGCTCGCCGAGGTCGTGGCCGCGGCCGCCGGGCAGCCCGGCGCGTTGCCCACGGTCTCGCACGCGTTGCTGGAGACCTGGAAGCGGCGCAAGGGCAACACCCTGAGCCTCGCCGGCTACCGGGCCGCCGGCGGGATCGACGGCGCGTTGGCGCACACGGCCGAGAACGTCTACGTCGGCTTCTCGGCCGCCGAACAACAACTGGCACGGGAGCTGTTCCTGCGACTGACCGCGTTGGGCGAGGGGACCGAGGACACCCGACGCCGGATCGACCGCGAGGAGCTGGACGACTCGCCGGGGCTCGAAGTCGTGCTCACCAGGCTGGCCGACGCACGGCTGATCACCCTTGAGGAGAGCACCGCGCAGCTCGCGCACGAGGCCCTGATCAGCGGCTGGCCGCGGCTGCGGCAGTGGCTGTCCGAGGACCGCGACGGGCTGCGGACCCACCGCGCGCTCACCGACGCCGCGCGGACCTGGACCGCGCTGGACGAGGACCCCGGGGCCCTCTACCGGGGAGCGAGGCTGGCCGCCGCGCGGGAATGGGCCGAGCGGGACGGCAACCAGGAGCGGCTCACCTCGACCGAGCGGGCGTTCCTGCGCGCCGGCGACCGGGCCGAGAACGCCGAGCAGCAGGCCAAGGCCCGCCGCCTGCGGCAACTGCGGCTGCTCACCGTCGGACTGGCCGTGCTGCTGGTGGCCACGACCACCCTCGGGGTCGTCGCGTTGCGCCAGGGGGAACTGGCCGTGCGCGCGGGTCGGGTCGCGGTCTCGCGGCAGTTGGCCGCGCAGGCCATGGTGCTGAGGGACTCGCGGCCGGCGACGGCGAAGCTGCTCAGCGCCGAGGCGTTCAGGACGTCGCCGACCGCCGAGGCCCGCGGCGCGCTGCTGAGCACCTCGGCCCGCGAGTCGTACCTGGCCGAGGTGACCGGCCACACCAACGCGGTCTCCGACGTCGTGTTCAGCGCCGACGGGGACACGTTCCTGACCGTCAGCAAGGACCAGGCGGTCATCGTGTGGGACACCCGGAGCCGGACGCGCCGCGCCACCCTCACCGGCCACGCCACCTGGTTGCGCGCCGTGGCCGTCAGCCCGGACGGGCGCACCGTGGCCACCGCCGGCGACGACCGCGAGGTGGTGTTGTGGGACGCCGCCGCCGGCCGGCCGGTGGCCCGGCTGACCGGTCACACCGACCCGGTCAAAGACCTGGACTTCAGCCCGGACGGGCGTGCGCTCGCCTCGACGAGCCTCGACCGGACGGTCATCATCTGGGACGTCGGGAGCCGCACCCCGATCGGCCGGCTGGCCGGTCACACCGGCGCCGTCCTCGCGGTGGCGTTCAGCCCCGACGGGCAGACCCTGGCCACCGGCAGCGCCGACCGGACGGTCGGGCTGTGGCGTCGTGACACCGCGACGAGGACGGCAACGCTCACCGGCCACACCGAGTCGGTGGACGCGGTCGCGTTCGCCCCCGACGGCCGCACCGTGGCCTCGGCGGGCCCCGACCGGACCGTCCGGCTCTGGGACACCACCGGGCAGCAGCCGCCGACGACGCTCACCGGCCACACCGGTCAGGCCCGCGCCGTGGCGTTCAGCCCCGACGGGCAGACGCTGGCCTCGGCGGGCCACGACCAGACCGTGATCCTCTGGGACGTGCCGAGCCGCACGCCGCGCGCCCGGCTGACCGGGCACCACCACAACATCTACACCCTGGCGTTCCACCCCGACCAGCCGCTGCTGGCGTCGGCGGGGGAAGACCGCAGGATCGTCCTGTGGGACACCACCCGCACCCCACTGGCGGGTCACGCCGACCTGGTCACCGCGGTGGCGTTCAGCCCGGACGGGGAGACAGTGGCCACCGGCGGCGCCGACCGCGCGGTGATCCTCTGGGACGCCCGGGAACGGGTCAGGCTGGCCACCATCCCCACCGGGGTCGGGCCGGTCAACGCGGTCGCCTTCAGCCCGGACGGCCGGACGCTGGCCGCGGGTGGCGGGGTGGCCCGCCACCTCAACGGGGACGCCGACCACGGCCTCGCCCTCTGGGACGTCACCGACCGCGCGAGGCCGACGCCGACCGCCCGGCTGGTGGGGCACACCGACCAGCTGCGCACCGTGGCGTTCAGCCCGGACGGGCGGACGCTGGCCACCGCGGGCACCGACCGGGAGCTGATCCTCTGGGACCTGGGCACGCGCGCCCCCGTGGCCCACCTCGAGCACCAGGGCACGGTCAACAGCGTCGCATTCCACCCGGACGGGCGGACCGTGGTCGGCAGCACCCAGGACGAGTCGGTGGTCTGGAACGTCGCGGACCACACCCGCGTGGCCACGTTGCCCCACGGCGGAGCGGGGCACGGCGCGGTGTTCAGCCCCGACGGCCGCACGCTCGCCACGGTGAGCGCGGAGGGCACGGTGATCGTCTGGGACACGCGTACGTGGGCACCCCTGCGCACGCTGACCCACCCCGACCCGCTCGTCGGCATCGCGTTCAGCCCGGACGGGCGGACGCTGGCGACCGGCAGCACCGACCGCACGGTGGTTCTGTGGGACGCGGCCACCGGCGCACCCCTGGCCGCCCTGACCGAGCACACCGCGCCCGTCAACGCGGTCGCGTTCAGCCCGGACGGGGAGTCGCTGGTCACGGGGAGCTCGGACAAGAGCGCGATCCTGTGGCACACCGATCCGGAGGACACGACCGAGCGGGTGTGCCGTGACCTCGCTCGTGACCTCACCGAGGAGGAGTGGCGGCAGTTCCTCCCCGAAACGCCTTACCGCAGGACGTGCGCGCCGGCCTGACCCGTCAGGGGGAAACGGCCCACCGACCGGAGGGGACGCGGTCGGTGGGCCGTAGGGGACGGCCGACCCCTGGGGGGTTGGATCAGCCGGGCAGCAGGGCGGACGGGTTGTCGCGCAGAGCCGTGCACGCGGCGCGCAGGCCCGTGGCCAGCTGGTCGATCTGCTCGTCGGTGATGAAGACCGACGGCTCGAACCGCAGGGTGTGCGTGGCGCTGGCGGTGGGGAAGACGCGCACGTGGTGGGCGTTGAGCAGGTAGCCGGCCAGCACGTAGCCGAGCAGGCCCTGGCCCGCCAGCTCGCCCACCGGGCCCTCGGCCCCGGTCTGGTCGTGGAACTCCAGCCCGAGCATCAGGCCCCGGCCGCGCACGTCGGCGACCACGGTCGGGAAATCGGCCTGCACGGCGCGCAACGCCGACTCCAGCGCCGCACCGCGTGACGCGGCGAGCCGGCACACGTCGAGCTGCTCGACCAGCTCCACCACCCGCGTGCCGAGGTGGCAGGAGAACGCGTCCTTGGCGAACGTGGAGCTGTGCACCAGCTCGAAGTCCGGCACGTACTTCGACTGCCGCATCAGCGTCACCGCCGACTTGGCGACACCACCGCCCAGCGCCTTGGCCAGCAGCACGTAGTCACCGAGCAGCCCGACGTGCGACGAGGCGAAGAACGCGCCGGTCCGGCCGACACCGGTCTGGATCTCGTCGACCACGACCGGGAAGCCGCCCGCGTCGGCCGCGGCCCGGATGTCGGCCGCCACCTCGGCGTCGAGCACGTGGATGCCGCCCTCGCCCTGGATCGGCTCCACGAAGAACGCCGCGATCACCGGCAGGTCCCGTTCGACCAGGTGGCCGTCCTGGACGTCGAGGAGCGTGACGCGGCACGCCTCGACCTCCTTGGCGACCTCGCCGCCGGACACGAACCGCGCCTGCACGGCCAGCGTCCGGAACGGCAGCCGGTAGCCCGCGTTGTGGGTGAGCTGCACGCTGCCCGCGAGCTTGCCGTGGAACGACCCCTCCAGCGTCAGGAACACCGGGGGCGCGTCGTACCGGCCCTCGTTGTGCTCGCGCACCCGTTCGGCCAGGTCGGCGGGCGCGTCGGCCAGGTGCGACTCGATCTCCTCGCGCAGCGCCGCCACCCGTGCGCCGCGGGCCATCTCCGCGTGCTTCAACGCGATCTCGACGGCCTCCGCGCCGGTGCTGGCGAAGATCGCCGAGTACGGCTCGTCGGTGCCGAACTCCCGCCAGAGCACCCGGTTGAGCGCGAGGGCCAGGTCGTTGGCGTAGGGGTGGGAGGAGAACTGCGCGTGCACGGGGACCTGCCGGGCCAGCAGGTCCCGCGCGTGCGCCACGATCGCCGGGTGGTTGTGGCCCAGCACCAGCGAGCCGTAGCCGCCGACGAAGTCCACCACCGGCACCTCGTCACCGGACGGCCGGCGCCACCACAGCGTGTCCGCTTCGCCGCGCACGTACTCGGCGTCCAGCCCCAGCTGGGACAACAGGCCGCCCAGGTGCGCCTCGGCCAGTCGCGGCTGCATCTCAGTTGTCGCCGAACGGGTTGTCGATGGCGTAGCGCCACTTGCCGTCCGGGCCCTTGCGCAGCACGTCCAGGCCGGTGCCCGACAGCGGCTCCTCGCCCTCGATGTCGAACGACCAGTCGACCACCAGCAGCGCCGTGTCGCCGGTCACGTACGACTCCTTGAGCTCGGCGCGCATCACCGGCCGCTTGGCCATGAACTCCTTCACGACCTGCGCGTGCTCCGCGCCGCTGGTGGGCTTCTCCGGGTCCCACACCGACACCGCGTCCTCGGTGTAGAGCGACAGGACGGCGTCGACGTCGCCCGAGTTCATCGCGCGGACGTACAGCGCGGTCATTTTGGTGGCGTCTTCGGGCAGCGGGAAGTTCGTGGTCATGGGGACCAGTCCTTTTCTGGGCGTTGGCCGGAATGACGGGACCGACGTTAACCAGGGCCCGGTCACGCGGTGGTAATTCGCCGACCGGAGAACGACCGACGACCGCTTCATGACTGGCTGGGTGGAATTCCTCGGTAGAACCGGAGATCGGAATCCATCCCGCTCGCGAAGGGCTTGTCGATGACGAACCTGGACGACACGGTCGCGGTGGTCGGTGTGGCCTGCCGGCTGCCCGGTGCGACCGACCCGGCCGCGTTCTGGCGGCTGCTGCGCGACGGCCGGGACGCGGTGACCGAGGTGCCGGCGGACCGCTGGGAGACCCTGTCGCCGGAGACGAAGGCGGTGCGCGGCACCCGGTACGGCGCGTTCCTGGACGCGGTCGGCGACTTCGACGCCGGGTTCTTCGGCATCTCACCGCGCGAGGCCGCCGCCACCGACCCGCAGCAGCGGCTGGTGCTGGAGCTGGCGTGGGAGGCGCTGGAGGACGCCGGGATCGTGCCGGGGTCGTTGGCGGGCACGGCGGCGTCGGTGTTCGTGGGCTCGTTGCGCGACGACTACGCCGGGCTGGCGCTCGGGCGCGGCGCGATCACGCAGCACACCAACACCGGCACGCACCGCGGCATCATCGCCAACCGCGTGTCCTACGCGCTGGACCTGCGCGGGCCGAGCGTCGTCGTGGACACCGCGCAGTCGTCGTCGCTGGTCGCGGTGCACCTCGCGGCGGAGAGCGTGCGCAGCGGCGAGTCGCCGCTGGCGTTGGCGGCCGGCGTGAACCTGAACATCCTCGCCGAGGGCGCGCTGGGTGCGGACAAGTTCGGCGGGCTGTCACCGGACGGCCGGTGCTTCACCTTCGACTCGCGCGCCAACGGGTACGTGCGCGGTGAGGGCGCGGCGGTGTTGGTGCTCAAGCCGTTGCGCGCGGCGCTGGCCGATGGCGACGACGTGTACGCGGTGATCCGGGGCAGTGCGGTCAACAACGACGGTGCGACGCCGGGCCTGACCGTGCCGAGGCCCGCGGCGCAGGCGGCGGTCGTGCGGGCGGCGCAGCGACGGGCCGGGGTGGACGCCGAGTCGGTGCAGTACGTGGAGCTGCACGGCACCGGCACGCCGGTCGGCGACCCGATCGAGGCGGCCGGGTTGGGCGAGGTGTTCGCGGGCCGGTCCGAGCCGCTGCCAGTGGGGTCGGTGAAGACGAACATCGGGCACCTGGAGGGCGCGGCGGGCATCGTCGGCCTGCTGAAGTCCGTGCTCGCCATCCGCCACCGCGAACTGCCCGCGAGCCTGAACTTCGACCGGCCCAACCCCGAGCTGCGGCTGGAGGAGCGCAACCTGACCGTCCACACCGGACACTCGGGTTGGCCGCACCCGGACCGGCCGCTGGTGGCCGGGGTGAGCTCGTTCGGCATGGGCGGCACGAACTGCCACGTCGTGGTCGCCGAGCCCCCCGCGCCGGCCGCTGCGGACGCGCCGGAGGTGACCAATGCCCGTGTGGTGGCCGGTGTTGGTTCGGCGATGGATGGCGGTGTGGCGGCCGGTGCCGGTTCGACGGTGAGCAGCGGTGTCGTGGTGGGTGCCCGGTCGGTCGGTGCCGAGCGCGGCTCCGCGGTGGATGGCCGGTCGAGTGACGGCGAGCACGGCTTCGCAGTGGTGCCGGTGTCCGGGCGCACGCCCGAGGCGTTGCGGGCGCACGCCGGCCTCCTTCGCGGCACCGAGGGCGAGCCGCGCGACCTCGCCTGGTCCCTCGCCACCACGCGCACGTCGTTCGAGCACCGGGCGGTGGTGGTCGCGGCCGACCGTGCCTCGCTCGACGCGGGGCTGGACGCCATCGCGCAGGGCGTGCCCGCGCCCCACGTCGTGAGCGGCACCGTCACCGACGGCACGTTCGGCGTCGTCTTCACGGGCCAGGGTGCGCAGCGCGCCGACATGGGAGCCCAGCTGTACCGGGCGTTCCCGGTGTTCGCGGAGGCGTTCGACGAGGTCTGCGCGCACCTCGACCCCGGGCTGCGGGACGTCATCACCTCCGGCGAGGGCCTGGACGACACCGCGTGGACCCAACCCGCCCTGTTCGCGGTCGAAGTGGCCGCCTACCGCTTGGCCGAGTCGTGGGGCCTGCGGCCCAAGGTCGTGCTGGGGCACTCCATCGGCGAGATCGCCGCCGCGCACGTCGCCGGCGTCCTGTCCCTGCCCGACGCCTGCGCCCTGGTGAGCGCGCGCGGCAGGTTGATGGGCGCGCTGCCGAGCGGTGGCGCGATGGTCGCGGTGGAGGCCGCCGAGGAGGAGTTGGACCTGCCGGACGGCGTCGCGCTCGCCGCCGTCAACGGTCCGCGCTCGGTCGTGCTGTCGGGACGTGAGGACGCCGTCCTGGCTTACGCGAAGACGCTGGGCCGGCGCACGAAGCAGCTCACCGTGAGCCACGCGTTCCACTCGCCGCTGATGGACCCGATGCTGGACGAGTTCCGCGACGTCGTGCGCGGCCTCACGTTCCACCCGCCGGTCATCCCGGTGGTCTCGACGGTGCGCCCGGACGCCGACGTCACCGACCCCGAGCACTGGGTCCGCCAGGTCCGCGAGCCGGTGCGGTTCCTCCAGGCCGTGCGGGCGGCGCAGGTCGCCACGCTGGTCGAGGCGGGGCCGGACGGCGTGTGCTCGGCGATGGCCGCCGAGGCGGGTGTGCGCGCGTTCCCGATGATGCGCAAGGGCCACGACGAGGTGACCACCGCGCTGACCGCGTTCGCCGCCGCCCACACGCGGGGCGTGGCGGTCGACTGGCCCGCCCTGCACGTCGGGCGGCGGATCAAGCTGCCCACCTACCCGTTCCAGCGCGAACGGCACTGGCTGGACGGTCAGGCCCAGCCCGTCGAGCGGGCCCAGCCCGTCGAGCAGGCCAAGCGCGTCGAACGGTCGCGGGACGTCGAACGGTCGCGGGACGTCGCCGGGCTCGTGCTCGACCACGTCGCCGCCGTGCTCGGCACGCAGCCGGGCAAGGTCAACGCCCGCCGCCCGTTCCGCGACCTGGGCTTCGACTCGCTGATGGGCGTGGAGCTGCGCGAGAACCTGGCCGCGGCGACCGGCCGGGACCTGCCCACCGGCCTGCTGTTCGAGCACCCCACCCCGCAGGCCCTGATCGCCCACCTCCAGCAGGACGACGTCACCGACGAGACCTTCGAGCGGTCGGCGCACGACGACGAGCCGATCGCGATCGTCGGCATGGCGTGCCGCTTCCCGGGCGGCGTCGAGTCGCCGGAGGACCTGTGGCGGCTGGTCGCCGAGGGCCGTGACGCGATCGGCCCGTTCCCGACCGACCGCGGCTGGTCGGGCGACCTCTACCACCCCGACCCGGACCGCTCCGGCACCACTTACGTGCGCGAGGGCGGGTTCCTGGCCGGCGCGGGCGAGTTCGACCCGGCGTTCTTCGGCATCTCGCCGCGCGAGGCCCTGGCCATGGACCCGCAGCAGCGGCTGCTGCTCCAGACCGCGTGGGAAGCCGTCGAACGGGCGGGCATCGACCCGGAGTCGTTGCGCGGCAGCCGGACCGGTGTGTTCGTCGGCGGCACGGCGGGCGACTACGGGCCCCGCATGCACGAGGCGTCCGACCAGGCCGAAGGGCACGTGCTGACCGGCGCGACGCCGAGCGTGATGTCCGGCCGCATCGCCTACCAGCTCGGGCTGATCGGGCCCGCGCTCACTGTGGACACGGCGTGCTCGTCGTCCCTGGTGGCCCTGCACCTGGCCGTGCGATCGCTGCGCAGCGGCGAGTCGAGCGCGGCCATCGCGGGCGGTGTCACGGTCATGGCCACACCCGGCATGTTCCTGGAGTTCTCGCGTCAGCACGGCCTGGCCGCCGACGCGCGCTGCAAGTCGTTCGCCGCGGGCGCGGACGGCACGGCGTGGGCCGAGGGCGTCGGCATGGTGCTGCTCGAACGCCTCTCCGACGCCCGCCGCCACGGCCACCGGGTGCTGGCCGTCATCCGGGGCAGCGCGATCAACTCCGACGGCGCGTCCAACGGCCTCACCGCGCCCAACGGCCGGTCGCAGCAGCGCGTCATCCGCCAGGCGCTGGCCGACGCGGGGCTGGAGGCCAAGGACGTCGACCTGGTGGAGGCGCACGGCACCGGCACGTCGTTGGGCGACCCGATCGAGGCCGAGGCCATCCTCGCCACCTACGGCCGCGACCGCGACGAGCCGCTGTGGCTGGGCTCGCTGAAGTCCAACATCGGCCACGCGCAGGCGGCAGCCGGCGTGGGCGGCGTGATCAAGCTGGTGGAGGCGATGCGGCACGGCGTCATGCCGCGCACCCTGCACGTCGGCGAGCCCACCCCCAAGGTCGACTGGACGGCGGGCAAGGTCGAGCTGCTCATCGACGCCCGCGAGTGGCCCGCCCCCCGGCGGGCGGGCATCTCGTCGTTCGGCATCAGCGGCACCAACGCGCACCTGGTGCTGGAACAAGGTGACGTGGCCGAGCCGACGCGCACCGAGGTGACCACGCCCGTGCCGTGGGTGGCCGGCGGTCGTGACGCCGAAGCCGCCGTCGCGATGCTGGACCGGGTGCGCGGTCGTGCCGACGTCGCCGAGGTGGCCCGCGCGCTGACCCGGCGCACCCGCTTCGACCACCGGGCCGTGCTCGTCGGCGTCACGCCCGAGGACTTCGCGAACGCCGAGCCGCTGACCGGCCACGCGGTCCCGGACGGCCGCACGGCGGTGCTGTTCACCGGCCAGGGCGCGCAACGCGCGGGCATGGGACGCGAGCTGTACGAGGCGTACCCGGTGTTCGCCCGCGCGCTGGACGAGGTCGTGGACGCGTTCGCGCCGCACCTGGACGTGCCGCTGAAGGAGCTGATGTTCGGCGACCGCCCCGAGCTGCACGAGACCCGCTACACCCAGCCCGCCCTGTTCGCGTTCGAGACCGCGCTGTACCGGCTGGCCGAGCACCACGGCCTCACCGCGGACCTGGTGGCCGGGCACTCCGTCGGCGAGCTGGTCGCCGCCCACGTGGCGGGCGTGCTCACGCTCGACGACGCGGCCGGGCTGGTCGCCGCGCGGGGCAGGCTCATGCAGTCGGCGCGGCGCGGCGGCGTGATGATCGCCGTGCAGGCCGCCGAAGCCGACCTCGGCGAGCTGCCCGACGGCGTGGCGCTCGCGGCCGTCAACAGCCCGACGTCGCTGGTCCTGGCGGGCGACGAGGACGCGGTCACGTCGTTCGCCGCCCGGTTCCCGCGGGCCCGCAAGCTCCAGGTCAGCCACGCGTTCCACTCGGCGCACATGGACGACGTGCTCGACGAGTTCCGCGCGGTCGCGGCCGCGGTCACCCACCACGAGGCGCGCATCCCGGTGATCTCCACCGCGACCGGTGAGCCGCTGGTCGCCGACGCCGACCACTGGACGCGCCAGATCCGTGGCACGGTCCGCTTCCTCGACGCCGTGCGCGGGCTGGAGCGGCACGGCGCGACGGTGTTCGTGGAGGTCGGCCCGGACGCGGTGCTCGCGCCGCTCGCGCAGGCCGCCGGCGTCACGGCGGTGTCGCTGGGGCGCGCGGGCCGGCCGGAGCCGGCGACGGCGGTGTGGGGCATGGCGCACGCGCACGCCCACGGCGCGCCGCTGGACGTCGTGTCGTTCGTGCCCGACGCCGACCCCGCGGACGACCTGCCGACCTACCCGTTCCGCCGCGACCACTACTGGCTCACCGCCCAGCCCCGCGCCACCGGCCTGGTCACCGCGGCGGTCGAGCTGGCCGAGCGCGACGAGGTCGTGCTCACCGGCGAGGTGTCGCTGACCGCCCAGCCGTGGCTGGCCGGGCACGTGGTCAACGGCTCGGTGCTGGTGCCCGGCACGGCGTTCCTGGAGCTGGCGCTGGCGGCGGGGGAGCGGGTCGGCCTGCCGCGCGTGGAGGACCTGACCCTGGAGGCGCCGCTGGTCGTGCCGGCGACCGGGTCGGTGCCGGTGCAGGTCACCGTGCGGGAGGGCCGGTTCACCGTGCACTCGCGCCAGGACACCTGGCAGCGGCACGCCTCGGGCACGCTCACCGAGCCCGCGAGCGTGGCCGAGCCGTTCCCGTGGCCACCGGAGGCCGCCGAAGAGCCCGTCGAGGACGCCTACGACCGGCTGGCAGCCCTCGGCTACGACTACGGCGAGCCGTTCCGGGGCCTGCGCGCGATGTGGCGTGACGGTGACACGGTCTACGCCGAGGTCGCGATCACCGCGCCCGCCAAGGGCTTCGCGATCCACCCGGCGCTGCTGGACGCCGTGCTGCACCCGCTGGTGCTCGAACCGGCCGGCGAAGGGCGGATCAGGTTGCCGTTCGCGTGGAGCGGCGTGGAGCTGGACGCGGCCGGCGCGACCGGGCTGCGGGTCCGCATCACGCCGAACGGCGGCGACACGTTCGCCGTCGACGTGGCCGACACGGCGGGCGTGCCGCTCGGGCGCATCGACGGCATCACGTTGCGCGCCGTCGCCAAGGACGCCCTCGCGGGCAGCTCCACGTTCGCCGTGACGTGGACCGAGGTCACCGGGCGGGAGCGGGTGGGCGACCTGGTGGTCGTGCCGCCGGCCGAGACCGACGACCCGCGCGTGGCCGTGCGCCGCGCCCTCGGGCTGGTCAAGGACTGGCTCGCCGAGGAGCACGACCCCGACGACCGGCTGGTGTTCCACACCCGGCGCGCGATCGCGGCCGAGCCCGGCGAGCCGGTGGACGACCTGGCCAACGCCGCCGTGTGGGGCCTGGTGCGGGTCGTGCAGTCCGAGCACCCGGACCGGGTGGTCGTGGTGGACGCCGAGGACGTCGACGCCGTGCACGCCGCCGCGGCGACCGGTGAGCCGCAGGTCGCGGTGCGGGACGGCCGGTTCCTCGTGCCGCGCCTGACCCGGACCGGGCTGGGCGAGGCCGTGCGGCTGCACGGCACCGTGCTCGTCACCGGCGGCACGGGCGGGCTCGGCGCGCTGGTCGCCCGGCACCTGCACGACCACCACGACGTGCGCGACCTGCTGCTGGTCAGCAGGCGCGGGCTGGACGCGCCCGGCGCGCGGGAACTGGCCGAGGAGCTGGGCGCGCGGGTGGCCGCGGTGGACGTGGCGGACCGCGACGCGTTGGCCGAGCTGCTGGCCGGCGAGCGGATCACCGCGGTCGTGCACGCGGCCGGCGTGCTGGACGACGCGACCACGACGGCGTTGACCGACGAGCAGGTGGACCGGGTCCTCGCGCCCAAGGCGCTCGCGGCGCGCCACCTGCACGAACTGGTGGGCGAGGTCGAGGCGTTCGTGCTGTTCTCCTCGATCTCCGGCGTGCTGGGCACGGCGGGCCAGGGCAACTACGCCGCCGCCAACACCTACCTGGACGCCCTGGCCGCCCACCGCCGCGCCCGGGGCCTGCCCGCCGTGTCGCTGGCGTGGGGCCTGTGGGACGCGGGCATGGGCGAGACGCTGGGGGAGGCCGACCTGGCGCGCTGGGCGCGCTCCGGCGTCGCGCCGCTCGACCCGGCGCGCGGCCTGGCCCTGTTCGACCGCGCGCTCGCCGGTGACGCGGGCCTGCTCGTCCCGGCCGCGTTGGAGCTGGCCCGGGTGGACGGCGACGTGCCCGCGCCGTTGCGCGGGTTGGTCAAGCGGCGCGTCGCCAAGGCCGTGTCGACCACGTTGACCGAGGCGAACGCGCTGGACCTGGTGCGCTCGCTGGCCGCGGCCGCGCTCGGCCACGCCGACGCCGCCGCGGTCGACCCGGAGAAGGCGTTCCGGGACCAGGGCTTCGACTCGCTGGCCGGCGTGGACCTGCGCAACCGGCTGATCGCCGCGACCGGCCGCAAGCTGCCCACGACGCTGGTCTTCGACCACCCCACGCCGACCGCGCTGGCCGCGTACCTGGTGGCGGGCAACCGCAAGGCCGGGACGACGAAGGTCGCGGCGCGGGCCGAGGAGCCGATCGCGATCGTCGGCATGGCGTGCCGCTTCCCGGGCGGGGTGCGCTCGCCGGAGGACCTGTGGCGGCTGGTCGCCGAGGGCCGGGACGCGATCTCGGAGTTCCCGACCAACCGCGGCTGGGACGTCGACGCGCTGTACGACCCGGACCCGGAGAAGCTCGGCCGCACCTACACCCGGCACGGCGGGTTCCTGCACGACGCCGACCTGTTCGACGCGGCCTTCTTCGGCATGTCGCCGCGCGAGGCCCTGGCGACCGACCCGCAGCAGCGGCTGCTGCTGGAGACGGCGTGGGAGGCGTTCGAGGACGCGGGCATCGACCCGGCGACCCTGCGCGGCAGCCGGTCGGGCGTGTTCACCGGCGTGATGTACGACGACTACGCCTCACGCCTGGCCGAGACGCCCGACGAGGTCGAGGGCTTCCTGCTCGCCGGCAACACCTCGAGCGTGATCTCCGGCCGCCTCGCCTACACCTACGGGCTGGAGGGCCCGGCCATCACGGTCGACACGGCGTGCTCCTCGTCGCTGGTCGCCCTGCACCTGGCGGCCCAGGCGCTGCGCAACGGCGAGTGCGACCTGGCGTTGGCGGGCGGCGTCACGGTGATGGCGGGCCCGAGCACGTTCATCGAGTTCTCCCGCCAGCGCGGCCTGTCGGCGGACGGGCGCTGCAAGTCGTTCTCCGCCGACGCCGACGGCACCGGCTGGTCGGAGGGCGTGGGCCTGCTGGTGGTCGAACGGCTCTCCGACGCGCGCAAGCGCGGCCACCGCGTGCTGGCCGTGGTGCGGGGCTCGGCGGTGAACTCCGACGGCGCGTCCAACGGCCTCACCGCCCCGAACGGCCCCGCGCAGGAACGGGTGATCCAGGCGGCGCTCTCGGCCGCCCGGCTGTCGCCGGCGGACGTCGACCTGGTCGAGGCGCACGGCACCGGCACGAAGCTCGGCGACCCGATCGAGGCGCAGGCGCTGCTGGCCACCTACGGCCAGGACCGCGAGGAGCCGCTGCGGCTGGGCTCGCTGAAGTCCAACATCGGCCACGCCCAGGCGGCGGCGGGCGTCGGCGGGATCATCAAGGTGGTGCAGGCGATGCGGCACGGCGTCATGCCGCGCACCCTGCACGTCGGCGAGCCGTCGCCGCACGTCGACTGGTCCGCGGGCGCGGTGGAGCTGCTGACCGAGCCCCGCGAGTGGCCGGCGGGCCGCCCGCGTCGCGCGGCGGTGTCGTCGTTCGGGATCAGCGGCACCAACGCCCACGTCGTGCTCGAACAAGGCCCGGAGCCCGCGCCGGTCGACCGCGTGACGCCGGACGTGGTGCCGTGGGTGCTGTCGGCGCGGGACGACGAGGCGTTGCGCGCCCAGGCCGCCGCCCTGCACGCCCACCTGGCCGAGCACCCCGAGCTGGACCCGGCCGACGTCGGACTCACCCTGTCCCGCCGGGCCCTGCTCGACCGCCGCGCGGTGGTCTTCGGCCGTGACGCCCTGCTGGGCGAGCTGGCCATCGGTGACGGCGAGGGCCGCGGCAAGACCGCGTTCCTGTTCACCGGGCAGGGCAGCCAGCGGGTCGGCATGGGACGGCAGCTGTACGAGTCGTCGCCGGTGTTCCGGCAGGCGTTGGACGACATCTGCGCCCACCTCGACCCGGTGCTGGACCGCCCGCTGCGGACGGTGCTGTTCGCCGAACCGGACTCCGCCGACTCCGCGCTGCTGGGGCAGACCGCGTTCACCCAGGCCGCGCTGTTCGCCGTCGAGGTCGCGCTGTACCGGTTCGTGGAGCACCACGGCGTGCGCCCGGACTACCTGTTCGGCCACTCCGTCGGCGAGGTGGCCGCCGCGCACGTGGCCGGCGTCCTCGACCTGGCCGACGCCTGCACGCTGGTCGCCGCACGGGGCCGGGCCATGCAGTCGGCGCGCGACGACGGCGCGATGGCCGCCATCGAGGCGACCGAGGAGGAGGTGCGGGCGTCGCTGCCCGACGGGTTGGCGGTGGCCGCGCTGAACGCGCCGCGCTCGACCGTGGTGTCCGGTGACGAGGACGCGGTGGCGCGGGCGATCGCGGAGTGGTCGGCCCAGGGCCGGCGTACCCGCAGGCTGCCGGTGAGCCACGCGTTCCACTCGCCGCACATGGACGAGGTGCTGGACGCGTTCCGCGCCGACCTGGCCGACGTGGTGTTCCGCGAGCCCTCGATCACCGTGGTCTCGGACGTCACCGGCGAGGTCGCGACCGCCGAGCAGCTGCGGTCGCCGGAGTACTGGGTGCGCCACATCCGGGAGGCGGTGCGCTTCCTGGACGGCGTGCGGACGCTGGAACGGCTCGGCGTCACGGAGTTCGTGGAGCTGGGCCCGGACGGTGTGCTCACCGCGTTGACCCGGCAGTGCCTGGAGCGGGAGCCGGGCTCGGCGGTGACCGTGCTGCGCGCCGGGCGGCCGGAGCTGGAGCACGCGCTGTCGGCGTTGGGCGTCCTGCACACGCGCGGGGTCGCGGTGACGTGGGACTTCGGTGACGCCCGGCCGGTGACGCTGCCGACGTACCGGTTCCAGGGCCGTCGGTTCTGGCTGGAGGCGCCGCGGGCCGCGCGGTCGGCCGGGGCGCTGGGGCTGTCCGACCCGCGGCACCCGCTGCTGGGCGCGGCGGTGGAGCTGAGCGGCGGCGACACGGTGGTGCTGACCGGGCGGGTGTCGGGCAGCGGCTGGCTCGCCGACCACCGGGTGGGCGACGACGTGCTGCTGCCGGGCACGGCGTTCGCGGAGCTGGCGCTCGCCGCCGGCGCGTACACCGGTCACCCGCACCTGGCCGAGCTGACGTTGTCGACGCCGCTGGTGCTGGGCAGCGCGCAGGTGCAGGTCGTGGTCGGCACGCCGGAGGCCGGCCGCCGTCCCGTCACGATCCACTCGCGCCCGGACGCCGAGTCGCCGTGGGAGCAGCACGCGACCGGTGTGCTGACCGGGGAGTCGCCCGCGGCCGGTGAGTTCACCTGGCCGTCCGACGGGTCGCCGGTCGACCTGGACGGCGTCTACGAGCGGTTGGCGGCGCACGGCTACCACTACGGGCCGGCGTTCCGCGGGCTCAAGGCGTTGTGGCGGGCCGGTGACGACCTGTTCGTCGAGCTGGCGCCGCAGGACGGCGGCGGGTTCCTGGTGCACCCGGCGGTCCTGGACGCCGCCCTGCACGCCCTGCTGCCCGGCGTGGCGGACGACGACGTGCCCGCCGTGCTGCCGTTCGCGTGGAGCGGGGTGGCGGTGCACTCCACCGCGCCCGCGGTCCGCGCGCGGCTGACCCGGACCGGGTCGTCGGTGTCGTTGGTGCTGGCCGACGCGGCGGGTCGGCCGGTGCTGACCGTGGACGAGCTGGCGTTGCGGCCGGTGGGCGGACGCGCGGTCCGGGCCGGGCTGCACGCGCTGACCTGGCGGAAGGTGAGCGTGCCCGGTGACCTGCCACCGCACGGCCTGGCCGTGCACCGGGTACCGGAGCTGGGCGCGCGTGAGGCGGTGCACCACACGCTCGACGTGCTGCGCCGGGCGAACGGTCCGCTCGCGATCGTGGTGCGCGACGGGCTGGAGCACGCGGCCGTGCGTGGTCTGGTGCGCAGCGCGCAGGCCGAGCAGCCGGGCCGGTTCGTGCTGGTCAGCGCGGACACCGACGACCTGGTGGACACCGCGTTGCGGCTGGGTGAGCCGGAGGTCGCGGTGCGTGGCGGCGAGGTGCTGGTGCCCCGTCTGGCCCGCACGCCGTCGGCCGACCGCGCGGTGAACTGGGGCGACGGGCCGGTGCTGATCACCGGTGCGACCGGCGCGCTGGGCACGATCCTGGCGCGGCACCTCGTCACCGCCCACGGCGTGGCGGAACTGGTGCTGTTGAGCCGGCGCGGACCGGACGCACCGGGCGCGGACCGCCTGGTCGCGGAGCTGGACGCGAAGGTGCACCTGGTGGCGTGCGACGCGGCGGACCGCGACGCGGTGGCCGAGGTGATGGCGCGCTTCCGGCCCACGGCCGTCGTGCACACCGCCGGCGTGGTGGACGACGGCACGCTCACCGGGCTCACCGCCGAGCAGGTGGACCGGGTGCTGCGGCCCAAGGTCGACGCGGCGTGGAACCTGCACGAGCTCGCCGGTGAGGTGTCGGCGTTCGTGCTGTACTCGTCGGTCGCGGGCCTGCTCGGCACGGCGGGCCAGGCCAACTACGCGGCGGGCAACAGCTACCTCGACGCGCTGGCCGAGCACCGGCACGCGGCGGGCCTGCCCGCGACCTCGCTGGCCTGGGGCCTGTGGGAGACCGAGAGCGAGCTGTCCGGCGGTCTGTCCGAAGTGGACCTGCGGCGGCTGGCGCGGTCCGGCCTGACGCCGTTGGCCGCCGACGAGGCGATGGAGCTGTTCGACGCGGCCCTGGCGCACGGCGCGCCGGTGCTCGCCGTGACGCGGTTCGACCAGGCGGCGCTGAAGGGGCGCGACGACCTGCCCGCCGTGCTGCGGGACGTGGTCCGCGTCCGCCGCAGCACCGCACCCGCACCGAAGGCCCCCGAGCCGACCGACCTGCCGGCGTTGGTGCGCTTGCAGGTGGCGGCCGTGCTGGGGCACGACGACCCGGACGCGATCGACCCCCGGCGGGCGTTCACCGAGCTGGGCTTCGACTCGCTGACCGCCGTCGAGCTGCGCAACCGGCTCGGTGCGGCGACCGGGCTGACGCTGCCCACGACGGTGGTGTTCGACCACCCGAGCCCGGACGCGCTCGCCGCGCACCTGCGGTCGTTGACGTCGGTCGACGAGGAATCGCTGGTGGACCGCCTGGAAGCGGCGGTGCGCGCGGGCGAGCTGGACGACACCGCGCTGGACCGGCTGCGCGCCCTGCTCGGCGCGGGCCCCGCACTGGACCCCGACCTCGACTCCGCTGACGACGACGCGTTGTTCGCGCTGGTCGACGAGCTGGACTAGGAGACGACGTGGCTGACGAGAACAAGCTCCGCGACTACCTCAAGCGGGCCATCGCCGACGCGCGGGACGCCCGCAGGCGGTTGAAGGAGGTCGAGGACCGCGAGCACGAGCCGATCGCGATCGTGGGCATGGCCTGCCGCTACCCCGGCGGCGTCCGCACGCCCGACGAGCTGTGGCGGCTGGTGGCCGAGGGGCGGGACGCGATCACGCCGTTCCCGGACAACCGCGGCTGGCCCGCCGACCTGCACGACCCCGACCCGGAGCGGGTGGGCCGGTCCACCACGGGCCACGGCGGGTTCCTGCACGACGCCGACCGGTTCGACGCCGAGTTCTTCGGCCTGTCACCGCGCGAAGCCCTCGCCGTCGACCCGCAGCAGCGGCTGCTGCTGGAGACCACCTGGGAGACGGTGGAGAGCGCGGGCATCGACCCGGAGTCGTTGCGCGGCAGCAAGACCGGCGTGTTCGTCGGCGTGATGTACAACGACTACGGCTCCCGCCCGAACCTGCCGCCCGACGACGTGGAGGGCTACCTGTTCAGCGGCAGCGCGGGCAGCATCGCGTCCGGCCGGTTGGCCTACACGTTCGGGCTGGAAGGCCCGACCGTGACCGTGGACACGGCGTGCTCGTCGTCGTTGGTCGCGGTGCACCTGGCGGCCGCGGCGCTGCGCCGGGGCGAGTGCTCGCTGGCGGTGGCCGGCGGCGCCACGGTGATGTCGACGCCGACCGCGTTCATCGAGTTCTCCCGGCTGCGCGGGCTCGCGGCCGACGGTCGCTGCAAGTCGTTCTCCGACCACGCCGACGGCACCGGCTGGGCCGAGGGCGTGGGCGTGCTGCTGCTCGAGCGGCTGTCCGACGCGCGCCGCAACGGCCACCAGGTGCTGGCCGTGATCCGGGGCAGCGCGGTGAACTCCGATGGCGCGTCCAACGGCCTGACCGCGCCGAACGGCCCGGCGCAGGAACGCGTGATCCGCGCGGCCCTGGCGGCGGCCGGCC
Source organism: Saccharothrix sp. S26 (assembly GCF_021390395.1). Lineage (GTDB taxonomy): Bacteria > Actinomycetota > Actinomycetes > Mycobacteriales > Pseudonocardiaceae > Actinosynnema. Next base: position 65,894 of record NZ_JAJUWT010000016.1, read on the forward strand.
TGTCGCCGTCGGACGTGGACCTGGTGGAGGCGCACGGCACCGGGACGACGTTGGGCGACCCGATCGAGGCCCGCGCGGTGCTCGCCACCTACGGGCGCGACCGCGAGCAGCCGGTGTGGCTCGGCTCGCTGAAGTCCAACATCGGGCACGCCCAGGCGGCGGCCGGTGTCGGCGGGATCATCAAGGTGGCGCAGGCGATGCGGCACGGCGTGATGCCCCGCACGCTGCACGCGGACGAGCCGTCGAGCCACGTCGACTGGACCGCGGGCAAGGTCGAACTGCTGACCGAGGAACGGGAGTGGCCGCGCGGCGACCGGCCGCGACGGGCGGGTGTGTCGTCGTTCGGGTTCGGCGGCACCAACGCGCACGTCGTGATCGAGGAAGCCACGCCGGTGGACGCCACGCCTGACGACGACGTGGTCACCGCGGAGCCCGAGGCCGCCGAGCACGACCCGGCGCTGCCGGTGCCGTTCGTGCTGTCCGGGCGCAGCCCGGAGGCGGTGGCCGAGCAGGCGAAACGGCTCGCCGAGGCCGGGGCGTCCGGGCGGGACGCGGCGTTCACGCTGGCCACCCGCACGCCCATGTCGTACCGCGCGGCCGGCACCGACCTGCGCGACTTCCCGACCGCGGTGGTCCCGCCGCGCGGCAAGGTGGCGTTCGCGTTCACCGGTCAGGGCGCTCAGCGGGTCCGCATGGGGCTGGAGCTGGCCGAGGCGTACCCGGTGTTCGCCCGCGCGTTCGCCGAGGTCTGCGCGCACCTGCCCGTGCGCGAGGTCATCGAGTCGGGCGTGGACCTCGACCTCACCGGCAACGCGCAGCCCGCCCTGTTCGCGGTCGAGGTGGCGTTGTTCCGGCTGTTGGAGTCCTGGCACGTGCGGCCGGACTTCCTGGTCGGCCACTCGATCGGCGAGCTCGCCGCCGCGCACGTGGCCGGTGTGCTGTCCCTCGCCGACGCCGCCAAGCTCGTCGCCGCGCGTGGCCGGCTCATGCAGGCGTTGCCGCCCGGCGGCGCGATGGTCGCGGTCCGGGCCGCCGAGCACGAGGTGGAGCTGTCCGACGGCGTGGCGATCGCCGCGGTCAACGGGCCGCGCTCGCTGGTGCTGTCCGGCGAGGAGGACGCCGTCCTCAGGGCCGCCGAAGGGCTGCGCGGCAAGCGGCTCGCGGTCAGCCACGCGTTCCACTCGCCGCTGATGGAACCGATGCTGGGCGAGTTCCGCGCCGTCGCCCGCACCCTGACCTACCACCCGCCGAAGCTCCCCGTGGTGTCGACGGTGGGCGAGGACGCCGACTGGACCGACCCGGAGTACTGGGTGCGCCAGGTCCGCGCCACCGTCCGCTTCCACGACGCCCTGACCACGCTGCACGACCGCGACGTGCGCACGGTGGTCGAACTGGGGCCGGACGCGGTCCTGTCCGGCCTCACCGCCGCCGCGTTCGACGACGTCAAGGCGGTGCCCCTGCTGCGCGCCAGCCACCCGGAACCGCAGACGGTCGCCGCCGCGCTGGCCGACCTGCACATGCGTGGCGTGGACCCGGACTGGGCCGCCGTGTTCCCCGGCGCGCGCAAGGTCGCGCTGCCGACCTACGCGTTCCAGCGCAAGCGGTACTGGCTCGCGCCGTCGACGAGCGGTGACGTGTCGGCGGCCGGCCTCACGTCCTCCGGGCACCCGTTGCTCGGCGCGACGGTCGAGCTGCCCGACGGCGTCACCGTGCAGACCGGCAAGCTGTCCCTGGCCACGCACCCGTGGCTGGGGGAGCACCGCGTGCACGGCACGGCCGTCGTGCCCGGCACGGCCCTGGTCGAGCTGGCGGGTGACGTCGCCGAGCTGACCGTCACCTCGCCGCTGGTCGTCCCGGACACCGGTGCGGTGACCGTCCAGGTGGTCCGCACCGCCACCACCGTCGAGATCCACTCGCGCCGCGACGACGAGCCGTGGACCCGGCACGCCACCGGCACGCTCGACCCGGCCGACGACCCGGTCGACCACCTGGCGCAGTGGCCGCCCGCCGCGCCCGAGGTGGCCGTGTCCTACGACGGCCTCGACCGGCACGGCTACGGCTACGGACCGGCGTTCCAGGGCCTGCGCAGGGTGTGGCGGGCCGACGGCGAGGTGTTCGCCGAGGTCGCTGCCGACGTCCCGAGCACCGGGTTCACCGTGCACCCGGCGTTGTTCGACGCGGCGCTGCACCCGTTGCTGCCCGGCGTGGTCGAGGACGGTCCGGCCCGGTTGCCGTTCTCCTGGTCCGGCGTCCGGTTCCACGGCACGGCGGGCACGGCGTTGCGCGTCCGGATCACCCCGACCGGCCCGGACTCGGTGGCGCTGCTGGTCGCCGACAGCACCGGCGCGCCGGTGCTGTCGGTCGCCGAACTCGTGCTGCGCCCGCTCACCGGCCCGATCACGGGCGCGGAACTGCTGTTCACGCCGACTCCGCGGACTTCCCGGACCGACGTGGACCGGGTGTTCGCCGTCGAGACCCCGCACGGCACGGTGCCCGAGCAGGTCCGCCAGGTCACGCACCGCGTGCTGGCGGAGCTGCGCGACTGGGCCGCGGGTTCCGGCGGCGTCCTGGGCGTGGCCGTCACCGACGACCTCGCGCACGCGGCGGTGGAGGGACTCGTGCGCAGCGCGGCGGCCGAACACCCCGGCCGGTTCGTGCTGCTGCGCGACGGGCAGGCCCTCGAACCCGTCCTCACGCCGGCCCCGCGTGCCGCGAACGCCGGCCCGAGCTGGGACGCGGTCCTGATCACCGGCGCGAGCGGCGCGCTCGGCGGCGCCATCGCCCGGCACCTGGTCACCCGGCACGGCGCGCGCAAGCTCGTGCTGCTCAGCCGCAGCGGTGCCGTGCCTGACCACTTGGGCGCGGACATCGAGGGCGTGGAGGTCGTGCCGGTGGCCTGCGACGCGGCCGACCGCGACGCGTTGGCCGCCGTGCTGGCCGAGCACCCGGTCACGGCGGTCGTGCACGCGGCGGGCGTGGTGGCGGACGGCACGCTCGACTCCCTGACCCCGGAGCAGGTCGACCGCGTGCTGCGGCCCAAGGTCGACGCCGCCTGGAACCTGCACGAGCTGGCCGGTGACGTCGAGGCGTTCGTGCTGTACTCGTCCATCGCGGGCGTGCTGGGCACGGCCGGGCAGGCGAACTACGCGGCGGGCAACACGTTCCTCGACGCGCTGGCCCGTCACCGCCACGCCCTCGGCCTGCCCGCGACCTCGCTGGCGTGGGGCCTGTGGGAGTCGGAGAGCGCGATGTCCGGCGGTCTGTCCGAAGTGGACCGCAAGCGGATCCGGCGGTTGGGCCTGGAGCCGATCGCGGTCGACGCGGCGCTCGCGGCGTTCGACGCGGCCCTCACCACCGGTGCACCCGTGCTCGCGGTGACCGGGCTGAACCGCGCCGCGCTGCGCGACGACCCGCACCCCGCGTTGCGCGAACTGGCCCCGAAACGCCGTGCCGCGCGCAAGCCGACGTCACTCCCCACGGACGTCCGGGCGCTCACCGACCTGGTGCGGTCGCACGTCGCGGCGGTCCTCGGGCACGCGGACCCGGCCGGCATCGACGCGCGCCGGGCGTTCAGCGAGATGGGCTTCGACTCGCTCACGGCGGTCGAGCTGCGCAACCGGCTGGCCGAGGCCACCGGGCGGCGGCTGCCCACGACGCTGGTGTTCGACCACCCGACGCCCGCCGCGCTGGCCGAGCACCTCGCGGGCACGGTCAAGCCCGCCGAGCAGAAGGTGACCGCGGCCGACGAGCCGATCGCGATCGTCGGCATGGCCTGCCGCTACCCGGGTGGCGTGCGCACGCCCGAAGACCTGTGGGAGCTGGTCGCCCAGGGCCGGGACGCGATCGGCGAGTTCCCCGTCAACCGGGGCTGGGACCTCGACCGCCTCTACCACCCCGACCCGCAGCACCCCGGCACGACCTACACCCGGCACGGCGGGTTCCTGCACGACGCCGACCTGTTCGACCCGGAGTTCTTCGGCATGTCGCCGCGCGAGGCGTTGGCGACCGACCCGCAGCAGCGGCTGTTGCTGGAGACCGCCTGGGAGGCGCTGGAGCGCGGCGGCATCGACCCGACCTCGGTGCGCGGCACGAGGACCGGCGTGTTCACCGGCCTGATGTACCACGACTACGGCACCGGCGGCGCGTTGCCGCCGGAGCTGGAGGGCTACCTGGTCGGTGGCACGTCCGGCAGCGTCGCCTCGGGCCGCGTGGCCTACGCGCTCGGGCTGGAAGGCCCGGCGATCACCGTGGACACGGCGTGCTCGTCGTCGCTGGTGGCGCTGCACCTGGCGGTCGGCGCGCTGCGGCGCGGCGAGTGCGACCTGGCGCTGGCCGGCGGCGCGACCGTGATGGCGACGCCGACGGCGTTCGTGGAGTTCTCGCGGCAGCGCGGCCTGGCCCCGGACGGCCGCTGCAAGCCGTTCGCGGCGTCGGCCGACGGCACCGGCTGGGCCGAGGGCGTCGGCGTGCTGCTGGTGGAACGGCTGTCCGACGCCCGGCGCAACGGGCACCCGGTGCTGGCCGTGGTGCGCGGGACGGCGGTCAACTCCGACGGCGCGTCCAACGGCCTGACCGCGCCGAACGGCCCGGCGCAGCAGCGCGTCATCCGCGCCGCGCTCGCCGCCGCAGGCCTGGAGCCGTCCGACGTGGACCTGGTGGAGGCGCACGGCACCGGCACGACGTTGGGCGACCCGATCGAGGCCGAGGCGTTGCTGGCGGTGTACGGCGAGCGCGAGCGGCCGTTGGCGCTGGGGTCGTTGAAGTCCAACATCGGCCACACGCAGGCCGCCGCGGGCGTCGGCGGGATCATCAAGGTGGTCGAGGCGATGCGGCACGGCGTGCTGCCGCGCACGCTGCACGTGGACGAGCCGACGCCGCACGTCGACTGGTCGGCCGGTGCGGTGGAGCTGCTGACGCGGGAGCGGGCGTGGCCCGCCGACCGTCCGCGCCGTGCCGCGGTGTCGTCGTTCGGCATCAGCGGCACCAACGCGCACGTCGTCGTGGAGCAGGCGCCGGTCGAGGCCGAGGCTGACCGCCCGGCGGAGGGTCCGGTGCCCGTGGTGGTGTCCGCCCGAACGCCGCAGGCGTTGGTCGAGCAGCTGGAACGGCTGGCCTCCGTCGACGTCCCCCTCGCCGACCTCGCCCACACGCTGGGCACCGGGCGTGCCCTGCTGGAGCACCGCGCGGTCGTCGCGGCCTCGTCGCCTGCGGACCTGCGTGACGCGGTGACGTTGCCGCGGGCGCGTGACGGTCGGACGGCGTTCGTGTTCACCGGGCAGGGCGCGCAGCGGGTCGGCATGGGGCTGGAGCTCGCGCGGGCGTTCCCGGTGTTCGCGCGGGCGTTCGAGGAGGTGTGCGAGCACCTGCCGGTGCGGGCCGCGATCGAGTCCGGCGACGGGCTGAACGAGACCGGTGCAGCGCAGCCCGCGTTGTTCGCGGTCGAGGTCGCGTTGTTCCGGCTGCTGGAGTCGTGGGGCGTGCGGCCGGACTTCGTCGCCGGGCACTCGATCGGCGAGATCGCGGCCGCGCACGTGGCCGGTGTGCTGTCCCTGGCGGACGCGGCGAAGCTGGTCGCGGCACGCGGTCGGCTGATGCAGGCGTTGCCGCGCGGTGGCGCGATGGTCGCCGTGCAGGCGGCCGAGGACGAGGTGGAGCTGCGTGAGGGCGTGGCGATCGCCGCGGTGAACGGGCCGCGTTCGGTCGTGCTGTCCGGGGTCGAGGACGCGGTCCTGGCCTGCGCCGAGGGGTTCAAGCACACCCGGCTCACGGTCAGCCACGCGTTCCACTCGCCGCTGATGGACCCGATGCTGGACGACTTCCGCGCGGTGGCGCAGGAGCTGACCTACCACCAGCCGCGGATCCCGGTGGTGTCGACCGTCGGTGAGGACGCCGACTGGACCGACCCGTCGTACTGGGTGCGGCACGTGCGCGAACCGGTGCGGTTCCACGACGCGGCGCGCACGCTGCTCGACCGTGGCGTGACGACGTTCGTCGAGCTGGGCCCGGACGCGATCCTGACCGGCCTGCTGGCCACCGTGCTGCCCGACGGGCACGCCGCTCTGCCCGTGCTCCGTCGTGACCGCTCCGAGCAGCGCACGGCGGTGGAGCTGTTCGCCCACCTGCACGCCCGGGGCGTGGCGGTGGACTGGTCGGCGTTCCCGGGACGGCGGGCCGTGCTGCCGACCTACCCGTTCCAGCGGGAGCGGTACTGGCTGACCGCCAAGCCGCGCACCGGCGGCGGGCACCCGGTGCTGGACGAGCCGGTGCACGTCGCGGACCGCGACGAGGTGCTGTTCACCGGCACGCTGACCGAGCCGTTGACCGGCGCCGGTGTGGCGGAGCTGGTGTGGCACGCGGGTCGCGAGGTCGGCTTCCCGGTGGTGGACCTGGACGTCGTGGCGCTGCCCGGGGTCGGCCGGATCCAGCTGAAGGTGGGCGAGCGGGACGGCGACAAGCGCCCGGTGAGCGTGCACGCGTGGCAGGACGGGTGGGTCGAGCAGGCCAGGGGCACGCTCGCGGCCGGCCCGCTGGTCGACGCCAAGGTCGACTTGTCGCTGCTCGCGCGGGCCGACCTGGAACCCGCCGTGTGGCGCGGCCTGCGTGCCACGGCGTCGGGAACCGCCGTGCGCCTGGACGGCTCGGTGTTCCGCGACGAGCAGGGCAACGAGGTCGCCCGCCTGGACTCGCTCGAGTTCCGCGCCCTGAACGGGGTGCCGGTGTACGAGGTGCAGTGGGTGCCGGTGGACCTGCCGGAGGCCGATGGGCCCACGCCGGACGTGATCCGGGTGGAGTCCGGACCGGACCCGCTGGCGACCGCGCACACGGCGACCCGCCAGGTGCTGGCGGAGCTGCGCGCACGTGCCACGGGCACGGGTCGGGCGGTCGTGCTGACCCCGGACCCGGCCGACCCCGGCGTGGCCGCGGTGTGGGGCCTGGTCCGGGCGGCGCAGGTGGAGGCACCGGACCGGATCGTGCTGGTCGGCGTGACGCCGACGCCGGCGGGCTCGACCGAGGTCGCCCACAACGGCACGTCGGCCGGCAACGGCACGGCCGGGAATGGCACGGCATTCCGCAATGGTTTCGCAGCCGCCAATGGCACACCGGCCGGCAACGGCGCACCGGCCGCCAATGGCGCAGCGGTCGGTTCCGGTCGAAACGGTTCGGCGAATGGCGTGGCGAGCAACGGGGCCGCCGGGGCGCACCACAGCGGCGGGTCCGGTGGCCAGTCCGGCGACCTGACAGCCCGTCTCGCGGCCGTGGTCGCGTCCGGTGAGCCGCAGGTCGTGTTCCGGGACGGGCGGGCGTTCGTGCCCCGGTTGGTGCGGGTGACCGCACAGGCGCTGCCCGTGCCGCAGGACGCGGTCGTGCACCGGACCCGGCCGTCCGCGCGGGCCACCCTCGCCGGGCTCACCGACGACGTGCTGGCCGACGCCCTGCGTGAGACCGCCGAGGCGGCTTGGCGGCTGCACCGCGAGACGCCCGGCCACCTGGTCTTCGCGTCGGCGGTGGAGGGGTTCGGCGCGGCCGGGTACGCGCACTACGCGGCCGGGGTGGCGTTCGTGGAAGCCCTGGCGCACCAGCGGGTCGCGGCGGGGATGCCCGGCACGGCGGTCATCACCGGCCAGGACGTGGTCGTCACCGACCGGCCCGCCGTGGTCGCCGCGCCGGTGTCGGAGCTGGCGCCCACCGCGCTGCTGCGCGACCTCGTCCGCGCGCCGAAGGTCCCGTTGGCCGAACGGTTGGCCTCCGCCGCCGAGGGCGAACGCGGCCCGCTCGTGGAGGAGGTCGTCCGCGCCCAGGTCGCGGCGGTCCTCGGGCACGGCGACCCGCGCCGGGTGGACCTGGACAAGCCGTTCAGCGACCTCGGCTTCGACTCGCTCACCGCCGTGGACCTGCGCAACCGGCTCACCGCGGAGACCGGCGTCGCGCTGGAGGCGACCCTGGTGTTCGACCACCCGACGCCCGCCGCGCTCGCCGGCGTGCTGCTGGACCGCCTCACGCCCGACGACACCGCACCGGCCCTGGCCGAGCTCGACCGGCTGGAGGCGGCGCTCGCGCAGGTCGGCGACGAGCAACGGCAGCAGTTGACCGTGCGCCTGCGCACGATCCTGAACCGCTGGACCGAGCCGGAGCCCGCCGCGGTCCGCACGGACTTCGACTCCGCCGCCGAGCTGTTCGACTTCATCGACAACCAGCTCGGCCGCGCCACCCGCTGACCACCCACGACATCGAGGAGAACGCAGTGTCCAACGAGGAGCGGCTGGTCGAGTACCTGAAGTGGGTGACGGCGGACCTCCAACAGGCACGGCAGCGCATCGCCGAGCTGGAGACGCCCGAGCCGGTCGCGATCGTGGCGATGGCCTGCCGCTACCCCGGCGGCGTCCACTCGCCGGACGACCTGTGGCGGCTCGTCGCCGAGGGACGTGACGGCATCACCTCCTGGCCGACCGACCGCGGCTGGGACGTCGACCGGCTCTACGACCCCGAGCCTGGCGTGCCGGGCCGGACCTACACCCGGGAAGGCGGCTTCGTCGACCACGCCACCGACTTCGACGCCGCGTTCTTCGGCATCTCGCCGCGCGAGGCGCTGGGCATGGACCCGCAGCAGCGGGTGCTGCTGGAGACCGCGTGGGAGCTGTTCGAACGCGCCGGCATCGACACGGCCGCGTTGCGCGGGAGCCGCACGGGCGTGTTCGCGGGCGTGGGGGAGCAGAGCTACCTGGGCCTGGCCGGGCCGCAGGAGCTGGAGGGCTTCCTGATGACCGGCAAGCTGGGCAGCGTGGCGTCCGGGCGGATCGCCTACGCGTTCGGCTTCGAAGGCCCGGCCGTCACCGTGGACACGGCGTGCTCGTCGTCCCTGGTGGCGCTGCACATGGCGGTGCGGTCGCTGCGGTCGGGTGAGTCGACGTTGGCGGTCGCGGGCGGCTGCACGGTGTACGGCTCGCCCACCGGGTACGTCGACTTCTCCCGCCAGCGCGGCCTCGCGGCGGACGGCCGGTGCAAGTCGTTCGCCGCGGCGGCCGACGGCACCGGCTGGTCGGAGGGCGTCGGCCTGCTGCTGCTGGAGAAGCTGTCCGACGCGCGCCGCAACGGCCACCCCGTGCTCGCGGTCATCCGGGGCAGCGCGATCAACTCCGACGGCGCGTCCAACGGCCTGACCGCGCCGAACGGCCCGGCGCAGGAACGCGTCATCCGCGCCGCGCTCGACGACGCCGGGCTGTCCACCTCGGACGTCGACGTGGTCGAGGCGCACGGCACCGGCACCCGGCTCGGTGACCCGATCGAGGCGCAGGCGCTGCTGGCCACCTACGGCCAGGGCCGGTCGACGCCGCTGCTGCTGGGGTCGCTGAAGTCCAACATCGGGCACAGCGTGGCCGCCGCCGGTGTCGGTGGCGTGATCAAGATGGTGCAGGCGATGCGGCACGGCGTCGCGCCGCGCACCCTGCACGTGGACGAGCCGACGCCGGTGGTCGACTGGTCGTCCGGCTCGGTGGAGCTGCTGCGCGAGGCCAGGCCGTGGCCGGAAGCCGACCGGCCCCGGCGGGCGGCGGTGTCGTCGTTCGGCGTCAGCGGCACCAACGCCCACGTGGTGCTGGAGCACGTCCCCGAGGAAGAACCGCAGCCTGGGGTCGAGGTCGACGGTGAGCTGCCGTTCCTGCTGTCGGCACGGTCCGCCGAGGCGTTGCGGGCCCAGGCGCGCCGCCTGCACGACCACCTCGCCGCCCGACCCGACCTCGCACCTCTCGACGTCGCCCACACCCTCGCCACCGGCCGCACCGCCCTGGACCACCGCGGCACGGTCGTGGCCCGCGACCGGGACGAGCTGCTGGCCGCCCTGAAGGCGTTCGACGGCGGCACGCCGGTCCCGCAGCGCGGCCGGACCGCGTTCCTGTTCACCGGCCAAGGCGCGCAACGCGCCCGCATGGGACGTGACCTGCACGAGCGGTTCCCGGTCTTCCGGCAGGCGTTCGACGAGGTGTGCGCGCTGCTCGACCCGCACCTGCCGACGCCGTTGAAGGACGTGGTGTTCGGCGACTCCGAGCTGCTGCACCGGACCCGGTACACGCAGCCCGCGCTGTTCGCGTTCGAGGTGGCGTTGTTCCGGCTGCTGGAGTCCTGGCGGGTCGTGCCGGACTTCGTCGCGGGCCACTCGCTGGGGGAGCTGACCGCCGCGCACGTCGCCGGGGTCTTCTCGCTGGAGGACGCCTGCGCGCTGGTCGCGGCCCGCGCGCGCCTGATCGGCGAGCTGCCCGAGGGCGGGGCGATGGTCGCGGTGGCCGCGCCCGCCGCCGAGGTCGAGCCGCTGCTGACCTCGCGGGTGGGGCTGGCGGCGGTGAACGGCCCGGCGTCGGTCGTGGTGTCCGGTGACGAGGACGCGGTGCTCGCGGTCGAGTCGGAGTTGCGCGCCCGCGGCCGCCGCACCAAGCGGCTCACGGTGAGCCACGCGTTCCACTCGCACCGGATGGACCCGGCGCTGGAGCCGTTCCGCGAGGTCGCCGCGAAGATCACCTACCACGCGCCGCGCATCCCGGTCGTGTCCAATGTGACCGGCGGGGTGGACGCCGACCTGACCTCGCCCGACTACTGGGTCCGGCACGTCCGCGAGGCGGTGCGGTTCGCCGACTGCGTCCGGGCGCTGGCCGAGCGGGGCGTGACCGCGTTCGTGGAGGTCGGCCCGGCCGCCGCGCTGACGCCGATGGTGCGCGAGACCGTCGACGCGGCCGCGGTGGCGTTGCAGCGCGACGGCCTGGTGGCCGCGTTGGGCGAGCTGCACGCCCTCGGCGTGGCGGTGGACTGGCGCGCGTTCTTCGACGGCACGGGCGCGCGGCACGTGGAGCTGCCCACCTACCCGTTCCAGCGGCAGCGGTTCTGGGTCGAGCACCAGGAGTCGGCCGACGTGACCGAGCTGGGCGTGGCGGCGGCGGAGCACCCGCTGCTGGGCGCGGCCGTGCCGGTGGCGGGCGCGGACGAGGTGGTGTTCACCGGCAAGGTGTCCCTGCGCAACCACCCGTGGCTGGAGCGGCACCGCGTGCACGGTTCGGTGGTCCTGCCGTCCTCGGCGCTGGTGGAGCTGGCGATCCGCGCCGGCGACGAGGTCGGCCTGCCGAGGCTGGCGTCGCTGGACGTCCTGGCCCCGGTCGTGGTGCCCGATCGCGACGGCGTGCAGGTGCAGGTGCGGGTCGCGAACGGGCAGTTGACCGTCCACACCCGACTGGACGGCGACTGGTCGTTGCACGCGGCCGGCACGCTCGCCCCGGCCACGCGGTCGCCCTGGCCCGACGCGGGGGAGTGGACCGGGCTCGACCCCGTGGCACCCGACGGCTTCCGGCTGCACCCGTCGTTGCTCGACGCGGCGCTGCGCCTGGTCGGCGAGGGTGACGCGGTGCGCTGGCGTGACGTGGAGCTGCACGCCACCGGCGCGTCGGACGTGCGGGCGCACGTGGACGGCGACCGGATCCTGCTCGCCGACCCGAGCGGGGGACCGGTGGCCACGGTCGGGTCGGTGCGCCTGCGCCCCACCGCGGCCGACGCCGTCGCCGACGCCCTGCTGCGCCCGCGGGACGCCCTGCTCGAAGTGGAGTGGGAGCCGGTCGAGCTGCCGCCGTCGGACCTCACCCCGCGCGTGGTGCGCTGGCGGTCCGGCGCCGACCTGCACACCCGGGTCGCGTCCGCGTTGGCCGACCTGCGGGGCGACGACCCGTTCGTCGCGGTGACCCGCGGCGCGGTGCGGGACGTGACCGACGTGGACGGCGCGGCGCTGTGGGGCCTGGCCCGGTCGGCGCAGTCCGAGCAACCGGGTCGGGTCGTGCTGGTCGACGTCGACGGCGACCCGGCGTCGGAGGCCGTGATCCCGGCCGTCGTCGCGGCGGGCGTGCCGCAAGCCTTGGTGCGGCACGGGGTCGTGCACGTGCCGAAGCTGCGCCGCGCGCAGCTCGGGCGGATGACGTGGCGGACCGACGGCACGGTCCTGATCACCGGCGGCACCGGCACGCTCGGCGCGATGGTCGCCCGGCACCTGGCCCGCCGTGGCGTGCGGCACCTGCTGCTCACCAGCCGTCGCGGTCCGGAGTCGCCGGGCGCGGCGGAACTGCGCGACGAGTTGACGTCGCTGGGCGCGTCCGTCCGGATCGTCGCCTGCGACGCCGCCGACCGCGACCAGCTCGAGGCCGCCATCGGCGACACCCGCCTGACCGGGGTCGTGCACACGGCGGGCGTCATCGACGACGCCCTGATCGGCGACCTGACCCCCGACCGGCTCACCGCCGTGCTGCGGCCCAAGGCCGACGCCGCCCGGCACCTGCACGAGCTGACCCGCGGCCACGACCTGACCGCGTTCGTGCTGTTCTCGTCCATCGCCGGGGTCATCGGCGGCGCGGGCCAGGGCAACTACGCCGCCGCGAACGCCTACCTCGACGGCCTGGCCGCCCACCGCGCCGCGCTCGGCCTGCCCGCGACGTCCGTCGCCTGGGGCCTGTGGGCCGAGGCCAGCGGCATCACCAGCGGCCTGAGCGAGCTGGACCGGGCCCGCATCGCCCGCGCCGGGTTCCGGCCCGTGGAGTCCGAGCAGGGCCTGGCGATGCTGGACGCCGCCGTGGCATCGGGCGTGCCGGTCCTCGTGGGCGCACCGCTGGACCTGACCGCCCTGCGCGCGCGTCCGGACCAGGCCCCGCCGCTGCTGCGCACGCTGCTGCCGCCGGTGCGGCCGGTCGCGCGCACCGGCGCGCCCGTGCCGAACCTCGCCGAACTGCCCGCCGAGCAACGCCGGGCGATGGTCGGGGAGCTGGTGCGGCGGGAGGTCGCGTCCGTGCTCGGCCTGTCCGGCGAGGTGGAGGACAAGCCGTTCCCGGACCTGGGCTTCGACTCCCTGCTGTCGGTGGAGCTGCGCAACCGCGTCGCCGCCGCCACCGGGCTGACCCTGCCCGCCACCGTCGTGTTCGACCACCCGACGCCGGGCGCGTTGGCGGCGTTCCTGGCGGGCGCGGCCGGTGCGGCGGACGTCGACTACGACGAGGTGCTGGCCGAGGACATCCGGCCGGCGGAACAGGTCGTGCGCACGGTCGACGCGCCGCGGCACGTGCTGCTCACCGGCGCGACCGGGTTCGTCGGCGCGTTCCTGCTGCGCGAGCTGCTCAAGGCGTCCACGGCGACCGTGCACTGCCTGGTCCGTGCCGACGACGAGGCCGAGGGGCTGCGCAAGGTCGAGGCCAACCTCCGCTGGTACCGGCTGTGGGACGAGGTGGACGCGACCCGGCTGCGGATCGTGCCCGGCGACCTGGCCCAGCCGCGGCTCGGCCTGCCCGAGCAGACCTACGAGCGGTTGGCCCGCGAGGTCGACGCCGTCTACCACGCCGGCGCGACGGTGAACTGGCTGCGGCCGTACACCGAGCTGCGCGCGCCGAACGTGCACGGCACGCAGGAAGTGCTGCGCCTGGCCGCCCGGCACCGGACCGTGCCGGTGCACCACCTGTCCACGACCGGCGTGTTCGCCGGCGCGCGGGAACCGGGCGTGCCGCTGACCGTGGACGACCCCACCGGCCCGCCGGAGGCGCTGCCCAGCGGCTACCTGCGCAGCAAGTGGGTGGCGGAGCACCTGGTCGCCCAGGCCGCCGAACGGGGCCTGCCGGTGCGGGTGTACCGGGTGGACCTGGTGTCCGGTGACCAGGTCAACGGCGCGTGCCAGACCAGGGACTTCGTGTGGCTGGCCACCAAGGGCCTGATCCAGGCGGGCGCGGTGCCCGAAGGGCTGGACGGCACGGTGCCGATGGTGCCGGTGGACTACGCGGCGGCCGCCGTGGTGGCGTTGTCCCGCGAGTCCGGCGGCACGTTCCACCTCTACAACCCGGGCCGGGTGAGCTGGCGGGAGATCGTGGCGCGGCTGCGCGCCCACGGCTACCGCCTGGAGGAGCGGGAGTGGGCGCGGTGGCGGCGTGACGTGCTGGCCGACCGCGACAACGCCTTGATCCCGCTGCTGGACGCGTTCGAGCTGATGGTGGCCGACAACGCGGGCTTCTACCCGGCGGTGGACGTGTCGAGGACCGAGCAGGCGCTGGCCGGGACGGGCATCACGTGCCCGCCCGTGACCGGCGACCTGGTCGACACCTACATCAGGTTCTTCGCCGAGACCGGCTACTACCCGGCGAGCCGGGAGCTGGCGCTGGTCGGCGGGGCGTGACGGGCACCGGCGACCCCGGCTCTCACGTGGTCAGGGTCGCCGGACCGAGTCGCAGCAGGCCGTCGTCGAGCGGGACGCATCGCTTGCCGCCCCGGCCGCGCAGCGCCTTCATCGCGCCAGGTGCGATGACGGCGTTCATCCACCCGCACGGGTTGGCGGGCCGGTGCGTTTCGAACCGCACCGGCCCGTCGCCCGAGTCGAGGGTGAACACGGCGTGGCGGGCGAGCCCGTCCACGTCGAACCCGCGCAGCACGATGTTGCGCCGCACGACCAGCGGGCTCGGCGCGGTGGCCAGGCCGAGCCCGTCGGCGACGTGCTCCAACGCCTCGACGGCGAAGACGGTGACGGCGGCCGTGCGGTGCGCCGGGTGGTTGAAGTACCGGTCGCCCACCAGGCCCAGACCGGCCCGGACCTCGACGTGGTCGCGCGCGACCGGCCCGGGGTCGGGGCGCGGCCCGTCGCCGGGCCGGCCCTCGTAGGCGTGCCCGGGTGAGACGTGCAGCGCCACGATCTCGACGGCCGAGCTCACCGCTCGCCGAGCTGCCATTCGGGCCGGACGTAGTGGCAGGTGTACCCGTTGGGGTAGCGCTCCAGGTAGTCCTGGTGCTCCGGCTCCGCCTCCCAGAAGTCACCCAGCTGGGCGACCTCGGTGACGACCTTGGCGGGCCACTTGCCCGACGCGTCGACGTCGGCGATCGTCGCCTCCGCGACCCGCTTCTGCTCGTCGTCGGCGTAGAAGATCGCCGAGCGGTAGCTGGTGCCGATGTCGTTGCCCTGGCGGTCGCGCGTCGTCGGGTCGTGGATCTGGAAGAAGAACTCCAGGATCTGCCGGTAGCTCAGCTGAGCCGGGTCGTAGACGATCTCGATCGCCTCGGCGTGGCCGTCGTGGTTGTAGTAGGTCGCGTTCGGCACGTTCCCGCCCGTGTAGCCGACGCGGGTGGAGACGACGCCGGGGTGACGGCGGAACAGATCCTGCATGCCCCAGAAACACCCGCCCGCGAGGACGGCCTTCTCGGTCACGGTAGCCATGTGGTCGCTCCGCTCCTCGGTCCGATGGATGTCACCAGGGTGAACGTTGCCACGGCCGGATGTCATCCCGGGGTGGCTGTGACGCACGGCTCGGGCCCGGCGGGCAGGTTCGCGACCTGCCCGCCGGGCCCGTCGTGACGGCGGTGACTACCGGGCCGCGCAGGTGGGCGCCATCCCGGAACCGCTGCCGGTGGCCTGGTAGCCGAACTCGGTCGACTGGCCGGCGGCGAGGGTGCCGTTGAAGCTGACGTTGGTGAAGTTGACGGTGCCGGTGTTGCCGCTGCGGTTGGTGTTCCACGCGTTGGTGACCGTCGCGCCGGACGGCAGGGTCATGGTGACGGTCCAGCCGCCGATGGGCGAGGAGCCCGCGGTGACCTTCACCGTGGCCACGAAGCCGCCCGTCCACTGGTTCAGCGACACGGTCGCCGTGCAGCCGCCGGGCTGCTGCGACGTCGTGGTCGTCGTAGTGGTGGTGGTCGTCGTCGTGTCACCGGTGGTGGTCGTGGTCGTCGTTGTGGTGGTCGTGCTCGTGGGACCGTCGGTCAGGGTGGGCGTGGTCCAGTCGCGCCACTGGGCCAGATTGCCGGTGGCCTTGCTGTGCATCTGGATGGAGCCGGTGTAGCTGCCGGTCTTGAGCAGGAACTTCTGGATGTTCTGGGTGAGGGGTGTGCGCCACTCGGCGCGGTTGGCGCAGTGGTTGCCGTCGGTGACGTTGGAGTGGTAGGTGATGTTGCCACCCGCTCCGAGTGCTTTGTAGACCTCCGCGCCACCCAGCGCCGCCACGCTCGCCGAACGAGGGCCGAGGTTGGCGATGTGCGGGTTGTCCATGATGAACAGGCCGCGCGGGGCCACCATCGCCACCAGCTCGTGGGTGTCGATCGGCGCGCCGTTGGGGTTGCCGGTGTAGGGGCTGAAGGCGTCGCCGAACCAGGGCTGTTCGCCGTAGGCGCTGGACAGGCTCTGGGCTCCCTCGCCGGCGATGCCGCGGTAGATGGGGACGCCCGCGGTGCCGGACTCGATCGGCATGGTCAGGGCGACGCGTTGGTCGAACACGCCGGCGGCGAACGCGCCCTTGCCGAACCGCGAGCAGCCGGTCACGCCGATGTCGGCGCGCAGGACGTTGCCGCCGGAGGACTCGATGACGTCGATGATCCGCGACACGCCCCAGGCCCAGGCCATGAGCAGGCCGGTGGGGCTGGTGTTGCCGTAGAGGGTGTAGAACGCGCCCTGCTTGTTGTTGCGCGCCGTGCCCTCCTTGCCCACCGCGTACGGGTCGAAGGTGATGATCGCCGCACCGGCCGCGCGGATGGTGGCGGTGTCGCCGCCGAACCCGCCGTAGACGATCACCGCCGGGAACGGGCCCGTCCCGCTGGGCAGCTGCACGCCCGCGGAGAAGCTCGCGCTGCGCCCGTTCGCCGACACGTTGACCGTGATGGTGGTGGACGACACCGTGCCGGTCACGGTGGGTTTGGCGGGCTTGTCGCCGTAGACGTGCCGCTCGGCCAGCTCCCGGATCTCGGCCCGGCGGCACCGCCAGTCGGACTTGGAGGTGATCCGCTGCCCGTTCAGCTTGGTGAACGGGTCGGGCAGGCGGGAGTTGGACGGGAACGACCCGGGCAGGCTCACCGGGCAGTCCGCGCCGTCGTCCTCCACCCCCGCCAACGCCACCACGTCACCGACGGCGGCGGTGGCGGGCGTGGACCTCGCCACCGCCAGCACCGTCCCGGCCAACGCCAACACCGCGACCACGAACACGAGCACCGCCGAGCGCGCTCGCCAACGGCCTGAACTGATGATCACCAGGGCTCTCCTTTGAGACGTGTGGTGAAGGGGGCAGGACCGAACGTCGACCGGTACCGAGTCGCCTAAAGTTTCGATGAGCGATCCGAAACGTGTCAATGAATCGGCCCCAGGTCGCGGTCTCAGTTGGCGAATGCCGCAGGGGCGGTCAGTTCTTCCCGGTCAGCAGGAAGCGCAGGTAACGGCGGTAGGTGATGGGTCGGAACGCGTCGGCCCGCGTGACGCCCTCGGCCGCGGCCCGCTCGGCGCGTTCCAACCGCACGGCGGCCTCCGTGGCGGCACGGTCGTGGTCCACGCGGGTGTGCGCGGTGGTCGTGTTGGCGTTCTTCATCTCGTCCGCCAACGCGACCTGCTCGGCGCGCAGGGTCGCGCGCAGCTCGCGGATCGCCGTCTCGGCGGCGGCGAGCACGCGGCGGTGCTCGGCGTCGAGCCTGGCCCGTTCCTCGGTGGACCGCAGCCGCAGCGCCCGCTGCTCCACCTGCGTCAACGCGGTCGGCCGCTCCGCTTCGACCCGGGCGGTCAGGCGTTCGCGCCACTGGTCGATGAGCACCGCCGACACCTCGCCGACCCCGGCGGCGCTGACGTTGCGGCCGTCCGCCAGGACGAAGATCGCCACGCGGTCCAGGCCGTCCTGCTCGTAGCGGACGCCGACGAAGTCGGCCGCGGTGCGGATGCCGACCGCCTGGAGGTTGGCGAGCTGCCTGGGCCCCACGCCCTCGACACCGGCGAGCGCGAGGCGGAACTTCGCCAGCTCCTCGCGCAGGTGCGCCTTCTGCCGCCGGACCAGCAACCGCTGCTCCTCCAGCCGCGTGCGGGCCGCCACGGACTGTCGCTCCTGGTCGATCCGGTCCAGGTGCTGCTTCACGGCCCGCTGGTGCTCGCGCAGGCGCTCGTCGTGGCGCTGCTGGAGGGCACGTCGTCGTTGTTCCTGCTCGGCCTTGACCGCCGCGGTCGCCGCGGCGATCCGCTCCGCCTCCCGGTCCAGCCGCGCGGCCTCGGCCTCGGCGGCCAGCCGGGCGGCGACCAGCCGTTTCCGCTCGGCCCGCGCGGCGCGGGCCTGGGCGCGTTCCGGTCGGCGGCGGTAGCCCGCGGCGGTGGCCGCCGCCCACGCCAGCAGCGCCGAGGCGTCGGCGAGCGCCAACGCCTCGTCCACGAGGACCGCCGCAGGCACGCCGAACGGCAGCAGCACGGCCAGCGCCCACGTCAGCGCGGTCAGGGCGCGCGGGCGGTCGCCGAACCGCGCCGACGGTGGCGGCGCGGGCCGGTGCGGTTCGAGGCGGTCGACCATCCACGACGGCAGGCCCGACTTGGCCGGGGCGGGTTCCGCGTCCCGAAATGGCTCCACGCCGGATGGCTCCACGGCGTCGAGCGGTTCGAGCGGTTCGAGCGGTGGGGGAGCGGCGCGGTGGTGGAGCAGGACGTCCAGGAAGCGCTCGGCGAGCCCGCGCAGCCGCGCGTCGGGGTGACCGGTCAGCGTGGCCAGCCGGAACGAGCCCGCCGGGTCGGCGAAGTCGGACTCGGCCAGCACCAGGTGCTCGGCGTCCTCGTCGCGCAGCTGCCGCCACAGCGCGGGCTCGGTCGCCAGCGCCACCAGCGACAGGTAGATCACCCACGACGAGAACCGGTCGACCGACGGGCCGAAGTCGGCCGCGGTGCGGTCGGGCGACTGGTAGTTGCGGTGTCCGGTCTCGGGCGCGGACAGTCCGGCCAGCGCGGGCACGTACATGCCGTCGTAGTCGACCAGCTTCAGCGAACCGTCGGCGGTGACCAGGAGGTTGCCGTGCTGGAGGTCGCCGTGCCCGACGCCCGCCGCGGCGAGCCGGTCGACCAGGTGCGCGAACCGCTCCGCGAGCCGCCGCACGGCCCGCGCGTCGTCGACGTGCCGGTCGAGCCAGCGCAGGAGGTTGACCCCCTCCACCCACTCCATCCGCAGGACCGGGTGCCAGACGCCTTCCACGAGGATGCCCCGGTCGAGGTAGTCGAAGCCGACGGTCCAGTCGTCGTCCAGCCCGGCCAAGTGCTCGCCCACGGCGCGGTAGCGGGCGGCCTGCTCGGGCGCCGCGCGGGTGAAGCACTTGATCGCGTAACGCGTGCCGCCGACTTCCAACGAGAAGACGCCGGCGAAGTTGCCCGAGATCGCCCGCGGGCGGCCCAGCGCGTCGACCCGCACCTCCGCCCCGGCGAGGTCCGTGCCGCGGAAGCACAGCGCGGTGTCCTGCAACGCCTCGACGTAGGTCGCGCCGGACGGCAACGCGCGGACGGGCTCGTCACCGGAGGTCGACGTGGACGACGGTGACGTCGTCATTGCGCATCAACCCTTCCGCCCGTGCGGCCGCCAACCACGTCGTGAACCCGTCGAGGTCGCCGGTCCGCGTGAACTCACCCAGCACGTGCCACGGTCGGTCACCACCGTCCGCCGCCCGGAGGAACCACGCGGCGAGCGCGTCCGTGCAGAGGAAGAACCCGTCGCCCCGCTCCCCGGTCCCCGACACCGCCCGCGCGTGCCGCGCCAGCAGCGCCTGGTCCCGGTTGAACGCGTTGACCAGCCCCGGCGCGTTGTCGAACGCGCCGGCCGACGAGATCGGGAACGCCTGCCGCAGCTTCTCGTCCCGGGTGTGGAACAGGCAGCTGTCACCCAACGCGGCGACATCCCACCGAGTCACGCCGGACGGGTCGGTGTCGAACCGCGCGGCGAGCACGGTGGCGTGCGCGCCCCGGTCCAGCTTGGGCTCCTCGTACCAGGCGATCGGACGGCCGGCGGCCTCGCGCTCGGCCACGTAATCGTCCAGCCACGCGCGCCACGCCTCGCCCGCGTCCACCAACGCCGACGCGAAGCGGTCCACGTCCCGCAGCACGCGGTCGTCGTCCCGTGCGGCGTCGGCCACCGTCTTCGCCAGCAGCTCGGCCCACTGACCGGCGAGCAGGCTCTCCGACGCGCCGTCGGCCACGGCCGCGAGCACGGGCCCGTCGTCGTCCGCCACGACGTGCGCGGCGTCCTCGCACTCGTCGGGTGCGTTGCCCTGCTTGGGCACGCGGAGGGAAGTGACCTTCATGCCGCTGCTCAGCGCAGGTCCGTGGCACGTGTCCCGATGTCCAGGAACTGCACCAGCGTGGTGATGTCGGCGTTGTAGCAGAACCCGCGCGCCAGGTCGCCGACCTGCAACCCCTGTTGCAGCGCGTAGAAGCGCATGTGCGGAGGCAGCAGGCTGGACATGCCGAACAGGGTGCGCGCGTAGGTGTCCGGGAGCGCGACGTCGGTGTCGGGGAACGTCACCGGCACCGTGTTCGCGGCGGAGACGTGCAGGTTGAACAACAGGGCCGCGCCGTCGGCGGTCACGTGGGTCTGCACGGCCCACGCCGCGCCGGCCGGGTCGCCGTCGGTGGACTCGCCGTCGGTCAGGTTGAGCACGATCGGCGGGAAGCTGTCGGGGTGGCGCGCCACCCAGTCCGACACCAGCGACTCGGCCGTGGCCAACGCCCGGCACATGGGCGTGGCGCCGTGCGCGACGGGGTCGACCCAGACCGGGAAGCGGGTCGTCGTCTCCACCAGCCCGCCCGCGCCGTCGGGCACCTTCTTGGTCCGCTTCTCCACCCGCGCGGGCTGGTCCGCGACCTGGCTGAGCGGGACGAGGTCGCGGCCGGCCAGCGGCCCGGTGAACGCCGAACCGACCGCGTGCCCGTAGCCGATGACGGCGACGTGGAAGTAGTCGCGGACGCCTTCCTCCTTGGCGCACTTCACGCTCAGCTCGGCCAGCAGCCGGTTGAGCGCGTCGGCGACCACGTCGGCCTTGCGCTGCCGCCCGCCGCCGATCGGGTCGTTCATCGACGCCGACTGGTCGACCAGGAACACGAAGCAGGACGGGTTGGCGCGACTGATCTCGGCTGCATAGGTCACGAAGGGTGGCTACCTCTCCCACGAGAGCGGCGGTTGATCACCCGAAAGGCTAGCGTGAGCGCGCCGGCCGTGACCGCCGGTTCGCCGTTCAGCCCTGCGGGAGGACGCCCGGCCGGAACGGCTCGACGCCGACCACGTGTCGCACGCGGGTCGGCTCGACCAGCACCATCACCCGCCGCTCGCCCGGGATCCGCCACTCGTAGCGGTCGGTGCCGACGTACTTGCGGGCCAGCCGGTCCATGCCGCGCTCGGCCTCGTCGCCCACGACGAACCGCACCGCGCGGCCACGGACCTCCACGCGGTCGTAGGGGTTGTCGGGGTCGACGGCCGACAGCGACAGCCGGGGGTCGCGGCGCAGGTTCTCCTCCTTCACCCGGCCGAGGGCGGTGTTGAAGGCGACGTGGTCACCCACGAGCTCCACCCACATCGGCGTCACCTGCGGCGAGCCGTCCGCGTTGAGCGTGGCCAGGTGCCAGAAAACGGGTGCGGCCAGCCGTGCCCGGACCTCGGCGTCCAACTCCACCACGTCGTTCCCCTTTCAGGACGCGAAGTGCGCCTTGACGTTCGCGATCTCCTGGGCGAAGAGCGCTTCGAGGTCGTCCAGGAAACCGGCGGGCGCATCGGGTACCACCCGGAACTCCCGCTCCCAGTCGACGAAGCTGCGGCCTGGCTCGTTCGTCACCGGCCGGACCCGGTACGTCGCCACGTAGTCCACGATGAACAGCACCTGCTCGACCGAGCGGTAGGTCAGCGAGCGGTCGGTCTCCGAGCGGCCCACGACCTCCTCGCGGGCCACGTCGTGGTTGGGCAGGAGGGTGAACTCGAACCGCGACGGGACCTTCTTGACCGAGCCGCCGTGCGTCCAGTGGGCGTGCTCGACGCCCGCGCCGAACACGATGTCCAGCAGCGCCATCATGTCCCGCACCTGCGCCCACACCTCGTCCGGGTCGGCGTCGACGACGGCGGAGTGGTAGACGGAGTACTTCGGCGACAGTGCCATGGGGGTCTCCTGGTGCGTGGCGGGCGCTCAGTGCACCAAGTCGTCGAACGGCCACGTGGCGTTACGCGCACTCGACCCGCTGGTCGGGCATCGGGTTCGACACCGCCGGGCAGTGGGTCCGGGTGCGGGCGGGGCCCATCGTCCACGTGGTCGTCGCGGGCCAGTACCCCATGCCGCCGCCGTCC
Source organism: Saccharothrix sp. S26 (assembly GCF_021390395.1). Lineage (GTDB taxonomy): Bacteria > Actinomycetota > Actinomycetes > Mycobacteriales > Pseudonocardiaceae > Actinosynnema. Next base: position 87,976 of record NZ_JAJUWT010000016.1, read on the forward strand.
TCGGTCGCGAAGAACACGCCGTCGCCGCCGTTCACCCCGACCATGCGGAACTCGCCGCCCTCCGCGATGCCGACCTCGACGCGGTAGGCGAACGGGCCGGTCGTGCCGGTCAGGTCGACCACGACGTCGAACGAGGCGTCGGCACCGGGCGCGACCTCGTGCCGCTGGTCGAACGTCACCGGCCGGGGGTCGCCGTTGACGCGGAAGTCCACGTCGGCGGGGTCCGGGAAGGCGGGTGCGGCGCCGGCCCGGGGCAGGCACAGCAGCCGCACGACGGGCGCGCCCCGGTCGGCGGGGTAGGGCGTCGGGTCCGGCGCGATCCGGACGTAGGTGCTCTCGATCGCGGTGCGGTGGTTCGCCGAGAACGTGATGGTGTGCGCGGCCTGGCCGACGGGGAGCGCGCCTTCCCGCAACGCCCAGGCGTGCAGGGCGCGGCAGTCCACGACGTCGTCGGGCGGGGTGCGCTGGGCGACCTCCTCCGACGCCATCAGGAACCAGCCCCGGTCGGCGTCGCGGTCGCCGACCCGCACCCCGACCTCGACGGTCGGTTCGGCGGCGACGTCGGGCGGCGGTGGCGGCTGCGACCCGGACCGCCGCCAGAGCAGCAGGCTCGCGACCAGGGCGGCGGCGAAGCAGGCGGCGAGCACGACCGTCGTCCGGGCCTTCATCCGATCACCCCTCCCGCGTCGGATTCTCCCGGACGGCGGGCGACAACGCTGCCGGGTCCTGGTCGGGCGCGGGCCAGTCCCAGCCGGTGATCGTGGCGCGCATCAGGCGCGCGGCGGCGGACAGGCGGCTGTCGGCCGCCCAGTAGAGCGTGACCGTGCGCCGGCAGTCGGGGCTGTCGACCGCGATCCAGGCGCCGGGCACGCGAGTGGCGCTGCGGCGGGCGAAGGCCGGCACCAGGCCGACGCCGAGGCCCGCGCCGATGAGGTCGGCGATGGCACCGGGCTCGTCGCTCTCGCAGACGATCTTCGGTGCGAGGCCGCGTGCGGCGAAGAGCCGGTCGAGCAGGCCGCGGATCCAGTGCCCCTCGCGGGCGGTGACGATCGGCTGGTCGGCGAGGTCGTCGAGGCTCACCGACGCGCGCTCCGCCAGCGGGTGGTCGAGCGGCACGCCCACCCCGACCGGCTCTTCGAACAGCCGTGCCGCCTCCAGGCCGTCGGCGTGGATCGGCTGCGAGGCCACGCACAGGTCGACGTCCTGGGCCCGCAGGCGGCGGGCCATGTCCTCGGCGCGCTCCCAGCGCAGCTCGACCTGGGCCGCGGGGTGGGCCCGCTTGTAGGCCGCCAGCGGGCCGGTCAGGGTGAGGAACGTCTCCGAGGCCAGCCGCACGCTGCCCGACCCGTCGGCGGTGGCTTCGGCGACGGCACGGCGTCCGGCGTCGAGCTCGCCCAGCGCGCGTTCGACGTGGTCGCGGAAGAGCTTGCCCGCGTCGTTGAGCCGCAACCGGCCCGCGCGGTCGAACAGCGGCGTGCCCAGCTCGCCCTCCAGCCGGGCGATGGTCCGGCTCAGGGACGGCTGGGCGACGTGCAGCTCGTCGGCCGCCCGGCTGAGGTGCTCCAACCGTGCCACGACCAGGAACTGCCTGAGCGAGTTCAGCTCCACCATGCCTCCACGGGCATAACGCCATAGCAATATCGATCTTGGACACGATAGCCGCACGGTCATAGGTTCGAGCGCGTTCACCGATGAGATCGGAGTGAGGAGGATCCGCATGGCCGCCAGGCTGGGATCCGTCGCGGCGCACCGGACGGAGTGGGTCTTCCGGGCCCTCGTCAGCGCGCACGTGGTGGCGATCGTCGGCCAGCCGGTGTTCGCCGGCGCGTACCTGACCGGTGACTACGACAGCCTGCGGTGGCACGCGGTCGGGGCGGACGTGGTGACCTCCGTCGGCTACCTCCAGTTGATCGCGGCGATCGTGGTCCGGTTCCGGCTGCGTCGGTCCGGACCGCTCGTGGCCACGGCGGCGGTGGTGGTGGCGGAGACCGTGCAGTACTTCGCCGGGCTCGACGGCGCGCTCTGGCTGCACGTCCCGCTGGGCGTGATGACCGTGGCGGCGCTCGTCGTGCAGTTCGTCGTCGTCTGGCGGCAGTCCCTCGTGCGGGAGGCCGTCGATGCCTGAGCGGGATCACGGGCTGACCAGGCGACGGGTGCTGGGCATCGGCGGCGCGCTGGGACTCGTGGCGACCACCGGGCTGTCCACCGCCGCCGCCCTGGCCCGGCGGCCGTCGTCCACCGGTGCGGAACTGCGCAGCGCGGTGCCGCTGCCGCCGCCGTTCCAGGTGCCGCTGCCGATCCCCGCCGTGCTGCCTCCCGTCTCGACGGACGGCGGCGTCGACCGCTACGTGATCACCCAACGTGAAGCGGAGGCCGAGATCCTGCCGGGCCTGCGCACTCCGTTGTGGACGTACGAGGGCGTCTTCCCCGGGCCGACGATCGAGTCGCGGCGCGGCCGGCCGGTCGTCGTGACGCACCGCAACGAGCTGCCCGTGCCGACCGTCGTGCACCTGCACGGTGGCCGGACCCCGGCCGCCTCCGACGGGTACCCGACCGACCTCGTCCTGCCCGCCCGCCACGCGACTTCGCACACCGGGCACGGCATGCACGACCCGCGGGCCGTGGTGACGGAGGTGACGCGGGACTACGCGTTCCCGCTCGACCAACGGCCGACCCTGCTGTGGTACCACGACCACCGGATGGACTTCACCGCTCCGGCGATCTGGCGCGGCCTGGCCGGGTTGCACGTGGTCCGCGACGACGCCGAGGACGCGCTGGGCCTGCCTTCCGGTCCCCGCGAACTGCCGCTGGTCATCGCCGACCGGGCCTTCGCGGCGGACGGCGGCCTCGCCTACCCGTCGCTGGACCCCACCCTGAGCGAGCGGCCCGGCGTGCAGGACCGCTACTTCGCCGGTGTGCTCGGGGACGTGATCCTGGTCAACGGGGCGCCGTGGCCCGTGCACGAGGTCGACGCGGCGCGCTACCGGCTGCGCTTGCTGAACGCCTCCAACGCCCGGCACTACGAGCTGGAAGCGGTCACCGACGACGGACGACGGCTCGACCTCGTGCAGGTCGGGGCCGACCAGGGGCTGCTCGCCGAACCGGTCGCGCACCGGGCGCTGCCGACCGCGCCCGCCGAGCGTTACGACGTGGTCATCGACTTCGCCGGCACGCGGGTCGGCGACCGGGTCAGGCTCGTCAACCGGCTCGGCTCCGGTCGTGCCCGCGACGTGATGGCGTTCCGCGTCGCACGCCGGGCGGTCGACGACAGCCGCGTGCCCCGCGTGCTCTCGACGGACCTGCCGACCTGGCGGCAGGCCGACGCCGTCCGCGTGCGCGACTTCTCCTTCCGCGCCGGTCGGACGCACGGCGGTCACGGGTGGCTGGTCGGCGGGCTGCCCTTCGACCCGGCCCGCACCGACGTCACCACGGGTCTGGGCGACGTCGAGGTGTGGCGGCTGGTGGCCGACGTCCACCACCCCGTCCACCTGCACCTGGTCGGCTTCCGGGTGCTCTCACGCGGCGGCCGCCCGCCGTTGCCGCACGACGCCGGCCTGAAGGACACGCTCTCCCTGCGGCCGGGTGAAGCCGCGGAGATCATCACTAGGTTCGACGGCTACCGCGGCCGTTACCTGTTCCACTGCCACAACGCCGAGCACGAGGACCTGGGCATGATGGCCAACATCGAGGTCGTCTGAGCGCTCGTCCGCTGTGCCGCGGGGCGGCCTCGAGCGCCGCCCCGCGGGTCCTGGTCGGGCAGGTCGTCGGGTGGTCAGTGGTAGCCGCAGGCGGCGGCGTCGCCGGAGGCCATGTTGCGGGCACCCCACTCGTTGAGCGGCTCCAGCGCGGCGTACAGCGAGTGCCCCAACGGCGTCAGCGAGTACTCGACCCGGGCGGGCACCTCGGCGAACTCCTCGCGGCGGACGAGCTGGTCCGCCTCCATTTCCCGGAGGTGCTGGTAGAGCATTTTCTCGCTGATTCCCGGGATGATTCTCCGCAATTGCCCGAACCGCTTACCCTCGTCTGCGATCGCCGCGATTATGAGGACCTTCCACTTGCCCGCGATGAGGTCCACCGCGGCGTCCAGCCCGCAGACGTAGCTCTTGGTCTTCACGTGCGCCCCCTGACGACTTGGTAAGTGCTTACCTTCCCGTAAGTACTTGCCCCCACCAGAACACGGGATACTGTATCGAGCCTGCGGAGCCTAGTGCGACGGTTGCCGCGGTGACGTCGAGGACGCACGACGGAGGAGTCGATGAGCGGAACCAACGCCGGGCACCGGCAGCCTTCGTCCCGGTCACGGGGGTGACCGGGATCGGGCACGTGCGGCCGCCGAGGTCGCGCGGGGTGGCGTCACCGGTAGCACTCCGTTTTCCGGCTTCGGGATCACCTTCGGGTTTCACCTGTTCGGATCAATGGGTGCGCAACGGGTGACTCGCCGGTGCCCGGCGTGAACAATTGCGACATATCGGGAAGCGCACTTCCACCGTGGTACCTTGAATTCCCACTCCGGTGACCGTCGGTATTGACGGAGTGAGTGGCGGACACAATTGCGTTGTCGGGGGACGGCGCTGCGCCGCACATCCCGGATCGGCCACACCGGTCCGGCGGGCGGGCGACCACGAGGCCGCTCGGCGGTCGGACACGACTGCCGGAAGACGAATCGCAGGCATGGGGGACACGATGCGGTTTCAGATGTTGGGCGCGCTCACGGCGTTGGACCACGACGGGCACCCGATACCGCTGGGGGGCGCTCGGCAGCGCGCCACCCTCGGCCGGTTGCTGTTGCAGGCCAACCAGGTGCTGGCCACCAGCCAGTTGTTGCGGGCGCTGTGGCCGGGCGACGACGCGCCGACCTCGGCGCGGAAGATCCTCCAGAACGCGGTCTGGGGGCTGCGGACCATCCTCGCCTCGGGCGGTGACGGGCCCAGCCTGGTGACGCAACCGCCCGGCTACGTGCTCCGGCTCGACGTCGACCAGGTGGACCTGCACCGCTTCACGCGGCAGGCCGCCGAGGGGCAGGCGCTGCTCGCGAGCGGTGAACCGGCCAGGGCGACGACGGTGTTGCGCGAGGCGCTGGCGCTGTGGCGCGGTCCGGTGCTGGCGGACCTGGTCGAGTCGGGTGTCACCTGGCCCGAGCTCACCGCGGTGCAGCACTCGCGGCTCGACGCCATGGAGAACCTGTTCGACGCCGAGCTGGCCTGTGGGCGGCACCACGCGGTGCTGGGGCCGCTGTACACCATGTTGGAGACCGAGGTGCTGCGCGAGCGCTCGTGCGGCCAGCTCATGCTCGCGCTCTACCGCTGCGGGCGGCACGCCGACGCGCTCACCGTGTTCACCAGGACGCGGGCCGCGCTGGCCGATCTCGGCCTGGAACCCGGCCACGGCCTGCGCGCGTTGCAGCAGGCCATCCTGACGCACGACCCGGCGCTCACGCCGGCCGAGCGGATCGAGGTGGCGCCGACCGGAACGGCGTCGGTGACGCCCGCCACCGAACCGGCTCCGCCCGCCGAACCGGTTCCATTCGCGCCTGCGGCCGCCGGGCCGGTTCGGTTCGCACCGGCGGCCGCGGAACCGGCTCCGCCCGCGCCTGTGGCCGCCAGGCCGGTTCGGTTCGCGCCTGCGGCCGCCCAACCCACTCCGTTCGCGCCTGCGACCGCCGAACCGGCCCGGCCCGCGCCTGCGGCCGCCGAACCCGCTCCGCCCGAGACCGAACCCGCTCCGCCCGTGCTCGGACCGGGCCGCGTCCCGATCACCGACGAGCCCGCCGAACCGGACTTCCCCGCCGGGAGGCTGGAACGGCGGACCGTCAGCGTGCTGCTGGTGCGGGCGCGCCCGGCCGTCGCGGAGGGCGTCGTGCCCGCCCAGCGCCTGGACGCCCACTTCACCACCATCGCGGGCGACGTCGCCCGGGCCGTGCGGGCCAGGGGCGGCGTCATCCTGGCGTCGATCGGCTCGGTCACCGCCGTGCTGTTCGACGCGCCGCACGGGGGCCACGCCGAACGCGCGGTCCGCGCGGTGGCCGGGTTGGCCGACGTCCTGGGCGCGCGCGCCGAACCCGGGGTCCGGCCCGAGGTCACCGCCGCGATCGTCACGGGCGAGGCCGGCGTCAGGTGCTCGCGCTCCGGCGAGGCCGTGGTGGTCGCGGGGATGCTCGTCGAGCAGGCGCAGTGCCTGCTGGCCGACGTGCCCGCGGGTGAGGTGCGGGTGTGCGGGCGGACGTTGTGGCTGACCAGGTCGCTGTTCACGTACCGGGTCGCGGGCAACGGCGAGTCGGCCACCCTGGACGACCCGGGTGCGGGCAGCGGGATGCCGTTCGCGGACCGCGAGCGGGAGGTGGACCTGCTGGCGGGCTTGTTCGGCCGGGTCCGCCACCGCGCCCGCCCGCACCTGGTGACGGTGCTGGGTGACGAGGGCGTCGGCAAGACGCACTTCCTGACGGAGTTCGTGCGCCGGTTGGAAGAGGGTGGCGACGTCACCGTCCTGGTGGGACGGATGACGACGCGGTGCGGGAACGACCCGTTGGCCCTGCCCGGCCGGATCGTCGGGGAGTACTGCGGCGTCACGCCGGGGGACTCGCCGGCCGCGGTGTCGGACAAGCTGTCCTTCGTGCTCGACCAGGTGGTGGCCGACGACGAGGAGTTCCGGTGGCTGCGGTACTGGTTGCGCCACTGCGTCGATCCGCGGCGCGACGGGACCGCCGGGCCGAACGTCGACGAGGTGCTGCGGGCGTGGCGGCTGTTCGTGGAGGACGTCGCGCTCACCAAGCCGGTGCTGGTGGCGGTGGACGACCTGCACCTGGCCCACCCCGCCGTGCTGGACGCGGTGGAAGCCCTCGCCGAGACCGCCCGCGCGGTGCCGCTGCTCGTGGTCACCACCGCGCAGCCCCGCCTGCTGGACCGCCGACCGGCGTGGGGCGGCGGGAAGCGGCACGCCACCACCATCACCCTGGACCCGCAGTTCGGCGACGGCGCGCCGCGGGCGGTCCCACCGCGCCGGCGGATGGCGGCGTCGCGCCTCGTCGCCTCGGCGGCCGTGGCCGAGCACGGGCTGGGCTACCTGGCCCGCTGACCGCGACCCGGCCGTGACGGTGCCGCCGTCGCGTCGACCGGCCCTGAACCGGTGGTGGCGGTGACCGTGCCGCCACCACCGTCCTGCGGGCAGGACCGGCACGCGCGTCCGCCCGTCGGTGCGAATGCCATTGGTGGTCCACCGGTTAACCGGCCGTTACCGATTCCCGATCCACCCTCGACCGGCATTGACCGAACCGTGGAGAATTGTTTTCCGACCGTCTCGAAAGAATATGGCCGCGCTGCTTCACTGAGGATCATGCAGACGAACAAACCCATCCTCGTGCTCGGCGGAACGGGCAAGACCGGTAAGCGGATCGTCGAACGGCTCCGGGCCCGCGGGTTCACCGCCCGCGCCGCGAGCCGCAATGGTGAGACGACATTCGACTGGCACGAGGAAAGAACGTGGGACGCGGCGCTGGCCGGCGTCGGAGCCGTGTACATGGTCGACCTGGTCGACGAGGCGGTGGAGTGGAACCCGGAGGTCTCGGTCCGCGCGTTCTGCGAGAAGGCCGTCGCCGCCGGTGTCGAGCGGCTGACCCTGCTCCAGGCCCGGACCGACGAGGAGGCGGGCGGCAAGTCGCTGACCGGCAGCGAGGACATCGTCCGCGCGTCCGGCCTGCGGTGGACCATCCTGCGGCCGACGTGGTTCACCCAGAACTTCGACGAGGGCGTGCTGCTCGACGGCATCCTGGCTGGTCACCTGCGCCTGCCCGCGGGCGACGGCCTGGAGCCGTTCGTCGACTGCGACGACATCGCCGAGGTCGCCGTGGCGTCGCTGACCGAGGACGGCCACGAGGGGCGGATCTACGAGCTGACCGGCCCGGAGGCGATCACCTTCGGCCAGGCGGTCGCGGAGATCGGCCGCGTCACCGGCCGCGAGGTCCGCTACGAGGCCGTCACGCACGAGCAGTACGTCGACGACCTGGTCTCCGTCGGCACGCCGCCCGACTACGCCGAACTGCTGGCCGACCTGATCGGCCAGATCCGCAAGGGCAAGAACGCCCACTTGTCCGACGGGGTGCAGCGCGCGCTCGGCCGTGAGCCGATCAGCTTCGCGGAGTACGCCAAGAACGCCGTGGCCAACGGAGCCTGGCAGGCGTGAGCACGCCCTTCGCACTGTCCACTGAGGACTGGAACCCCCGCGCGCACTGGGGTGATCTTCACCGGTGGGGTGTCGCTACAGTGGTCGCACGACCGGTCACCCGGCGTGCGTTCCACCTCTCCCTTCCCGATCGCCCTTGAGGAGCACAGATGATCGAGCCCGGCGTGGAGCCGGTCACCGACAGCCCGTACCCGGGGGTCGCCCGGCACGTCGCGAGGTACCTCGCCAGCGACGGGCGCGACGGCCACCTGGAAGCGGGCGTCCCGAACCTCGTCCTGACGACGAGGGGGCGCAAGAGCGGCAAGCTCCGCCGCACCGCCGTGTTCTACACCAGGGACGGCGAGCGCTACGTCCTCATCGCCTCCCACATGACCGGCGGTCCGAAGCACCCCGACTGGTACCTCAACCTGGTAGCCAACCCGGAGGTGCACGTCCAGGCCGGTTCGGAGAAGTTCACCGCGCGTGCGCGCACGGCGGACGCGGAGGAGAAGCCGCGCCTGTGGGGCCTGATGACGAAGCTGTGGCCGGATTACGACACCTACCAGGCCACCGCGACCCGGGAAATCCCGGTGGTGGTCTTAGAGCGCGTGTAACTACCCCGAGGAACGTCCCGCAGGGGGCGGGCGGCACCGTGCCGTCCGCCCCCTGCGGCATCTCGGGAAGGGCGAGGAATGGGCGGTGGACCGTTCATTACCGGCGATGAACGACCGGTGGTCGGCACCACTGACCAATTGGTAAGTACTGACCTTTTTATCAGTGGTTGATCGGCTGTCCGCCCCGTGTGATCGTTGCTCGGAAGCACGCGAACAATTCGCTCGGTGGAGCTGGACAGGAGAATTCCGCACATGTTCACTGGGAAGAAGGCCGTGATCACCGGTGGCACCCACGGCATGGGGCTGGCCATCGTCAAGGCGCTGCTCGCGGGCGGCGCGGAGGTGGTGACGACCGGTTACCGCGAGCGCAACGTCGAGGCGGCGAAGCGGGAGCTGGGGCCGAAGGCGCACGTCGTGCGCTCCGACACCACGGACCCGGCCGACATCGAGCTCCTGGGCAAGCTGGTCGAGGAGAGGTTCGGCACGGTCGACTACGTGCACATCAACGCCGGGTTCGCCGAGCTCGAACCGTTCGACGCGGTCACCGAGGCCGTGTACGACAAGACGTTCGCGGTCAACACCAAGGGCGCGTTCTTCACCGTGCAGCGACTGCTGCCGCTGATCTCGGAGGGCGGTGCCGTGGTCTTCACGACCGCGGTCGCCGACGGGACCGGCACGCCCGGCATGGCGACGTTCTCCGGCGCGAAGGCGGCGGTGCGGGCGTTCGCGCAGGTGTTGGCGGCCGAGCTGCTGCCCAGGCGCATCCGGGTCAACGTGGTCAGCCCCGGGTTCATCAAGACCCCGACCATGGGCGTGGCCACCGCGAGCCCGGAGCACCGCGAGGAGTTCGAGACGGCGGGCGCGGCGCTGACCCCGCTCGGTCGCATCGGCACGCCGGACGAGGTGGCGCGGGCGTCGCTGTTCCTCGCGTTCGGCGCGACCTTCACCACCGGCATCGAGCTGCCGGTCGACGGCGGCATCGCCCAGGGCCTGGTGCCGCTCGGCGCCGAGTAGCGGGGATCGACGAACCCGGGTCGGTGTGGCACCCGGCCCGGTGCCACACCGACGGGCCCTTCCCACGTGAAAGTTGTTCGTTACGGCCGGGCGGCCGATTTCACCCGGTGCGCTGAATCGGGCGGCCGGCGGCTAACCACCCCCTGACCTGCCGCGACTTCTCCGGTGCGCGGTGCGTTCTGCGCCGCGCCGTCCAGTCGCGACCGGGCCGGCGTCCGTGGCCCGCGCTCATCAGGTGGGTGAAGGCCATGCCCGTCGTGCAGGTTCCCCGAGACGACCAGTACGTGCTCAACCACACCACGCGCTTCCTCGCCCGGGACGTGGGCGAGGTGGCCGAGCCGTTCCACCTGCCCGTGGTCGACACGCACTGGGACGGCGCGTCGGCGGAGGTGTCCTACCGGTTCAACGACGTCACGTTCGTGCACCGCGACGACCAGGCGCGCGAGGTCGGCGTGGTGGGCACGTTCGGCGAGCTGCACACGCCCGTCCCGCTGCGCCAGGTCCGGTTCCTGGGCGAGCCGACGGGCCTGTGGGCGGTGACCGTGCGCGTCGGCAAGGGCCAGGTGCACCGCTACCGGTTCGCGGTGGACGGCCGGTCCGTGCTCGACCCCGTGAACCCGCAGCGGCAGCGGTGCGACAACGGCCGCGAGTGGTCGCGGTTCTTCACCCACGGCTGCGCCGTGCCGATCAGCTTCGACCGGTGGGAGCTGCGCCTGCTGGACCGCCTGGTGACGCAGGTGCTGCCGTTCCAGCTCGCCGAGAACCGGCGCTTCCTCGACGACTTCTACCACCGACTCAGCCGTTCCGAGCGGGACCGGCAGTTCCCGCTGGCGTTCCTCATGGACGAGTCGGTCGGCGTGGTCAACTTCATCGACAAGCTGCTGGCCCGCGAGGAACGGCACAACCTCGACGACTACAAGACGTGCCTGCGGCTGATCGACGGCGTGCTGCGCGCCCGCTTCCCCGGCCGGGAGCCGGCGGAGCTGGGCAGGCAGGCGTTCATGGACCTCTACGACGAGCTGGCCGCCAACGCGGTGCCCGGCTGGGACACCGGGCAGTACGGCGAGCCGCGCTACTTCCTCGTCCTGCTCCGCCGCCACGCCATGACCGGGGCGTTCGCCCACCCCAAGCACGGCGGCAACAACGGCGCGGCGGCGTGGGCCTACCTCGCCGAGCGCTTCGAGTTCGACTGGCGCTCGGCGCTGGAGGCGCCGCTGGGCCGCAACACCGACTACCGGGGGTGAGACCATGGCCGACGAGACGTTCGACGCGGTGATCATCGGCAGCGGCGCGGGCGGCGCGCCGATCGCCCACGCGCTGGTGCGGGCCGGCAAGCGCGTGCTGGTGCTGGAGAAGGGCCCGCTGTTCCACGCCCAGCACACCAGCCCCGACGGCCTGTCGGACTTCAAGCGCGACGAGGAGTTCGCCACCGGCGCGGAGAAGGTGCTCCGCGTGCCGGGCGTGGCCAACACCGGCGTGTCGTTCTACTCCAGCCACGTCGAGCCGGACCTGAACGACGAGCCGCACGTCTACCGCGAGAAGGACGGCCGCGACCTGGCCACCATCGAGGGGTACACGGCGCAGGTCGTCGGCGGCGGCACGCAGCTGTACGGCGGGGTGTCGCTGCGGTTCGCGCCCGACGACTTCCGGCTGTGCACGGTCAACCAGGGGCGGGCGGACCTGCGTGACGACCCGAACGGCGACGTCGCCCGCGAGGCGCGGGACTGGCCGTTCGGCTACGACGAGCTGGAGCCGTGGTACTGCGTGGCCGAGGACCTGGTGGGCATCAACGGCACCCGTGACGGCCAGCTCAAGCCCGCGAGCGCCGACCACTACCAGAAGCCGTTGGAGCCCAACAGCATCAGCTCGCACGTGGCCGTCGGGATGGACGCGCTGGGCCTGCGCCGCTACCGCACGCCGTTGGCGGTCATCACCGAGGACCACCTCCCGAGCGGGCGCACCGTGCCGCTGGACCGCGAGTCGATCAAAACCGCGTTCGTGAACCGCTACGGCGACCCGTTGGGCCTGAAGTCCAACACCTGGGTGTCGCTGCTGCACCCGATCTCCACCGAGCCGGGCTTCGAGCTGCGCGCCAACTGCGCCGTGACGCACCTGTCCGCGACCGACTCGCGGGTGACCGCCGTCCACTACCGCGACCCCCTGGGACGGTCCCGGACGGTCAGCGGCACGGTCGTGGTGGTGGCGTGCAGCGCGATCGAGTCGGTGCGGCTGCTGCACCTGTCCGCCGAGCTCGACCCGGCGTTCGGGCAGCGGATCAACGGCAACGACCTGCTGGGCCGCTACTTCCTCACCCACTGCTTCGGCGGCGCGTCGGCCCGCGTGCCCGGCCGGCACGACAAGTCCCGCACGCTCGACTCGGACTGGGCCACCGACGCGTGCGCCGCACCCGAGTTCGTGCGCGCCAACAACCTCTGGGCGGGCGGTGCGATCTACAACAACACGTCGGACTCGGCGTTGCCGATCAGCATGGCGCGCACGTGGGCCGCCAACGACATGGACACCATGTGGAAGGGCTACCTGTACGACCTGGACATGCGCGGCGACGGGTTCGACGGCTACCTGAACGAGAACTTCGGCCGCCAGTTGTCGGTGGCGTTCATGGCCAACCAGGTGCCGCTGCCCACCAACCGCATCACGCTGCACCCGTCCGTGCGCGACAAGTGGAACCGCCCGGTCGCCCACATCGACAAGGGCTGGCACAGCCACGACGTGGCGGTGATGACCGTGCTGGCCGAGCAGTGCCGCCGGATCCTGGCCGCCGGTGGCGACGGCGTGCAGGTGATCGGCCACGGCCACGTCGGCAACGACGTGCGGCGCATCGCCAACCACGTGCTCGGCGGCGCGCGGTTCGGGTCGGACCCGAGGGACTCGGTGCTCGACCCCGACTGCCGCGCGTGGCGGTTCGACAACCTCTACGTCACCGACGGGTCGTTCATGCCGACCTCGGGCGGCGCGAACCCGACCCTGACCATCCAGGCCAACGCCTTCCGCGTCGGCGACCTGCTCACCACGAGGGTGTGACGGCGATGGACCCCGCGTTCGACGACATCTTCACCCAGCCCGAGAACGAGATCTTCCGGGTGGTGTTCTTCCCCGACCGGATCTACCACTCGCGCTACCTGCACGCCTCGCGCAGCACCCGGTACCGCTACGACGTGGACGAGGTGCGCAACGGCCCGGACATCACCGCGATGAAGGGCAGCGTCTACCTCGACGGCACGCGCCTGAGCAGCGTCCTGCGCCTGGAGTACCGAGCCGGACGGCTCACCGAGCTGGTGCGGGAACGCGGCCGTCGCCTCGGTCCCTCGGTCAACGCGTGGGTGCGCCTCCTGCCCGCCGACACCGGCCTCACCGCCGACGCGACCGTGACGTTGCGCTACGACAAGGCGGTGGACGCGTACGCGGTCGAGATGTGGGACACGCTGGAGCCGCCCGAGCACACCCACCACGACTACCGGGTGCTGCCGCTGATGGGCGCGAACGCCCCGATCACGCGTCCGCCGTCGCTCGCGCCCGCGCTGGTCGACATCAAGGCCCTGCGGCGGCTGGAGGTGGCGTTCAGCGAGGTGTCGCTGACCACGCCCACCGGCCACCCGGTGCCGGACGTCCAGTGGGACAACAACTTCCTGCGGTCCCACCAGGAGCCGCGCGACCCCTCGCCGTCCTCGGGCCAGAACACCGTGCGCGACCTGAACTACCTGCTGGACTACCAGCGCGCGTGGTTCATCCCCGACTCGGCGCAGGTGCCGCCGGTGCGCTACCGCAACGCCATGATGGACCCCGGCAACCCGGACGCGGGCGACGGCAACGTGCTGGACATGCGCTGGCTCGTGCAACGCGAGCTGGGTGGTGACCTGGTGTTCTTCCACGAGGTGACGATCCCGCCGGGAGTCGTGGAGGGCACGCACCGGCACATCGGCTCCGAGGAGCTGTACTACGTGGTGTCCGGCCGAGGGCGTGCCTACCTGGGCGTGGACGACGACCCCGCCGCGGCCGGGCAGCCGATCGTGGAGCGGCAGGTGTACGGCATCGGTCCCAAGCAGTGCCGCGAGGTGGCCGTGGGGCCCGGCAGCACGCTGTTCACCAAGAGCGGCGGCATCCACGGCATCCGCGCCGACGGCGACGAGCCGTTGAAGTTCGTCGCGTTCCTGTATCAGCCCTGAAGGGGAGGTGTCCCGTGCGGATCCCACAAGGTGACGCCGTGCGTCGCGTCGAGCCGGGCGCGGTGCCGAACTACTCGTCCGACAACCCGCTGGAACGACTGCTCACCGTGGTGCAGGAGACCAGGCTCGCCGCCGAGCTGGAGTGCTACGCCACGCCGTCGTTGCAGTACCTGCTGCCGCACGACTGGCTGGAGCTCTACGGGCCGAGCAGCCCGAACACCGACGTCCTCGACCCGGTCGCGCAGGACTTCAAGACCGACTTCCAGAAGCAGAACGTCGCCGACTTCCGGTTGGGCGACACCAGGGCGGTGCGCGGGTGGGCGTTGGCCGGCGACTGGACCGGGCCGTTCCTGCACCTGTCCTACCGGGCCGGGCCGGACAGCGCGCTGGCCCGGGCGCACGGCGGCTCGCTGGGGGACCGGCTGCTGCTGGACGTGCAGGTCGAGGGCGGTGGCCGGGCCGAGGTGGAGGCACCCTACGACCCCGACAGCGGCCGTTACGTCGCCGAGTTCTGGGGTTACGCCGGCGACGACCTGGAGTCGCGGGTCGGGGCGCGGGGCAGGCAGTCGCTCAAGCTCGGGATCCTGCAACCCCGGCCGGACCTCGCGCGCGGCGCGCCGGACGCGTTCGGCCGGGCCGGGCTGGACGGCCGGGACGTCCGCGAGGTCGCGCCCGACCACCTGCTGCACCCGCTCCGCCCGCTGCGGGTCGTGCTGCGGTGGCGCAGCGCGGACGGCACCGCTTCCGTCGGGCCGGTCACGTTGGCGTTCCAGATGGTGACGCGCGGGTGGGACGCGTACCTGGAGGTGGGCCGCAGCCCCAACCCCCACGGCGGCATCGGCTTCCTGGAGTACCGCAACCTGCTTTCCAACTACTTCCGGTTCACCGGGTCCGGCGAGCTGGGGCGACGGCTGGAGCCGTACAACCTCGACGCGTTCGGCCGCAAGGGCACGGGCGGCGAGGAGCCGTTCCTCGCGGTCGAGTACATGGACCTGCACGTGCTGGAAGCTGGCTGCGGCATCGGCCTGCACCGGCACCGGGACAACTCCGAGGTGTTCCTGATGCTGGAGGGCGAGGGCTGGATGGTGGTCGGCGACTGGGCCGAGCCGGAGCGGCGCGACCGGTGCTTCGAGGTGCGCCTGCTGCGGGCCGGCCACCTCGCGCTGCTGAAGGGCGGCAACCTGCACGGCCTGGCCAACCCGACCGACCACGAGATCTCGCTGTTCATGTTCGGCGGCTACGACTGACCGTTCGCGACCCCGAGTTCGACCAACAACGCCCGCGCCTCCGCCCGGCACACCTCACTCCACCGCGCCAACGCTCGTGCGGCCTTCACCCGGATGTGTCGCGGGACCGCCACGTCGTGCGCCAACTCGCGTGCGACAACGGCGGCCGCCTCCCTGAAGTCACGGCGCAACTCGGCGGCCGCCGCTGCGGCCCGCAGCCGGGCACCGGGCCGCAGGGTGCGGTCACGTGCCATGTCCCGCAACGCGATCGCACCCTCGGCGCTCTCGAACCGGCCGATCGATTTGAGCACCTGGATGCGCGCCAAGGGGTTCTCGGTCGTGCGGAACTGCCTCAGCAGCGATACGACCTGTGCCCGCAGATCGGGCCGCGTCACGCCGAGCCTGCGAGCCGCATCGACGCGCGGGATGACCGGCAACCCCTCGTCCGTGGCGATCTCCCACAGGCACCCCGCCCCGAGTTCACGACCCCGCTCACCGAACTGCATGAGGTCGTCAGCCGCCCGCCAGCGCAGTGGAGGCCGACAGGTGGGGTCGGTGGCGACGACGTGCAGGGCGCGGACACCGGCGGCGCGGTCGTCCACGGCGTGGTCGCGGAGCCGTTTGACGGCCTGCCACCGGATCGCTGGTGGCGTTCGACCGTCGTCCCGCATGCCGCGCAACTGCCGCAGACCGCCGGACTTCCGCAGCGCGTAGAGGATTTGCATCCGGTCGGAGTCGGACAGCCGGTGATCCTCCAGCAAATCGCGGAACACCGGCACCAGCCGGTCGGGCGTGTCGTCGGTGAGGAAGTGGATCCGGATCGCGGCCGTCTTCCGGTCACGCCACGACCTCGTGTCATCGCGAGCCACGAGGTCATCCTGGACCATCAGGTCCTGGCGGATCTGCGTGATCGGCCCCATGAGGGCCTGACGGACGTGGTCGCCGAAGCCGGTGGACTTGGCGGTCTGGTCGAGCAGCCGGGCCGCCTCGGACCGCCAACGGGGCGAGAGCCCGGCGAGCGCGACGGCCGCTCTGACCCGCTCGACGGACGTGGTCTCGGCTGCGGTGACGACCCCGTGCAGCATCACGGCCGCCTCGGCTGCCAGGGCGGGCTCCCTCCACTCGGTGGTGTCACCCACCCGCTGCGCCGGCGTCGCTGTGTGGTCAGCCAGCAGATCGCGTTCGGCATTGACGCGGTCTCGGCCCTTCAGGTACGAGGTCAACCAGCGGCGTTCCTGCGCATCGACAGCGGGGTCACGGCTCAGCGCCAGGAACAGCAGGTCGAAGTCCCGCGCACGCGGGCCTGTCGTCCGGTAGGCGAGCCAGGTGGCGGCGTCTGCGTGCTCATCGGTGGTGAACTCAGGGCTGGTGCTGAATCGCCACAGCGCGGCCAACGCGGTACCTGCCGCAGCGGAGTCCAGAACCATGAGCTGCGTTGCAGCCTCGCAGCGGCTGCTCACGTCCTGCGATTCGTCGTTGAGCACTTGCGTGTGGAAGGTGATCGCCGTTGCCAAGGTGGTCGGGTCGTGTTCGGCGAGCGCCATCACCGCGTCAGTGCGCCACTGGAAGGCCAGGCCCTCGTCAGCGGCTTGTCGGCGCATCTCGGCGAGCGCCTCGCTGCGCAGCTCCGGTCCCAGTTCTGCCAGCACAGTAGCGGCGGCCAGGCGCTTGCGGCAATCGGTGTCGGCATCGGTCATGCGCTGGCAGAGCTCCGTTGCGAGGCCTGCGCCCCTCTCTGCCAACGCCCGCACCCTCGACTTCCACGCGGGAAGTCCGTCGAAGGCGGAGTCGCTCATGACGACGGCGACCGCGGAGTCGATCGCATCCGGTATCGCGGAGACCAATGCCATCGCGGCGTTACTGCGGTCCGAAACCCGCTGGAGGTCATCCGCGACGATGCGCCGCAGGGCCGCCGTCATCGCCGGGTCGGACCCCTGGTCCAACTCTTCCATCGCGTGAGCCACGTGACAGACCGTGGTGGTGGTTGCGTGGGGGTGGCTCGCCAAGCCGCGCAGAGCCCCAGCCAGTCTCGCGCGAGCGGCACGGCCGAGCTTCGCACCGCTTCTGGTCAGCGAGTGCAACTGCGGCTCGCGCACGACTCGCGCCTCGATCATGCCAACCACCTCGTCAACGACCGCACGGTGGTGGCGACGGTCCATCGTGATCAAAGTATCCGCCGCACCGATTCGAGCCAGCCCGCTCCAGCGCGGATCGCGCAGCACGGCGAACAGCGCGTCGGCGAACAGATCGGGGTCGGTGACGTCGAACTGGTTGAAGGTCGGGTAGTCGCGGTAGGCGGCCCAGCGTTCGGTCTGCGTCGGTGCGATCAGCGCCAGCACGGCGGACGAAGCTCGCTCGCGGAACCAGGTGCCGAGGCGTCGCAGCGCGCGCCATGCCATCAATCGGGCATCGGGGTCGGATTGCTGGGCGGTGATGTCCAGCAGGTGACGGGCCACCTCGTCGTGGAACTCGGGCCCGAGCCCGATGAGTCGGGAGCCGGCATGGACGCGGATGTCGGGAGCGATGGAGTGGTCCGCGAGCGTCTTGCGCAGCGACGCCACCGCCGGTGCCCGGTAAGGCTCGCCCAACTCCGCGAGGGAGGCGAGCGACAATGACGCGTCATACTGCGAGGCCGTCGGGTCGGTTCTGACTCCATGCAGCGCGGTAGCTGCCTCATCCCGGTGCTCCGGCCCCAGGTCGGCAAGTGCCTGTGCGGCCCACATGCGGCCGTTGGCGTCGGTGGTCCAGTCACCGAGGACGGCTTGCAGCAGGACCAAAGCCTGGTGCTGCGCCCCGATGTCGGCGAGTGAACGGGCGATCCGCGACCGGAGATACGCGTTGATCCCGAATGCTGTGGACAAGGCCGTCAGGTGGCCGATGGCGGCCATGCGGTGATCTGGGCCCAGTCGGGCGAGAGTTTCGACGGCGGAGATCCGGTCGCCGAGAGCGATGCGTCGATCGGATATGAGCCGGGTGACGGCGGCGACGGCTTCGCTGGAGCACTGCGAGCCCAAGGACGCGAGCCCGACCGCGGCATCACGCAGTCCGGCGGTGAAACTCGTGCGGGTGCGCAAGACGTCGCGGAAGACGTCGGCGGCGCGTTCGTGGTGTTCCACGTCGATCTCGACCAAGGCCGTCGCGGCGTGGACGCGGGCTTGGTCCGGGGCGTCCGGGTCGTCCAGCACGGCGGTCAGGGTGGTGACGGCGTGGGTGCGGGAGTCGCGGTCGAAGGTGGCCAGGACGACGGCCGCGTTGCGCAGTTGTTCGGCGGTGGCGGAAGTGGAGGCGAGGATGGCTCGCAGGCCCTGTTCGGAGGCGCGGTGGCCGTCGGGGCCGCACTCGGTCAGGGCTTCGGCGGCGGCCAGGCGGTGCTCGACGGGGATTGCCGAGTCGTCCACGACGCGGCGCAGCAGGCGGACGGCGTCGGCGGTCTCCGGGCCGCGGAGCCTGGTCGCGAGGGCGGTGGCGGATTCGACGCGGGACGGCCAGGGGGCCTCGTCGGAACCCATCAGGTCGGCCAGCCAGGCGGCGGTGCCGGGGTGGTGGGCGGCGCGGCTGGTCTGGGACAGGATCTTCAGGGCGGGGTGCTGGGTGGTCATCGCCCACGCCCGGACGGTGGTCAGGAAGGCGTCCACGGCGGCCGGGCCGGCGGGTAGGTGGCGGGCGAGCAGGCGGGCGGCCAGCAGGTGCTGGTCGGGGCCTTCCGAGTGCAGGTGGTCGAGCAGGCGTTCGGCCTCGGTCGGGTGCAGGCGGGTGTGGTGCAGCAGCACGGCCCTGGCGTGACGGCCGCGGTCCTCGGCGCGGGCGGCGTGCAGCAGGCCCGCGAAGTCGGCGTCCGCCGGGTCGAAGCGCTCGGGCAGCAGGCGGGCCTTCGCGGTGGCGGCCAGGTGCTCGGCGAAGCTGTGGTGCAGGAACCGCAGGTCGTCGCCGCGACGGCTGAGCGGACCCACGGCGGCGAGGTAGGTGATCAGTTCGTCCTGCCAGGCACCGGCGAGGTCGGGCACGTGCCGGGCGGCCCAGTCGTGGGCGGCGTCCACCAGGGACGTGTCGGCCTCCAGCCGCACGCGGCCCAGGTGCTCCAGCAGCGCGTCCCGCACCGGGTCGAACGGCCCGGGCTCGGCGGTGTGCGCGGTGCGCAGGTACTTCAGGTACGTCTCGTACAGCTCGTACTGGTTGTCCGGCAACGGGCGGTTGCCCGGCTGCTCGAAGATGATCGCGGCGATCGTCGCCAGCAGCGGCACGCGGGCCAGCTCGTCCAGGTGCGCGGCGCGGATCTGGCGCACGAACCGGTAGGCGCGGTCCCGGTCGCCGAACCAGTTGCGGGCGAACTGGCGCAGCGCGCGTTCGTCGAACGGTTGCAGCTCGTAGCGGGCGGCCCCGATGCGCTGCAACGGCGCGAGCGCCGCGCCCTCGATCGGCCTGGTGGTGACCACGACCCGGTAGGGCGACGACGGCTCGTTGGTCCACGCGGCCAGCACGGTGACCAGGCGGTCCCGCTCGGTGGTGTCGGCGACCTCGTCCAGGCCGTCGACCAGCAGCAGCCAGCGGCAGCCCGCGATCCGCCCCTCCAAGGTGCGCGGGTCCAGGGGAGAGGCCAGCAGCGCGCCGTACTCCGCGCCGGCGCTCTCCGCGACCGCCTCCGGGAACGGTCGGCCGAGCCGACCGGCCAGCTCGCGGGCCGTCAACCGCAGCGGCAGCACCCGTTCGGCCATCGGCGCGGGTGCGTCGTCACCGGCCAGCCAGCGCTCGGCGACGTCGGCGGCCAGCCGCAGCGACAACGTGGACTTGCCCTGCCCGGGACCACCGGTGATCACGACGTGGTCGTCGCGGTCCAACGCCTCCCAGACCGTCCGGGTGGGCGCGCGCACGGCCAGCCGGGTGATCGGCGGGCTCGGCGGCTCCACGACCTGCCCGCGGCCGTCCACGATCGGCACCGGTCGCGGCGGCTCGGAGACGAGGTCGTCCGAGCCGCTGCCGAGGTCCTGGCGCACGTGCACCGCCACGAGCGAGGACCGACGCGGCCCGGGCAGCCGGTAGGGCATCTCCTGCGCCGTCTCGACCTGCGCGCGCAACAGGAACCGGACCGCCGCGGGCAGTTCCGGCCCTCCCGGCGTCACGGCGACCTGCGCGGCCGCGCCCGTCACGGTGATGTGCACGTCGCCGTGGATGGCCCCGGCCAGCACGGCGGGCCCCTGCACGTCGCCGTCGACCCGGTTGGCGGCGGACCGAGCGCGCTTGTCCAACCCAGACCTCGTTTCGCCCGCGGTGAACGCATGATCCCACAAGCCGGCCGCGGGGCAGCGGACCCGCGACCGGACCGGTCAGGGCCGCCCTTGACCGCCGCGCTCGCCCCGGTCGTTGCGCAGCAGCTTGGGGCGCAACGCGGTCAGGTAGGCGCGGAAGTTCGCGCTGTCCTCCAACTGTTCCGCGCGCCACCGCGCCAGGTCGTCGGCGGTGATCGCACGGCTGGTCAGCGCCGACAGGTGCTCGATGAGGACGCCGTCACCGTCCGCCGCGTCGAACACCACCTTGGGCGAGGAGATCTCGAACTTCCGCATCAGGTCCATGCGCAGCGTCGAGTAGATGAAGGAGTCCTTGCCGAACCGGTAGGTCTCGGGCATCTCCATGTGCGCCGACTGCGCGCTGTGGTACCACGACACGTACACCGACTCGTCCAGCATCACGTACCGGTAGACCGCGGTGTCGTCGTTGTAGAGCACCTCGACCGGGCAGAGCCTGCGGCAGTCGAACAGCGAGACGAGGTTCATCAGCAGCTCGTCCTCCAGCTCCCGCTCCACCTGCTCGATCGTCATGCCCGCCGACTTCGGCCACGACATCCGGTCCGACGCCCGGCGGCTGATCGCGCGCCGGTTGCCCGGGTTGATCATCGCGATCCGGATCTGCTGCGGGTGGTGGTCGGCGACCAGCAGGCGTGCGGCCACGTACCGCGCGCTGGGGCCGTAGAAGGCGAAGAAGCCGCTCTCCTCCAGCTCCACGGTGAGGTCTTCGTTGTACTCGTCGCCGAAGCTGTCGGTCGGGTTGAGCGCGTCGTAGTGCTTGGACGGCAGGAACAACCTGTTGGTGCGGGCCATGTCCTGCGTGATCCGCTCGGCCACGCCCGCCAGGCTCTCGGCGATCGTCTCCTGCGTGTGGCGGTCCTGCACCCAGTTGGCCAGCGCGGCGAACATGAGCGCGAACACCACGCTGGCGAACAGGTTGAGCCCGATGGACGAGTAGATGCCCGCCGCGGTCAACGTGTTGTCCTGCATCATCAGGATGATGCTGATCAGCAGACCCGCGCCGCAGGCGGTGAAGAACGAGTAGCGCACCAGTACCCGGCGCAGGCGGCTCACCGGGGTGGGCCCGGTGTGGTCAGACGCCATGGTGCTCCCGGTCCGACTCGGCCAGCGCCCACCGGACGACCTCGGGCAGCCCTCGGGCCACCGGCACGCCCAGCGCCCTCACCCTGGCGTGGCTGACCAGCGGCTGCTCCGGTGGGTGGTACAGCAACGCGCGCACACCGCACGCGCGGGCGGCGTGCACGTCGTCCACGCTGTCGCCGACGACGAGCACGTGCGCCGGGTCGATGCCGAGCCGGTCGAGGTGGAGGCGCAGGTGCGGCTCCTTGCGCGGGCTCTCGTCCGCGTGCATCCCGTCCACGTGCGAGAAGAAGTGCGCGATGTCGGTGAACTGCGCGAGTGCGACCAGCCTGCCGTGCGGGAACATCGACAGCAGCGACTGGGTGCGGCCGGCGTCCTGCCACTCGGTCAGCGCCGCGGCGGCCTGCGGGTGCAGCACGGCCTGCGCCAGGAACCCGGTGTAGGCGTCGTGGAAGTGCCGGTCGAGGGCGAGCTGTTCGGCGGCGGACAGCGCCCGTCCCGCCAGCCGGTCGTAGAACTCGCTGATCGGGCGGGTGAAGTGCTCCTGGTAGGCGGCCAGCGTGACCTCGGCCAGGCCGCTGCGCGCGAACGCCTCGACGGTGGCGCGCACCAGGGCGTCGCCGTCGTCGAACAGGGTTCCGTTCCAGTCCCACACGACGTGGTCGATCCGCATGCGGCTCGGGCCCCTCCCCACCCGTGGAGCGTGTGCTTGCGCCGTCACCCAATCACGTCGGACCCGCCCGCGCCCGCCGTTCGGTGCGGTGACGGGCCAACTTCACCCGACTGGCAGCGCCGTTTCCGCAGGTCTGCGATCATGGCCTGGTGCGACGGGCTGGATCGCGGGCGCTGGCGGCCAACCGGCGGCTGTACTCCGGTGACGAGGTCGCGGGCTACCTGCGCGACCCGTACCACCGGAGGCGGCTGGAGCTGGCCGTCGGGCTGCTGGGCGAGCGGCTGCCCGCCGGGTCCGCGGTGGCCGACCTCGGCGCCGGCGGCGGGGAGGTCTGCGCGCTGCTGGCCGCGCGCGGGCTGCGGCCGGTCGCCTGCGACGCGGTGCTCGACGCGGGCCGGTCCGCGCTGGCCGCCGGTTTCCCCGCCGTGGCGCTGGACGTGGGGGAGGAGCTGCCGTTGCGCACGGGTTCGCTGGACGGCGTGTTCGCGGGCGAGATCATCGAGCACGTCTACGACCCGGCGTTGCTGCTGCGGGAGGTCCGGCGCGTGCTGCGGCCCGGCGGCGTGCTGGTGCTCACCACGCCGAACCTGGCCACCGCGCAGGACCGACTGCGCTTCCTCGCGGGTCGTGCGCCGCGCCAGGTCGACCCGTTCCACGAGTACCTGCACGTGCACATCCGCCCGTTCACGCACGGGTTGCTGACCACCGGCCTGCGCGCGGCCGGGCTGGTGCCGACCGCGTTGCGCTCCAACGAAGTCGTGTGGCGCACCCGGTTCGGCGAGGTGCGCTCTACCTGGGCGGCCCGCCGCTGGCCCGGGCTGGGCGGCACGCTCGTCGTCGCGGCCGTCCGCCCGGCCTAGAACGGCTCGTCCAGCGGCACCGAGTGCACCCCGCTCAGGAACGCGTCCAGCTCGCCGACCTCGAACCGGCACAGCCCGATCACGTGCCAGAACTCGCTGCCCAGCGTGCCCTCGAACTTGTAGCGCCCGTGCGGGGTCAACGCCGCCCACACGCCCGGCAGGCCGACCATGGTCAACCCGAGCCCCGGCCCGGCCGGGTCGGACAGGTCCCACAGCCGCGCGGTGCCGTCGTCGCCGCCGCTGGCCAGGCGCTGCCCGTCCGGGCTGAACGCGACCGACCAGATCCGGCGGGTGTGACCGGCCAGCACGTGCGCGCGCTCGCCGGTGGCCACGTCCCACAGCGTCACCACGGCGTCGTCGCCCGCCGTCGCGAACGTCCGGCCGTCGGGGCTGAACGCGCCCGTCCACCACCGACCCCGTTGCGAGCGCAGCACGTGCGTCGGCTCGCCGCGCGCCACGTCCCACAGCATCGCCGTCCCGTCGTTGCTGACGCTGGCCAGCCGCGTGCCGTCGGCGTCGAAGCACACCTCGTACACGCGGTCGGTGTGGCCGGGGAGCGTGGCCAGGCACGCGCCGCTGTCCCGGTCGAACAGGCGCACCTTCGAGTCGTCGCACCCGGTCGCGACCAGGCGGCCGTCCGGGCTGAACGCGATGGAGCGCACGCGACCCCGGTGCTCGTGCAGGGTGACGATCTCGCGTCCGGTGGCCTGCCACCACAGCCGCACCGTGTCGTCGTCGTTGGCGGTGGCGAGGACGTCGCCGTCGGGCGCGAACGCGCTGGCCCACACGTAGTCCGTCTCGATGTCCAGCTCCAGGTCGGCACGCCACGTGCCCAGGTGCCACAGGTGCACGCCGCCGTCGTTGCTCGCGGTGGCCAGCAACGGCTTGGCCGGGTTGAACGACGCCGAGATCAGCTGGTCGTCGACGCCGGTGAGCGCGCGTCGCTGCCGGCCGGTGCGCGGGTCCCAGATCCGGACCACGCCGTCGTTGCCGCTCGCCGCGAGCAGGTCGCCCGTGGGGTCGAAGGCGACCCGGGTCACGCGACGGCCGTGCCCGCGCAGCTCGTGCCGCTGCCGACCGGAGAAGGGATCCCACAGGCGCAGGGTGCCGTCCCGGCCGGTGGTCGCGAGCTGCGCCGAGTCCGGGCGGAACGCCAGCGGCCACACCGGGCCGCGGTGCGCGGCCACCTCGTGGCGGTCCTGACCGGTCCGCCCGTCCCACACCCGCACCGTGCCGTCGCTGTCGCCGCTGGCCAGCGTCGACCCGTCCGGGCTGAACGCCAGGTGGTAGACGGCCGTGGCCTGGCGGTGCTGCAACGCCGTCCCCGTCGGCCGGTCGTCGTCGGAGTCGGGCAGCCGCCACAGCCGCACGGCCCCGGTGGTGTCGCCGCTGGCGAGCAGCCTCTCGGTCGGGTGGAACGCGGCGGCGTACACGTGGCCGCCGTGCGCGTCGAGGTGGTGCACGCACTCGCCGGACACCGGATCCCAGATCCGAAGGTCCGCGGACTGCCCGCCGGCGACCAGCCGCGAGCCGTCCGGGCTGAACGAGACCGTGTAGACCGCGGTGCCACCGGGGGTGAGCAGCCGGCGGGTCTCCTCGCCCGTGGTGAGGTCCCAGATCCGCACCGCGCCGGAATCGTCCGCCGTGGCCAGCACGGGCACGTCCGGGTCGGGGTGGAAGGCCAGCGCCCACACCCGTTCCGCGTGCCCGGGCAGCCGCCACCGCACCGCGCCGTCGGGCACGTCGCGCACCCACACCACGCCGGCCGCGTCGCCGTAGGCCACCGAACGCCCGCGCGGGTCCAGCAGCAGCGGCCACACGGGCGCGGTGTGGTCGCTCACCACCACGCCCGGTTCGCCGGTCAGCGGGTCCCAGAACCGCACCGTCCCGTCGGCGGACGCGGTGACCAGGGCGCTGTCCTCCGGCCCGAGGTCCACCGCGTAGACCCGGTCGAGGTGGCCGTCGAGGGTGCGGATCGCCACCCCCTTGGCCGTGTCGCACACCAGCACCCCGCCGTCGGCGCTGCCCACCACGAGCAGCGAGCCGTCCTCGCTGTAGGCCAGCGGCCGGGGCAGGCGGCCGTCCTCGAAGCCGAACGGCACGCCCACGCCCGCGGGTGGCAGGCCGGTGAGCACGGGCTGGCCCGGTGTGATCGCGGCCCCGGCGAGCTCGGGCGCGGACCACAGCACGCGGTCGGCGGCCACGTTGATCAGCGCGGCCCGCGTCCACCTGCTCCCGGTGACCCGGGCCCCGCGCAGGTCCGCCTCGGCCAGCCGGGCGCCGCTGAGGTCGGCCCCGGTGAGGTCCGCGTCACGCAGCACGGCCTGGTCCAGCCTGGCCCGCCGCAACCGCGCGTCCCGCAGCACCGCCCGCGACAGCTTCGCCCCGATCAGCAGGGCGTCGCCGAGGTCCGCGCCGGTCAGGTCCACGCCGCTGAAGTCGCGGTGCGACAGGTCCTCGCCGCGCAGGTCCGCGCCACGCAGGTCGGACCGGACCGGTGTGCGCAGCCGCCTGCTGATCTTGAGCGCGTTGGCGTTGGCGACGTCGTCGGCCGCCCGCGCGGTCCACGCCTGCAACGCCGCCGGGTCACCGAGGTCGCACAGGAAGTCGACGGTCAGCTGGGACAGCACCGTGCGGCTGAGCAGCGGCACGGACCGCTGCCCCTCGGCGAGCCGGCGCGCGATCTCCTTGGCCACCAGCCACTCCATCACCGAGCGGTGGATGAAGCCGAACATGTCGTTCTCGGTGCGGACCAGCAGGCTGCCCGCCCCCACGGCGTGCGTGGCCTGCGGCGGCGACAACTGCGCCTCCGCCATGCCGCTGAGCGCCTCCGCGACCTCGGCGACGTCGACCAGTTGCAACAGCGCCTCGTTCGACTCGAACATGCGCAGCGCGAGCGTGGTCACCGCGTGCCACAGGTCGTCCACCGACAGGCCGGCCGGTGCTCCGGGCGGGTTCGCCCGCCGGTGCTCGTGCACCAGCCACGACGACAGGATCTCCTCGTACAGCTCGGCCGCGCTCACCGCGTCCCGCGCCGCGACGGCCGCCAGGCGGTCCGCGTCGAGGTCGGCCACGAAGCTGAGCATCCGGGGGTTGCGCGACAGGCCGCCGAGGTCGTCGATGTCGTTGATCAGCCGGGCCCGTTCGTCGGCCACGGCCCGGTCCGGCCCGAACCGGTTGCGCAGGTACGCGCGGATCTGGTCGGAGGTGAAGTCCTCCAGCACGAGCACGCGGCGCTGCGGCAGCACGCCCACCCGCTCGCCCAGCGCGGTGCGCACCTGGGCGTCGTTCTGGAAGTGCTGGGTGCGGCTGGTGACCACGATCTTGGCCTTGCCCTCGGCGGCCTCCAGCAACGTGTTGAGGTGGTCCGCGGCGCGGTCGTAGCTGACCCGGCTGGCCAGCTCGTCGAAGCCGTCGAACAGCAGCACCACCCGGCCCTGCCGCAGCAGGTACCCGAACGCCCGCAGGTCGATGCGGGACTCGCCGTGGTTGGCCAGGTGCGCGGCGACCAGCCCTTCCACGCTGTGCGACTTGTCCAGCGCGTGCAGCTCGATCAGGATCGGCACCACGCCCGGCAGCCGCGCGGGCAGCGTCATGGCCAGGGTGCGCATCGCGAACGTCTTGCCGCGCCCGAAGTCGCCCATCAGCAGGATGAACCGGCCCTCGTCCGCCGACAGCAGCTCGACCAGCTCCGCCACCACGTCGTCGCGGACCGCCGCGTCGGCGGACCCGGTCTCCCGGAAGCGCTGCGTCACGTACAGCTCCGGCGGGTACACGCGGTCCTGGCGCAGGCGCTCGGTCTGGGCCGCCACGTAGCCGCGCAGGTCCAGCAACCCCTGGAACTCGGTGAAGCTGCGCACCCGCACGCCGTCGCGCGCGGCCTCGGCCGGCAGCGTCACGCCGGGGTGCGGACCCTGGTAGACCAGCTCGGCGGCCAGCTCGTCACCGTTGCGCCGCCGCAGCAGCACGAGGTCCGCCACGTCCGCGGCGGTGGGCGCGCCCACGTGCGCGGCGATCAGGAACTGCGGCACGGCGTCGCCGTCGGGGTAGCTGACCAGCAGCGCGGCCGGCCGGCCCGGCAGCCGCCGGATCCGCGCGCCGGGGTGGCGGACCTCGCAGACCTCGGCGATGCGCCGCAGCAGTCGTTCGACCGGGCTCTGCGCCTCCGAGTCGTCCTCGACCGGCCGCAGCCGGTCCACGATCAGCGGGCCCGACCCGGCGGGCGCCGTGAACGGCCGGGCGTCCCGGGTCCACGCCCGGTGCGACCGCGTCGGGGCCGACTCGTCGTCCGGCAGGGCCCAGCTGTCCACGCCCTCGGCGGTGACGTGCACCAGGCGCGTGCTGCCAGCCGGCGGCGCCACCAGCGCCGCGCCGGAGGGCAGCGCGCCCACGTCGGTCCCCTCGCCGCCGCCCGACAGCACGACGTCGAGGTGGTCGCCCAGCACCTCGTCGAGCGCGTCCGCGTCCGACAACGCCGGACCCGCGTGGGCGACCACGCCGAGGCGCACGTGCCCGGCCCGGGTGAACGGGTCGAGGTGGCGGGCGAACCAGTCCAACTGCGCGTCGCCGAGCACTCCGGGCTCGGTCAACGTCAGGTGCGTGTGCGTGACGGTCGAGTTCAGGCCCGCGACGACCACCCGCAGGTCCGGCACCGCGAACAGCGACCACGGCTGCCCCTGGTCGAAGCCCGGCCCGTCGATGCCGGGGTGCAGTTGGCCGAACGCCCGCGCGTAGTGCCGCCACTTGCGGAAGTACGGCGGCTGCGGCTCGATGCCGTCCGCGCGGCAGTCGGCGAAGTACGCCTCGCACGCGGGCGCGGTGATGTCGCCGACGCCGGGCACGACGACCACGCGGTCGGCTTCCAGGCCCAGCAACGACCGCAGGCCGGTGACGAACCCGAGGACCTGGTCGAACTGGTCGGGCGTGCCGGACTCGGTGAGGCTGCCGCTGAGCACCACCAGCTCCGGCGCGGGCGGCCCCTCCCGCGTGACGTCGTCCAGCGCGGTCTCCAGCGCGGCGAGCCGTTCGACGGGACCGGGCCGCCCGGGGCCGAACCGCGGGGCGGCGACGTGCAGCACGGCGAGCTCGTCACGCGGACCGGCGGTCTGCGACACCGACGGCGGGTAGGCGACCGGGTCGCGGCGGGGAGCGGCGACGGTCGTCGGGGGGTGCGCGGGCGCGGTGAGCGTCGGCGTGGCGTCGGTGAGCGGCGTGGGCCTGCCGGGGTAGCGCGGCAGCAGGTCGTCGGGCTTGGCCCGCCCGGTCAACGCGTGCCCGAGCCGGTCCAGCAGCTTCTGCCTGGCCTGCGCGGGGTCGTCGATGCCGACCAGGTCCACGAACGTGATTGGCGCGAGCAGCCCTTCCGGGAACACGTTCTCGATGCGGACGGGCAGCAGCAGCTTGGTGCTCGGCTGGTCGTGCGCCGCCTGGAGCGCGGCCATCCACTCCAGCCTGCCGTAACGCGAGGCGAGGTAGTTGCGCGACAGCACGGCGATGACCGCGCCGGCCTCGCGGATGCCCCGGTCGATGAAGTCCAGGAAGTGGGTGCCCGGCACGAAGTCCCAGCTCTGGATCATCACGTCGTAGCCGGCGTCCTCCAGCTGGTGCGCGATCCACACGGCCCACTCGGCGTCCAGCAGCGAGTAGCTGATGAAGAAGTCGACCGGACCCGACCGCGGCGGGCGCGGCCCCCTGGGCGGCGGCACGCTCGCGCCCTGCACCGGACCTGGGAGTTGTCGCACCGGGCCTCCTCAGCGGTTCGGGAAAAGGAAAAAGGCGCGGGCGGTGTGCCGCTCCCAGTCCCCTTCACGGGGAATACCCGCCTTGTTCCCGCTATTCTTCGCCGGTCGCGGCCGAGTGGCTGTAGAGCGTACCGGCCACATTTCCGGTCTTCGATCCCCCGAACGGGGCGAGGCCGTACAGGGTCGTGCACGTGCCGAACGGGCTCATCCCGTAAACGGCCAAACCGGGCAGGGTGCCGCTGAAGTCCCCGGCCGCGCGCAGCCCGGTGAGGTCGACCCGGAACCCCGGGTCCTCCGGCCACGCCAGCGTCACGTGCGGGTTGAACCGGTCGTCCGCGCCGGGCGGCCAGGTCTCGGTCACCTCGTCGTAGCCGAACCGGGCGAGCTGGCGGCGGCGCGCCGGGTCGGCGGTCGGGTCGGCCAGCACGTCGGCGATGCGGTCACCCGCCGGGTCCACCTCGCGCAACCGGCCGCGGCGCAGCGGCTCCACCGCGTCCAGCACCGCCCGTTGCACCGCGATCCAGTCCGCGGTCCTGCGGAAATACAGCTCCGGCGCGCCGACCGGGTTGTGCCGGTACTCCTCGCCGACGGCCGGGAGCGGGGGCAGCCCGGCCGCCGCGGCGCGGGTCGCGTCCACCACGGCGGCGATCTCGGAGTCGTCCACGGCGAGCATGAACAACGACACGTGGGGTGCGCACGGCCCGGGTGGGCCGCCGGCGAACGGCTCGCCCAGCCGGAATCGGGACCGTCCGCCGCCCGCCCGCATGTCGCGGACGAGCCGGTCGCTGAGCTCGAGCGCGATGTCGTTCAACCGCGGTGGCAGCAAGGCCACGACGTCCAGTGTTTGCCACGCCATCGACGATTCCCTCTCGTTGCTCACGACGGGTTGAAGGAGAAGTCGTTCGCGCATTGCGCTCGACCGCCCGACAGCGTAGTGGCGGTCCCGGTGTTCCGGAATCGAATGCGACAACCCGAGGTGCGCATTCTTTCCATCGAAGGGTGATCGATCCACCCGAACGGGGTACGCGGGATAGGGCTGATCGTGACTGTGGCAGCATTGCGGCATGTCCGACGAGCGGCTCGAAGCCGGACGCGCCGGCACACCCCCGACCGACGCGGCACCGCCGACCCGCCGTCCGCGCCACCCGGCGCGGTGGCTGTCCCGGCTGCACCCGCTCGACCTCGTGGCGCTCGGGCTGCTCCTCGTGGGCCTCGTCTGCGTCCTCGCGGGCGCGCTGCCCGTCGCGCAGGCCGGCGCGACGGTCGGCAGGCTCGTGCCGCTGCTGCTGTTCCTCGGCTCGGTCATCGTGCTCGCCGAGCTGACCGCCGAGGCCGAGGTGTTCAACGTCGTGGCCACCCGGCTGTCGATCCTGGCGCGCGGCCACTACCCCCTGCTGTTCCTGCTGTGCGTGGCGCTGGCCGCGGTCACCACCATGGGACTCAACCTCGACACCACCGCCGTGCTGCTCACGCCGGTGCTGCTCGCGCTGGCGGCCACGCTGCGCATCGCGCCCCTGCCGCTGGCGATGACCACGGTGTGGCTGGCGAACACGGCGAGCCTGCTGCTGCCCGTCTCCAACCTCACCAACCTGCTGGCCGCCGACCGGGTCGCGTTGGCGCCGGCGCAGTTCGCGGCCCGGATGTGGGCACCGCAACTGGCCGCAATCGTCGCGACCGGCGTGTTCCTGTGGGTGTTCTACTGGCGGCGCGGCCGGCGCGGCGGTGACGCGTCCTACCTCCCGCCCGCGCGCCACGTGCCGGCGGACCCGGTGCTGTTCCGCGTGGCGGCGGTCGCGTGCCTGCTGTTCGTCGCCGGGATCGTGGCCGGTGTGCCGATCGGCCTGGCCTCGGCGGTGTCGGCGGGCCTGCTGGTGCTCGCGTTCGGGCTGCGGCGGCGCTCGGCGCTGCGCCCGGGCCTGATCCCGTGGCGGCTGCTGGTGTTCGTCATCGGGCTGTTCCTGGTCGTGGAGACCATCAACCGGCACGGCCTGGCGGGGATCGTGGGCGCGCTCATCGGCGTGGAGGACAGCGCGCTCGGCGCGATCCGCGCGGCGGGCACCGGTGCGGCGCTGTCGAACCTGGTGAACAACCTGCCCGCGTACGTGGCGGGCGAGTCGGTCGTGCCGACCGGCAACCACGGCCAACTGCTCGCGCTGCTCATCGGCACGAACGTCGGCCCGATCGTCACGCCGTGGGCGTCGCTGGCCACGCTGCTGTGGTACGAGCGGTGCGTCGCGAGCGGGGTCAAGGTGCCGATGGCCCGTTTCGTGTGGACCAGCGCGGGCCTGGCGGTCACGGCGCTGGCGGCCTCGATCGGCGCGCTGCTGCTGGTCGGCTGACCCGTCACTCGCCCGCGCCGGCGGACTCCGCCACGCGCGTGCCGCCGATCGCGGCCCGCGCCGCCCGCACCACCTGCGCGGCGACCTCGGGCGGGCACGACTCCCGGCGCGTGCGGTGGGCCCCGGTGTCCAGACCCCCGAGGGAGAGATCGGTGCCGCCGGGCCGGGTCAGGCCCAGCGCGACCGTGGCGACCAGCCCTTGCGGGTCGGGCACGAGCGTCTGGTGGAACACGCCCGCCCGCTGGGTGTAGCCCTCGCCGGCGCGGTGCGTGGTGACGGCCTCGACCTCGGCCCGGACCAGCCGACCGGTCGGGTGCAGCACGTCGCCGTCGGGCGAGCTGCGGACCTCGAAGACCTGGTGCGTCGGCGCGTCGGCCTCGTCCACCAGCCGCACGGTCTGGTTGCGCAGCACGCCGGCGAGTACCCAGCTGACGAGGTCCCAGCTGTGGCAGTGCGTGGGCGAGGTGGTGAGCGCGGCGCGCCGCCACTGCGGGCCCCACAGGTGCAGGCACACGCCTTCGTCGCCGGAGCGGTGCGCCGGGACGCACAGGAAACCGAGGGGGTGGCTCACCACGGTGGTCGCGAGCGCGCCGGCGGCGATCCCGTCCAACAGGCCGCGGGCCCACTCGGTGATCGCCTCGCCGTCGCGCCGCCCGATCGCCGCGGACAACTCGGAGTAGACCGTCATGGCGCGCCTCCGGGTGGGCTGGGGCACCTCAGCGTACCAACGGGCGAGCGGCACAGGAAGATCACGCCGTCAGTCCCGATTACTGCGGGCTAGCGACGGGAGTTGACAGGGCGTGTGGAATCTCCCGCCGGCCCAATGGGAATCGCAAGCGCCCAAGTCCTTTGAGGACGGTTCGACGTGCTTGTGCATCCACAGTGGAGGGTAGGTGGAGCGGGCGTTCGAGGTGGTCGCGTCACGTGGGTGAGTGACTACGCACTGCTCGTGTCGGCGGGATCCGTTAACGCGATCGGGTGATTGGTCGTAACTCCACCTGGTGGACCGGCGACCTCATGGGTAAGCGGCCCGCGGGGAGGGAGCCGTGTCCGAAACGAGTGGGTGAACCCCTGTGGACGCGTTGATCGAGATCACGCAAAGCGGTCGGGACGCCGATTACCGGGTCGACCTGTACCTCGGTGACGACGGCGTCTGGCCGCCGGAGCCGACGGCGACGCAGACGGTGCCCGTCGACCTCGACCTGGGCGCACTGCCCGCGCCGCTGGTCAGGTCGGCCACCGTGGCGGACGCGGTCGTGGGTTTCCTGCACGCGAACGAGGAGTCGCAGGCGTTCACCGAGGTCGGGCAGCACCTCGGCCGGCTGCTGCTGCCGCCCGGGGTGCGCGAGCACTGGTCGCGGCCCGGCGTCGAGCGCACGTTCCTGTGCCTGGCCCCCGGCCTGCGCCGCCTGCCGTGGGAATCGGTCCGGTGCGCCAGGGCGCTGTTCACCCAGCCCGACCACCCCGTCGTCCGGGTGCACCGGCGCGTGCCGGTGGACGACCCGGTCGCCGACTCGCTGCCGATCCGGGTGCTGGTCGTGCGCGGCGACGACGACGAGAGCATCGGCGCGCGTGACGAGATCCGGGAGATCAAGAGGGTGGTCGGCGGCGCGCCGGGGCGGATCGAGGCGGAGTTCCTGTCCCGGCCCACCGAATCCGACCTCAACGCGGCCTACGAACGGGTGAAGCCGCACGTGCTGCACTTCATCGGGCACGGCACGCGCAAGGCGAGCACCGGTCAGGTGGCGTTGCGGATCGCCCCGCGCGGCCGGGACACGTGGCTGCTCACCCCCAACTACATCGCGGACGTGCTCAGCCGTCCCGCGCCGCGCCTGGCGATCCTCAACGCCTGCCGTTCCGGGGAGACGGCGGACTCGGTCGCGCTGACGGACGTGTTCCTCGACAGCGGCGCGGCGGCCGTCATCGGCATGCAGGGCGACATCCGCGGCACGGCGGCGGCGCTGTTCGGCGGCGAGCTGTACCGGGCCCTGCTGGACAACGACCCGGTCGACCGGGCGGTGGCGAAGGCACGGGACGCCGTCTACCAGCACAGCGGGGTGTCGGATGGTGCCCGGGACTGGATCCTGCCGAGCCTCACCTCGCGGGTCCGGCCCGACGACGTGCTGCCGGACCTGTCCGCGACCGGCGCGCGTGCGGTCCGCATCGAGCAGCAGTTCGAGAACGAGGTTGGCGCGTTCGTCAACCGCGTCCACGAGCGGCACAAGCTGCTCAAGGGCGTCGACCCGGGCGCGGGCGAGCCGCTGGAACCGCTGCTGCTGGTGGTGGGCGAGTCGCAGGTGGGCAAGACGCGGCTGTTGAACTGGCTGCGGCGGCGGTGCGCGGTGCGGGGCAGGCGGGTGAAGTACGTCAGCTTCGACCGCCCCAGCCGGGTCGACCTGCTCGGCGACCGGCCGGCGCGGTTCGACTTCTTGGAGGTGCTGTACGCGATCCGGGACGTCGCCGAGGACCTGCCGAACCCGCCGGAGGGCGTGGCGTCGGCGTTCGACCGGTTCAACCACGACGTGGTCCACCTCGCCGAGGGCAGGCTGCCGCCGGACCCGCCGGTGCCGACGCCGGAGCCGGCGCGGTGGCCGCGGATGACCGGCGGCACCTCCCACCACGTGGCGGCGACGTTCGAGTCGTTCCGGGCGTGCCTGGGTCGCGCCGCGCAGCCCGAGCCGCTGCTGCTGGTGTTCGACCACGTCGGCAACGTGCTGGACTCGGCGTTCCGGCAGCAGCTGTACGACCACCTGATCCGGCACATCGCCGACGGCGAGGTGCGCAACCTGAGCCTGGTGGTCGTGATGACGAACGAGCAGATCGCCACGCACTGGCCGGAACGGGGCGGCGGCACGCGGGTCGACCTCGACCGCATCGAGGCCGAGGAGTTCCCCGCGCTGGCCGAGGACGTGGTGCTGGCGGTGGGCCGCTCGATCCGCGGCCCGCACCTGCAACTGATCGAGGCCATCGGCGCGGGCGTGGCCACCGGCAAGTGGAGCCCGGCCGTGCTCGGCGACCTGGAGAACATCGTGAGGCGGATGGGATGAAGCCGATCGACGCCGAGCTGCTGCGCCGGCTCGCCCGGGGTGACTCCCTGGACGCCGTGCTGGCGTCGCTGCGGCCGGCCGAGCAGTGGGACGTGCTGCGGCGGTGCGCCGCGGTCCGCTCGTTCGACCGCGAGCTGTACGAGAAGGTGCTCGTCGCCGGGGTGGACGGCGCGCCGCCGTTCGACGCGGTCGTCACCGCGCCGGAGGTCGAGCCGGTGCCGGGCACGCGGGAGGCGCACCGGCTGCGGCCCAGCGCCCGGTCCCGCTACTGGAACGGCTGGTGGCCCGACGGCGTGGACCCGCGGTCCGTGCCCGACGACCTGCGTGCGCTGGTCGGCCGCCTGGCCCGCCACTACCGCGCCGCGCACAAGCCCGTCGACCTGCTCGAACAGCTGGTGCTCCTGGACCACCGCGCCGCCGCCGAGCTGTTCGTCCGCCTGTACGCCAAGGCCGACCACCGGCACGACCTGGCGCTGTGCCAGGAGCTGATCGACGTGCTCAGCGCCGCGGACCGGGTGCGGCTGATCGGCCCCGAGCTGAGCGCGCTGCGCCACGACCGGGCCGCCTACCTGCGCACGCGCGGGCTGTGGTCCACGGAGTACCTGCAGTCGGCCACGTTCCTGGAGACGGCCGGGACCAAGGCGACCTACCAGCGGCTGATCCGGGGCCGCGGGCCGCGGCTGGTGATGCTGCACGGGCCGTCGGGGCGCGGCAAGACGATGGAGCTGCGCTG
Source organism: Saccharothrix sp. S26 (assembly GCF_021390395.1). GTDB lineage: Bacteria > Actinomycetota > Actinomycetes > Mycobacteriales > Pseudonocardiaceae > Actinosynnema. The sequence continues at coordinate 122,941 of NZ_JAJUWT010000016.1, forward strand.
GCTGGTGTCGCGGGTGCTGGTGCCGAGGCGGGTGCCGTGCGCGCTGGGCGACTTCGACGTGCTGGACCCGGTCAACGTGGCGCGCTACCCGTGGCTGCTGCTGGTGGAGGCCGCGGCGCAGCTCGACCAGCAGTTGGCCGCGGCACCGTTCACCGAGTTCCTGGAGCGGTACGCGTGGACGGGCCTGTTGTCGCGCCGCGAGGTCGCCGACCCGAGCCGGGCGGCCGCGGCGAGCAGGCGCCTGCGTGACGAGCGCGACCGGCTGGGCCCCGGCGTGACGCGGGACTTCGTGCGGACGCTCAACGAGGCGACGGCGGGCCGACCCGCGGTGATGGTGCTCGACGCGTTGGACAGGGTGTACTCGAACCGGCCGCGCGAGGAGCTGGACGGCCTGCTCCGGCAGTTGTTCCGACTGCACCACGACTGCCCGGCGGTGCGGTTCGTGCTGGCCGGCCGCCACCCGCTCACCGGTCCGGTGCTGCCACCAGCGGTGGACCGGCGGCTGGCCCCGTTCCACGACCAGGACGCCCTGCGCTACCTGGCCGACCTGCGCCGCATCGCCCGACCCGACCTGCGGCAGGCGATCGTGGCCAAGGCCGGGGGAGAGCCGGTGGTGCTCGCGCGCCTGGCCGACCTGGTGCAGCAGCGGCCCGACATCACCGCGGCCGCGATCCGCGAGTACCGGGCGGACCTGACCGCGCTCGTGCTCCAGGTCCTGCGGCCCATCGACGACCCGGGGCTGCGGTGGCTGCTGCGGTACGGGATGGTGCCGCGGACGTTGAGCCTCGACTTCGTGCGCGCGGTGGTGCAACCGCTCCTGCGCACCGCCGCGGCCGGCCGGCTCGACCTCGACGACCCGGGCGTGGACGCGGTGCCGGGCGGTGAGTCGGCGTCGCTGTTCCCGGCGGTCGCCGACGTGGACGTGGAGCGGCTGTGGACGCGGTTGACGCGGTTCGCGGGGACCACGTCGTGGGTCGTGCCGGTGCCCGGCGAGCCGGACTCGCTGCGGTTCGCGCCGGCCGTCGCCGAGCCGATGCGCCGCCTGGTCCGGCCGCACCCCGTGCACGACCGGCTGCACGCCGACGCGGTGGCGTTCTTCGAGCACAAGGCGGAGACCGACCCCGACCGGTGGGACCGGTGGACGCGGGAGGCGGTCTACCACCGGTTCCGGCTGGAAGGCCCGACCGCGGTGGACTACTGGCGCGCGGCGCTGGACAGGGTCGAGCTGGGCGAGGCGCGTCGGCGGGCGGCGTTGGCCGAGGAGGTGCTGGGATCCGACTACGTCGACGCCGACGGCGACCCGCTGCCGTGGGACGGGCGCACGCCGATCGTCACCCGGGCGACCGTGGTCGAGGCCCGCTACGAGCTGGCGGCGGCGCTCACGCAGGTGGCCAGGGTCGACGGCGTCGAAGCGGCGGACCAGCTGTGGAGCCGGGCCGAGGAGAACTTCGCCGCCGTCGTGCGCGACCGCGCGGAGCCGGGCGTGGACGTCGTGCCGGACTGGCGGCTCGCGTACGTGCGCGCCGCGCTCGCGTTGAAGTCGGGCGACGCGGCCACCGCGCAGGCGGAGCTGGAGGACGCGCTGCCGGACTCGGTGGGCACCAAGGACGAGGTGCGGCTGCGGGTCCTGCTCGGCGACGTGCTGATGCTGCTCGGCGACCGGCACGCCCCCGACGAGTACCGCCGCGCGGCGGAGGCCGCCGTCCGGGTCGGCTCGCACCGGTGGGAGCCGCCGATCCGGCTGCGGGTGGTGAGGGCGCACCGCCACTTCGGGCGCGTGGACGAGGCGATCCGCGAGCTGGTGGCCACCCGGCGCGGCGGACCGCTCGACGACGAGCAGCAGCGGCGTTGCGGGCTGCTCGCGGTCGAGCTGGGTCTCGCGGTGGACCGGGTGGAGTGGGCCGCCTACCACGCGCGGCGCGTCGCCGGGCACGACGGGGACTGGGAGGGCCTGGCCGCCGGCGCGAAGGTCGAGTCGGCCGCACGCAGGCCGCTGCACGCGCTGGACCTCGCCCACCGGGCCGTGCGCGCCGCCCACGACAGCGCTGGCACCGCGCTCGGGCGCGAGCTGGCCGGCATCGCCGAGGGCATGGTCGGGCACTACGGGAACGCATTGCACGAGTTGGAGGCCGCACGGTCGCGGTGGCACCGCGAGGGCGATCGGGCCGCCGTCGCCCGCTGCCACACGCACGCCGCCGTGCTGCTCATGCGGGAGGTCGGCAACCTCACCCTGGCCGAGCACCACCTGGCCGAGGCCGCCGAGCTGACCGCGCGGGGCGGCGACGCGTGGTGCCGGGCCGAGCTGGCCCGCGTGGAGCTGCTGGGCCTGGCCGCACGGCCGCACGAGGCGCTGGACGCGGTCACCGCCGTGCTGCACGAGCTGCGCCGCCGGTCGCACCCGCCGTGCCTGGTGGCGCGCGCCGCCGTGGAAGGGCTGGCCATCGACCTGCCCGACGGGTTCGGGTGGCTGCTGGACGAGCTGATCACCCAGCTGGCGGAGATCACGCCCGAGTCGGCCCGCGTGGTCGTGCTGGAGGAGCTGCGCCGCGTGCCCGAGCCGCACGACCAGGCCGGGCGTGACGCGTGGCGCGAGGTCGAGCCGCTGGTGCGGCGGGCGGCCGACCGACCGCGGGCCGGGGACCACGCCCGGTCGGACCTGACGCTGGCCGAGGTGGACCGGCTCGTCGGCGACCGGGCGGCGGCGGCACGGAAGCTGGCCGACGCCCGTCCCGCCGGGGGCTCGTGGTTCCGGCTGCGGGAGTGGTCGCGGGCCGCGGACCGCCTGGGACACCCGGCGCGGGTCGACGTCGAGCCGTTCCTGGCCGAGTTCGCCGGGCACCCGATGCTGTGCGCGGCCTTCCTGGTCGAACGGGCCGAGGCGCTGATCGCGCGGAACGGGGTGGACGAGGCCGACGCGCTGCTTGGCCGGGCGGCCCCGCTGCTCGACGCCGCCGGCGAGCGGGAGACCCAGTGGCACGCGCGGCTGCACCGCGCCCGCGGCGTGGTCGCCGAGCGGTCCAGCCGCGAGCACGAACCGGAGCTGGTCCGCGCCGGCGCCACCTTCGCCGTGCTCGGTGACACGCGTCGGGCGGCGGTCGCGTCGCGGTTCACCCGCGGGCAGATCAGCACGACGTTGAAGACCACGCGCGGACGCGTGCGGCTGGCCGTGGCGGACCGGGAGCTGCACGTGCTGACGTCCGTCCCGCCGGACGTGGACGCCACCGCCCGCCACGACCACGCCCTGGTGGACGCGATCCTCGGCGCGGGCCGCGGCCGGGTCGGCTCCGAGCCGCTCGCCGAACGGCTGCGCGAGGACTGGCAGGCGACGTGCGCCGGGCTCGGGTCGCTGCTGCTGCCGGAACCGGCGCTGCGCGGGCTCGGTGCGACCGGCCCGTTCGACCTGCGGTGCGACGTGGAGGACCGCAGGCTCAGCCCGGTGCCGTGGGAGCTGGCGTTGCGGCCGGACACGCGGCGACTGGTCGTGCTCGACCGGGCGGTGGCCACGTTCTACCGGGCGGTGTCGCGGGAGGTCGCCTACCGCGACGAGATCAGGTTCGTCCAGGTCGGGCTCAACCGGGTGATCGACGCGGGGCTGGCGGCCGACGGCGACCTCGGCCCGCGCACGAGAGAGGCGTTGTCGCGCTACCAGCGGGCGCGCGGGCTCACCCCGGACGCCGACCTCGGCGCGGACCTGCTCGACCGGGTGCAGCGCGACCTCGCCGAGCCCGCGAAGCCGCTGGTGGTCCTGGCCCAGCCGAGCGGGTCGCTCCAGCTCAACTCCGCCCGCGGGCACCTGAACTCGGGCGTCGACCTGGAACGGGTGTACGGCAGCCACGGGTTCGACGTCGAGTCGGTCGAGAACCCCACGCTGGACCGGCTCACCGGCGCGGTGGCCCGTTCCGTCCACAGTGGACGAGCGCCGGCGGTGGTGCACCTGGCGGGCGGGCTGCGCGAGTCGGGCGGCGGCGTCGCGCTCACGTTCCTGGCGGGCGGTTGGGCGACGGAGGCGTTCAGCGCCACGCCGACGGCCGAGGAGATCCCGGTGACCGCGCTCAACCGGGTGCTCGCCGCCGTGCCGCGCGACGAGTTCCGGCCCCTCGTCGTGCTGGACGTGAACCGGCCGTGGGGCTCGGAGGACGCGATCTCCTACCTGATGCTGCGCAACGCGTTCGCGGGCGACCTGTTCGCCCTGGGCCGTTGCGCGGGCGTGCTCGGCACCGGTCTGGCCGGCGACGGCGGGTACGAGCTGTGCGACGCCATGATCTCCGCCATCGCCGCGGGCCGGTCGCTGGGCGAGGTGGCCGCCGGGCTGCGTGCGCCCGCGCGGCACGCCACCGGGCTGGACCGCGTGCTGCCGTCGGCGGGGGTGGCCCTGCACACGCACCTGCCGTGGCTGCGGCTCGTGCCCACCCGGGAGGACGGCCGTGACCACCGTTGACCGCAAGGTCGCCGAGCTCAGGCACAAGCTCGCGGGCATCGACGCGGACTTCGCCCGGTGGCGCGCCGAGACCGAACCCGGCCGGCCGCTGCGCAAGCACCACACCCAGGTGGTGCGGCTCACCGACCGGCTCGGCGGCGTGGTGGCGCGGATCGCCGCGGAACTCGACGCGGTCGCCGGCGACGACGTGCTGCGGGAGTGCCGGCGGCTCCAGCTGCGGATGCTCGAGGTCCACCGGCTGTGGGACTTCTACCGCTCCAAGCTGAACCTGCGGTACGTCGAGTGGTACCGGCCGTTCCTCACCGCCGTGGACGAGTTCGCCTGGCTCTGCTACGCGCCCGCGGCGGCGGCCAGCGACCGGGAAGCGCCGCTGGTGCACCTCAGCGGCGAGTTCAGCCCGTTCACGCACCTGCGCGAGACGCCGTTCGCGGTCGAGGAGGTCCCGGACGCGTTGAACACCGTGGACTTCCTGAACGTGGTGACGAAGCTGCCGATCCCGGTCATCGGCCTGCCCTGGTACCAGCTCGTGCACCTGCCCGACGTGGCGGTGGTCGCGCACGAGGTCGGCCACGCGGTGGAACGCGACTTCGGCCTGCTCGGCACGGTCCGCGCGTTGACCCGGCCGGTGTTCCGCACCATGCCCGAGGTCCGGCGTGACGCCTGGGACACGTGGCTGCCCGAGGTCTTCGCCGACCTGTACGGGGTGCTCGCCGCAGGGCCTGCGTTCGCCGCGGCGCTGGCGGACCTGCTCGTCGTGGACCAGGCCCGGATGGAGGCCGAGCTGGACGGGCCGGTGCTCGTGCACCCGCCGGCGGCCGTGCGGCTCGCGGTGACCGCGAAGGCGTTGGCGGAGACCGGTTTCCCGGCGGCGCGGCCGGCCTGCGGACCGTACGAGGACGACATCGACCCCATGACGACCGCGCTGCTCGACGGGCGGTACCCGGGGCTCGGCGACCGGCCGTTGCGCGAGGTGATCACGTTCACCGCCGCGCAGCAGGCCAACGCCGTCACCGCCGCCGACGGGCTGCTGGACCACCAGCGGCCGGAGACCAGCGACGTGCGCTGCCTGATCGCGGCGGCGCGGCTGGCGTTCGACCGGCGGCCCGCCGTGTTCGCCCCGCCGCCGCCCGGCGAGGTCAACGCCGGGGACCTGGTCCTCGACAAGGTCGTGAAGGCGGTCGGGGACAGCTCACGCGCCGACGACGGCGAGGCGGGACCGGTGGTGGACGACCGGGCCGCCGGCGCGGCGCTCTACGACCTGATGGACGAGATGATTGCGGGAGACCCACGATGACCACCACGACCGAACGACCGCAGGACCCCATGGCCGCCGTCGAACACCTCGCCCGCGTGGTCGCGGGCGACGACGAACAGCGGTTCGCGCTGGTGTACCACGCCTTCGCCAACCAGGTCGACGGCTTCCTCACCGGCGACGGCGCGGACGGCTACCGGCTCGCCCGCACCCTGCTGCGCCGGGGCGTGTCACCCCTGACCAGGTCCGCCGTCGGCACCGAACCCCCGACCGACAGCATCTACACCGACCCGGTGTACCTGGCCAACATGCGTGCCCTGGTCGGCGACCGAGCCCGCATCATCGGCGGCGTGCCCACGGCCGACTTCCCCGAGTGCGTCGCCGTGGGCAGCCCCAACGTGTGGTGCTGCTCGGGCACGTTGGTCTCGCCGAACGTCGTCGTCACCGCCGGGCACTGCGTGGAGGGCGGGTGCGCGGCCCGCGTGTTCCTCGGCAAGGACGTCGAGTTCCCCGAGGACGGCGAGGTGATCCGCGTCCGGACCGCGCTCGCCCACCCCGACTACCGCCCGCCCAAGCCGACCTGCGACCTCGCCGTGCTGGTGCTCGAACGCCCCGCCTCGACCGCGCCCCGCCCGATCGCCACCCGCGACCAGGTCGCCGCCGCCGCGTTCGTGCGGCTCGCGGGCTACGGCAACACCGACGTGCACAGCAGCGGCGGCTACGGGCGCCGGCGCATGGTGGACGTGCCGATCGCCGGCGACCACCCCCGTTACGGCGCGGACGCGGCCACGGAGTTCGTCGCGGGCGCCCCCTTCCTGGACCGCGACAGCTGCAACGGCGACAGCGGCGGTCCCGCGTACGTCCAGTCGGACGGCCAGTGGCTGCTCGCCGGCGCGACCTCCCGTGCCACGGCGTCATCCCTGCGCCCGTGCGGCGACGGCGGCATCTACACCCGCGTGGCGTCGTACCAGGAGTGGGTCTGGAGCGTGCCCGGCGCGTCCCGTCCCTAGCGTTGCGGTCGCTGCTACGGTCGATCGACATGGCAGGTCGGCGACTGGTTCCTGCAATCTCAGGGTCTGGGGTCAGGCTGCCGTTCAGCAGTTGGTGCGCCGTCGACTCGGCCAGGCCGGCCCAGCGGCTGACTGTCCTCGGTAACCGGCTCCTGCGCGACTGGAGGTCAGACGCGCGGCCGGGCTTCGACGGGGATCCAGGTCGGGTGCTTGCCGGTCGCGTCGTCGCCCGAGGAGATGCCCCGGATCCGGCGGTTCACCCAGGGCAGGACGTGCTCGCGGTAGTAGCGGGTTTCGGCGAGCAGGCTGCGGCGGGCGGCCGGCGACGGGTCGACGGCGTGTGCCTCGGTGGTGTGCCCGAGGGCCTTGAGGACCAGGGACGCGACCCGTTGGTGGCCGGCGGCGTTGAGGTGCAGCCGGTCCGGTGACCAGTACTCGGCGCGGCGGACTTCGACGTCGTTGAACGCGTCCACGAACAGGACGTCGTGCCGGGCGGCCAGTTCCGCGATCGCCGCGGTCAAGATCTCGCCGCGGCGGTGGATGGTGCGGCCGAACGGCAGCCGCTGGGACGGGTCGGCGCCGCTGAGCAGCACCAACCGCACCCCGGACGCCACGCAACGCCGGACGGCACGCTCGGTCAGCTCCACCAGCCGACCCAGGTCGATCCCGGGCCGCATCATGTCGTTGCCGCCGCCGTTGAGGGTCAGCATCGTCGGCGACGGCGAGAGGGCGAGCGCGGCGTCGAGCTGGCCCGTGGCGATGGGCTCCAGCAGGCGACCCCGGACGGCCAGGTTGGCGTAGTGGACGGTCTCGCCGAGCGCGACGGCGAGCCCCTGCGCCACCAGGTCGGCCCACCCCCTGGGCGTGCCGTCGGGGCGCTCGTCGCCCACCCCTTCGGTGAAGCTGTCGCCGATGGCCACGTATCGCACTGCCGGTGCCTCCCTGCTGGAACGTCACAGCCAGCATATGAGGCGCTCCCACCGACCTCGCGGGCGGTGACCGAGCACACCGGCTCAGCACACCTGCTTGGCGGTCAGCACCCGGTGGATCGCCTCGTCCACCCGGGCCGTCGGCAGCACGCCCGAGGCCACCGCGCCCTCCAGGTGCGTCAGCACCTCCGACACCCGGCCGCCCGACGACCACAGCGCGATGTCCGCGCCGGCCGCGAGCGCCTGCGTGACGGCGTCCGGCAGGCCGACCCGGTCCGTCACGGCGCGCATCGCGCCCAGGTCGTCGGTCATCGCGGGGCCGGTGAAGCCGAACTCGCCGCGCAGCAGCGCGTAGGCCGCCGGGCTGAGGGTGGCGGGCACACCGTCGGTCAGGCCGGGCACGTCGATGTGCCCCAACATCACGACGACCTGGCCGAACCGGGGCAGCTGCCGGTACGGGAGCAGGTCCGCGCCGAGCAGCGCGTCCAGCGGCGGGGAGGTGACCGCGCCCAGGTGCGAGTCGCCGGTCGTGTTGCCGTGACCGGGGAAGTGCTTGACCACCGGGGTGACGCCCGCGTCGTGCAGGCCCTGGGCGAACGCCAGCGCGTACCCGAGGGCGGTGTTCGGGTCGGGGCTGAACGAGCGGTCGCCGATGACGGTGCGGTCGGGTTGGCCGCTGGTGTCCAGCACCGGCGCGAGGTCGGTGGTGACGCCACGTTCACGCAGCACCTGCCCCCGGTCCCGCGCCACGACCCGCACCTGGTCGGGGGACAGGTCAGCCGCCATCCGCCGGGCGCTGGGCATCGAGCCGGCGAGCGCGTCCAGCCGCTGCACCCGGCCACCCTCGTCGTCCACGGCGACCGTCAGCGGCAGGGCGGCGGCGGCGTGCACGGGCGCGAGCGCGCCGGCGCTGAGCAGGCCGACGTCGTCACCGCCGATGAAGATCCCGCCCACCTGCTCGGCGCGCACGACGGACAGCGCGTCGGCGGGTCCGCGCGGGTCGACGCCGACGACCAGCAACTGCGCGAGCCGCGCCCGCAACGGCAGCGCGGCGATCTTCTCCGCGCACGGGTCCACCGGGGGCGGCGGCGGTTCGGACGTGGTGGACGACGGTGATGGCGGCGGTGACGGTGAGGACACCGTCGACGTGGGTTGCAAGGCCGCGGTCTGGCTCGTCCGGTCGCTGCGCGCCGACGTCACGATGACCGACGACGCCGCGATCAGCGCGCCGAGCGCCACGAACAGCAGGAGCGTCGACGTGCCGGCCCTCCGCATCCGGGCAGGCGTCATCGGCGATCACTCCCGGCGCGCACCGGGTGCAACCGAGGCCACATTTCACATTCCGCGTCACGGGGCATCACGGCCATGATATCCGCCGCGCCCGCCGGCCGCGTTTTGCCGGGTGCCGGAGATCGCATTTCGCGCTGATCGGGAAATGCGAAACCCCGGCCGAACCGAACGTGCCCGCGATCTTTATCACGCCGCGCCGCGATCAGCCCCGCCACCAGCGCCGTCGCCGTCCGGTGGCCACCCGGTCGCCCAGCGCGAGGCTCGACGCCAACGCGTCCGCGCTGATCGCAGGCGGGTCGACCAGGGCCCTGCGGCCGATCAGGTCGCACGCCCGCGCGACCCGGCGGTCCGGGAAGCCGTCGGCGAGCTGTGCGTCGGCCAGGGCGCGCGCCGACTGCCAGTCGCCGTCCCTGGCGGCCTGCGCCCAGCCGGACGCGTCACCGTGCTCCATGAGGTCGACCACGCCCTGGCCGTCCGGCCCGCGGCTGAGGTAGCCCGCGCGGAACGCGAGCCACCGCGCGCGGTTCATGGTCGGCAGGAGCGGCGCGATGTCGGCCGCGCACTGGGCTGCGGTCGGCGGCACGACCAGGGCGATCCCCGGCTCGTCGGCCGACGGCGCGTCGCCGACCAGGGCCGATCCCCGGTGGGCCGACCCGAACGCCTTCCCGACCTCGCACGCCTCGACGAGGGTGTTCCACTCGTCGCGGTCGCGGAGGAGGTTCTCGACGGTGAAGTGCTCCTCCGGCCCCGGGCCGCGCCACAGGTGGTCGAACGAGGCGTAGTCGACGTGGGTGTCACGGGCCCGGTGCACCTCGGGCGGCACGGGCGCGGCGGAGGCGACCGCGGCGACGGCGTCGGGCGCGCCGATCAGCAGCGGGAAGTCCTCCGGGAACCGGATGACCAGCGGTCGTTGACGCGGCGACCGCTGGGCACGCCGGTCGGGGGAGACCGGCAGGCCGTGCTCGTCCACGGTGACGAAGTCCTCGTGCTCGCCGCGGAACAGGTCGTGGAGGCGCACGCACGAGAACCGCGGGCCGAGCGAGTGGGCGAGGTCGGCCGGTCGCGACCCCAGCGCCGCGCCGGGGCGTTCACGCCACCGCACCGGGCCCGACAAGAGCACCATTCCACCTCGGCCCACCACGAGTCCCACCACCAGTCGGAACAACTCGAAGGGGTGGGTATGCGCCGTGCGCGGGCTGATCTCGGTGAGCGGGGTGGAACCGCCCGGCAACGCCAAGTCCAGCGGGCGTGCGGCGAAACCGGAATCGCTCATTCACGCATGCTAGCGGGTGTGATTCCGGCCACGCCGTGCGAGCGAATTGCCCGAGGGTTTTTCACGGCCGTGGCGAAACCGCGGAAACGGGCGGTTCGGGTCCGGACACTACTGTTCGGGCCATGGCGAGAGGACGCGTCACACGCGAGGACTGGACGATGGCGGCGCTGCGCGCCCTGGCCCGGGGCGGGGTGGCCGCGGTGTCCGTCGACGGCCTCGCGGGCGAGCTGGGCATCACGCGCGGCAGCTTCTACTGGCACTTCAAGGACCGCGACGCGCTGCTGGTGGCGGCCGTGGAGCTGTGGGAGCAGCGGACCACCGCGGACCTCATCACGCGGCTGGCGTCCCTGGACGACCCGGAGGAGAAGCTCCGCGAGGGCTTCCGCACCGCGCTGGGCGTGCAGCTCGTCCCGGGCCTGGAACCCGCGCTGGTGGCGCACGCCGACCACCCCGTGATCGCTCCCGTCCTGACCAGGGTGATCGAGCGGCGCATCGCGTACCTGGCCGAGCTGTACGCCGAGCTCGGGCTGACCCCGGCGGTCGCGCGTCGGCAGGCGGTCGTCGCCTACGCCGCCTACCTCGGGTGGGCCGAACTGCGGCGCGTCGCCACCGACGTGGTCCCGGAGGTCTCGGTGCGGGGGCAGCGCGGGCGTGCCGGGTTGAAGCACCTGATCGACCAGCTGACCGCCGTCCGCTGAGGTGCGTGCCCGTCGAGCCCTTTGACATGCACGGCTGTATGGACGAACCATACAGTCGTGCATGGTCAACGGGGAGGGTCACCATGGCGCAGCGGGCGTTGAGCGTGTTCCGGATCGGCGCGGGGGCGTGGGTCGTGACCGGTGTGGGTCACCTGGCCCTCACGGTGGCGGTGGCGTTGCAGCCCCGACAGCCGACGGCGGCGCGTGCCGTCGCGGCGATGCGGGCGCACACCACCGAGATCGCCGGGCTCCGGCGCAGCCTCTACGAACTCGACCGGGGCATGTCGCTGGTCATGGCCGTGGCGCTGGTGTTCGGCGGGCTGGTGTGCCTGCTCGTCGCGCGGTCCGCGCCCGACCTGGTCACGCGGTCGCGGTCGGTGAGCGGCCTGGGCCTGGCCTGCTCCCTCGTCGCGCTCGGCTTGTCGCTGTGGTCGTTGCCCGTGCCGCCGATCGTGCTGTTCGCCGTCGCGTCCGCGGCGTTCGGCACCGCCCTCGTCAAGGCCGGACCGGAAGTTTCCGCCCAGCTCGCCTGACCACCCGAACGTGCCGCGACCGCGTGTTATACCTGAAGCGCCCCAAGGAGAACTGCTGGCGGGAGGCGGGTCGCATGGTCACGCACGTGGTCGTCATCGGCGCGGGGGTCTACGGCGCGGCGGTGGCCGCATCGTTGTCCAGCCGGGGAGCCCGGGTCACCGTCGTGGACGCGGGCGCGCCCGGCGGCGGCACGTCCGGCGCGACGTTCTCCTGGACCAACTCGTGCGGCAAGCAACCCCGGCACTACCACGACCTCAACGTCGCGGGCATGCAAGCCCACCGGCGGCTGGCGGCCGAGGTGCCGCACGGCGACTGGTACCACGAGACCGGCAACCTGGAGTGGGCCGCCACCGACACCGACCGCGCGGCGCTGGAGCGCAAGGTCGCCGCCGTCCTCGACTACGGCTACGAGGCGCGGTGGCTCAGCCGAGCCGAGGCGTTGGACCTCGAACCCGACCTCGACCCGGCCGCGCTGCCCGCCGACGGCATCGCCTTCTTCCCGCGCGAGGGCTGGGTCGAGCCGACCCCGCTCATCGCCCACCTGGTGTCGCGGGCGGTCGCGGCCGGTGCGGAGGTCGTGCGCGACGACGCGGTGACCGGTCTGGACGTCGACGCGGGCGCGGTGCGCGCGGTCCGGCTCGCCTCGGGCCGGCGGTTGGCGACCGACGCGGTGGTCGACTGCGCCGGGCCGCGGGCCGCGCGGATCGCCGAACTGGCCGGGTTGACGCTGCCGATGCGCAACACCCGCGGCGCGCTCGTCCACACCTCGCCGGTCGCCGTCTCGGTGGCACGCGTGGTCCACGCGCCGCACGTCCACCTGCGCCCGGACGGCGGGGGACGGGTGCTGCTGCACAACCCGGAGGTCGACGGCGCGGTCCACGTGTCCGACACCGGTGAGACCCGCGTCGACCCCTCGGCCGTCGACGCGGTGGTCGAGGCCGGCCGTGCGCTCTACCCGGGCCTGCGCGCGGCGACCGCGGAGAGCGTCCGGGTGGGCGAGCGGCCCATCCCCGACGACGGCCTGCCGGTGCTGGGCCGGGTGGTCGAGCTGCCGAACTTCCACTTCGCCGTCTCGCACAGCGGCGCCACGCTGTGCCTGCACGCGGGCGACCTGGTCGCGGCCGAGGTGCTCGGCGAGGACCGGGACGAGGCCCTGGCCCCGTTCCGGTTCGAGCGGACCGCGCCGGTCCACTGAGGACCGGCCGCTTCGGTCGGCCGTATCGGCGGCGCGCGCGGTGATGGCGCGGCGCGGGCACGCCTGGCACTGTCGCGCTGCCCGTGGACCGCGCGACCTCGGAGGGTGCCTTGCCCGACCACGCGAACGGCGGGTTGCGCCGGCAGCTGACCAGCCGCCAGATCGGCATGATCTCGCTCGGCGGGGCCATCGGCACCGGCCTGTTCCTCGGCTCCGGCCTGGCGATCTCCCTGGCCGGGCCCGCGGTCGTGCTGGTCTACGTGGTCGGGGCGCTGGCCGCCGCCGCGGTGGCGTACGCGGTGGCCGAGATGGTCGTGGTGCACCCGGAGGCTGGCGGGTTCGGCGCGGTCGGGGCGCGGTACGCCGGTCCGCTGGTCGGGTACGTGCAGCGGTGGTGCTACTGGGCGACGCAGGTGATCACGGTCGGCGGCGAGGTGGTCGCGGCCGGGCTCTACGTGCGGTACTGGTGGCCGCAGGTGCCGTTGTGGGCGTCGGTGTGCCTGTTCGCGGTGGCCATCCTGGGCGTCAACTTCGCGGCCGTGCGGCTGTTCGGCGAGGTCGAGTACTGGTTCGCGATGATCAAGGTGACGGCGCTGGTCGTCTTCCTGGTCCTGGGCGGGCTGTACGTGGTGTTCGGGCTGCCGGGGCAGGACCCGGCCGGGCTGTCGGCGTGGACCGACCACGGCGGGTTCATGCCCAACGGCCTGGTGGGCGTGCTGCTGGCGGTCAGCGTGGCCACGTTCGGCTACGGCGGTGTGGAGGCGGTGGCGATGACGGCCGCCGAGTCGCGCGAACCCGGCCGTGACATCCCGCGCGCGGCTCGCCGGGTGGTGGTGCGGCTGGCGTTGTTCTACGTGCTGGCGACCGGGATCGTCGTGGCGATCGTGCCGTGGACGCGGGCAGCGGCGGTCGACGGCGTGGCGGAGAGCCCGTTCGTGACGCTGTTCGCGTCGGTCGGCGTGCCGGCGGCGGCGGGCCTGATGAACCTGGTCGTGCTCACGGCCGCGCTGTCGGCCGCGAACACCACGCTCTACCTCGCCTCCCGCGCGGTGCACTCGCTGGCGCTGGACCGCTGGGCGCCGAAGCGCCTCGCCACCGTGACCGACCGGGGCAGCCCGGTCAACGCGGTGCTCGCCTCGACCGGCGGCCTGGCCGTCGCGGCGGTGGCTGCCGCGCTGTCGCCCGACGCGGCCTTCCCCGTGCTGCTCGGCATCGCGCTGATCAGCGGCATGGTCGCGTGGATGCTGATCTTCGTGAGCCACCTGGCGTTCCGGCGCGCCCGCCGCGGCCTGCCGCCGTCGCCGGTCCGGCTGCCGGGCGCGCCGGTCACGGCGGTGCTGAGCCTGCTGTACGTGGTGCTCGTGGTGGTGGCGACGGCGTTCACCGAGGCGTTCGGCCCGGCGTGGCAGGTGGGCGTGCCGTTCGTGGCGCTGGTGTTGCTGTCCTACCCGGTGGTGCGGCTGCGCCGGTCGGCCCGCGACCGGCGGGCCGAGGACTACACCGAGCCGGTGTAGCCGTGCGCCACGATCCGCCGCGCGGACTCGGCATAGCCGTCGGTCTCGGCGGGCGCGAACGTGCCCAGGCCGTCGACGTACCGGTTGAACATGCAGAACGCGGCCGCGATCAGCACCGTGTCGTGGATCTCGACATCGGTGGCACCCTGTGCGCGGGCCCCGTCCACCAGCTCGGTGGTGACGTTGCGCCCGGACTCCTGGACGGCGGCGGCGATCCGCAGCAGCGCCCGCAGCTTCTCCGGGACCGGCGCGGTGTCGAGGTCCGCCCGCACCTGCTGGACCAGGGTCACGCCCTCGTCGAGCTGCGCGGCGGCGAACGCCGAGTGCGAGTCGCAGCAGAACCGGCACTCGTTCAACCCGGACACGTACGCCGCGATCAGTTCACGCTCGCCCGCAGGCAGCGAGTTCGGCGCGCGCAGCAGGGCTTCCGCCAGCGCGTTGAGCGGCTTGGCCGTCTCGGGCCGGAACTTCATCAGCCCGGTGATGCCGGGGAGCAGGGTCTCGTCCAAGCCGAGGTCGATGTGCGCCATGGGAGCACGCTAGCTGTTCACCGACCACTCGGGGGGTGATCGGTGAACGGCCGCACTGCGTGAACCCGCAGTGGACGGCCCGGCCCCGTCACGGGGGTGCGACGTGCACGGGGCGCTGTGGCTTGCTTGGCGTGCCCGCGCAGCATGAGCAGCACGGCGCCCGTCGTCAGCCCGAAGCCGACCACGTGGCCGAACAGGCTGACCCACTGCGCGCCGCCGACCACGAACACCATCTCGCTCATCATGGGGTCGGCCGTCACGCTCAGCCGCAGCGGCATGATGATCAGCGCACCGAGCACCCACAGCACCGCGCCGTAGAGCGGGCTACGCCGCGTAGACCGGCGGCACGGCGCCGAGCTTGCCGGTCAGCACGCCGAACCCCGCGCCGGCGATGGCCGGGATGACCATGTGGACGATGAAGCCGACCACGGCGTTGTCGACGCCGATCAGCTCCTTCTCGTCAGTTGTAGGGCATGGTCCGGAACCAACCGATCCCGAAGATCGACGGGACGCGCACGTCCCAGTACACGAGCAGGAACACGCCGAGCGCGATGAGCAGCGCCGCGCTGACCACGGCGGAGCGGCGGCCGTTGGCGCGGAACCAGCGCGGGAACCGGCCCTTGGTGCCCAGCGCCACGGCGGCGAACACGACCGCGACCAGCAGGACGTTGCCGAGGGACTGGAGCACGAACGTGCCCGCGCCGAACAGGGGGTTGCCGGAGTCCACGGCGGAGCGGAACAGCTTGGTGAACATCGGGTACGGCCGGCCGATCAGGAACGCGCCGACCAGCGCGCCGAGCACCACGACCCGGGCCACGGGTCGATCCCGGAACGGGTCCGGCAGCACGCCCAGGGCGGCGAGCCCGAGGTAGGCCATCGCCAGGCCGACCACGCCGAACACGACCGCCGACTGCACCAGCCGCACCGGCATCGTGCCGAGCATCGCGCTTGACAGCTGCGGCAGCCCCGGCCCGACGAGCACGCCGACCGCGCCGTAGGCGGCCGACACCCCGACCATGCCCGCGGTGAAGAAGCCCAAGGGGCGCAGCAGGGACCTCATCGTGCCGTGTGACGCGCCGCCGGCTTCGCTCATCGGCCCGATCGACGCGGCCATCGCGATGCTGCACGCGGTGAACATGCCGGCGAGCCCGGACACGAACGCGAACACCAGGCCCGCGGCGGTGCCCGCGATCGAGCCGGTCGCGGCGTCCTGGCCGAGCAGGGCGTTGGCCACGTTGGCCCCGATCACGTGGTCGACGAACTCGTAGGACCACAGCACGGACAGCAGCACGCCGGCGATCACGCTGCCGACGACCAGCCGTCCCGGTCTGGTGATGCGGTCGGTCCCGATGGCGGGCCGGACGTGGACCATGGGCGTTCACCTCGCTGCGGATCGGAGCGCGATCGGGAGTCGACCCAATGTCCTGGGCGGCGCGCCGGTCCGACGACTTCCACGCTGCTGTTCTCGGACCCGGCGCCGTGCCGCCGACCCGGGCACCGCGGCGGGGCCGTTCGGCGCGTCGGAAACGCACCCGGCGGCACCAGCGCGCTATCGCGAATGCCACTGCGGGGCATACGGGATCGGCACCGGTGGACCCGTTCTCGGTGCCCGCGTCGGCATTGAAGCCGAATCACCTCGCCCGTGCCAGTGGCACGATCGGAAACCCGATGCGTGGCCGGTGCGAATGGGCCGAGCAGTAGCCGGGCCGGGCAGAACCGAGGTACGTTCGAGTCGTCTTTCCCCGCCGGGTGGACAACTGCTCGACGGGCGGTGGTGACGGGCCGCATTGCTTTCGTCCGGGAACCGACTCGAATTCTCGCGAGCGGAAGAGGGTGACCCGATGGGTGGGGAAATGTCTCGCGCCGACGACGGGATCGCGATCGTCGGAATGTCCTGCCGGCTGCCCCAGGCACCCGATCCCGCGGCGTTCTGGCGGCTGCTGCGCGACGGCCGCGACGCGATCACCACCCCGCCACCCGGACGCGCGGGCGACCTGCCCGCCGGCTTCCTCGACCAGGTCGACGCCTTCGACGCGGCGTTCTTCGGCGTCTCACCCCGCGAGGCCGCCGCGATGGACCCGCAGCAGCGGCTGGTGCTGGAGCTGGCGTGGGAGGCCCTGGAGGACGCGCGGATCGTGCCGGGCACGCTCGCCGGCGGCCGCACCGGCGTGTTCATCGGCGCGACCTGGGACGACTACGCCACCCTGAGCCATCCCGGGCACGTCACCCCGCACACCATGACCGGCACGAACCGGGGCGTGATCGCCAACCGCGCCTCGCACTTCCTCGGCCTGCGCGGACCGAGCCTCACCGTGGACGCGGCGCAGTCGTCCGCGCTGGTCGCGGTGCACCTGGCGGTGCAGAGCCTGCGCCGGGGCGAGACCGCGCTCGCGCTGGCGGGCGGGGTGAACCTCAACCTCGCCGGGAGCCGCGAGACCAGCGGCGTCGAGTTCGGCGGGCTGTCCCCGGACGGTCGCAGCCGCACCTTCGACGCCCGCGCCAACGGGTTCGCCCGCGGCGAGGGCGGCGGCCTGGTCGTGCTCAAACCGCTGTCCCGGGCGCTGGCCGACGGCGACCCGGTGCACGCGGTGATCCTCGGCAGCGCGGTCAACAACGACGGGCCGACGCGCGGCCTCACCGTGCCGAGCCCGCGCGCGCAGGCCGAGGTCATCCGGGACGCCCTGGCCGGCGCGGGCGTCCGCCCCGACGACGTGCAGTACGTCGAGCTGCACGGCACCGGCACCCCGGTCGGCGACCCGGTGGAAGCCGCGGGCCTCGGCGCGGCGCACGCCGGGCGGACCACCGAGCTGCGGGTCGGCTCGGCCAAGACCAACGTCGGTCACCTGGAGGGCGCGGCGGGTGTCGTCGGCCTGCTCAAGGCCGTGCTCAGCATCCGCCACCGCGCCCTGCCGGCCACCCTCCACCACCTCACGCCCCACCCCGACATCCCGTGGGACGAGCTGAAGCTGCGGGTCCAGACCGAGCTGACCCCGTGGCCGCGCGCCGACCGACCGTTGATCGCGGGTGTGTCGGCCTTCGGCATGGGCGGCACGAACGCGCACGTCGTCGTCGCCCAACCGCCGCCGCGCGAACCGGTCGAGCCCGTGACCGAGTCCCGGACGACACCGTGGGTCCTGTCGGGCAAGACCGAGCAGGCGTTGCGCGCGCAGGCCAGGCGGCTGCACGACCACCTGGACGCACACCCCGACGTGACGCCGGCCGAGATCGGCCACGCGCTGGCCACCACGCGCACCCACTTCGCCCACCGCGCCGTGCTCCTCGGCCGACCGGCCTTCACCGCGCTCGCCGCCGGTCGCCCAGCACCCGACCTGGTCACCGGCCGTGCCGCCGACCCGGGGCGGACGGTGTTCGTGTTCCCTGGCCAGGGCGCGCAGTGGGTCGGCATGGGCCGCGAGCTGTACGCGGGCGAACCGGTGTTCCGCGACTCCGTCGACGCCTGCGCCGCCGCGCTCGCCCCCCACACCGACTGGTCGCTGGTCGACGCGCTGCACGGCGACGCGCTGGACCGGGTCGACGTGGTCCAGCCCGCGCTGTTCGCGGTGATGGTGTCGCTGGCCGCGCTGTGGCGCGCGCACGGCGTCGAACCGGACGCGGTGGTCGGCCATTCCCAAGGCGAAATCGCCGCCGCGCACGTGGCGGGCGCATTGTCGTTGGCCGACGCGGCCCGCGTGGTGGCATTGCGCAGCCGCGCCCTCGTCGCGTTGGCGGGCCAGGGCGGAATGATGTCCGTCACACTTCCGGTCGACGCGGCCGAGCAATTCATCTCACGGTGGGACGGCGTATTGACAGTTGCCGTTGTCAATGCGCCAGAAGCGGTGGTGGTGTCCGGTCCGCCGGACGCGCTGGCCGAGTTGTCGACGGCTTGCACGGCGGCCGGCATCCGGGCGCGCGCCATTCCGGTGGATTACGCCGCCCATTCGGCGCAGGTGTCCACGCTGCGCGCACGGCTGTTGGCCGACCTCGCCGAGGTGCACCCCCGGTCGGGTGAGGTGCCGTTCTACTCGGCGGTGACCGGCGGCCTGCTCGACACCGCCGTGCTCGACGCCGACTACTGGTACCGCAACCTGCGCGAGCCGGTCCGGTTCGACCTGGCCGCCGCCGCGCTGGCCGAGGCGGGTCACGACGTATTCGTCGAGGTCAGCCCACACCCGGTGCTGGTGCCGACGCTGGACGTCCCGCTCGCCACCGGCACCCTGCGCCGCGACCACGGTGGCCGGGAGGAGTTCCTGGGCGCGTTGGGTCGGGTGTTCGTGGCGGGCGGGCACGTCGACTTCACGCCCGCGTTCCCCGCCGGCGTGCGGCCGGTCGACCTGCCCACCTACGCGTTCCAGCGCCGTCCCTACTGGCTGGGCGACGTCACACCCGAGACCCCGACCCCGCTGACCGCCGACCCCGCCGAGCAGGTCACCGCCGCCATCGCGGCCGTGCTCGGGCACGCCGACGCCACCGACTTCGACGCCACGTCGACGTTCAAGGACCTGGGCTTCGACTCGGTCATGGGTGTCGCGCTGCGCGACCGCATCAACAACGCCCTCGGGCTGCGGCTGTCGTCCGGCCTGATCTACGACCACCCGACCCCGGCGGACCTGGTGGCGCACCTGCGTGACGGCGCGGTGGACGTGCCGGCGGTCGCGGCGGTGGTGGACGACGACCCGATCGTGATCGTCGGCATGGGTTGCCGGTTCCCCGGCGGTGTCACGTCGCCGGACGACCTGTGGCGGCTGGTCACCGCCGAGGTCGACGCGATCGGCGACTTCCCGGCCGACCGGGGCTGGGACCTGGGCCGGCTCCACGACCCGGAGCTGCGCAGCGGTGGCACGAGCGCCGTGGCCCGCGGCGGGTTCCTGGCGGACGCCGGCGGGTTCGACGCGGCCTTCTTCGGGATCTCGCCGCGTGAGGCGGTGGCGATGGACCCGCAGCAGCGGTTGGTGCTGGAGACGGCGTGGGAGACGTTCGAGCACGCGGGAGTCGACCCGACCTCGTTGCACGGCAGCCGCACCGGGGTGTTCACCGGCATCTGGTCGTCCGGGTACGCGGTCGGCACACCGGTGCCCGAGGACGTGGAGGGCTACCTGGTCACCGGCACGGCGACCAGCGTGACGTCCGGCCGCGTCGCCTACCACCTGGGGCTGCGCGGACCGGCGCTGTCGGTCGACACGGCGTGCTCGTCGTCGTTGGTGGCGATCCACTTGGCGGCGCAGGCGTTGCGTTCGGGGGAGTGCGACCTGGCGTTGGCGGGTGGCGTCACGGTCATGGCCACGCCGGTCATCTTCACCGAGTTCTCCCGCCAACGTGGGCTCGCCCCGGACGGCCGGTGCAAGCCGTTCTCCGCTGCCGCCGATGGCACGAGTTGGGGTGAGGGCGCGGGTTTGGTGTTGTTGGAGCGGCTGTCGGATGCGCGGCGCAATGGTCATCGGGTGTTGGCGGTGGTGGCTGGTTCGGCGGTGAACCAGGACGGCGCGTCGAACGGTCTCACTGCGCCGAATGGTCCGTCGCAGGAGCGGGTGATCTGGCAGGCTCTGGCGAACGCGGGTCTGTCGCCGTCCGATGTGGACGTGGTGGAGGCACATGGCACGGGTACGACGTTGGGCGATCCCATTGAGGCGCAGGCGTTGCTGGCGACTTATGGTCAGGGCCGGTCGGAGCCGTTGTGGTTGGGGTCGGTGAAGTCGAACATCGGGCACACGCAGGCGGCGGCGGGTGTCGCTGGTGTGATCAAGATGGTGATGGCGTTGCGGCACGGTGTGCTGCCGAAGACGCTGCACGTGGACGAGCCCACCCCGCACGTGGACTGGACGGCCGGCCACATCCGGCTGCTCACCGCGCCCGTTGCCTGGCCCGACACCGAACGGCCCCGACGCGCGGCCGTCTCGTCATTCGGGATCAGCGGCACGAACGCCCACCTCGTGCTCCAACAGTCCCCGGACGACGCCGTGACGGTCGACGGCGACGACCGGGCGGTGCCGTGGCTCGTGACCGCCAAGACCGAAGCGGCGCTGAACGCCCAGCTCGAACGGCTGCGCGGCTACGCGCTCACCCATCCGGACGTGTCGGCCGCCGCCATCGCCGGCGAACTGGCCACCCGCGCCCGGTTCCGCCACCGCACGGTGCTGGTCGGCGTGAACCGGTCCGACCTGCTCACCGCGCCACCGGCAGCCCCGCCGGCCACGACCGGCAAGTCGGTGTTCGTGTTCCCGGGTCAGGGTGCGCAGTGGGTGGGTATGGGTCGGGACTTGTACGTGTCGGAGCCGGTGTTCCGGGTTGCGGTGGATGAGTGTGAGCGGGCGTTGGCTCCGCATGTGGACTGGTCGTTGGTCGAGCTCTTAAACGGTGGTGGGTTGGACCGTGTGGATGTGGTTCAGCCTGCGTTGTTCGCGGTGATGGTGTCGTTGGCTGCGTTGTGGCGTTCGTACGGTGTCGAGCCGGATGCCGTGGTGGGGCATTCGCAGGGGGAGATCGCCGCTGCCTATGTTGCCGGGGCGCTATCGCTGGACGATGCGGCACGCGTGGTCGCTTTACGCAGCAGGGCGTTGGTGGCGATCAGTGGTCTGGGTGGGATGGTGTCGGTGTCGTTGCCGCCTGGGTCGGAGCTGTTGACGCGGTGGGGCGATCGGCTGACGGTCGCGGTGGTGAACTCGGCGTCGTCGGTGGTGGTGTCGGGTGAGCCGGGCGCGTTGGCCGAGTTGGTGGAGCTGTGCGAGCGGGAAGGTGTGCACGCTCGTCGGATCCCGGTGGACTACGCGGCGCACTCGGCCCAGGTCGAAGCGGTCCGCGAACGGCTGTTGACCGACCTGGCGGACATCACGCCGATGCCCGCTCAGGTGCCGTTCTACTCGACGGTGGACGAAGGTTTGGTCGAGACCGTCGATGCTGCTTACTGGTATCGGAACCTGCGTGAGCCGGTGCGGTTCGACCGGGCGACCGAAGCGTTGACGGCCGCCGGGCACGAGGTGTTCATCGAGGTCAGCCCGCACCCGGTGTTGGTGCCGACGCTGGACGTCCCGCTCGCCACCGGCACCCTGCGTCGTGACTACGGTGGTCGCGAAGAGTTCCTCACCGCGGCCGGGCGGGCGTTCGCCGCCGGGGTGGACGTCGACTGGACCTCCGCCCTGCCACCGGCCGGAGGCGCGGACCTGCCCACCTATGCCTTCCAGCACGAGCACTTCTGGCTGACACCGGTCGCGCCCGCCGCGGACCCGTGGCGGTACGAGGTCGCGTGGTCGCCCGTGACGCCCGGTTCGACGCCCACCGGCCGGTGGCTCGTGCTGCGGCCCGACGGCGAGCACCCGTGGGTCGACGTGGCCGTGCGGGCGTTGCGGGACGTCGGCGTGGAGGTGGTCGACGCGGTGGACGGGGTCGACGGCGTGCTGTCGTTCCTGGCGTTGGACGAGTCGCCGCACCCCGACCACCCGGCCGTGCCCGTCGGCCTGGCGCGGACGTTGGCGCTCTTGGCCGGTCTCGACGCGCCGCTGTGGTGCGTGACCAGCGGCGCGTTCGGCGAACGGCCGCGGCAGGCGTTGGTGTGGGGGATGGGCACGTCCGCCGCGCTGGAGTTCCCCGACCGGTGGGGCGGGCTCGTGGACGTCCCGACCACGCCGGACGCGGTGAGCGTGCGTCGGCTGCTCGCCGCCCTGGGCGGCCCGGAAGACCAGGTGTCGATCCGCACGGAAGGCGTGTTCGCCCGGAGGCTGCGCCGGGCCAAGGCGACCCCGCCCGTCCGGACGTGGCGGCCGGAAGGCACCACCTTGATCACGGGCGGTACGGGTGCGCTCGGTGCTCAGGTGGCCCGCTGGCTCGCCGGGCAGGGTGTCGAGCACCTGGTCCTGGTCAGCCGCAGCGGGCCGGACGCACCCGGCGCGTCCGAGCTGCACGCCGAACTGGCCGCCTCCGGCGCGCGGGTCACGGTGGCCGCGTGCGATGTGGCGGACCGGGCCGCGCTGGCGGCGTTGCTGGACGAGGTCGGCGAGGTCAGGTCGGTCTTCCACACGGCGGGTGTGATCGGGTCCGGCCGGTTGGCCGACGACGACCTGACCGGGTTCGCCGACGTGATCACGGCCAAGGTCGCCGGCGCGGCACACCTCGCCGAGCTGCTGCCCGACCTCGACGCGCTGGTGCTGTTCTCCTCCACGGCCGGTGTCTGGGGCGACGGGCACGGCGCGGCCTACGCGGCCGGCAACGCGTTCCTCGACGCCTTCGCCGCAGGGCACCGCGCCCAAGGCCGGGCGACCACGTCGGTGGCGTGGGGCATCTGGGCCGAGGGCGGCATCGCCGCGTTGGACTCGGTGCAGCGGCAACGCCGGTTGCTCGGCCTGGGTGAGCTGCCGTCCGAACGGGCGCTGGCCGCGTTGCGCGACGTGCTCGACCAGGACGTGCCCCATGCGGTGGTGACGCCGGTCGACTGGTCGCGGTTCGCGCCCGCCTACACGCGGCAGCGGCCCAGTCGACTGCTCGCTGACCTACCCGAAGCGCGGGTGCGCGAGGAACCGGTCGAGCATGCCGCCGTGCCCGGTGTCGACGTGCTCGAGGTGATCACGACCCACACGGCGGCCGTGCTGGGGCACGCCTCGCCGGAGGCGATCGACACCGGTCGGACGTTCAAGGACCTGGGCTTCGACTCGCTGACCGCCGTCGACCTGCGCGACCGCCTCACCACCGCGTTGGGCCGACGGCTGCCGTCCACGATCGTCTTCGACCACCCCACGCCGGAACGGCTCGCCGCCCACCTGCGCGGCGAGGGCACGCCGGCGACGACCACGGCGGCGGTCGCGGTCGACGACCCGATCGCCATCGTCGGCATGGGCTGCCGGTTCCCCGGCGGCGTCGAGTCGCCGGACGACCTGTGGCGGCTGGTGTCGGAGGGCGTGGACGCCATCGGCGTGTTCCCCGATGACCGGGGGTGGGAGCTGGACGGGCTGTTCGACCCCACGGCATCCAGGCCGCGCACGTCGTCCACCCGGCACGGCGGGTTCCTCGCCGATCCCGCCGGGTTCGACGCGGCGTTCTTCGGGATCTCGCCGCGTGAGGCGTTGGCGATGGACCCCCAGCAGCGGGTGCTGTTGGAGACGGCGTGGGAGGCGTTCGAGCACGCGGGCATCGATCCGACCTCGCTGCAAGGCAGTCAGACGGGCGTGTTCACCGGGATCTGGTCGACCGGATACGCCTCCGGGTCCGTGCCCGACGACCTGGAGGGCTACCAGGTCACCGGCACGGCGACCAGCATCGGCTCCGGCCGGCTGTCGTACCTGCTGGGGCTGGTCGGGCCCGCGTTGTCGCTGGACACCGGGTGCTCGTCGGCGCTGGTCGCCTTGCACCTGGCCGCGCAGGCGCTGCGGTCCGGGGAGTGCGACCTGGCGCTGGCCGGCGGCGTCACGGTCAACGCCACGCCGTCGTTGTTCACCGAGATGTCCCGGCAGGGCGCGAGCGCGCCGGACGGCCGCAGCAAGCCCTTCGCCGCTGCCGCCGACGGTGCCGGGTGGGCCGAGGGCGCGGGCCTGCTGCTGCTGGAACGCCTCTCCGACGCCCGCCGCAAGGGCCACCACGTGCTGGCCGTGGTGCGGGGGACCGCCGTCAACCAGGACGGCGCGTCGAACGGGTTGACCGCGCCGAACGGTCCGTCGCAGGAGCGGGTGATCCGGCAGGCTCTGGCGAACGCGGGGCTGTCGCCGTCCGATGTAGACGTGGTGGAGGCGCACGGCACGGGCACCACCTTGGGTGATCCGATCGAAGCGCAGGCGTTGTTGGCAACTTATGGTCAGGGCCGGTCGGAGCCGTTGTGGTTGGGTTCGGTGAAGTCGAACATCGGGCACACGCAGGCGGCGGCGGGTGTCGCTGGTGTGATCAAGATGGTGATGGCGTTGCGGCACGGTGTGCTGCCGAAGACGCTGCACGTGGACGAGCCTTCGCCGCACGTGGACTGGACGGCGGGGAACGTCCGACTGCTGACCGAGGCGATCACGTGGCCGGCCACCGATCGTCTGCGGCGAGCGGCCGTGTCGGCGTTCGGCATCAGCGGCACGAACGCGCACACGATCATCGAGCAGGCTCCGGAGGACGTGCGGCCGGCGGAGGGTGAGCAGCTGTGGCTGCTGTCGACCAAGACGCCGGAGGCGTTGCGGGACCAGGCGCGGAGGCTGCGGGACTTCGTGGCCGAACACCCCGCGGAGCACGCCGAGATCGGACGCGTGCTGGCCGGTCGGGCGCGTTTCGATCATCGTGCGGTGGTGTTGGAGCCGGCGGCTTTGGGTGCGTTGGTGGAGGGTCGTGAGCATCCGGGTTTGGTGACGGGCACGGCTTTGCCGTTGGGGCGGTCGGTGTTCGTGTTCCCGGGTCAGGGTGCGCAGTGGGTGGGTATGGGTCGGGACTTGTACGTCTCGGAGCCGGTGTTCCGGGAGGCGGTGGATGAGTGTGAGCGGGCGTTGGCTCCGTATGTGGACTGGTCGTTGGTCGAGGTTTTGAGTGGTGGTGGGTTGGACCGTGTGGATGTGGTTCAGCCTGCGTTGTTCGCGGTGATGGTGTCGTTGGCTGCGTTGTGGCGTTCGTACGGTGTCGAGCCGGATGCCGTGGTGGGGCATTCGCAGGGTGAGATCGCCGCTGCCTATGTTGCCGGGGCGCTATCGCTGGACGATGCGGCACGAGTGGTCGCCTTACGCAGCAAGGCGTTGATGGCGATCAGTGGTCTGGGTGGCATGGTGTCGGTGTCGTTGCCGCCCGGGTCGGAGCTGTTGACGCGGTGGGGTGATCGGCTGACGGTCGCGGTGGTGAACTCGGCGTCGTCGGTGGTGGTGTCGGGTGAGCCGGGCGCGTTGGCCGAGTTGGTGGAGCTGTGCGAGCGGGAAGGTGTGCACGCTCGTCGGATCCCGGTGGACTACGCGGCGCACTCGGCGCAGGTGGAGGCGGTCCGGGAGCGGTTGTTGGCCGACTTGGCGGACATCGCTCCGATGCCCGCGCGGGTGCCGTTCTACTCGACCGTGACCGAAGGTTTGGTCGAGACCGTCGATGCTGCTTACTGGTATCGGAACCTGCGTGAGCCGGTGCGGTTCGACCGGGCGACCGAAGCGTTGACGGCCGCCGGGCACGAGGTGTTCATCGAGGTCAGCCCACACCCCGTGTTGGTGCCGACGCTGGACGTCCCGCTCGCCACCGGCACCCTGCGCCGCGACCGGAGTGACTTCCGCGTCGCGCTGGCCACCCTCGTCGTCCACGGCTTCCCGTTGCCGAGACCGACCCCGGGTCGGATCGCCCTGCCCACCTACCCGTTCCAGCGCACGCGCTACTGGCTCACGCCGGGCGCGGCGGGCTCCACGTCGGGGCATCCGCTGGTGGACGGGTCCGTGATGCTGCCGGACGACCAGGGCGTCGTGCTGACCGGACGGCTGTCGACCCGCACGCACCCGTGGCTCGCCGACCACGCCGTCGGCGGCACGGTGCTGCTGCCCGGCACGGCGTTCCTGGAGCTGGCCGCCGAGGCCGGACGTGCCGTGGACCGCCCGGTGGTGGCGGATTTGGTGCTGCACGTGCCGCTGAACGTGACCGAACGGCCCGTGCACGTGCAGGTGTCCGTCGGCGCGCCGGACCACGAGGACCGCCGACCCGTCACCGTGCACTCGCGGGTCGACGGCGAGTGGGTCCGCCACGCCACCGGCGCGCTCGACCACGCCCAAGCCCCGGCCGGGGGCGCGTGGCAGCCGCAGGGCGAGCGGGTCGACCCGGACGGCTTCTACGACCACCTGACCGACCTCGGCTACGAGTACGGCCCCGCGTTCCGCGGCACGCGGGCGTTGTGGCGCGGCGAGGAGGACGTGTTCGCCGAGGTCCACGTGCCGGACGGCACGAGGTTCGGCCTGCACCCGGCCTTGCTGGACGCCGCTCTGCAACCGGTGATGCTGCTGCACCCGGACGACCGGCTCCGCCTGCCGTTCTCCTTCACGGGCGTCGCCGTGCACGCCACGGGCGTCTCGGCGGCCCGCGTCCACCTGGCGCGCAAGGGCCCGGACGCCTACACGGTCACCCTCACCGATCCGACCGGCGCACCGGTGGCGACGATCGACACGCTGACCGTGCGGACCGCCGCCGAACCCGCGCTGCTGCGCACCGCATGGGAACCACTGGCCGAGTCGACGCCGACGCCGGTCAGGCCGGCACCCCTCCTGACCGGGGCGGTGGACGCCGAGTCCGTGCACGCGCTCACCCGGCAGGCGCTCGCCGTCGTGCAGCGGTTCCTGGAGTCCGACGACCCGGCGCGCCTGGTGGTGCCGACCGGTGACGACCCGGCGGGCGCGGCGGTCCGCGCGCTGGTCCGCAGCGCCGCCGCCGAGCACCCCGGCCGGTTCGTGGCCGTGGAACTGGACCGGGACGCCACGGTGGAGCAGGCGCTCGACGCGGCGGCCGTGGCCGGCGACGAGGTCGAGCTGGCGGTCCGCGGTGGCGCGGTGCTGGTACCGCGGCAGGTGGCGTTCACGCCTCGGCCGTCGTCGGTCGACGGGTCCTGGCGGCTGGTCGAGTCGGGCACCGGCAGCCTGGACGACCTGGCGTTCGCCGAGGTGGCCGAGCGGCCGCTGGAGCCGGGCCAGGTGCGGCTCGGGGTGCGTGCGGCGGGGGTGAACTTCCGGGACGTGCTCATCGCGTTGGGGATGTACCCGGACGAAGCGGTGCTGGGCGGTGAAGCGGCCGGGACGGTCATCGAGGTCGGTCCTGGCGTCACGCGGTGGCAGGTCGGCGATCGGGTGCTCGGGTTGGCGTCCGGCACGTTCGGACCACGGGCCGTCGCCGACGCGCGGCTGCTCGCCCCGGTGCCGGACGGCTGGTCGTTCGCCCAGGCCGCAGCCGTGCCGGTGGCGTTCCTGACCGCGTGGCACGGTCTGGTGGACCTGGGTCGCGTGGAGCCGGGTGACCGGGTGTTGATCCACGCCGGTGCGGGCGGGGTGGGCACGGCCGGGATCCAGCTGGCCCGGCATCTGGGCGCGGAGGTGTTCGCCACGGCGAGCCCCGGCAAGTGGGACGTGCTGCGTGACCTGGGCTTGGCCGAGGACCACATCGCGTCGTCGCGGACGCTGGAGTTCGAGCAGCGGTTCCCGCGCGTGGACGTGGTGCTGAACTCGTTGGCCGGCGAGTTCACCGACGCGTCGCTGCGCTCGCTCGCGCCGGGCGGCCGGTTCGTGGAGATGGGCAAGACCGACGTCCGCCGCCCGCAAGGCGTCGACTACCGGGCGTTCGACCTCAACGACGTCGACCTCGCGCACCTGGGTGACGTGCTGGCCGAGGTGCTGCGGCTGTTCGCGGACGGCGTGCTCCGGCTGCCACCCGTCGCCACGCACGACGTGCGACGGGCCGCGGACGCGTTCCGGCTGATGAGCCGGGCGGGCCACGTCGGCAAGCTGGTGCTCACCGTGCCGCGCCTCGGCGACGGCACGGTGTTGATCACCGGCGGCACGGGGACGCTCGGCCGGGCGTTGGCCGCGCACCTGGTCTCGCGGCACGGCGTGCGGCGGCTGGTGCTGGCGAGCCGCGGTGGTGGCGAGGTGCCCGAGCTGGACGCGGACGTGCGCGTGGTCGCGTGCGACGTGGCCGATCGGGGGCAGGTCGCCGAGCTGGTCGCGTCGATCCCGGACCTGGCGGTCGTCGTGCACGCGGCCGGTGTGCTGGACGACGCGGTGGTGCAGGGCCTCACCCCCGACCAGTTGGACCGCGTGCTGCGGCCCAAGGTCGACGGGGCCTGGCACCTGCACGAGCTCACCACCGACCTCGACGCGTTCGTGCTGTTCTCCGCCGCCGCGGGCGTCCTGGGCACCGCCGGACAGGCCAACTACGCCGCCGCCAACTCCTACCTCGACGCCCTGGCCCGGCACCGGCACGCGCTCGGCCTGCCCGCGGCGTCCCTGGCCTGGGGCTACTGGGCCGAGTCGTCCGGCATGACCGCGCACCTCACCGCGACCGACAAGGAGCGCTTCACCCGCGCCGGCATCGCGCCGATGACCACCGAGCACGCGTTGGCGCTGTTCGACGCCGCCCTCGCCAGCGGGCACCCCGCCGTGACCACCGCGCACCTCACCACCCGCACACCCCGCGCACTGCCACCGCCCACCTCGCCCGACACCGATCTGCTGTCCCTGATCACCACTCACACGACGGCCGTGCTCGGGCACACCGACGGGTCGGCGATCAGGCCCCGGCTCGCGTTCCGCGACCTCGGGTTCGACTCGCTGACCGCCGTGGAGCTGCGCAACCGGCTCGCCACGGCCACCGGCCTGCGCCTGCCCGCGACCGTCGTCTTCGACCACCCGACACCAGAGGACTTGGCCGAACACCTGCGCCTCGAACTGGCGGGCACGCGTGCCGAGGTGGCCGCGCCGGTCGTGCGGGCGGTGGACGACGACCCGATCGTGATCGTGGGCATGGGGTGTCGGCTGCCGGGTGGCGTCGGGTCGCCGGACGACCTGTGGCGCCTGGTGACGGACGGCGTGGACGCCATCACGGACTTCCCGACCGACCGCGGCTGGGACTTGGACCGGCTCTACCACCCGGACCCCGACCACCCCGGCACCACCTACACCCGTCGCGGCGGGTTCCTGTCCGACGTGGCCGGGTTCGACGCCGACTTCTTCGGGATCTCGCCGCGCGAAGCGTTGGCGATGGACCCCCAGCAACGGGTGCTGCTGGAGACCGCCTGGGAGACCATCGAGCACGCGGGGATCGACCCGACGTCGTTGCGGGGCAGCCAGACGGGCGTGTTCACCGGGCTGTGGTCCTCCGGGTACGGGGGCGTGGTCGAGCAGGCTCCGCGTGACGCCGAGGGGTACCTGGCGACCGGCATCTCACCCAGCGTCACGTCCGGTCGCGTGGCCTACCTGCTCGGGTTGCGCGGTCAGGCGCTGTCGGTGGACTCCGCGTGCTCGTCGTCGTTGGTGGCGGTGCACCTGGCGGCGCAGGCGTTGCGGTCGGGGGAGTGCGACCTGGCGTTGGCCGGCGGTGTGACGGTGATCGTGAACCCGTTGGGTTTCACCGAGTTCTCCCGTCAACGCGGGCTGGCGGCTGACGGTCGGTGCAAGCCGTTCTCCGCTGCCGCCGATGGCACGAGTTGGGGTGAGGGCGCGGGTTTGGTGTTGTTGGAGCGGCTGTCGGATGCGCGGCGCAATGGTCATCGGGTGTTGGCGGTGGTGGCTGGTTCGGCGGTGAACCAGGATGGTGCGTCGAACGGGCTCACTGCGCCGAACGGTCCGTCGCAGGAGCGGGTGATCCGGCAGGCTCTGGCGAACGCGGGGCTGTCGCCGTCCGATGTGGACGTGGTGGAGGCGCACGGCACGGGTACGACGTTGGGTGACCCCATTGAGGCACAGGCGTTGCTGGCGACTTATGGTCAGGGCCGGTCGGGGCCGTTGTGGTTGGGGTCGGTGAAGTCGAACATCGGGCACACGCAGGCGGCGGCGGGTGTCGCTGGTGTGATCAAGATGGTGCTGGCCCTCCAGCACGGCCGGCTGCCCAAGACGCTGCACGTGGACGAGCCCACCCCGCACGTGGACTGGGAGGCCGGTGCCGTGCGGCTGCTGACGGACACCGTGCCGTGGCCGGAGACGGGACGTCCGCGCCGGGCCGGTGTGTCGTCGTTCGGCGTCAGCGGCACGAATGCGCACGTGATCATCGAACAGGCTCCGCGGACCGCGTCGGGATCGGGTCAGGACGTCGGTACCGCGCCGTGGGTGGTCACGGCCAAGTCCGAGCGGGCGTTGCGCGACCAGGCACGCAGGCTGAGCCGGGTGACCGGTGACGCTGCCGCGGTGGCTGGTGTGCTGGCCGGTCGGGCGCGTTTCGATCATCGTGCGGTGGTGTTGGAGCCGGCGGCTTTGGGTGCGTTGGTGGAGGGTCGTGAGCATCCGGGTTTGGTGACGGGCACGGCGTCGGCGTTGGGGCGGTCGGTGTTCGTGTTCCCGGGTCAGGGTGCGCAGTGGGTGGGTATGGGTCGGGATCTGTACGTCTCGGAGCCGGTGTTCCGGGAGGCGGTGGATGAGTGTGAGCGGGCGTTGGCTCCGTATGTGGACTGGTCGTTGGTCGAGGTTTTGAGTGGTGGTGGGTTGGGCCGTGTGGATGTGGTTCAGCCTGCGTTGTTCGCGGTGATGGTGTCGTTGGCTGCGTTGTGGCGTTCGTATGGTGTCGAGCCGGATGCCGTGGTGGGGCATTCGCAGGGGGAGATCGCTGCTGCCCATGTTGCCGGGGCGCTATCGCTGGACGATGCGGCACGAGTGGTCGCCTTACGCAGCAAGGCGTTGATGGCGATCAGTGGTCTGGGTGGCATGGTGTCGGTGTCGTTGCCGCAGGACGCGGAGTTGCTGTCGCGGTGGGGTGACCGGCTGACGGTCGCGGTGGTCAACTCGGCGTCCTCGGTGGTGGTGTCCGGCGAACCGGCGGCGCTGGCCGAACTCGTGGCCGCCTGCGAGGCCGACGGTGTCCGCGCACGGGTCCTCCCGGTCGATTATGCGGCCCACTCGGCGCAGGTGGAGGCGGTCCGGGAGCGGTTGTTGGCCGAGCTGGCGGACATCGCTCCGATGCCCGCGCGGGTGCCGTTCTACTCGACGGTGGACGAAGGTTTGGTCGAGACCGTTGATGCTGCTTACTGGTATCGGAACCTGCGTGAGCCGGTGCGGTTCGACCGGGCCGTGGAGGCGTTGACGGTCGCCGGGCACGAGGTGTTCATCGAGGTCAGCCCGCACCCCGTGTTGGTGCCGACGCTGGACGTC
The DNA here is from genome assembly GCF_021390395.1 of Saccharothrix sp. S26. Classification (GTDB taxonomy): domain Bacteria; phylum Actinomycetota; class Actinomycetes; order Mycobacteriales; family Pseudonocardiaceae; genus Actinosynnema. The sequence goes on from NZ_JAJUWT010000016.1 coordinate 154,352, forward strand.
CCGCTCGCCACCGGCACCTTGCGCCGTGACGGAGCCGACTTCGCCGCCGCTGCGGCACGGGTGTTCGTCGCGGGTGTGGACGTCGACTGGCCGCGGCCCGCCGCCGGTCACGTCGACGTGCCGACCTACCCGTTCCAGCACGAGCGCTACTGGCTGGAGCCCGTGCCGGGGCCCGCCGACGTGACGGCGGCCGGTCTCGACGCGACCGACCACCCGCTGCTCGGCGCGGCCGTGGAGTTGGCCGCGGGTGACGGCGTGGTGCTCACCGGGAGGCTGTCGGTCGCCACCCACCCGTGGCTGGCCGACCACGCGATCCACGGTTCGGTGCTGCTGCCCGGCACCGGGTTCGTGGAACTGGCCCTGCGGGCGGGAGCCCAGGTCGGCCGGCACGTGCTGGACGAGCTGTTGCTGGAAGCGCCGATGGTGCTGCCAGCGCGGGACGCCGTGCTGGTCCAAGTGGTGGTCTACGGTACCGCGGTCACGATCCACTCCCGGCTCGACGGCGGCTGGGTGCGGCACGCCACCGGCACGTTCGGCGTCGACATGCCGGCGACACGTGCGCTGGACTGGCCGTCGGCGGCGGAACCGGTCGACCTCACCGGCTTCTACGACGACCTCGCGGCGCGCGGCTACGAGTACGGTCCGGCGTTCGAAGGCGTCCGGTCGGTGCGGCGGCACGGTGACGATCTGTACGCCGAGGTCACCTCGGGCGACCCGGCCGGGTTCGGGGTGCACCCCGCGTTGCTCGACGCCGCGTTGCAGCCGCTCACGCTGGTCGCGGCGGGGCGGGTGCCGTTCTCGTTCGCCGGGGTCGCCGTGCTGAGGACGGGCGTGTCGGCGGCACGGGTCCGCCTCACCCCGACCGGGCCCGACACCTACCGGGTGCTGCTCGCCACCGAGGCCGGCGAGCCCGTGGCGGTCGTGGACGCGCTGACCGTGCGACCGATGACGGCGGACTTCCAGACCCGCGACAACCGGGTGTTCCGGCTCGACTGGATCCCGGCCACCCCGGTGTGGGAAGACGCCGTCGTGCACCACGTGCGCAGCGCGCCCGGCGCGGACCCGGTCGAGGCCGCGCACGCCGTGGTGGCGGAGACCCTGACCGTCGTCCAGGACTTCCTGCGCACCTCCGACGACGGCAAGCTGGCGGTCGTCACGCGTGGGGCGGCCGGCCCGGGTGAGGTGACCGATCTCCCGGCGGCCGCGGTGTGGGGGCTGGTGCGGGCCGCCGAGGCCGAGCACCCCGGCCGGTTCGCGCTGGTCGACGTCGACCACGACGGCGAGGTCCGGATCCCGGCCGACGAGTTCCAGGTGGCGGTCCGCGGCGACCGGGTGTTCGCGCCCCGCCTCGACCGGGTGCCCGGGACGCCCCGAGCGCTCGACCTCGACGGCACCGTGCTGATCACCGGCGGCACGGGCACGCTGGGCCTGCTGGTGGCCCGGCACCTGGTCGCCCGGCACGGCGTGCGGCGGCTCGTGCTGCTCAGCCGTCGTGGCGGCGAGGTGGAGATCGAGGGCGCGGACGTGCGCGTGGTCGCGTGCGACGTGACCGACCGGGCGGCGCTGGCGGACGTGCTCGCCACGATCGACGACCTGTGCGCCGTCGTGCACGCGGCCGGTGTGCTGGACGACGCCGTGGTGACGTCCTTGACGCCGGAACGCCTGCACGACGTGCTGCGGCCCAAGGTGGACGCCGCGTGGCACCTGCACGAGCTGACGCGCGACCTGAAGGCGTTCGTGCTGTTCTCTTCCGCGGCCGGGGTGCTCGGCGGCGCGGGCCAGGGCAACTACGCCGCCGCCAACGCCTTCCTCGACGCCCTGGCCACCCACCGGCACGCGTCGGGGCTCGCGGCCGTGTCGCTGGCGTGGGGTCAGTGGGCGCGGGCCAGCGGGTTGACCGGCCACCTCACCGAGGCCGACCAGGGCCGGCTGGCGCGGTCGGGGATCGTGCCGATGTCGACCGAGCAGGCGCTGGCGCTGTTCGACGCGGCCCTGTCCGACGGTGCGCCGGCGCTGGTGCCCGCACGGCTCGACCTCGCCGCGCCGTCGTTGCGCGGGCTGACGCACCGGCCGCGCCGGATCGCCGACACCGACCTGGCCCGACGGCTCGCGTCCCTGCCCGAGGCAGACCAGCACGCCGTCGTGCTCGACCTCGTCCGCACGCACACCGCCGTGGTGCTGGGGCGCACGGACGGCGTGGCCGCGGGCCGGGCGTTCAAAGACCTCGGGTTCGACTCGCTGACCGCCGTGGAGCTGCGCAACCGGCTGGCCGCGGCGCTGGGCGTGAAGCTGCCGGCCACGGTGACGTTCGACCACCCGACACCGTCCGCGCTCGCGACGCACCTGCGGGAACTCCTGCTCGGCCGGGAACGCCCGGTTGACGAGCCGGTCGCCGTCACCGGCACCGACGACCCGGTCGTGGTCGTCGGGACGGGGTGCCGGTTCCCCGGCGGGGTCGGTTCGGCGGCGGAGCTGTGGCGGCTGGTCGCCGACGGTGTCGATGCCATCGGTGACTTCCCGTCCGATCGCGGGTGGGACCTGGACCGGCTCGGTGACCCGGCGGGTGGGCCCGGCACGACTTACACGCGGTCGGGCGGGTTCCTGGCGGACGTGGGTGGGTTCGACGCGGCGTTCTTCGGGATCTCGCCGCGTGAGGCGCTGGCCATGGACCCGCAGCAGCGAGTGCTGTTGGAGACGGCGTGGGAGACGTTCGAGCACGCCGGCATCGATCCCACGTCGTTGCACGGCAGTCGCACCGGGGTCTTCACCGGCATCTGGTCGTCCGGGTACGGCGGCGGCGCGCAGCCGGCCGACCTGGAGGGCTACCTCGCCACCGGTACGGCGACCAGCGTGACGTCCGGGCGGGTGTCGTACCTGTTGGGGTTGGAGGGTCCGGCGGTGTCGGTGGACACGGCGTGTTCGTCGTCGTTGGTGGCGATCCACTTGGCGGCGCAGGCGTTGCGTTCGGGGGAGTGCGACCTGGCGTTGGCCGGTGGTGTCACGGTGATGGTCACCCCGTCCGGGTTCGTGGAGTTCTCGCGGCAGCGCGGCTTGGCGGCGGACGGGCGGATCAAGTCGTTCGCCGACGCGGCCGATGGCACGAGCTGGTCGGAAGGTGCCGGGCTGGTGTTGCTGGAACGGCTGTCGGACGCGCGTCGGCACGGTCATCAGGTGTTGGCGGTGGTGCGGGGGTCGGCGGTGAACCAGGACGGTGCGTCGAACGGGTTGACCGCGCCGAACGGTCCGTCGCAGGAGCGGGTGATCCGGCAGGCTCTCGCGAACGCGGGTCTGTCGCCGTCCGATGTGGACGCGGTGGAAGCGCATGGCACGGGTACGACGTTGGGTGATCCGATCGAGGCGCAGGCGTTGTTGGCGACTTATGGTCAGGGCCGGTCGGGGCCGTTGTGGTTGGGGTCGGTGAAGTCGAACATCGGGCACGCGCAGGCGGCGGCGGGCATCGCGGGCGTGCTCAAGATGATCATGGCGATGCGGCACGGCTCCTTACCGCGCACGCTGCACGTCGACCGGCCGACCACGCACGTCGACTGGGAGTCGGGCGATGTCCGGCTGCTCACCGAGACCACGCCCTGGCCCGCCGTCGACCGACCGCGCCGGGCCGGTGTGTCGTCGTTCGGGATCAGCGGCACCAACGCCCACGTGATCCTCGAACACGTGCCCGCCGAGCCGGTGACCGTCACCGATCACGTGCCGTGGCTGTTGTCCGGGAAGTCGCCGGAGGCGGTGCGGGCGCAGGCACGGCGGCTGCGGCCGTTCGCGGACGACCCGGCGGCGGGCTCGGTGCTGGCGACGAGGGCCCGGTTCGCGTATCGCGTCGCGTTGACCGACCCGGCCAGTCTGGCGGCCGATCTCGACGCCGTGGCACGCGGGGACGCGCCCATCGGTGAGGCGAGGGCCGGCAAGACGGCGTTCGTGTTCTCCGGGCAGGGGTCGCAGTGGCGGGGGATGGGTGAGCGGTTGGCGGCGGCGTACCCGGTGTTCGCCTCGACGTTGGAGGAGGTGTGCGGGCGGCTCGGGTTGGCGTTGTGGGAGGTCGACCTCGACCAGACGCGGCATACGCAGGCGGCGTTGTTCGCGGTCGAGGTCGCGCTGTACCGATTGGTGGAGTCGTTGGGCGTGCGGCCCGATTATCTGGTGGGTCATTCGGTGGGAGAGATCGCCGCCGCGCACGTGTCGGGTGTGTTGTGCCTTGAGGACGCTTGCACGTTGGTGTCGGCGCGGGGCCGGTTGATGCAGGAGCTGCCGCCGGGCGGGGCGATGGTGTCGATCCGGGCCTCGTCGGCGGAGGTGGCGGAGACGTTGCCCGAGGGGGTGTCGATCGCGGCCGTCAACGGGCCCGAGGCGGTGGTGGTGTCCGGTGACGTGGACGCGGTGCTGGAGGTGGCGGACCTGTGGGAGGCGTTGGGTCACGAGACGCGGCGGCTTCCGGTGAGTCATGCGTTCCACTCCGCGCACATGGATCCGATGTTGGCCGAGTTCTCGCGGGTCGTGGAAGGGCTGTCGTTCGGTTGTCCACAGATCCCGATTGTGTCGACGGTTTTGTCGGACGTTTCGAGTAGCGTTGACAACAGGGATCCCCTGGGCGGGTACCCCTCCGCAGGCACAGCGTTCGACGCCGGGTATTGGGTGCGGCAGGTGCGGGAGCCGGTGCGGTTCGCGGAGGCCGTGGACTGGTTGCGCGCCAACGGTGTGACGACGTTCCTGGAGGTCGGGCCGCATCCCACGTTGGTGCCGAACGGGGTGATGCGCCGGGACGACGACTCGCCGCAACGGCTGCTCGCCGCGCTCGGCAAGCTGTGGGTGGAAGGCGCGGAGTGGAGCTTGCCCACCGCGCACGGCGAGTTGCCGCCGTACGCGTTCCAGCGCGAGCGGTTCTGGTTGGTGCCCGGTGCGGCGGCCGACGTCACCGGTGCCGGGCTGGACGCGGTCGACCACCCGTTGCTGGGTGCGGTGGTGGAGTTGCCCGACGGCCAGGGCGTGGTGCTGACCGGGCAGTTGTCCCCGGCCGCCCAGCCGTGGCTCGCCGAGCACACCGTGCTCGGGCAGGTGATGCTGCCGGGGGCGGCGTTCGTGGAGCTGGCGTTGCGGGCGGGCAGGCACGTGGACCGCCCGGTGGTCGAGGAGTTGACGCTGGAGACGCCGTTGGTGCTCACCGGACCGGTCGACGTGCGGGTGACGGTCGGTGGCACGGACGGGACCGTCGCGATCCACTCCCGGTCGGGTGGCGACTGGGTGCGCCACGCCACGGGCGTGCTCGACGCGGCCGCCGCACCTCCCACGCCGTGGCGCGAGCCGCGCACCGAACCCGTCGACCTCGACGGCTTCTACGACTCGCTGGCCGATGCCGGGTTCGAGTACGGGCCGACGTTCCAAGGGCTGCGGGCCGTCCGGCGGCACGGCGACGACCTCTACGCCGACGTCCACCTGCCCGCCGACGGCGACCGGTTCGCCCTGCACCCGGCCCTGCTCGACGCCGTGCTCCAGGCCGTCACGGTCGCCGACGACCGGCCCAAGGTGCCGTTCACGTTCACCGGCGTCGCGGTCTGGGCGACCGGCCGCACCACGGTCCGGGCAAAGCTGACCGCCACCGGACCCGAGACCTACCGCGTCAGCCTGACCGGTCCGGCCGGCGAGCCGATCGCCGCCGTCGAGCGGTTGACCCTGCGCGTGCCGCCCGCCGCGCCCCGGCCGCACCACCTCTACCGCCTCGCCTGGCACCCGACCGCCGTCGAACCGGCACAGCGCGACGACCGGATCCACCACGCCACCGACCCGCTGGAGACGCTGGACGTGGTGCGGGAGTTCCTGTCCACCGAGGAGACCTCTCGGCTGGTGGTGGTGACCCGGGGCGCGGTGTCCGTGCGGGGCGAGGACGTGACCGACCTGCGCGCCGCCGCCGTGTGGGGCCTGGTGCGGTCCGCCTCCCTCGAACACCCCGGGCGGTTCGCCCTGGTCGACACCGACGGGCCACTGCCCGCCCTCGGTGACGAGCCGCAGGTGGCCGTCCGGGACGGCGAACCGCACGTGCCCCGCCTCGACCGCGCCGACGTCACGCCGCTGCCGTCCACGCTCAGCCCGGACGGCACGGTGCTCATCACCGGCGGCACGGGCGTGCTCGGCGCGGCGATCGCCCGCCACCTGGTCGCCCACCACGGCGTCACGCGGTTGGTCCTGGCCAGTCGGCGCGGGCCGGCCGCGCCCGGTGCCGCGGACCTGGTGGCGGAGCTGGCCGGGGCCGAAGTCGCCGTGGTCGCGTGCGACGTGGGCGACCGCGAGGCCGTGGCCCGCCTCCTGGCCGAGCATCCCGTCACCTCCGTCGTGCACGCGGCCGGCGTGCTGGACGACGCCGTGGTCCAGTCGCTGGACGCCGAGCGGTTCGCCGAGGTCTGGCGGCCCAAGGCGGACGCCGCGCTGCACCTGCACGAGCTGACGCGAGACCTGGAGGCGTTCGTGCTGTTCTCCTCGGTGGCGGGCGTGCTCGGGGGACCGGGGCAGGCCAACTACGCCGCCGCGAACGCGTTCCTCGACGCCCTCGCCACCCACCGGCACGCCCACGGCCTGCCCGCTGTGTCGCTCGCCTGGGGTCAGTGGGCGCAGGACAGCGGCATGACGGGCAAGCTCACCGACGTCGACCGGCGCAGGATGGCCAAGGCGGGCGTGCTGCCGCTGGCGACAGACGAGGCGCTGGCCCTGTTCGACGCCGCCCTCACCGCGGGCGAACCCGTGCTGGCCCCGGTCCGGTTCACCGCCGAGCCCGCCGGCCGCCGTCCACGACCGGAACCGGCGCACGACGTGCTCGACCTGGTCCGGCGAGCGGTCGCCCAGGTCCTCGGCCACGCGTCCACCGACGCGGTCGGGCCCGAGCGGGCGTTCGCCGACCTCGGCTTCGACTCGCTGACCGCCGTGGAGCTGCGCAACCACCTCGACGCGGCCACCGGGCTGCGCCTGCCCGCCACGCTCACGTTCGACCACCCGACCCCGGCCCGGCTGGCCGAGCACCTGCGCGAACGGCTGGCGGTCACCGCGCCCGACCCGCTGCTGGCCGAGCTCGACCAGCTCAAGTCCACCTTGGACCGGGTCGAGCACGCCGACCACGACGCCGTGGCCGCACGGCTGGAAGCGCTGCTGGCCTCGTGGACCGCCAAACGCGCCCAGCCCGAGGACGACCTGGACGACGCCACCGACAGCGAGCTGTTCAGCATCCTCGACGACGAGCACCGCCGCACCCAGGTCATCCGATCGGGCGAGTACCGGACCGCGGGGGAGTAGCCGCCATGGCCGACGAAGACAAGCTCCGCAGTTACCTCAAGCGCGCCACGGCCGACCTGCGGGTGATGGGCAAGCGCCTGGCCGAGGTGGAGGAGGCCGCCCGCGAGCCGATCGCCGTCATCGGCCTGGGCTGCCGCTACCCGGGCGGCGTCGGGTCGCCGGACGAGCTGTGGCGGCTGGTCGCCGACGGCGTGGACGCGATCGGCGACTTCCCGACCGACCGCGGCTGGGACGTCACCCACGACCCGGACCCCGACCGGCCGGGCGCGACCTACGCGCGTTCCGGCGGGTTCCTCACCGATCCCGGTGGCTTCGACGCGGCGTTCTTCGGCATCTCGCCGCGTGAGGCGTTGGCGATGGACCCGCAGCAACGCGTGCTGCTCGAAACGGCCTGGGAGACGTTCGAGCACGCGGGCATCGACCCGACGTCGTTGCGCGGCACCCGTACCGCCGTGTTCACCGGCGTGTGGTCCTCGGGTTACGCCGCCCAACCGCCGCCGGACCTGGAAGGCTTCCTCGCCACCGGCATCGCCACCAGCACCACGTCCGGCCGGGTGTCCTACCTGCTCGGCCTGGAAGGCGCGGCGGTGTCGGTGGACACGGCCTGCTCGTCGTCCCTGGTGGCGATCCACCTGGCCGCGCAGGCGCTGCGGGCCGGGGAGTGCACGATGGCGTTGGCGGGCGGCGTCACGGTCATGGCGACCTCGGCGGGGTTCGTGGAGTTCGCCCGGCAGCGCGGCCTGGCCCCGGACGGGCGGGTCAAGGCGTTCGCCGACGCCGCCGACGGCACGAGCTGGTCCGAGGGCGCGGGCCTGGTGCTGCTGGAACGCCTGTCCGACGCGCTCCGCAACGGCCACCGTGTGCTGGCCGTCGTGCGCGGCAGCGCGGTGAACCAGGACGGCGCGTCCAACGGCCTCGCCGCGCCCAACGGCCCCTCGCAGGAACGCGTGATCCGCCAAGCCCTGGCGAACGCCCGCCTGGAGCCGTCCGACGTGGACGCGGTCGAGGCGCACGGCACCGGCACCACGCTCGGCGACCCGATCGAGGCGCAGGCCCTGCTGGCCACCTACGGCCAGGACCGCGCCGAGCCGTTGCGCCTGGGCTCGATCAAGTCGAACCTCGGCCACACGCAGGCCGCCGCCGGGGTCGCGGGCGTGATCAAGATGATCCTGGCGATGCGGCACGGCACCCTCCCGCGCACCCTGCACGTCGACCGGCCCACCCACCACGTCGACTGGACCGCCGGTGACGTCACGCTGCTCACCGAGCCGGTCGCGTGGCCGCGAACCGGACGTCCCCGGCGGGCCGCCGTGTCGTCGTTCGGCATCAGTGGCACCAACGCCCACGTGATCCTCGAACACGTGCCTGCCGAACCTTCGTCCACAGTGGACGCGGACTTGCCGTGGCTGCTGTCCGCGCGCACCCCGCAAGCCCTGATCGCCCAAGCTCAACGCCTCGCAGCGGTCGACGCCCCCGCCCCGAACATCGCCCGGGCCCTCGCCGACCGCACCACCTTCGAGCACCGCGCCGTCCTCCTCGCCGACCACCGCTCCGGGCTCGACGCGCTGGCGGACGGCCGGGGCGCACCCGGCCTGGTCACCGGTGAGGTCGGCGTCCCCGGCAAGACCGTGTTCGTGTTCCCCGGCCAGGGCGCGCAGTGGCCGGGCATGGGCCGCGAGCTGTACGACACGTCCGAGGTGTTCCGCGCCCACGTCGACGCCTGCGCCGAAGCCCTGGCCCCGCACGTGGACTGGTCCCTGGTCGACGTGCTGCGCGGCGGCCCGCTCGACCGGGTGGACGTGGTGCAGCCGGCGCTGTTCGCCGTGATGGTGTCGTTGGCCGGGCTCTGGCGCTCGCACGGCGTCGTCCCGGACGCGGTCGTCGGCCACTCCCAGGGCGAGATCGCCGCCGCGCACGTGGCCGGCATCCTGTCCCTCGCCGACGCCGCCAAGATCGTCGCGCGGCGCGCCAAGGCGCTGGTGTCGCTGGCCGGCCGAGGCGGCATGGTGTCCGTGGCGTTGTCACCCGACCGTGCCGCGGACTACCTCGAACGGTGGGCCGGCAGGCTCACCGTCGCCGTGGTCAACGCGCCCGGCGCGGTCGTCGTCTCCGGCAACGCCCGCGACCTGGACGACCTGCTCGCCGCCTGCGCCGCCGACGACATCCGGGCCCGCGCGCTACCGGTCGACTACGCCGCCCACTCCGCCGAGGTCGAGGCGCTGCGCGAGCAGCTCCAGCACGACCTGTCCGGCATCACCGCGCGGCCCGCCGTCGTCCCGCTGTACTCGACCGTGACGGGCGCGCCCGCCGACGACCTCGACGTCGACTACTGGTACCGCAACCTGCGCGAGCCGGTGCGGTTCGACCACGCCACGCGCGCCGTGCTCGACCACGGCCACGGCGTGTTCGTGGAGGTCAGCCCGCACCCGGTGGTCACCTCGGCGATCGAGGAGACGGCCGAGGGCACCGACGTCCTGGTCACCGGCACGCTGCGCCGCGACCAGCCGGAGGAGTTCCGCACGGCCCTCGCCCGGCTGCACGTCCGGGGCGTGGCCGTCGACTGGCGCCTCCCGACCGGCATCACGCCCGCCGACCTGCCCACCTACCCGTTCCAGCGGCAGCGGTTCTGGCTGAGCCCGGTGGCCGGGAGCGTCGGCGACCACCCGGTGCTGACCACGGTGGTGGACCTGCCCGACGGGGGCGCGGCGCTCACCGGCACGGTGTCGCTGCCCACCCACCCGTGGCTGGCCGACCACGCCGTGCGCGGCTCCGTGCTGCTGCCCGGCACGGCGTTCCTCGAACTCGCCGCCCACGCCGCCGCGAAGGTCGGCGCACCCGGCGTGCGCGAACTCGTGCTGGAGACCCCGCTGGTGCTCGACCAGGACGTGGTGCGGCTCCAAGTGGTCGTGGGTCCGCCCGACGAGACCGGTCTGCGTTCCGTCACCGTGCACTCCCACACCGACGAGTGGGTCCGGCACGCCACCGGCACGCTCGGTGACGTGCCCGCGCCCGCGTGGTCCACGCCCTGGCCGCCACCGGACGCCGAACCGCTCGACGTCACCGACCTCTACGACGCGTTCGCCGCCCTCGGCTACGACTACGGCCCCGCGTTCCAAGGCGTCACGGCGGCGTGGCGGGTCGGCGACGAGGTGCTCGCCGAGGTGGAGACGGCCGCCGAGGGCCGGTTCGCCCCGCACCCCGCGCTGCTCGACGCGGCCCTGCACCCGATGGCACTGCTGATCCCGGACGGCCCGGCCAAGCTGCCGTTCGCGTTCACCGACGCGGTGCTGCGCCCCACCGACGCACGGGTGCTGCGCGTGCGGCTGGCCGGCGGCCCCGACACCTGGTCCGTGGCGCTCGCCGACCTCGACGGCACCCCGGTCGCGTCGGTGCGGTCGGTGGCCGTGCGGGCCTTCGCCGACGCCCCCGACGACCTGTTCCAGCTCAAGTGGACCCCGGTCACCGGTGACACCACCGCCGAAGCCCGCCACCACGTGTCGACCCACCCCGGCGACACCCCCGACCAGGCGCTGGCGGCGGTGCGGGAAGCGCTGGCCGCCATCCAGGACGGCCCGGACCGGTTGGTCGTCGTCACCCGCGACGCGGTGGCCGCCGTCCCCGGTGACGTGCTCGACCTGGCCCACAGCGCGGTGTGGGGCCTGGTGCGCGCGGCGCAGGCCGAGCACCCCGGCCGGTTCGTGCTGGTCGACGCGGACGACTCGTGGGACGGCAGCCTGGCCGACGAGTCGGAGCTGGCGGTGCGCCGGGGAACCCTGCTCGCGCCTCGGCTCGTGCGGGTGGACCGCGCGCTCACCCCGCCGGACGGGCCGTGGCGGCTGGAGGACGTGGGCACGGGCAGCCTGGACGACCTCGCGCTCGTGCCGCGGCCGGAGCTGACCGGGCCGTTGGCGCCGGGACAGGTGCGGATCGCGCTGCGCGCGGCGGGCCTGAACTTCCGTGACGTGCTCATCGCGCTCGACGTCTACCCCGGCGAGGCGTTGATGGGCGGCGAGGGCGCGGGGATCGTGCTGGACGTCGGTCCCGGCGTCGACCGGTTCCGGCCGGGCGACCGGGTGTTCGGCCTGGTGCCGGGGGCGTTCGGGCCGGTGGCCGTCGCCGATCACCGGGTGCTCGCGCCGATGCCGGACCACTGGCCGTTCGCGCGGGCGGCCTCGGTCCCGGTGGTGTTCCTGACCGCCTGGTACGGGCTGGTCGACCTGGGGCGCGTCCGACCGGGGGACCGGGTGCTCGTCCACGCCGGCACCGGTGGCGTCGGCATGGCCGCGATCCAGCTCGCCCGGCACCTGGGCGCGGAGGTGTTCGCCACGGCGAGCCCCGCCAAGTGGGACGTGCTGCGCGGTCTGGGCGTGCCCGAGGACCACATCGCGTCCTCCCGAACGGTGGAGTTCGAGCAGCGCTTCCCGCCCGTGGACGTGGTGCTGAACTCGTTGGCCGACGAGTTCACCGACGCGTCCCTGCGGCTGCTCGCGCCCGGTGGCCGGTTCGTGGAGATGGGCAAGACCGACATCCGCACCGACACCGGCGTGGACTACACGGCGTTCGACATCGCCGACGCGGGCCCGGAGCGGCTCGGCGAGATCCTGGCCGAGGTCGTGCGCGCCATCGCCGACGGCGTCCTGGCCCCGCTGCCGATCGACGTCCGGGGCGTGCGCGACGCGGTGGACGTGTTCCGGCACATGAGCCAGGCGCAGCACATCGGCAAGATCGTGCTGACCCTGCCCGCGGCCCTCGACGGCACGGTGCTGATCACCGGCGGCACGGGCACGCTCGGCCGCGCGGTCGCCGCGCACCTGGTCGCCGCGCACGGCGTGCGGCGGTTGGTGCTGGTCGGCCGTCGCGGTGGCGAGGTGCGGATCGAGGGCGCGGACGTGCGCGTGGTCGCCTGCGACGTCACCGACCGCGACCAGCTCGCGGACCTGCTCGCCTCGATCCCCGACCTCACGGCGGTCGTGCACGCGGCCGGGGTGCTGGACGACGCCGTGGTCACCGCGTTGACCGCTCAGCAGGTGGCCGACGTGTTCGCGCCCAAGGTACGGGCGGCCTGGCACCTGCACGAGCTGACCCGGCACCTCGACCTGAGCGCGTTCGTGCTGTTCTCGTCCGCCGCCGGGGTGCTGGGCAGTCCCGGCCAGGCCAACTACGCCGCCGCCAACGCGTTCCTCGACGCCCTGGCCGTGCACCGGCGCGCCCTCGGCCTGCCCGCCGTGTCGCTGGCCTGGGGGTACTGGGCCGAGACCAGCGGCATGACCGGCCACCTCTCCGACGCCGACCGCCACCGCCTGACCCGCGCCGGCGTCGTGCCGCTGACCACCGGGCACGCGCTGGACCTGTTCGACGCGGCCCTGGCCGCCGACCGGGCCGCCGTCGCACCCGTCACGCTGAACGTGCCCGCCCTGGCCCGCACGCCCGCGCCGCCCTCAGCCCTGCGTGGGCTGGTGAGCCGCAGGCGGGCCAAACGGCCGGTCCACCGGGGAGCGCTGGCCGACCGGCTGCGGTCGCTGCCCGAAGCCGAACAGGTGGCGGCGGTGCTCGACGTCGTCACGGCGCACACCGCCACCGTCCTCGGGCACGCCTCGCCGGACGCCGTCGACACCCGGCAGCCGTTCGCCGACCTCGGGTTCGACTCGCTGACCGCCGTGGAGCTGCGCAACCGCCTGGGCACGGCCACCGGTCTGCGGCTGCCCGCCACCGTGACGTTCGACCACCCCACCCCGGCCCGCCTGGCGGACTTCCTGCGCGGCGAGATCGTCGGCACGCGGGCGGAAGCCGCCGCACCGGTCGTGCGGACCGTGGACGACGACCCGATCGTCATCGTGGGCATGGGCTGTCGGCTGCCCGGTGGAGTCGCGTCACCGGACGACCTGTGGCGGCTCGTGTCCGACGGGGTGGACGCCACCACGGACTTCCCGACCGACCGCGGCTGGGACCTCGACCGCCTCTACCACCCCGATCCCGACCACCCCGGCACCACCTACACCCGTCGCGGCGGGTTCCTGTCCGACGTGGCCGGGTTCGACGCCGACTTCTTCGGGATCTCGCCGCGCGAGGCGTTGGCGATGGACCCCCAGCAACGGGTGCTGCTGGAGACCGCCTGGGAGACCCTCGAGCACGGCGGGATCGACCCGCGGTCGTTGCGGGGCAGCCGCACGGGCGTGTTCACCGGCATCTGGGCCTCCGGCTACGGCACGCCCACCGCCGTGGAGGGTCACTTCGGCACGGGCGCGGCGACCAGCGTGGTGTCGGGCCGGATCGCCTACCTGCTCGGGCTGGAAGGCGTCGCGGTCTCGCTCGACACGGCCTGCTCGTCGTCGCTGGTCGCGCTGCACCTGGCCGCGCAGGCGCTGCGCACGGGCGAGTGCGACCTGGCGCTGGCCGGCGGCGTCACGGTCATCGCGACCCCGGTCGGGTTCACCGAGTTCTCCCGGCAGCGCGGCCTGGCGGCCGACGGTCGCTGCAAGCCGTTCTCCGCCGCCGCCGACGGCACCAGCTGGGGCGAGGGCGCGGGCCTCGTGCTGCTGGAACGCCTGTCCGACGCCCGCCGCAACGGCCACCGGGTGCTCGCGGTGCTGGCCGGCACGGCGGTCAACTCCGACGGCGCCTCCAACGGGCTCACCGCGCCCAACGGTCCGTCGCAGGAACGGGTGATCCGGCAGGCCCTGGCGAACGCGGGCCTGTCACCGTCCGAAGTGGACGCGGTGGAAGCGCACGGCACCGGCACGTCGCTCGGTGACCCGATCGAGGCGCAAGCCCTCCTGGCCACCTACGGCCAGGACCGGTCCGAGCCGTTGTGGCTGGGATCGGTGAAGTCGAACATCGGCCACACCCAGGCGGCGGCGGGCGTCACGGGCGTGATCAAGATGGTGCTGGCCCTCCAGCACGGCCGGTTGCCCAAGACGCTGCACGTGGACGAGCCGACCCCGCACGTGGACTGGGAGGCGGGCCACCTCCGGCTGCTCACCGAACCGGTCGCGTGGCCGCGGACCGGACGACCCCGGCGGGCCGCCGTGTCGTCGTTCGGGATCAGCGGCACCAACGCGCACGTCGTGCTGGAGCAGTCGCCCGACCCGGCCGTGACGACCGCGGGCGGTGACCTGCCGTGGCTGGTGTCGGCGAAGACCGGAACCGCGCTGCGGGACCAGGTCCGGCGGCTGCGGGAGTTCGCCGCGAGCCACCCCGACGCGGACGTCGGCCGGGCGCTCGCGGCCCGGACCCGTTTTCCGCACCGGGCGGCCGTCCTGGGCTCCGAAGTGGTGTCCGGGACGGGCACGCGGGACCGGACGGTGTTCGTGTTCCCCGGTCAGGGCGCGCAGTGGGTCGGCATGGGGCGCGACCTGTACGCGTCGGAACCGGTGTTCCGCGACGCGGTCGACGCGTGCGCGCGGGCGTTGGCGCCGCACGTCGACTGGTCGTTGGTCGAGGTGCTGCACGGCGGCGAGCTGGACCGGGTCGACGTGGTGCAGCCCGCGCTGTTCGCGATGATGGTGGCGCTGGCCCGGCTGTGGCAGTCGGTCGGGGTCGAACCGGACCTGGTCGTCGGCCACTCGCAGGGCGAGATCGCCGCCGCGCACGTCGCGGGCGCGCTGTCGCTGGAGGACGCCGCCCGGGTGGTCGCCCTGCGGAGCAAGGCCCTGGTCGAGATCTCCGGCCGGGGCGGGATGGTGTCGCTCGGCCTGTCCGCCGACCGGGCCGCGGCCCACCTGGCGCGGTGGGGCGGGCGGCTGACCGTCGCGGTGGTCAACGCGCCCGGCTCGGTGGTCGTGTCCGGTGACACCGACGCGCTGGACGAGCTGCTGGCCGGAGCGGGCGACCTCCGCGCCCGCCGCCTGCCGGTGGACTACGCCGCCCACTCCGCGCACGTCGAGGCCATCCGCGACCGGCTGCTGACCGACCTCGCCGACCTCACGCCGTCGTCCGGCCGGATCCCGTTCCACTCCGCGGTGACCGGCGAGGTGATCGACACCGCCGGGCTCGACGCCGCCTACTGGTACCGCAACCTGCGCGAACCGGTGCTGTTCGAGCAGGTGGCCCGTGCGGTGTCGGCCGCGGGGTCGCCGGTGTTCGTGGAGGTCAGCCCGCACCCGGTGCTCCTGCCCGCGTTGGCCGAGCTGGACACCGCGGCCGGTGGGACGTTGCGCCGCGACCAGGGCGGGCGCGGTGACTTCCTGGCCGCCGCCGCACGGCTGTTCGTGCTGGGCGTGGACGTCGACTGGGGCGTCACGCCGACGGCGTCGGCCGGGCTGCCCACCTACCCGTTCCAGCGGGAGCGCTTCTGGCTGACGCCCGGCGGCCCGGGTGACGTGTCCGGCGCGGGTCTGGACCCGGTCGACCACCCGCTGCTCGGCGCGTCCGTGGCACTGCCCGGCGAGCGGGCCGTGGTGCTGACCGGCACGGTCGGCACGGCCACGCACCCGTGGCTGGCCGACCACGCCGTGCTCGGGACCGTGCTGCTTCCCGCGACGGCGTTCGTGGAACTCGTCGCGCACGCGGCCGGCGTGGTCGGCCGCGCGACGGTCGAGGAACTGGTCCTCGAAGCGCCGCTGGCCCTCGACGGCGCGGTGCGGGTGCAGGTCGTGGTCGGCGCGGCGGACGACACGGGCCGCCATCCGGTGGAGGTCCGCTCGCAGGGGCGGGACGGCTGGGTGCGGCACGCCACCGGCACGCTCGCCGCCGAACCGGTCCCCGCGCCCGCGTTCCCGCCGAGCTGGCCGCCTGCCGGGGCACGGCCGGTCGACGTGCGCGAGCTCTACGACGCGCTGGCCGCCGCGGGCTACGAGCACGGTCCCGCGTTCCAAGGCGTGCGGGCGGTGTGGCGGACCGACCGCGAGGTGTTCGCCGAGGTCGCGGTGGACGACGGTGTCGGCTACGGCACGCACCCCGCGTTGCTCGACGCCGCCCTGCAACCGCTGGCGCTGCTCGCGGGCACGACCGGTGACGTGCGGCTGCCGTTCTCCCTCGCCGGCATCACGGTCCACCGCACGGGCGCGACCACCGCGCGGGTGAGGCTGTCGGGCACGGCCGCCGACGGGTACGCGGTCGCGCTCGCCGACGACTCCGGCGCGCCGGTCGTCACCATCGGCTCGGTCACCACCCGCCCGTTGGCGCGGCCGGCCGACGACGCGTTGTTCAGGCTGGACTGGATCCGCCGTGACGGCACCACGGCCGCCCCGGAGCGGGTGGTGTCACCGCGATCGACCGAGGAAGCGCTGGAACTGCTCCAGGCGTTCCTGGCCGAGGACGGGGACACGCGCCTGGTCGTGCACACCCGTGACGCGGTGGCCGCCGTGCCCGGTGACCGGGTGGACGACCTCGACGGCGCGGCCGTGTGGGGCCTGGTCCGGGCCGCGCAGGCCGAGCACCCCGGCCGGTTCGTGCTCGTCGACACCGACGGCTCACCGCTGGTGGTGCCGGACGACGAAGACCAGGTCGCGGTCCGCCGCGGCGTGGCGCACGTGCCCCGGCTCGTCCGGACCACCGCCCGTCCGGTCCCCACCGGCTCGCTCGTGCCACCCGACACCGGCGACCTGGACGACCTGGCGTTCGCCGAGACGGCCGAAGAGCCGTTGCGGCCGCACGAGGTGCGCGTCCGGGTGCGGGCGGCCGGGGTGAACTTCCGGGACGTCCTGATCGCCCTCGGCGTCTACCCGGTGCCGGCGGTGCTCGGCAGCGAAGGCGCGGGCGTGGTCACCGAGGTCGGCTCGGCCGTCACCGGCCTGCGCCCCGGCGACCGGGTGCTCGGCCTGCTGCCAGGGGCGTTCGGGCCCGCCGCCGTCGCCGACCACCGGGTGCTCGTCCCGATGCCCGCCGAGTGGTCGTTCAGCCGGGCCGCCGCGGTGCCGGTGGCGTTCCTGACCGCCTGGTACGGCCTGGCCGACCTCGGAGGGCTCGGCGCGGGCGACCGGGTGCTGATCCACTCCGGCGCGGGTGGCGTCGGCATGGCCGCCATCCAACTGGCCCAGCGGCTGGGTGCGGAGGTGTTCGCCACCGCGAGCCCCGGCAAGTGGGACGTGCTGCGCGGTCTGGGACTGCCCGAGGACCACATCGCGTCGTCGCGGACGCTGGAGTTCGAACAGCGCTTCCCGCGCGTGGACGTGGTGCTGAACTCGTTGACCGGCGAGTTCACCGACGCGTCCCTGCGGCTGCTGGCCGACGGCGGCCGGTTCGTGGACATGGGCAAGGCCGACATCCGTGACGCGCCCGGCTACCGGGCGTTCGACCTGGCCGAGGCCGGGCCCGAGCGGCTCGGCGAAGTGCTGGCCGAGGTCGTGCGGCTGCTCGTGGCCGGTGAGCTGGCCGTGCCGCCGATCACCGCGTGGGACGTGCGGCGGGCGTCGGAGGCGTTGCGGCACATGAGCCAGGCCGGGCACGTCGGCAAGGTCGTGCTGACCGTCCCCGCACCCCTCGACCCGGACGGCACGGTGCTCGTCACGGGCGGCGGCGGCACGCTCGGCGGTCACGTCGCCCGGCACCTCGTCACCGCGCACGGCGTGCGCAAGCTCGTGCTGGTCAGCCGGTCCGGCGCGACGGTCGACCTCCCCGGCGCGGACGTCACCGCGGTCGCGTGCGACGTCGGCGACCGGGAGGCGTTGGCCGCGGTCCTGGCGGGCATCCCCGACCTCACCGCCGTGGTGCACGCGGCCGGCACGCTGGACGACGGCCTGATCGAGTCGCTGACCCCCGAACGGCTCGCCGCCGTGCGCACCGCGAAGTCCGAGGCCGCCCGCCACCTGCACGAGCTGACCCGCCACCTCGACCTGAGCGCGTTCGTGCTGTTCTCGTCGGCCGCCGGCGTGCTCGGCAGCGCGGGCCAGGGCAACTACGCCGCCGCCAACGCCTCCCTCGACGCCTTGGCCGAACACCGCCGCCGGCAGGGCCTGCCCGCGGTGTCGGTCGCCTGGGGGCAGTGGGCGCAGGCCAGCGGCCTGACCGGGAACCTCGCCGAAGCCGACCGGCGTCGGCTGGCGCGGTCCGGGGTCGTGCCGCTGTCCACCGAGCACGGCCTGGCCCTGTTCGACGCCGCCCTCACCGCGCCCGAACCGACCCTCGTGGCCGCCGGGCTGCGCGTGGCGGCGCTGGGTGACCAGCCGGTGCTGCGTGCGCTGACCCGTCGCCGACCGGTCCGGACATCGGCCGTGGGGCGGAACCTCGGCGCGCTGCCCGAAGCCGAGCAGCGCGTGGCCCTGCTGGAGTTGGTCACGACGCACAGCGCGGCCGTGCTCGGTCGCACGGACGGGGTCGACGCCGACCGGGCGTTCAAAGACCTCGGGTTCGACTCGCTGACCGCCGTGGAGCTGCGCAACCGGCTGTCGGCGGCGGTCGGGGTCCGGCTGTCCGCGACCATGACGTTCGACCACCCGACCCCGGCGAAGCTGGTCGACCACCTGCGGGAAGTCCTGCTCGGTGCGGCCCGGCCCACCGTCGCGCCGGTCGCCGCGGCGCGGACCGACGACCCGGTCGTGGTCGTCGGCACGGGCTGCCGGTTCCCGGGCGGCGTCACGTCGGCGGCGGACCTGTGGCGGCTCGTGGCCGAGGGCGTGGACGCGATCGGCGACTTCCCCGCGGACCGGGGCTGGGACGTCGCCCGGCTCTACGACCCGGACGGCGGGCCGGGCACGAGTTACACGCGGTCCGGCGGGTTCCTGGCGGACGTGGGTGGGTTCGACGCGGCGTTCTTCGGGATCTCGCCGCGTGAGGCGTTGGCGATGGACCCGCAGCAGCGGTTGGTGCTGGAGACGGCGTGGGAGACGTTCGAGCACGCGGGGATCGACCCGACGTCGTTGCGGGGCAGCCGGACCGGGGTGTTCACCGGGAGTTGGGCGTCGGGGTACGCGGGCGGCGTCGACCAGGTGTCCCGGGACGTCGAGGGTTACCTCGCCACCGGTACGGCGACCAGCGTGACGTCCGGGCGGGTGTCGTACCTGTTGGGGTTGGAGGGTCCGGCGGTGTCGGTGGACACGGCGTGTTCGTCGTCGTTGGTGGCGATCCATCTGGCGGCGCAGGCGTTGAGGTCGGGGGAGTGCGACCTGGCGTTGGCCGGTGGCGTCACGGTCATGGCCACACCGGCGAGCTTCGTGGAGTTCTCCCGGCAGCACGGCCTGTCCGCGGACGGCCGCTCGAAGTCCTTCGCCGCCGCGGCCGACGGCACGAGTTGGGGTGAGGGCGCGGGCCTCGTGCTGCTGGAACGGCTGTCGGACGCCCGTCGCCACGGCCACCGGGTGCTGGCGGTGGTGGCTGGTTCGGCGGTGAACCAGGACGGCTCGTCCAACGGGCTCACCGCGCCCAACGGTCCGTCGCAGGAGCGGGTGATCCGGCAGGCGTTGGCCAACGCGGGGCTCTCACCGTCCGATGTGGACGTGGTGGAGGCGCACGGCACGGGTACGACGTTGGGCGATCCCATCGAGGCCCAGGCGTTGTTGGCCACTTATGGTCAGGACCGGTCGGAGCCGTTGTGGTTGGGGTCGGTGAAGTCGAACATCGGCCACACCCAGGCGGCGGCGGGTGTCGCCGGTGTGATCAAGGTGGTCGAGGCCCTGCGGCACGGTCACCTGCCGAAGACGCTGCACGTGGACGAGCCGACACCGCACGTGGAGTGGGAGCGGGGCGAGATCCGGCTGCTCACCGAGACCCGGCCGTGGCCGGGGACCGATCGGCCGCGCCGGGCCGGGGTGTCGGCGTTCGGGATCAGCGGCACCAACGCCCACGTGATCCTCGAGCAAGCACCCGCGGGTGAACCGGTCGCGGTGGTCGAGCCGATGCCGTGGCTGCTGTCGGCCAAGACCCCGCAGGCCCTGCGCGCCCAGGCCCGCCGGCTGCGCGACTTCGCCGACGACCCGGCCGTCGGCTCGGCCCTGGCGGCGCGCACCGTGTTCGGATACCGTGCCGCCCTCACCGACCCGGCCACGCTCCTGGCCGACCTGGACGCGTTGGCCGACGCGCCGATCGAGAAGGCCCGCCCCGGCAAGACGGCGTTCGTGTTCTCCGGGCAGGGGTCGCAGTGGCGGGGGATGGGTGAGCGGTTGGCGGCGGCGTACCCGGTGTTCGCCTCGACGTTGGAGGAGGTGTGCGGGCGGCTCGGGTTGGCGTTGTGGGAGGTCGACCTCGACCAGACGCGGCATACGCAGGCGGCGTTGTTCGCGGTCGAGGTCGCGCTGTACCGATTGGTGGAGTCGTTGGGCGTGCGGCCCGATTATCTGGTGGGTCATTCGGTGGGTGAGATCGCCGCCGCGCACGTGTCCGGGGTGCTCAGCCTTGAGGACGCTTGCACGTTGGTGTCGGCGCGGGGCCGGTTGATGCAGGAGCTGCCGACCGGTGGCGCGATGGTCGCGATCCGGGCGACCGAGGCGGAGATCACCTTGGCTGACGGTGTCGAGCTCGCCGCCGTCAACGGCCCTGACGCGGTGGTGATCTCCGGTGACGAGGACGCGGTGCTGCGGATGGCCGAGCTGTGGCGGGAACGGGGACGCGAGACGCGCTGGCTCCCGGTGAGTCATGCCTTCCACTCCGCGCACATGGATCCGATGTTGGCCGAGTTCTCGCGGGTTGTGGAAGGGCTGTCGTTCGGTTGTCCACAGATCCCGATTGTGTCGACGGTTTTGTCGGACGTTTCGAGTAGCGTTGACAACAGGGATCCCCTGGGCGGGTACCCCTCCGCAGGCACGGCGTTCGACGCCGGGTATTGGGTGCGGCAGGTGCGGGAGCCCGTGCGGTTCGCGGACGCTCTGGAGTGGTTGCACGCCAATGGTGTGACGACGTTCCTGGAGATCGGGCCGCATCCGACGCTCGTGCCGAACGGCGTGATGCGGCGCGACCACGACGAGCCCGAACGCCTCCTCGCCGCCCTCGGCCGCCTCTGGGAGCAGGGCGCGGACTGGCGGCCGCCCGCCTCGCGCGTCCACCTCGACCTGCCCACCTACCCGTTCCAGCACGAACCGTTCTGGTTGGTGCCGAGCACGCCGGCGGACGTGGCGGGCGCGGGGTTGGACGCGCTGGACCACCCGTTGCTGCGGGCCGCGGTGAGGTTGCCGGACGGGCAGGGCGTGGTGCTGACCGGTGTGCTCGCGCCGGCGGCGCAACCGTGGTTGGCCGAGCACACCGTCCTGGGCACGGCCCTGCTGCCCGCCACCGGGTTCGTGGAGCTGGCCCTGCACGCCGGCGGGCAGGTCGGCTGCCCGGTGCTGGCCGAACTCGTGCTCGAAGCGCCCCTGCCGCTGCACGGCGTCACGCACGTCCAAGTCACCGTCGGCGCGCCGGACGACACCGGCCGACGCGCCGTCACCCTCCACTCGCGCACCACCGACAACCCGGACGACTGGACCCGCCACGCCACCGGCGCCCTGCGCCCCGAACCGGCCACCCCGCCGACCGGACCCGCCACCTGGCCACCGGCCGGCGCGACCCCCGTCGACATCACCACCCTCTACGACGCGCTCGCCGACGCGGGCTACGACTACGGCCCGACCTTCCAGGGCCTGCGCGCGATCTGGCGGCACGGCGACGACCTGCACGCCGAGGTCGCGTTCCCCGCCGAGCACGACCGCCTCACCGGCTACGGCCTGCACCCGGCCCTGCTGGACGCGGCGATCCAGCCGCTCACCCTGCTCACCGGCATCACCGCCGAGGTCGACGGCCACGGCCTGGCCAGGCTGCCGTTCTCGTTCGCGGGCACGTCGATCACCGGCACGGCCGCCACCCTGCGGGTCGTGCTGTCACCCACCGCGCCGGACACCTATTCGGTGCACGTCACCGACACCGCGGGCACACCGGTCGCCACCATCGACTCGCTGGTGCTGCGCCCCGTCGAGCTGGGCGGCCTCGCCCTCACCCGGCACCCCGACTCGCTGCACGTCCTCGACTGGACGCCGGTGCCGATCACCGACGCGCCGGACGTGCCGGCCCGGTACCGCGAACTCGTGACCCCTGACGGAGACCCGGTCGCGCAGACCCACGCCCTCACCCGGCAAGTGCTCCAAGACGTGCAGCGCGCGTTGGCCGACGACACCCGCCTGGTGATCGTCACCGCACACGACGACCTGGCGCTGGAAGCGGCCCGGGGCCTGGTGCGCAGCGCGCAGGCCGAGCACCCCGGTCGGTTCCTGCTGGTCGACCACGACGGCACGGAGGCGTCCCGGCAGGCGCTCCCGGCCGCCGTGCGGACCGCGTTCGCCCGAGCCGAACCGCACCTGCGACTGCGCGACGGCTCGCCGTCCGCGCCCCGGCTGGTCAAGTCCGCCGAGGACGGCACACCGCGCCCACTGCGCGGGACCGCGCTGATCACCGGAGGGTTCGGCGTCCTCGGCGGCCTGACCGCGCGCCACCTCGTCACCGCGCACGGGGTGCGGCACGTGGTTCTGGTCGGACGGCACGGCATCGCCGCCCCCGGCGCGGCACAGCTGCGGGCCGAGCTGGCCGACCTCGGCGCGCGCGTCACCGCCGCCGCGTGCGACGTCGCCGACCGGGACGCCCTGGCCGCGCTCCTCGCCACGATCGACGACCTGCGCGTGGTCGTGCACACCGCCGGGATCGTGGACGACGCCGTGGTCACCTCCCTCACCCCCGACCGGCTCGACGCCGTGCTGCGGCCCAAGGTCGACGCCGCCTGGCACCTGCACGAGTTGACCCACGACCTGGACGCGTTCGTGCTGTTCTCGTCCGTGGCGGGCGTGCTGGGCAGCCCCGGTCAGGCCAACTACGCGGCGGCCAACGCGTTCCTCGACGCCCTGGCCCGCCACCGGCACGCGCTCGGCCTGCCCGCCGTGTCGCTGGCGTGGGGGCACTGGGCGCAGGACAGCGGCATCACCGGCCACCTCGGCGAGGCCGACCGGCACCGGCTGGCCCGCGCCGGCCTGCACCCGCTGCCGACCGAGCGGGCGTTGGCGCTGCTCGACACCGGCCTGGCGACCGACCTGCCCGTGCTCGTGCCCGCGCACCTCGACCGGGCGGCCGCGCGGACGCCGTTGCTGCGCGACCGGGCACGGCACCCGAAGCCGCCCGCCGCCACGCCGGCCGACCTGATCGGACGGCTCGCCGCGCTGGCCGAACCCGAGCAGCGGGCACTGCTGCTGGACGTCATCACCACCCACAGCGCAGCCGTCCTCGGCCACACCACGCCGCTCGCCGCCGACCCGCAGCAGGCGTTCCGCGACCACGGCGTCGACTCGCTCACCGCGATCGAGCTGCGCAACCGGCTCAACGCCGCCACCGGCCTGGAGCTGGCCGCGACCGCCGTGTTCGACTTCCCGACACCCGCGCAACTGGCCAACCACCTCTTCGGGCAGTTGCGCGGCACGGCCAAGCGGGACGCCGGGCCGGTGGAGACCCTGCTGCGCAAGGCGATCGACGTGGACCGCGCGCGTGACGGGCTCGACCTGCTCGCCACCGCGGCACGGCTCGGCCCGCTCGCCGACCGGCTCGACGTGACGCCGGCGAAGCTCACCACCGGCTTCGTGCCGCCCGCGTTGGTCTGCCTGCCGTCCGCGCTGGCGTTCACCGGCGTGGAGGAGTACGCGCGGTTCGCCGCCGCGTTGGAGGCGATGCGGGACGTGACCGCCCTGCCGCTGCCCGGTTTCACCGGCGGCCCGCTGCCCGCCACCGCCGAAGCCCTGGTGGACGCGCTCACCTCGGCCGTCGCGGACACGGCCACGGGCGAGTTCGCGCTGGTCGGCCGGTCGGTCGGGGCGTGGCTCGCCCGTGCCGTCGCGGCTCGCCTCGAAGCCGGTGGCGTGGCACCGGCCGCGCTCGTGCTGATCACGCCCGCCGACGACCCGCGCGCGGTGCTCGACGGCGTGCTCGACCCCGAGCACCAGGTCCACCCGGTGGACGACGACCGGCTGGTCGCGATGGGCCGCTACCTCGACCTGGCCGGGCAGTGGCGCCCGGCCCCGACCGGCGCGCCGGTGCTGCACGTCGGCACCGCGGGCGAACGACCGCCGTCCGGGCAGGAGTCGGTGGTGGTCCCCGGCGACCACTTCTCGGTGCTGGAACAGCACTCCGCCGCCACCGCCCTGGCGATCAGCAGCTGGCTCACGGACTTCCAGGGGTACGGCGCCGGGTTGTCCGAACTCAGGGAGAGGAACGTCCATGATCTGGGATGACGTGTACATCGGGGGCACCGGCCGACACCTGCCGCCGCGCACGCCGGCGACCGACGCCGTGCCCGACACCGACACCATGCGGCGGCTGCTCGCGCTGTCGGACTTCACGTCGTTCACCCGGTCCGACGACCTCACCGAGCACGCCATGGCGGTGCGCGCGGCGATCGGCGCGCTGCGCCAGTCCGGGCTGACCGGCGCGGACATCGCCATGGCCGCCTACGCCCAGATGGACCACCAGGACCACATGGCGTCCTCGTGCCACCTCCAACGCGTCCTCGGCCTCGGCCACGCCCTGGTCTACGAGGTGGAGGCGACCAGCAACGGCGGCTCGGCCGCGCTCCAGGCCGCCGCCGCACACCTCGTGGCCGACCGGTCCGCCACCGCCACCCTGGTCACCGCCACCGCCCGGTTCCGGCCGCCCCGCTGGGAGCGCTGGCAGCCCACCGTCGGCATCTTCCTCGCCGACGGCGCGGCGGCGGCCGTGCTCACCCGCGACGGCGGCCGAGCGCGCCTGGTCGCGACCGCCAACAGCTCCGCCACCCAGATGGAGGTCCTCGCCACCCCGTCCATCCCCGACCCGCTGGGCCACCGCGACCGCACGCCCATCGAGGTCACCGGCCTCGCGCCCTACCTGACCCTGATGAGCGAGGCGCTGGTCGGCGCGGTCGAGCAGGCCGCGAAGGAAGGTGGCGTCGCGATCGCCGACATCACCCGGTTCGTCATCACCGGCCTGGGCCTGGCGCAACTGCAAGTGGTGGTGCTGGAACCGCTCGGCATCGACCTCGGCCGCACGACCTGGCCGTTCCTGCGCGAGCTCGGGCACGTCGGGCCGTGCGACCAACTTCTCGGCGTGGACCACCTGCTCAACGACGCGGACCTGAAGCCCGGCGACACGATCATGGTCATCGGCCTGGGCATGGGCTCCCGGTTCACCGCCGCCCTGCTGGAGGTCACCGAGCCGCCCGCGCGCGGCACGGCGTTCGTGGCGCAGTCGGTCGAGATCCCGGCCGTCGAGCGGTACACCATCGACCCGACCGGCGCCGACATCTTCGGCGAGGCCGCCCGGCTGCGCGAACGCGGCCACACCACGCCCGTGGAGCTGCCCGGCGGTGTCGGCGCGTGGGCGGTGGTCGGCCACGACGCCGTCAAGGAGGTGCTGCTGGACCCGAACGTCTCCAAGGACGCCAACCGGCACTGGCCCGCGTGGCGCAACGGCGAGATCCCGCCCGACTGGCCGCTGATCATGTGGGTGGCGATGAAGAACATGTTCACCGCCTACGGCGAGGACCACGCCCGGCTGCGCAAGCTGGTGGCCAAGGCGTTCACCGCGCGGCGCGTCGACGCCCTGCGCCCGCGGATCGAGTCGATCACCGCCGAGCTGGTCGACCGGCTGGCCGCCGTGCCGCGCGGCGAAGTGGTCGACCTGCGCGCGGAGTTCGCGTTCCAGCTGCCGATCCGGGTGATCAGCGGCCTGTTCGGGCTGTCCGAGCGGACCGGCGCGGACCTGCGCCGCCTGGTCGAGGCGGTGTTCAGCCTCGACGCCGACCCCGACGGCGTGCAGGGCGCGTCCGCCGAGCTGTACATGCTGCTGAAAGGCCTGGTCGCGGAGAAGCGCGCGAACCCCGGCGACGACCTGACCACCGACCTGATCGCGGCCCGCGAGGAGGACGGCAGCCGGCTCGGCGAGCAGGAGCTGCTGGACACGTTGCTGCTGACCATCAGCGCGGGCTTCGAGACCACCGTGAACCTGCTCGACAGCGCCGTGCACGCCCTGGCCACCCACCCGGCCCAGCTCGACCGCGTCACCACGGGCGCGAGCACCTGGGACGACGTGGTGGACGAGACGCTGCGCTGGCAGGCGCCCGTGCCGAACCTGCCGCTGCGGTACGCGGTGCGGGACGTGCGGGTCGGCGGTGTCGAGATCGCCCGAGGCGACGCGATCCTGGTGTCGTTCGGCGCGGCCGGCCGCGACCCGGCCCGGCACGGCGCGAACGCCGAGGAGTTCGACCTCACCCGACCGTCGCGGCGCGACCACCTGGCGTTCGGCCACGGCGTGCACCACTGCCTGGGCTCGCCGCTGGCGCGGCTGGAGGCCACGGTGGCGTTGCGGGCGCTGTTCGAACGGTTCCCGAACCTTCGGCTCGCCGTGCCGCCGGCCGAGCTGCGACCGTTGGGGTCGTTCTTCACCAACGGGCACAAGACGCTGCCCGTGGTGCTGGAGGAGGACTGAGATGGCCCACTTCGCGTTCGTCAGCGCGCCCGCCTCCGGGCACGTCAACCCGACCCTGCCGCTGGTGGAGGAGCTGGTCCGGCGCGGTCACCGGGTCAGCTACGCCACCGGGCCCGCCACCGCCGACGGCGCGGCGCGGGCGGGCGCGACCCCCGTCGTGCTGCCGTCGGAGCTGCCGCCGGACCTCGACGCGCGGGGCGAGTTCACCGCCGACCAGCTGGCCGTGACGCTGAACCACTTCCTCGACGACGCCGCGGTGTCGTTCCCGGTGCTGGCCGCGCACTTCGAGCAGGACCGGCCGGACGCGGTGTGCTACGACTCCGTGACCTTCACCGGGCGGATGCTGGCCAACCTGCTCGACGTGCCCGAGGTGGCGCTGGTGCCCACGTTCGCCGAGAACGAGCGGTTCTCCGCCACGCAGGTCTACCTGCCGCCGGACTTCGACCACCAGCACCCGGAGCTGGTCGCCGCGATCGGCCGGATGGCGGAGTTCGCCTCCGGCTTCACCTTCCTCGACGACCCGAACCTGATGTTCGGCCACGTCGCGCCGACGAACGTGGTGTTCGTGCCGAAGTCGTTCCAGCCGGCCGCCGACACGTTCGACGACCGGTTCCACTTCGTGGGGCCGTCGCTGGGCACCTGGCAGCAGGCCGAGCGGTGGTCACCGGCGTCCGACTCGCCGGTGCTGCTGGTCTCGCTGGGCACGGTGTTCAACTCGCGCCCCGACTTCTACCGGACCTGCGTGGCGGCGTTCGGCGACGGGCCGTGGGAGGTCGTGATGTCGATCGGCGACCTCGACCCCGCCCTGCTCGGGCCGCTGCCCGCGAACGTCTCGGCGCACGCCCGCGTGCCGCAGGTCGCCGTGCTGCGGCACGCGTCGGTGTTCGTCAGCCACGCGGGCATGAACTCGGTGATGGAGTCGCTGCACCACGGCGTGCCGCTGGTGACCGTGCCGCAGATCCCCGAACAGCGGGCCATCGCGGCACGGGCCGCCGAGCTGGGCGTGGGCGTGGCGCTGGAGGACGAGACGCCGGACGGGCTGCGCGCGGCGGTGTCGGCGGCCTCGGCGAACCGGGCGGCCGTCGAGGAGCTGGGCGAGGTGGTCCGGGCCTGCGGCGGTGCGCGGGCGGCGGCCGACGTGCTGGACGAGCTGGTGGGCCCCTGACCGGGGCCCGCCGTCTCAGCTCTTGGGGGACAAAGCGAAGAACCGCCGCTGCCACAGCGACACCAGCTCCTCGCGCACCTCGTCGGTCAGCGTCCCGGCCAACGCGGCCACGGTGCTCTCGCCGTCCGCCGCCGCCAGGAGCCCGAACACCGCGGGGGAGACCTTCGCCGACGGGCCGAACGAGTAGTCCAGGTACACCTCGCCGTCGGGCTCCTCGCCGGGTCGCCAGTCCTGCCGCAGCCGGGTGGTCGGGCGTGGGACCAGGACCAGGTCGTCCAGCGCCCGCGCCACCGGGCCCCGGCGCCGGACCAGGAAGTCCTCGACCACCAGCACGTCGATCTCGGTGGTCAGGTAGGTGGTGATCGCGTCGTGGACGGACTGGACGATCGGTTCGGCGTTGTTGTTGAACGAGGTGTTGAGCAGGACCGGGGTGCCGGTGAGGTCGCCGAACCGGGTGATCAGCTCGTGGAACCGGGCGTTGGCCTCGGCCGTGACGACCTGGACGCGTGCCGTGCCGTCCACGTGCGTGACCGCGCCCAGCTCGGCTCGCCGGTCCTCGTGGACGTGCACCACGAACGACATGAACCCGTGGTCGGCGGCGGTGTCGGTGAGGTCGAAGTAGCCGGCCGCGGCCTCCGGCGTGACGGCGGGCGCGAACGGCCGGAAACCCTCCCGCTTCTTCACCATGGCGTTGATCCGGTCCCGGTTGTGCGCCGGGCGGGCGTCGGCCAGGATGCTGCGGTTGCCCAACGCCCGCGGCCCGAACTCCGACCGCCCGTGCGCCCACCCCACCACCGCGCCGTCGGCGAGCAGCCGTGCCGTCACGCCCACGACGTCATCGGCCCGCTCGATTTCCACGACCCCGCTCCACGCGCGCAGCTCCCGTTCGACCTCGTCGGGTGTGCCGAGGTCCGGGCCGAGGCTCGCGCTCACCAGCCGCTCGACGCGGGTGTGCGGGGCGCCGAAGCTCGCCGCCGCGACGATGGCCGCCCCCTCCGCCGCGCCCGCGTCGTGCGACGACGGGTGCACGAAGACCTCCTCGAACAGGCCGGACCGCAGGATCACGCCGTTGAGGCTGCTGTTGTGCGCGACACCGCCGGTGAAGCACAGCCTGGTCGCGCCCGTTTCCCGCGCCCAGTGCGTGATCACGTGCATGGCCAGGAGTTCCAGCGTCTCCTGGAGCCCGGCGGCGAAGTCCTTGTGCGCCTGCGTGACCGGTTCACCGGCGCGCCGGTCGTGGAACCCCGCCTCGTAGAACGGGGCCACGGTCGGGTTGATGTCCGGTATCGGCGGCGTCATCGCGTAGTCGCCGTCGGGCAGCAGGGTGTAGAGGCTGCGGAACTGCTCGCGGTAGGTCGCCGGGTCGCCGTACGGGGCCAGCCCCATGACCTTGTACTCGTCGCCGAACCCGTAGCCGACGTGCCCGATCGCGTCCTGGTAGAGCAAGCCCAGCGACTGCGGCACCGAGTACGACCGCAGCTCGCGCAGCTCACCCGACCCGGCCAGGTAGATCGTGGTCGACGTGGTCTCACCGCGCCCGTCCATGACGACCACCAGCGCGTCCCGCATGCCCGACCGCGCGAACGACGACCAGGCGTGCGCGAGGTGGTGCCGGGCGAACACCACCCGGTCGGCGGGGACCTCCCAGTCGAAGTGCTCGCGCAGCCGGTCTTGGAGCAGGTCCAGGCCCCAGCGCACCGGCTGGACCGGCGTGGCCACGTGGAAGTTGCCCAGGCCGAGGTCGACCAGGTCACGACCGAAGTAGAAACCGATCGCGTCGACGTCCCGCGGCTCGACGCCGGCCAGCTCCAGGCACGCCCGGATCGCGCCGGCCGGGAACCTGTTCGTCTTCTTGATCCGGTTGAACCGCTCCTCCTCGACCGCCGCGACGAGTTCGCCGTCGGCCACCAGGCACGCGGCGGCGTCGTGCATGTAGGTCCGGTACAACGCCGGCAGCAAATCGAAATGACCGCTGATGCCCAACGCCAGCATGCCGCCCCACTTCCCCGGTCGGTGGTCCGTATTCTCACCGAACCACGGAGGTGGGAGACGACATACCGCTGATCGGTCGGATCGCCGGAAATGGCGGTCCGGGCACTTCGGAATTGGTGTCTGTCAATCGTCATCGCCGATCCGCGAATGGTTTCACCGCCGGATCGGTGCTAGCCGCGCACGACGAATTCCGGGATTTGCTCAGCGGCACGGGCCGCGGTTGAGGGTGTCGAGGACCGCGGTGTACGCGGGCTTCTTGACGCCGTTGGCGTCGAACAGCAGCGGTGTGGCCGAGGAGCGCCACGAGTCGCTGTCGCGCACACCCCACACCGTGATGCCGGTGCACCGGTCGACCGCCAGGCACGCCCGCACCACGCGCCGGTAGTCCTCGGCCTGGGTCGCGCCGGAGCCCTCGACGTCCAGCTCGGTCAACTGGACTTCCACGCCCAGGTCGGCGAAGTCGCGCAGCGTCGCCTCGAAGTCGGCCGGCACCGGGTGGGTGGCGGTGAAATGCGATTGCAGGCCGACGCAGTCGATCGGCACGCCCCGCTGCCGGAAGTCCCGCACCATCCGGTGCACCGCCTGGGTCTTGGCGTGTGCCCGGTTCTCGATGTTGTAGTCGTTGTAGCAGAGCTTCGCGTCGGGGTCGGCGGCCCGTGCCGCGCGGAACGCCGCCTCGATCCAGTCGTCACCGGTGCGCTGGAAGTTGGAGTCGCGCCGTGCGCCGGACGTGCCGTCGGCGAACGCCTCGTTCACCACGTCCCACGCCTGGACCCTGCCCCGGAAGTGGGCCGCCACCTGCGTGACGTGGTTGAGCATCGCGTCGCGCAACGCCGTGCCCTGGAGGGCGGCCAGCCACGACGGCTGCGCCGAGTGCCAGAGCAGCGTGTGGCCGCGCACCCGCATGCCCCGCTGCTCGGCGTGAGCGACGATCCGGTCGGCCGGACCGAAGGAGAACCGGCCCCGCACCGGCTCGGTCGCGTCGAGCTTCATCTCGTTCTCGGGCGTGACCACGGCGAACTCGCGGTCGAGGATGGCCGTGTACGCGGGGTCGGCCAGCTTGTACGACTGCACCCCCGCGCCGAAGTACCGGCCGCCGCGCTCGGCGGCCGCGGCGAGCGTGGCACCGGGTGGCGCGGCGACCGCGGGGCTGACGGGCAGCACGCCCGCCGCGACCAAGGACGCGGTGACCAAGGAGATCGACCAGGATTTCCGCACTTCGACGGCCCCTTCCGACGTGGTGGGCGCTCCACGATGGGTGCGCGCCACCGCGTCGGGCAATGGTTGTCGAAGCTTTTCGAAACCACTGCGGCCGTAGGCCGGGCGGCACCGCATCCGTTCGGCCGGACCGAAGCCGCCAGCGTGCCCAATGCGGGCCGATCACCGAGGCCGCGCCGATCGCCCGCGGGCGACTTCGTGACCGCACCGGCTCCGCGCCCGGCGGGGGGAGGCGTAGGTTCGCGACCATGCGCGTTCTGTTCGCCGGCCTCGCGTCCGTGGGCCACACCTATCCGCTGATCCCGCTCGCGATCGCCGCCCGTGACGCCGGGCACGAAGTGCACTTCGCCGTCGGCGAGGAGGTGCACGCGCCGTTGGCCGCGAACGGCCTGCGACCGTTCCGACCCGCGGACACCTTCTACGAGATCTACGCCGAGGACCTGGAGCCGGAACTGGAGCGGCTGCGACCGGACCTCGTCGTGCACGGGTGGGGTGTGCCGGGCGCCGCGATCGCCGCCCAGCGGGCCGGGATCCCGGGCCTGTGGCACGGCTTCGGCCGCCTGTTCCCCGACGGGATCGGCCTCGAACTGCCCACCAAGAGCGTCCCCGGCCTGCCGCACGTCGACATCTGCCCGCCGTCGTTGCAGGACGCGGACTTCCTGGCCGAGGCGGACCGGATCGCGCTGCGCCCCGTCCCGTTCTCCGCACCGGCCGCGCTGCCCACCTGGGACGGTGGCCGCACGTCACGGCCCTTGGTGTACCTGACGCTCGGCACCGCGTTCGGCACGCCCGAGTTGCTGTCCACCGCCGTCAACGGACTGTCCGCAGTGGACGCGCAGGTCGTCGTCGCCACCGGCCGGGTGCGCCCGGACCAGCTCGGCGCCGTGCCGGACAACGTCACCGTCCACTCCTGGGTGCCGCAAGCCGACCTGCTGCCGCACGTGGACCTCGTCGTGCACCACGGCGGCAGCGGCACCACCCTGGGCGCGCTCGCCGTCGGCGTGCCGCAGTTGCTCCTGCCCCAGGGCGCCGACCAGTTCGCCAACGCCGACGCCGTCACCGCGGCCGGCGCCGGTGCCCGACTGCTCCCGGACGAGGTCCACGCGGAGGCGATCGCCGCGCACGCCCGAGCCCTGACGCGGCCCGGCGGGCACGTCGACGCGGCCCGCGCGATCGCCGAGGAGATCGCCCGGATGCCCGCGCCGGACGAGGTCGCCCGCCGCCTCCCGGACTACGCCCGGCCGAGCTAGCCGGCGCGCCCGTGCCACGAACCGGTGAAGGGCGTCGTCACGTTCCCACCGAGTTCACGTCCTGGAAACCACCGGCTGCCCCGCGCTGACCTACAGTCGCGCCATCTTCGACGAGATTGATCCCTTCATCGGAACGGCGGCGACCTCCCTGCCCGCGGCGCAGGGTCTCGCCGCCACCTGGTGGTGGCCGAAAGCGCAGGTCGGCAACACCCACCCGGGCGCGACCTCCCCGCTCGGGATGGTGTCCGCCTGCGCCTACTCCGGGGCCTACCCGACCGGGTACGGCCGGTACACGAAGAACACCGAGGGCCTGCCGGAGGAGATGTTCGACCGGTCGCAGGCCTCCGGGTTCACCCACTTCCAGCAGTCGGGCACCGGCGCGATCCGCAAGTACTACAACTACGTCCGGGTGACCCCGATCGTGCAGCCCCTCGACACCCTGGGCCAGTCGTGGCCGCTGCACGACGAGGTCGCCGAGGCCGGCTACTACGCGGCCACGCTCGACACCGGCGTGCGGTGCGAGATCACCGTCGGCGAGAAGGTCGCGGTCCACCGGTACACGTTCCCCGAGCACCGCGGCGCGCGCATCGTGGTGGACCTGTCGTGCGGCGGCCTGGCCATCGACCACGGCCGCACGGTGCCGCTGCGCGCCCACGTGGAGAGCCTCGGGCACGGCCGCGCGCAGGGCACGGTCGTGGTGGAGGGCGTGCCGCTGTCGGTGCACGTCGAGGTCGACCAGCCGGGCTGGCGGCAGATGCTCTGGCACGACCGCCGGTTGATCGAGGGCGGCACCCGGCTCGACTTCGACCGCATCCGGCAGACCACCCTGCGCCCGTTCGGCCTGCTGTTCCTCGGGCCGACCTCCGCCGGGCAGACCGTCGAGGTGCGGATCGGGTTCTCCCTGCGCGGCTGCGAGCAGGCCAGGGACAACCTGCACCGCGAGTGCGGCGGGCACGCGCCCGCGTTCGACCTCGTCCGGGATCGCACGGCGCAGCGGTGGCGCGACCACGTGGGTCGGGTCGAGGTCGAGGGCGGGTCGCCCGCCCGGCGGCAGGTGTTCGCCACCGCCCTGTACCACTCGCTGATCAAGCCGTGCTTCGCCGACGACGAGAGCCCGTTCTGGCCGCAGTCCGGGCCGTTCGCGTTCGACGTCTGCACGATGTGGGACATCTACAAGACGCAGGTGCCGCTGCTGTCGGCGATCGTGCCGGACCGGGCCGTGGACCTGCTGGAATCGCTGGTCCGGGTGTGCGAGGAGGAGGGCAACTTCCCGATCGGCTACCGGATGGCGCGCGGCGCGGACCGGTTCTTCCGGCAGGCCAGCGCCCTGGTGCACACCGCGTTGGCCGACGCGCACGCCCTGGGCCTGGGCGACCTGGACTGGAACTGGGCGCTGGTGCACATGGAAGCCGACCTGCGCCGGCTGTACGGCGAGGACTTCTACGAGCAGGGCGTGGTGCACCCGATCTCGCACACGCTCGACCTGGCCTACGCCTACCACTGCACGGCAGGCGTCGCGCGGGCGCTGAACGACGGTCGCCTCGCCGACGACCTCGCCGCGCGCAGCCTGCTGTGGACCAACGCGTTCGACCCGGCCACGGGCCTGCTGCACGACTCGTCGTTCTACGAGGGCGGCAAGTGGAACTACTCGTTCCGGCTGCTGCACGACATGGCCGGGCGGATCGCGTTGGCCGGCGGCGACGACGCGTTCGTGGCGATGCTGGACGCGTTCTTCGGCTTCGGCGCGCCGCCGGTGGTCCAGCCCGGCAGGCGGCCCGACCCGGTCGAGATGGCGGTCGGCTACTCGCTGAACCGGTTCGAGGGCCTCAACAACGAGCCGGACATGGAAGCGCCCTGGTCCTACCACTACGCGGGACGGCCCGATCGCACCGCCGAGGTCGTGCACGCGGCGTTGACCTGGCAGTTCGGCACGGGCGCGGGCGGGCTGCCGGGCAACGACGACTCCGGCGGGCTCAGCTCCTGGTACGTGTGGGCCTCGCTGGGGCTGTTCCCGATCGCCGGGCAGAACCTGTTCCTGGTCAACGCGCCCGCGTTCGCCCGCGCCACCCTGCACATCGGCGACCGGGACTTCGTCGTGGAGACCCGGGGCCACCGCGAGACGCCGATCAGCTCCGACGGGCTGGAACGGCTGCCGCCACCGCAGTACGTGCAGTCCGCCCGCCTCAACGGCAGACCGCTGGACGTGGCGCACCTGCGCGCCACCGACGTCCACGCGGGCGGGCGGCTGCAACTCGAGCTCGGGCCCGAGCCGTCGGCGTGGGGCCGGCGCGTCCGGCCCCCGTCGCTGTCCGACCCCTCCGCACCACGATTCCCCCCGGGAGCCCGCACATGAGCAGGCCGAACCGCCGCCTCGTCATCGTGGTCCGGGCCGACCCCGTGATCTGCGGCCACTCCGGCGAAGCGCGCAACCTCGCCGAGGTCGCCCTGACCCGCGGCTTCGACGACGTGCGCCTGCTGACCTGGCCGGTGCCCGCCCTCCAGGCGGCGGGCCTGCCGCTCAAGCCGCTGGACCGGATCACGCCCTACAGCGCCGGCATCACGGTGGAGCGGCCCGAGCCGGTCGGCGACTACCGGGTGCCCGACGGCCGGTACCTGGCCGGGCTCACCGGCCGGTTGGTCGAGCTGCTCGCCGAACCGGTGCCGACCACGTGCCTGTCGATGTACCTCATGCCGCACACGGCGGTCGTGGGCGACGCCGTGGCGGCGGCGCGTGCGGCGGGGTTCGCCCCGGAGGTGCGCACCATCGCCAAGGCGGTCGGCTCGGACGTCACCAACGTGATCCGCTCGTGCCTGCGCGAGGGCCGGTTCGGCGCGGCCGTGGCGCTGTTCACCACGTACCTGGCGAACGACCAGGTGATCGCCGTGTCGGAGTACACCCGGCAGGAGATCGTCGCCGCCGCCGAGGCCGTCGACGCGCACTGCGGCACGCGCCTGGCCGACGAGTGCCGCGCGCGGGTCACGGTCAGCTACCCGCCGATCGACACCTCCGCCTACCTCGACCTCGACCCCGCGGCGGTGGACGCCGCCCTCGCCCGGCGCGGCCTCGTCCGTGACGGCTACGTGCTGTTCCTGTCCCGCGTGGCACGGGCCAAGGGCGTGCACGACCTGGTGGCGGCGTTCGCCCGGTCGCGGGCGCGGTCGGCGGTCAAGCTCGTGATCGCGGGCAACGGCCCGGCGTTGGAGGACGTGCGGGCGCTCACGCGGGACGACGACCGGGTCGTGCTGCTGTCCGACGTGGACGACGACGAGAAACCGTTGCTGATGCGCGGCTGCGCGGCCTACGCGTTGCCGACCAAGCCGGAGCCGGACTTCGTGGAGACGTTCGGCATCGCGTTGACCGAGAAGATGCTCGCGGGCGGCGGGCCGGTGATCACGACCACGACCGGCGGCACGGGTGAGGCGGTGGGCGGCACGGCGATCATCGTGGCGGCAGGCGACGTCACGGGCCTGGCCGCCGCGATCGACCGCGCCGTGCTGGAGCTGTCGGCCGACGAACGGCTGTTCATGGCGGACCGGGCGCGGGCCCACGCCCTGTCGTTCGACCGGGTGCGGGTGTTCGACGAGCTGTTCGCGACCGCGCCCCTGCAGGGCTGACGGTCACGGGAGCTTCGCGCGCACCCAGGTCGGCAGCGCCTCGGCCGTGCCGCCGGACAGGCGCAGCTCCTCCCGGTACGCCTCGGCCGGCGGGGGTGCGGTCCACGTCGGCTCGTCGTCGCGGTTCAGCTCGATCCGCTGCTCGCCGGTGGCCGCCCGGAGCTCGAACTCGGCGCTGTACCAGGCGCTGTCACCCCTGGTCGCGGCCCGCAGTTCGCGGAACCGTTCGGTGACGGCCCGCGGCGGCTCCCAGCGTGCGTGCGCGCCACCCACGGTGTGCACGACGGCGTCGGTCTCGGCGTGGTCGCCGACCTCGCGGAAGCGCACCCGGGCGTGCTCCCACCCCGGCGGGAGGGTCTGGTGCAGTTGGTCGCCGATCCGGCGCGCGTGGTCCTCGGGGTCGGCGCTCAGCGGTGCGGTTTCACCCGTCAGGGTGTGGTGCAGCCACGGCGGGAGCTCGTCGCGCGGGTAGTCCTCCAGGTCCTTGGCCAGCAGCTCGGGCCCGACCGGCGGGTCCCACACCGGGTCCACGTCGAAGTTGAACGTCACCCGGACGGTGTCCGGTGGGTCGATCACCAGCCGGACCGACAACCACGTGCCGCGGCCCGGTTCGTAGAGCAGGTCGCGCAGGTCCGCGAACGCCGGGTGGACGTCCTGCGGCAGCTCGTGCGTCCGCGCCGAGCCGTCGGCCGCCACCGTGGTGCAGGTGAAGTCCTCCACGGTGGACGCCATGGTGACCTTCAGGTCGAGCCGCACGGCGTCCGGGGGAGCGAGGTCGAGCAGCCTGCCGCAGACCCACCGCAGGACCCGGTCGACCTCGGCGTCGCGTTCCGCCGGGGTCGGCGGGTGCTGCTCGGACATGCGCTGAACCCCTCCAGCGGCGGCCCGGTGGCCGGGCCCGGACGTCACCGCCACCATAACCGCCGATCCGCTGACCGGCCCGCCCGACGACCCCGATCGGGTCATCGGCGACTACTCCGCGTCGCGGCCGTGATCACGCGTTTGAACCACCGGCCGACGGCTACACCTGAGCCATGCCGATCACCGACGTCTTCCGGCGGGTCAGCGCCGCCTACTCCGCCGGCGAACAGCGGCCCCTGCGGGGCTACCTGGCGACCCTCTGCTCGTTCAGCGCGCTCGTGGCCGGTGCCACCGTGATCGGCCGGCGCACCGGCGTGCGACTGCCCGACGGCCTCGCCACCCGTGACGTCGTCCTGCTGTCCGTGGCCACCCACAAAGCCAGCCGCCTGCTGACGAAGGGCGCGGTGACCAGCGTGCTGCGCGCGCCGTTCACCCGGTTCGACGGCCCGGCCGGCGCGGCGGAGGTCAACGAGCAGGTGCGCGGCGACGGTGTCCGGCACGCGGCCGGCGAACTGGTCACCTGCCCGTTCTGCTCGGGTGTGTGGATCGCCAGCGCCCTGACCGCGGGCCTGGTGTTCGCCCCTCGCGCCACCCGCCTGGTCGCCTCCACCCTGTCCGCCGTCGCCCTCTCCGACTGGCTGCACCTGGTGGACGGCAAGCTGAAAGCCACCCCCGACGAGAACTGACCCCACCCCGCGATTCGCGAGTCGAAACCCCAGGACCACACGACGGCCCAAACCCGTCCCGGGTCGCGATGACCCTCGCACGAAAATCGGTTCGACGCCCAGGTCGGGCGTACCGTGGCGGGTGCCAGGACTGCACGGCGACGCGACCTGACTACCCTCGGGTCGCGGGGAGGTGCGGATGGACGAGTCCCGCGGTCGATGGTCAGAGCCTGCTCCCGCCGAGATCGGCGCACGAGTTCGGGTGATCCGGCGGCGGCGCGGCCTTTCGCTCAACGTTGTCGCCGGCCTCGTCGGGATCAGCAAGAGCTACTTGTCGATGTTGGAAAGCGGACAGCGTCAGTTCGAGCGGCGCGGACTGCTGGAGAACATCGCCCAAGCGCTGAGCTGCTCCGTCGCGGACCTCACCGGGCAGCCCTACCTGCCCGGCGATCGTGCGAGCGCTGAAGCCCTGGCCACGCTGCCTCCCATCTCCGTGGCTCTGTACGACACCACCTTGGACGACGTGGCGGACCTCCCGGCACGTCCGCTGCACGAGCTCGTCGCCTGGGCCGGGCAGGCCAACGAGCACACCGCGCACAGCCGATACGCCGCTGCCGGACGCGGGCTCGGAGCGTTGCTCACCGACCTGCACGTGCACGCCGTCACGGCCAACGACGCGGATCGGCGAACGGCACAGGCAGCGCTCGTGGAAGCGTGTCTGGTGGCGTGCGGCGTTGCGCGCAGCCTCGGCAACATGGATCTGGCGGTCGCGGCAGCCGGACGTGCCGAGGAGGTGGCCCGGCGGCTCGGCTCACCGGCACTGACGGGGTTCGCCGCGATGACCAGCACCGGTGCCCTCAGTCGGCTGGGTGCCAGGAACCGTGCGCAGCGGGTCGCCGGGGGAGTGTTGGATGACCTGGTCGACCTGGCGGACCCGACCGCACCGGACACCGCAACCGCCGAAGCCACCGGGATGCTTCACCTGTCCGTGGCACAGCTGGCGGCGAAGTCGGGTCGGTTCGACGATGCGTCCGCGCACTTGGCGGAGGCCACCGCGTTGGCCGAGCGGACCGGCGAGCGCAACACCCTGTGGTTCAGCTTCGGCCCGGCGAACGTCCAAGCGTGGAAGCTCGCGGTCGCGGTCGAGTCGGGTGAAGGTCCGGCCGAAGCTGAACGGATCGAGACGACTCCGGGCTACGCCGATGACCTGATCGCCGCCGACCGGCGCGCGGCTCTCCACTTCGACTTGGCCCGCGCTTACGCCCAAGCGGGGGGCGCGCGGGACGCGGCCGCGCTGCGGCACCTCGACACCGCCGACCGCATCGCGCCCCAACGCATCCGGCACGACCCAGTGGCCCGCGAGCTGCTGCTGACGTTGCAGCACCGGGCCCACCGGCAGTCGTGGGAACTGAGGTCGTTGGGGAACAGGCTCCGGGTCCGTTCACAGATTGTGAACGACTGACCTCTGGGGCGGAATAGCGTCTCGGTGTGGTTCTCGTTCAACTGAGCGTGGAGTGTCGACCCGGGAGTCACCGGACGTCTGTGACGCGACTTGCGCGTCATTGCCGGGTTGCGTGTTGCACGCCGATATCCGGGCAGCGCTGCTCCTGGACCACGCCGCCGCCCACAACCTCGAGCGCCAGTCCGCCCGACCGCGCTGACTCAACAGAAAGGTGCGCCACCACAATGCAGGACGACAACGTGCAGATTTCCATCGGAACCAAGATCGTGACGAAGGCACTCATCTCATCCTTCGGCTCCGTCACCTGCGAGCTCGTCGGAGACCAAGCGGTCTTGACCTTCGCTGATGGCGCGTTGCAGCTCAGCTTGGCCGAGCCCGCGTTGGAGGAGCTGGTGGATGGGGCCGCGGAAGTGCTCGAGGCGATGGTCGCGCGGCACCGGTCGTAGGGAGGCGTCGAGCATTCGCTTGGCGAGGCCCTGGCGATCTTCGAGCGGATCGGGGCGGTGGCGGTTGCCGTGATCGGTGAAGGCGTGGGAGGGGCCGGGTCGTCGTCGTTAGTCTGATCATCTGCGACGACGGCGGGGGTGGCGGGATTCAAGGCGACGGTGTCGGTGTGGTGGCCGAGGGGGACGGGTCGGGTGGGAGGTCGACCACGCGCCGGGTTCGGGAGGTGTTGGGCATCGGGCCGTTCCGGCGGCTGTGGGGTGTCACGTTCCTGTGCAGCGTGGGGGACTGGCTGTCGCTGTTGGCGTTGACCGGGCTGGTCACGAAGTTGGCCGCCGGGTACGGCTGGGAGGGGTTCGCGCTCAGCGCGGTGGTGCTGACCCAGTTGTTGCCCGGTGTGCTGTTCGCGCCGCTGGGCGGGGTGCTGGCCGACCGGTTCGACCGGCGCAGGGTGATGGTGGCCTGCGACCTGGCGCGCGGCGGGTTGTTCCTGTCGATCGCGTTCGTCGGCACGGCGTGGTGGCTGTTCGTGGCGAACTTCCTGGTCGGCTGTTGCGCGATGCTGTGGATCCCGGCCAAGGACTCGGCGGTGCCGAACCTGCTGCGCCGACCCGACCAGGTCGACACGGCCAACCAGCTCGGCCTGGTGATGACCTACGGCATCGCGACCGTCAGCGGGTTCGGCCTGTACTCGCTGATCGCGGGCGTCCCCGGCTACCTCGGCGTGCGCGACGGAGACCTGGAGTTCCGGATCGCGATCATCGCGGTCGTGGTCAACGGCCTGCTCTACGTCTCCTCGGCGGTCCTGATCGCGCTGCGGGTGCCCGAGCTGTCGGGTCGGGTCGCGCCCCGGGCCGAACGCGGCGGTCCCGGTTTCCTGGTGATGGTGCGCGACGGCCTGCGGCACGCCTGGCGGACGCCGCTGCTGCGCGGGCTGGTCGTCGGCATGACCGGCGCGTTCGCCGCGGCGGGTGGCGTGATCGGCAGCGCCCGGCTCTACGCGACGAGCCTGGGCGGCGGCGAGAGCGCCTACGGCACGCTGTTCATCGCGGTCTTCGTGGGCCTGGCGGCGGGCATGGCGACCGCGCCGAGGCTGTCCCGGCGGCTGACCTACCACCGGCTGTTCGGCGTCACGATCGTCGGCGCGGGCCTGGGCCTGGCCGTGGTGTCCGTCGCGCCGCACCTGTGGTTCGCGCTGGTCGCGGTGGCGGCGGTCGGCGGGTGCGCGGGCGTCGCGTTCCTCACCGGGCTCACGATCATCGGCACGCGGGTCGAGGACGCCCTGCGCGGGCGGATGGTCGCGCTGGTCCAGTCGCTGATGAAGCTCGTGCTCGGCCTGTCGACGGTGCTCGGCCCGCTGCTGGTGACGCTGGTGGGCCCGACGGTCGTGACCGCCTTCGGCCGCGCGTTCGACGTCGACGCCACGCGGCCCGTGCTGCTGGGTGCGGGCGTGCTCGCGGCCGCGGCCGGGCTGGTGTCGTTCCGGCTGATGGACGACCGCGTACTTCAGTCCTCTTCGGACGGTCGCTGACGTGGCGACGGCGGCGGTTGGCCGTGCCGTGGAACCCGAACGGCCGGGTGAGCGGTCGCGCGGCGTCGATGAAGTCGGCGATGGCGGGTTGGCGCAGGCCCCGCGCGAGCGCGTGGAACCCCTCCGGGCTGATCCCCGGTTCGCCGCCGCGTACAGGCAGGTCGCGTAGACCACGCCGGAGTCGAGGCGTTCCTCGCGCACGGGCGGCAGGCCGAGGTCGGTGAGTCAGCGCGTGCGTGCCCGGTATGTCAGGCCCCTGCCGGTTCAGCGGCGGGTCGAGGCCGCCCGGTCCGCGTCGGACACCGCCGCGGCGACCAGCGGCCCGGTGAACGCCTCGGCGACCACCACGAGCCGGGTGCGCTCGCCGGCGAACGCGTGCTTGGCCGGCAGGGGTCCGTCCGGGTCGGACGGTCCGCCGCCGACCGCCGCCGCGCCACGCGCACGGGCCCGCAGCGCGGCCTTGATCTGCGCGGCCTCCGCCACGGCCCAGACCTCGTCCCGCGCCAGCCCGGCCTGCGCGGCACGGCGGGCCACCGCGTCGGCCACCGCCGGGTCACGCCCCACCCGCAGCCGGTGCAGCCAGTCGTTGATCTCGATGACCCGCCAGAACAGCCGGTGCTCCGGGTCGAACCGCTCGCGCAGCGTCACGGGCGCGTGCCGCATGGCCGGGTCGACGGCGCGCAGCTCCCGCCACAGCGGCCGCAGCCGCACGTGGTCGCGGACCGCGTCCCGCAGCCGGCCCGTCCGCTCCTTGGCGTGCGTCAGGCGCGGGCCCCACGCGGCGATGCTCGCACCGACCACGACCACCGGCACGGCGAGCGTGAGCGCTCCGGGCGCGGCGACGCTCCACGCGCCCAGCTCCGCGCCGAACCACGTGCCGACGACGGCCACGAGCACGATGGCGGCGTAGGTCGACCCGATCAGCACGCCGACCGCGTTGAGCCGCAGCCCGCGCCGCAGCCACGGCCGGTCCGGCGGCGTCTCGTCGGCCCACCGCCGGCACAGGCGGACCACGTTGAGCATCCCGACCAGGTACGTGACGTGGTAGAGCACCAGCAGCTCGGCCAGGTACGGGGTCTCGGCGAACGCGGCCGGGAAGTCGCCGTGGTGCTCCTCGTCGGGCGAGCCGAGCGCGAACAGCACCACCAACGCCGCCAGCACGAGCGCGGAGGCGGCGAGCACCGGCCGGGTCGCCCGCCACGCCCGCGCCGGCGGGTGCCGCCAGTGCAGCA
Organism: Saccharothrix sp. S26; assembly: GCF_021390395.1. Lineage (GTDB taxonomy): Bacteria > Actinomycetota > Actinomycetes > Mycobacteriales > Pseudonocardiaceae > Actinosynnema. The sequence continues at coordinate 196,412 of NZ_JAJUWT010000016.1, forward strand.
GCATGGCCTGGTTCGCGGCCACGAACGCGACACCGCAGCCGTAGACCAGCAGCACGGACAGGTTCGGCACGCCCGTGAGCCGGTCGACGGCCACCCCGACCGTCGGCGCGAGGAGCAGGAACGCGGGCACCGCCGTCACGCACGCCAGGCAGATCGGCAGCAGCGCGGGCCGCCGGTCGGGCGGCGCCTCCCGCAACGCCCGGTACTTGTGCACCAGCAGCACCAGCACGCCCAGGGCGCTGAGCAGGTACTGGACGTCAGCCACGGGAACCCCGTTCGGGCGAGTACCCGAACGTGTACCAGGCCCGCGTCGCCAGGTCGTCGCCGTCGGGCCGCGACGGTTCGTGCGGCTGCCGTCCCGCCCACTCCAGCAACGCCCGCGCCAGCACGCCCGCGACCCGGTCGGCTTCCCGTTCCTCCTTGCGCGACAACGTGGTGCGGCCGGCCAGGATCTGCAGCATCGACGGCGACAGGTCCGGGTAGAGCAGCCGGCGGCCCTCCTCGGCGTCCAGCCGCGGCGGCTGGTGGCCGCACAGCATGTGCGCGATCTCGTGCAGCAGGATGAGCAGCCGGTGCACCCAGCTGCGGGTCGTGGTCACGATGATGACGTGGACGTCGTCCTCCGTGACGGCCCACAGCCCGCTCGTGCCGCCCGCGCCGAGGTCGTCGAACCGCAGGATGACCTCGCGTCGCAGCCGCCGGGCCATCACCTCGCACAGCCGCACGCACACCGCCTCGGTGGTCGCGGACTCGTCCAGGTCGAGCTCGCGGATCAACCCGTCGCGCAGCTCCCGCAGCTGCTTCGCCTTCACCCGATCACCACCCGGGTGCCGTCAGCGGGTCTCGTCATCGGTCACCACGTCCGGTTCGAGCGCTCGGCGGATGGCGTCCTCGGCCGCGACGCCGGGGTGCAGCGCGCGTACCAGCGCCAGGAGGATCTTGTTGCGGACACCGGGCGGCGGGGGTTGTTCGGCGGTGCGCAGCAGGACGGTGGTGACGCCGAGCTTGTCCATGGCCAGCCGGGTCTCCAACTGCTCGTCCACCCTGGCCGCCAGCTCGTCGTCGAAGAAGTACGCGGGCGCGGCGCCGAACGCCTCGGCCAGCCCGAGGATGTGCTTGAGCCTGGGGTTGTCGCTGGTGCCCGCGAGCAGCTCGCGGATGTAGTTGGCCGAGATCGAGCCGTGCGGCCCGCCGCTGATCCGCGCCGCGACCTCCTCGGGCGAGAACGGGCCGCGGTCGGGCGGGTACACCGTGGCGAACAGGTGCTTGAGCGCGCCGCGCCGCCACGCCGGCCGCTCGCCCTCGTGCAGCCGCGTGCGACCGCCGACGAAGCACGCCGGGTGCACGCGCAGCGCGTGGGCCAGGCCCTCGATCGTGCGGCACGTGGGGTTGTCCTTGTCGCCCCGGCGCAGCTGCGAGATGTAGGTGTGGGTGATCTCGCCGCCGTCGAGGCGGATGCGCTCGGCCAGCTCCACGTTCGTGTACCGCGGCCGGTCGCCGGGGCGCAGGCACAGCTCGTCCAGGACGTCGGCGAAGAGCCGCTGCCCACCCGCGGTCATGGTCACCCCTCGTACGCACGACTGCTTGATCCCGCAAGCACTTCCACTGCGGAGTGGCACGGCAAAGCTACTCCGCGACCGCGGTTGATTCCACGGTGGGCCGGCAGTAGCCTGACCGCGGCGGTTCCACTGATGTTGGGGACGGACGGCTCCGGCAACGCGTGAGTGGAACGGAAGAGGGCCGGCTGCGCGGTGCGGCGAGATCCCGGTGACCACGCCGGTCGTCACCAGGCCCTGCGGTTGTGCCGCCGCTTCCGCCACGGCGGTACGCACTGAGGGGTGCGCAGGGCCGAGGGATCTCGTGGCGCGCCGACCCGCGTCGAGCACTCCGTCCCCACCCGCGCGTCGACCGGTGTGAATTCGCGTGTCGGACCCGGTCGTCCCGGCTACCCCGGTCGCAACGGATCACGCCGAGACCCGGAGGTGGGCGATGACCAGCCCGGACATCCTGAGGAGCCCGGAGAGCGCCGTCGGCCGGGGTGCGGTGGTCGTCGGGTTCGACGGCTCGCAGCGGTCGCGGCGGGCCGCGCGCTGGGCGGCGCGCGAGGCCGCGAGCCGGGGAGCGCGGCTGGTCGTGGTGAACGTGATCCGCGGACCGTTCCCCGAGGTGGTGGTGACGCCCGTGTCGATGCCGCTGCCGCAGCTCGTCGGCGAGCGGGCGGTGCGCGCGTACACCAAGGACCACCTCGCCGAGCTGGCCGCCGAGTGCGCGGAGGTCGCGCCGGGGGTGGACGTGGACACCCGCGCGTTCGACGGCCACCCGGCCGCCGTGCTGGCCGAGGTGGGGCGGGAGGCGCAGCTGCTGGTCGTGGGCTCGTCCGGTGCGACGGGCCTGGCCAGGGTGTTCGCCGGCTCCGTGACCGCCGAACTGGCACACCACTTCGCCCGGCCGCTCGTGGTCGTGCGCGACTCCGACACCGACGACGGCCGGGTCGTGGTGGGCGTTGACGGCTCGGAGCCGAGCGACCGCGCCGTCGAGTTCGCGGCCGACCACGTCGCACGGCACGGTGGCACGCTCGTCGGGGTGCACGCCACGACCGGCCTGCCGGTGGACGCGATGGCCCCGGGCGGCGCCTGGGGGCAGGGGCTGGGGTTGGGCCTGGACGTCGAGCAGCTCAAGACCTCCGCGGACGCCCTGGTCGCCACGTCGTTGTCCGGCCCGCTGGCCCGCCACCCCGAGGTGCGGGCGGAACGGGTGGTGTCGCTGGCACGGCCCGCCCAGGCTTTGGCCGAGCACGCCGAGGGCGCCGCGCTGCTGGTCGTCGGCAGCCACGGGCACGGTGCGGTGCGGCGGGCGCTGCTCGGCTCGGTCAGCCACGCCATGCTCCACCACGCGCCCTGCCCGCTGGCCCTCGTGCGCGACGACGGGCCGGAGCACTGACGCCCGCGTCGCGCCCCGGATGGTAGGAAGGCCGGGTGAGTAACTTGGATGACGGGGCCGGGCTGCGGCTCGCGCAGGACGAGGTCGTGTCGCTGGCCAGCGAGTTGATCAGGATCGACACGACCAACACGGGGGACCCGGCCACGGTCGTCGGTGAGCGCGCGGCGGCGGAGTGGGTCGCGGAGAAGCTGGGCGAGGTCGGCTACGAGACCACCTACGTCGAGTCCGGCGCCAAGGGGCGCGGCAACGTGGTCGCCCGCCTGGCCGGCGCGGACCCGTCCCGGGGCGCGCTGCTGGTGCACGGCCACCTGGACGTGGTGCCGGCCGACGCCTCCGAGTGGTCGGTGCACCCGTTCTCCGGCGCGGTGCAGGACGGGTACGTGTGGGGCCGCGGCGCGGTCGACATGAAGGACATGGTCGCGATGACGCTCGCCGTCGCGCGCCGGTTCAAGCGCGACGGCGTGGTGCCGCCCCGCGACCTCGTGTTCGCGTTCCTGGCCGACGAGGAGGCGGGCGGCCTGTTCGGCGCGAAGTGGCTGGTGGACAACCGGCCCGAGCTGTTCGAGGGCGTCACGGAGGCGATCAGCGAGGTCGGCGGCTTCTCCATCACGCTCAAGGACGACGTCCGGGCGTACCTGGTCGAGACCGCCGAGAAGGGCATCCGGTGGCTCAAGCTGCGCGTGCGCGGCACCGCGGGCCACGGCTCGATGATCCACAACGACAACGCGGTGGCCAAGCTCGCCGCGGCCGTGACCAAGCTGGGTCAGCACCGGTTCCCGGTGGTGCTCTCGCCGTCCGTGCGGGAATTCCTGGCCGGGGTGTCGGAGATCACCGGCCTGGAATTCCCCGAGGACGACCTGGAAGGCTCGATCGGCAAACTCGGCGCGTTGTCGCGGATGATCGGCGCCACGCTGCGCGACACGGCCAACCCCACCATGCTGTCGGCCGGGTACAAGGCGAACGTGATCCCGTCGGTCGCCGAGGCCACCGTGGACTGCCGCATCCTGCCCGGCCGCGAGGAGGCGTTCGAGCGCGAGCTGGCCGAGCTGCTCGGCCCGGACGTGGAGCGGGAGTGGCTGGGGCTGCCGCCGGTCGAGACGACGTTCGACGGCGCGCTCGTCGACGCGATGACGGCCTCCATCACCGCCGAGGACCCGGGCGCGAAGGTGCTGCCGTACATGCTGTCCGGCGGCACGGACGCCAAGTCGTTCCAGCAGCTGGGCATCCGCAACTTCGGCTTCGCCCCGCTGAAGCTGCCCGCCGACCTGGACTTCTCCGGCCTGTTCCACGGCGTCGACGAGCGCGTGCCGGTCGACGCGCTGCAGTTCGGCGTCCGGGTGCTGGACCGCTTCCTGCGCAACTCGTGACGCGACGGGCGCCACCCGCCCGGTGCGGGTGGCGCTCTTTTGCCCGCATTATTCGTGGGAATTCCGCCGCGGGATTCCTCCGATCGAATGCAGGTTCCGGACATTCGTGATCGGCCCGCGACCACCGCCTCGATACTGCCCGGACCGTTCCCGACGGGAAGAGGCGAAGGTGAACGATCCACTCTTTCGCGGTGTCCACACGCTGCTCTCGGTCGTCCGGGACCTCGTGGACCGACCCCGCTGGGGCCTGCGCCGCGGCCGGGACGGGCTGCGCGGCGACCGCCCGCTCCCGCTGCTGTGCCTGATCCGCGAGCCCGGCTCGACCGAGGTGCCCAAGGCGCTGGCCGCCCGCCTCGACCGGACCGACGCCCGGCGCAAGCGGAAGGTGCCGCACGCCTACGTGGACGCCGGGCAGGCCGCGGCCGCCTCGGCGGAGCGCTGGTCGGGCGTCGACCGCGAACCGCCCCTGCTGCCGCTGCTGGACGTGCTGCACGCCAAGCTGCTCGCCGACCGGTTCGCCCGGGACAAGCTCAGCTCGTTCCGCCACTACCGGCTGGTCGACCGGCTCACCGGCCGCCGCCTGCCGCCCGAGGACGACCGCCGGGCCCGCGCGATCGTGCGCGAGCTGCGCCACTGGCACGCGGCCGCGGACCGCGCGGTCGACGCCGAGCAGCACGCGGCGGTGCAGCAGGCAGTCGGGCAGTCGCTGCCGATGCGGTTGCTGCTGGCGGCGCTGACGGCATGGCACCGCCCGCTGCGCTTCTGGCTGTGGGTGCACGGCGTGCCGCTGGTCGGCCGGGAGCCGCGCTGGCTGATGCGCCAGCCGTTCATGGTGCCCCGGCACTCCACCACGTTCACCGGGTTCGCCGAACGGCTCACCGTCGGCCGTCGGGACGAGGAGAACCCCGACCAGCTCAAGATGCTGCTCGTGCACGCCTTCCTGCAGGACCTGCGCCTGGCCTACCGCCCGCGCCGCCTGCGGCTGCGCCGGTGGCAGCGCACCGCGTACACGGTCGTCCTGCTGTCCGGCCTCACCGAGGACAACGGCGGGTGGGAGCTGCTGCGACTGATCAACGACGTGCGCAACTCCTCGACCGAGCACGACCCGCTGCTGGTGATCGCCACCGCCGCCGAGAAGCCCGCGGACCTGCAACCCGCGCGGCCGGTCGCACCGGTCAGCCGGATCAAGGCCGAACTCGACGCCTGGGCGGCCGACCTGCCCGTGCACCGGCAGTCGTTGCGCCCGGACGCGCGGTTCGTCTTCGTCCGCACGCCCGTGCCTGAGGCGGGCGGTGTCACCGACACCACGCTCAGCCAGGCCGACGAGTCGGCGTGGCAGGACCTGGGCGACATCCAGCCCCGCAAACCGCCCCTGCCGGCACGCAAGCCGGTCGTCATCGCCGTGGTGATCGCGATGCTGCTGGCGGTGACGCTCACCGGCGGACCGTGGGGCCTGGTGCGCGCGCAGAACGACTGCCTGCCCGATCCGCGTCCCGGGGTGGCGGTCCGGTGGGTCGGTGCGATCCAGTCCTGCGTCGGCTACAGCGACGAGGAGGCGCAGGTGTTCGGCCAGGACCGGCGGCTGCGGGCGGCCCAGCTCGCCGTGTTCGAGTCCAACGCCGAGGCCGACCGGCTGCACCGCGAGAACCACGACCGGACGCTGGTCAGCGTGGTCTACTTCGCCGACCTCACCCACCCGGTGTCGGACCCGGGCGCGGACGCGTCCACCTCCGAGGAGCTGGAAGGGCTGCTGATCAGGCAGGAAGCCCAGAACCGGCCCAGCACCACCGAACCGCTGCTGCGGGTGTACGTGGCCAACGGCGGCGACCGCATGGCCGCCGCGCGCACGGTCGTGGACGACCTGCTGGAACCGCTGCTCGCCGACGACCCCACGGTCGTCGGCGTCATCGGCATGGGGTTGACCGTGGACGCCACGGAGAGCGCCATCGGCGCGCTCGGCGACCTCGGCACGCCGGTGGTGGCCACCACGCTGACCGGCGAGGCGCTGGGCAACCGGTCGCCGCTGTACTTCCAGCTCGTGCCGGGCAACGCGGTGCAGGCCGAACTGGTCGCCGAGCACGCCCGCGCGGTCGGCAAGCGGGTCACCGTCTACCACCCGCCGCTGTCGGACAACTACCTCGACAGCCTGGTCGCGAAGCTGCTGGCGGCGCTGGGCGCGGACGAGGGGGCGACGCGGCCGTGGCGCCACCAGGTCGGCGAGGTCGACATCGCCTGCGGCCAGGGGGAGATCGCGTTCTACGCGGGACGTGAAGGGGAGTTCGCCGGTTTCCTCGACGAGGTCGTGGCCCAGTGCCGCAACGACCGGCCCGAGGTCATCGGCGACGACACCGTGTCCCGGTTCATCGCGCAGAGCGACCTGCGGCTGCAGAACGAGTTCAAGGGCGTCGCGGTGTCGTTCGTGTCGATGGGTTCCCGCGTCGTCCTGGCCGGCCCCGACTGCCGGACCAAGGGCCAGCCCGCCGCGCCCGACGCGTCCAGCCCCGGCGCGCCGCCGCTGGTGGCGTTCTGCACCGGCCACCGCCGCGTGCGCGACCGCGTCACCGGTCCCGGCCGCGTCGCCGACTTCGCCAGGCTGCTGGCCGAGTCCGACGACCGGATGCCGTGGCCGGGCGAGCGGATCGGGCTCGCCTACGACGCGGCCGGGCTGTTCGTGCTGGCGGTGCGGGAGAACCAGACCCGGGCCAGGGTGCCCAACCCGGACCCGGAGGCGGCGACCACCCGGACGCGCCACCCCGTGCACCGGGCGGCGGTCGCGCAGGAACTGCGTGAGCCCAACGACTTCGAGGGCGCGACCGGTGCGCTCGACTTCGGCGAGTCCCGCACCGGCCTCACCCGGCCGTTGGCGATCCTGACCATCTCCGACGTCCACGACCTCGCCGAAGCGCCCAGTTGCGTGTACGAGATCAGCATGCCGACCGACCCGGCGACACCCCGGCCGTGGGGCACGTCGGACTGCTGAACGGGGTCAGCCGGGGGAGCGGAGCGCGGCGGCGGCGCGGACCAGCGCGGCGATCGCCGGCGAGTGGCCGTTGGGCGGCCAGGCGAGCACGGTGGTGACCTCCGGCGCGTCGACGACCGGGACCGCGACGTGGTCGGGCCACTGCCAGGCGCGGCTGGAAGCGGGGATGACGAGCAGCGTCTTGCCCAGTGCGACGAGTTGGGCCAGTTGGGACTGCGTGCGCACCTCCGGTCCGGGACCGTCCGGGTAGGACCCGTCCAGCCGCGGCCACCGGGCGATCGGCAGGTCCGGCACGCCCTGGACCTCCGCCAACGTGAGTTGTTCGCGTGCGGCGAGCGGGTGCCCGGCAGGTAGCAGCGCGATCTGACCCTCGACGTGCAGGTCCTCGGTGTCGAAGCCCGCGAGGTCGTCGAACGGGCGGTGCATGAGCGCCACGTCGGCGTGCCCGTCGCGCAGCAGCTTCGCCTGCTCGCCGACCTCGCACAGGAGGACGTCGACGGGGGTCGCGCCGGGTTCGGCGGCCTGTGCGTCGAGGAGGCGTTGCAGCAGTTCGTGGGACGCGCCGGCCTTGGTGACGAGGACCAGCGGCCGGTTCGGGTCACCGGCGCGTCGCGTGCGTCGTGCGACGGCCTCGACGGCGTCGAGGGCCGCGCGGGACTCGCGGAGCATCACCCGGCCCGCGTCGGTGAGCACCGCGCCACGACGGTCGCGTTCGAAGAGCTGGACGCCGAGCCGGTGTTCGAGCAGTCGGATGGCGCGCGAGAGGGGCGGCTGGGCGATGCCCAGCCGGTCGGCGGCGCGGCCGAAGTGCAGCTCCTCGGCCACGGCGACGAAGTAGCGCAGTTCGCGGGTCTCGAGGTCGGGCACGGTCGCAGCCTAATACCCGGTGGGTATCAGGCCGTACCGGATCGATCTTGGACAGCGGGTGGGGACGCGCCGAGCATGGGTCGCGTGAACAACACGAAGATCGCGCTGGTGACCGGCGCGAACAAGGGGATCGGTCACGCCATCGCGGCGGGACTGGGCGGCATCGGCTTCACCGTCGCGGTGGGCGCGCGTGATGACTTGAGGCGGAAGGAGGCCGTCGAGCGACTGCGTGCGGCGGGGGTCGACGCGTTCGGGGTCGCGCTCGACGTCACGTCGGACGACAGCGTCGCCGAGGCGGCGTCGACCGTCGAGCGGGTGGCCGGGCGGCTCGACGTGCTGGTCAACAACGCCGGCATCGCGGGCCCGATGGACGGTGGCACGCAGGACCCCACGACGCTCGACCTGGACGTGGTCCGGACCGTGCTCGACACCAACGTGTTCGGGGTCGTCCGGGTGACCAACGCGATGCTGCCGTTGCTGCGCCGAGCGCCCTCGCCGCGCATCGTCAACATGTCGAGCAACATGGGCTCGCTGGCCCTGCGGACCGGCCCGGTGATGGCCGCGTACGCGCCGTCGAAGTCGATGCTCAACAGCGTCACCGTCCAGTACGCCCGCCAACTCGCCGACACGCCGGTGATCGTGAACGCCGCCTGTCCCGGTTACGTCGCGACCGACTTCACCGGCCACCTCGGGCCGCGCACGCCCGAGCAGGGTGCCGCGATCGCGATCCGGCTCGCCACCCTGCCGGACGACGGTCCGCGCGGGGGGTTCTTCGACGACGAGGGCGTCGTGCCGTGGTGATGGGACGGAACTGGGCGCTGAGTGTTGAACTCGGGGGTCCTGAACGTAGGACACGGCGGTCCTGAAGGTACGACACACGCGTTCCGAACGTAGGACACGCGCGTTCTGGAGGTAGGACACGCTTGGGGGAGGGGATTGACGGGGAGAGCGGGGGTTGGCATGGTCTGAACCAGCACTGTGAGAGCGCTCTCTTGGTGATGTGTTCCGGGTGCGCGGTCGACCTGCATCGGCCGTGCGCCTCCCTGCCGACAAGGAGAACCGCGTGCGAATGACAACGTTGACGAAGATCGGTCTGGCCGCCGCGCTGGCGGTGAGCGGGCTGGTGGCGCCGGTCGCCCAGGCCGCGCCCGCCGCGCCGGAGCTGTCGCCGGGGCTGGTGTCCGCGATGCGGACCGCGTTCGGGCTGACCGAGCAGCAGGCGCTGGTCAGGATCGACCAGGAGGCCAAGGCCACCAGGCGTGCGCCCTCCGCGCGCACGGCGGCCGGGTCGTCGTTCGGCGGCAGTTGGTTCGACCAGGACAAGGGCGTGCTGGTGGTCGGCGTCACGGACACCGCGGCGGCCGAGCGGGTCCGGGCCACGGGGGCCGAGGCGCGGCTGGTCGCGCGGACCGCGGCCGAGCTGGACCGGGTCAAGGACCGGGTCGACGCGCTGTCCGCGGCGGGCTCCGTGCCCGCGGCCGTGACCAGTTGGCACCCGGACCCGCGCAGCGGCGCGGTGGTGGTCGACGTCCAGCCCGGCGTGCAGACCGCGGAGGTGGCGCGGTTCCTGGCTCAGGCGCGCGCGTTCGGTCCCATCGAGGTCAACACCGAGGGCGTCACCGCGCCCGTGCCGTTCGCGGCCGGGACGGTCGGCGGCGACCCGTACTACACCGGCAACGTCCGCTGCTCCATCGGTTTCTCGGTGCACGGCGGCTACGTCACGGCCGGCCACTGCGGCGGCACGGGTGCGCAGGTGTACGGGTGGGACCGCTCGTGGCAGGGCCAGTTCGCCGGTTCCTCGTTCCCCGGCAACGACTACGCGTGGGTCCGCACCGGCGGCGGCTGGTGGAACGTGCCCGTCGTGCTCGGCTGGGGCACGGTCCCCGACGCGCTGGTGCGCGGCTCGTGGGAAGCGCCGGTCGGCACCTCGGTCTGCCGCTCCGGCTCCACCACCCGCTGGCACTGCGGCGTGATCCAGACCCGCAACGAGACCATCCACTACGCGCAGGGCGACGTGCACCAGATGGCGGGCACCAGCGTGTGCGCGGAGGGCGGCGACTCGGGCGGCTCGTTCATCACCGGTGACCAGGCGCAGGGCGTCACGTCCGGCGGGTACGGCAACTGCTCGTCCGGCGGCCGGACGTGGTTCCAGCCGATCAACGAGATCCTGTCGGTCTACGGCCTGCGGCTGCTGACCGCCTGACGTGGACCGCGGGGCCCGGCCGTCACACCGCGGCCGGGCCCCGCGCTCACCGCGGTGCCCGGCCGGCGCCCCGCCACGACGTCGGCGCGGTGCGACGCGCGGGCCGCGTCCACGGCGACCGCACCCGGTCCACCTGCGACAGTCCGGTCGACGCCCGCAGGGGCGCCGGCGCGATGAGCAGCGCGGCGATCTCCACCTCGTCCGGGCGGCCGCCCCGGATCGCGCCCTCACCCGTCTCGACGGCGGGTTGCCGTGCCTGCGGTAGGGCTGCCCGGCCTGCTCGGCCCGCAGCACCGCCGGCGACTCGGCCGGCACGGCGCGGCCGACCGCGCAGCACTTCCAGCTCCACGAACGAACCGGGGCCCAGCGGGACGTCCAGTCATTCCCACACGATCGGCTTGCCCTTGGCGTGCTGCCGGGCGGTGGTGTTCGCGCCCGGTCCGGAGTGGACGCCGGCCCGCCGCCCGTGCAACGCCGACACGTGGTGGCGCAGTGTTTCCGGCGCGCTCGGCTCGGGCCGGGCCACCGCGGGCGCCGTCTGGCCGAACGTCGTCACGTCTTCGAGCGCAGGAACGGCGGGTTGTGCGATTCCATCCTCCTCAGGAGGCAGCGGACGCGCCCACCGGCAGCCGCGGGAACTGCGGCAACACCGTCTCCGCGAGTTCGTGCAGCACTTCGTCGATGGGCCGGGTGCTGCTGCGCAGGCTCAACGACAGGTGGCTCACGCCGAGCTCGTCGAGCCGGCCGAGGTGCTCCAGGAACGCCTCGCCGCCCAGCCGCAGGCCGTGGAAGATCGGTGACGGGCCGGTGGTGCGGTCCTCGGCCAGGTCCAGCATCATCGGCATCAGGTACGGCTTGCGGGTGCCCACCTCGTCGGTGGACGCGTGCCACTGCGCGATCTGCCCGGCCAGGGCCGTGGCGTCACGCGGGTAGTTGAACCAGCCGTCGGCGTGCCGGGCGATCCAGTCCAGCGACTGCCGGGCGCGTCCGGCCACGACCAGCGGCACCGTGCCGGCGACGGGTTTGGGCAGCACGTCCAGCGCGAGGTCCGGGTGCACGCCCAGCTCGGGCGCGTCGATCCCGGCGCCGGGCGCGGGCGTGGCCCAGGCGGCGCGCAGGGTGTCCACGGCGCTGCGGAAGATCTGGTCCCGGCGGTCGAAGTCCACGCCGAACAGCGGGTACTCCACCGGCCGGTCCCCGCTGGCCAGGCCCAGCACGAACCGGCCGCCGCTGAGCACGTCGACCGTCGCGGCGGCCTTGGCCACCAGCAAGGGGTTGCGCAGCGGCAGCGCCACGGCGGCCGTGCCGAGCACCGCGCCGCTGGTGGTCGCGGCCAGGTGGCCGAGGTGGGTGAAGGTCTCGAAGACGGTGCCGGCGTCACCGAAGCGGACCGGGTCGTGCACGGGCACGTCGCGCACCCACAGGGCGGCGAAGCCGAGCCGGTCGGCGAGCGCCGCCAGCTCCGCGTGCCGGGTCAGGTCCGGCACGCCGCGCCGCCGGACCGAGGTGAAGTCGTTGTCCAGGGGCAGGTCGATGCCCAGGGTCAGTTGGCCGGACGGCCGGTCGAGCCGCCGCAGTGGGTTCGACGGGGTCATGCAAAGTCCTTATGTGCCGTGATTCACCAATACGACGAACGTTACTGGCGCGGAAGGCGCGGACACGGCGACTACATCGGAAGTATGAGCGCCGGGCATCGAAAGGTGCACCTCGTGGCCGCCCGCGCCGGTGCGGCGGACCGCGCGTGGCGGACCGCCGCACCGCGCCGCGCGGTCAGCCGGCCGACAGGGTGGCCGGGTCGGACGTCCGGCCCGAGGCGGTCGTGGTGGCGAGGAACGACAAGACCGCGTGCGGCCGGGAGACGGGCGCCAGCTCGGCCAAGTGCCCGTCGGGGCGCACGAGCGCGACGACGGGTCGCCGACCGAGCACCGGCACCAGCGCGGTGCGTTCACGGGGTGCCAGCTCCGCCAGGTCGCGCACGGCGGCCGCGTCGAGCAGGGCGGCCACCCGGGTCCGGTCGTCGGCCCAGGTGCCCGGCGTCTCGGCGCCCGGCCACAGCAGCGCGGTGAACCGCTCGGGGTCGAGCAGCCCCCGTGCGGTCCGCGGCCCGGCGGTCGAGTGGAACGGCACCCGCTGGCCGGGGCGGACCCGGCGGGGTTGCGGGCGCAGCAACGACCTCCGCTGGGGCTTGCCGTACGCGAGGCCGACCCCGCCGATCAGCGGCGCGACCACCCGGTCCAGCATCCCGGTCACCCGCATGGCGTCCACCACGACGTCGCGCACCAGGCTCGGCAGCGGTTTCACCTGCTTGGCCGCCAGGATCTGCTTGTCCACCACCGCGGTCACCTGCTGGGCCGCCCGGCGGCGCTCCGACTCGTAGGTGTCCAGGATCGGCTCGGGCAGCCGGCCCCGGATCACCCCGCCGAGCTTCCACCCCAGGTTGAACGCGTCCTGGATGCCCAGGTTCAGCCCTTGCCCGCCCAGCGGCACCACGCAGTGCGCGGAGTCGCCGACCAGGAAGGTGCGGCCGATCCGGAACCGCTCGGCGATGCCCGGCCGCGGCTGGAAGGTCCGGATCCACTTGGGCTCGCCGATCCGGTAGGGCAGGCTCGCCCGCTTGTTCACGATCTCCTGGAGCTGCTCGCGGGTGAACGACTCCCAGCCGTCGCCCACCGGCGGCACGATCGACGCCATCCGGCCGACGCCGTCGGTCATCGGGATCATCGGCAGCAACCCGTGGCGCGAGTAGTGGTACTCCACCTCGGTGCCCAGCGGCCCGGTGACCGGGAAGTCGCCGATCGAGATGCCCAGCTCGAACGGCTTGCCGGGGTAGGGCACCCGGAGCAGCCGCCGGGTGGTGCTGCCCACGCCGTCCGAACCGATCACCCACTTCGGCCGTGCGGTGCTCAGCACGCCGTCCGGACCGCGCAGCTCGACCTCGGGGCCGTGCGGGTCGATGGCCTCCAGCGTGGTGCCCAGCTCGTACTCGCCGCCCAGTTCGGCGAAGCGGGCCCGCAGCACGCGCTCGATGTCGCGCTGCGGCAGGGAAAGCGTGAACGGCAAGGCCGTGCCCAGCCGGTCCATCGGCACGGTGCCGAGCCGCCGCCCGCCCGAGAAGTATCCGACCCCGGTGATCCGGAAACCCAAGGACACCAGGTCGTCCACCACGCCGATGCGGTGCAGCAGCTCCAACATGCGCGGCCAGATCAGCACCGCGCGCGAGTGCGGGTCGCCGTTGTCCACCACCTCCTTGCGGTCGACCACGCGCACGGACACGCCTTGCTGCAACAGGTCGCAGGCCAGCATGGTGCCCACCGCGCCGCCGCCGACCACCAGTACGTCGGGCTCGCCCGCCCGCTCAGCCATCCGCATGACTCCTTCCTAGAAAACCGCGATGTCGGGCCACACCAAGGCGCACGCGCCCCAGGTGACGCCACCGCCGAACGCCGCGAGCACCACCCGGTCGCCGCTGCGCAGCCCGTCGTTCTGCGCCGCGTCGGCCAGGGCGAGGGGGATCGAGGCGGCGGAGGTGTTGCCGACCTTGTCGAGGTTGACCACGAGCCGGTCGGGCGGCAGCCCCAGCTCCTCGGCGACCGCGCGCAGGATGCGCACGTTGGCCTGGTGGCCGACGAACCGGTCGACCTCGTCCACCCGCCACCCGGCGCGCTCCAGCACGACGCCCGCCGAACCGGCCATGCGCTGGACCGCGGCGCGGAACACGCGCTTGCCGTCCATCCGGAAGTAGGCGTCGGCCGGGTCGGCGGGGGCGCCGCCGGAGCGCTGGCGCGACCCGCCGCCGGGGATCATGATCACGTCGGCCAGGTTCCCGTCGCTGCCCAGGTCGAATTCCAGCAGCGCGCCGGGCTCGTCGGGCTCGCCCGCGCCGAGCACCACCGCGCCCGCGCCGTCACCGAAGATCACCGACGTGGTGCGGTCGGTGGGGTCGAGGATCGAGCTGTAGGTCTCCGCGCCGATCACCAGCACCGACCGCGCCTGGCCGGAGGCCACCGCGCCCGCGCCGGCGGCCAGTGCGTAGACGAAGCCCGTGCACACCGCGGCCAGGTCGTAGGCGGGCACGTGGCCCAGCCCCAGCCGGGCCGCCACCGACGGCGCGGTGGCCGGGCAGGGGTGGTCCGGGGTGGTGGTGGCCACCACGACGAGGTCCACCCGGTCGACGTCGGCGGCCTTGAGGGCGCGCGAGCCCGCGTCGACGGCCAGATCGCTGGTCGCCACACCGGGTGCGACGACGTGGCGCTGACCGATGCCCGTGCGGGTGCGGATCCACTCGTCGGACGTGTCCAGCCGCTCGGCCAGCATCGCGTTGGTGACCGCGTCGGGCGGCACCACGGCGCCCAGGCCGCGGACGACGGCCGCGCGGCTCACCGGTCGCCCCTCGCGCGGTCGGTGACGGGTCCGTCGGCCGTCGGGGTGTTCGCTGACGACAACATCTCCACCTCGCTTCGATCCACGTGGTCGGCCCAACGCGCGAACCGCGTTGCCGAAATCGACATTAAGCGCAGGTCAGAGGGTTGAACCGGGTTGTGTCTCCAAAGAACGCACCGCGATCGAAAGTGGTATTCGCGCCGTTGGGCGAACGCGCGAAAGGGCCCCGGCCGGGGCCCTTTCGGCGTGCGTTGCCCGGGTGTCCGGGCGGTCGGTCAGGACGCGGACGGCTCGGCCACCGGCATCGCCGCCGGCGCCGACACCAGGCGCGACTTGCGCAGGAACAGCGCCACCAGCAGCGCGCCGGCCACCACGATCGCGGCGTCGACCAGCACGGCCGTCGTCACACCGCCCAGCACCGCGTCCTGGCGGCTCGACGAGCCCTCCAGCAGGTGGATGCGGCTGGACGCGATGGCGCTCAGGATCGGGATGCCGATGGTGATGCCGACCTGCTGCGTCATCGACGTCAGCCCGGTGGCCAGGCCCTGCTCGTCGTCGGGCAGGCCCGAGGTGGCGGTCACCATGTAGGCCACGATCGCGAGCATGTGGCCGAAACCGGCGACCGAGGTGGCCACGATGACCAGCACCACGCTGCCCGGGTCGCGGTCGACCAGGAACAGCGCCGCGGTCAGGATGCCCTGGATGAGCAGACCCGTCACCAGGGCGGCCGGGCTGCCGATCTTGGCGATGATGCGCGGCGCCAGGATGCCGCCGAGGAACGCCGCCGCGCCCAGCACCGCGAACACCAGGCCCGCGGCCAGCGCCGAGTACCCCAGCACCTCCTGCAGGTACAGCGTCATCAGGAAGATCGCCGAGGTCTCCATGGTGAAGCTGATCAGGCCGCCGAAGTTGCCCCAGCTGACCGTCGGCCGCACCAGGATCCGCATCGACGCCAGCGGCGACGCCACCCGCAGCTCGATGAACACGAACGCCACCAGCAGCACCGCGGCCACCGCCAGCGAGAGCAGGCCGACCGGGTCGCCCCAGCCGTCCTCGCCCTGCTTGGAGATGCCGTAGACCAGCGCGACCAGGCCGAGGCTGACGGTGACCGCGCCCGGCACGTCGAGCTTGGCGCGCTGCGTCGGCTTGCTCTCCGTCAGCACGACCGGGGCCAGGGCGACCACGATCAGGCCGACCGGCACGTTGATCAGGAACGCCCAGCGCCAGCTCGCGACGCCGGTGAGCACGCCGCCCAGGACCGCGCCCGCGGTGAAGCCCGCGGACAGCAGCGCGCCGTTGAGGCCCAACGCGCGGTCGCGCAACGGGCCCTCCGGGAACGACGTCGTCAACAGGGACATGGCCGACGGGATCACGATGCCCGTGGCCAGGCCCTGCGCCACCCGCGCCACGATCAGCAGCGTGGGCGTGGTGGCCAGGCCGCCCAGCAACGAGGCCGCCACCAGCAGCACCATGCCCACGATCAGCATGCGCCGGCGGCCGGCCAGGTCGGCGATCCGGCCGAACACCAGGGTGAACCCGGCGGACGCCAGCGCGAACGACGTGGCGATCCACTGGAAGTTCTCCAGCTCGAAACCGAGGCCGTTGCCGATCACCGGAATGGCCACGTTGAGGATGGAGAAGTCGGCGGACACCATGAACTGGGCGCCGAGCAACAGCACGAGAATAACTTTTTGGCGGCTCGTCATCACCGGGGGCGATGTGGTCGCCGGCGCTCCGTCAACAGTCGACATCTCACGGCCTTTCATCACGTTGCCCGTCGTGCAGTCGGCTGTGCCGCTCGAATCGGCTTTGTCCTGCATTTCCGAGGCATTTTCGTGCACGAGGCTAGTGCCGGGCGGGCCGTGTGGGATGCTGACTGCACCCGAAGTTCGGGCCGACTACAACCAAAGTAGTAGTGACTGCACCAAAGGTGTAGGGACCGGTGGTCGACCGCCGCCGGGCACCCGTGGAACAGTGGTCTGGGCCGGCCCCAATGCGCCTCTAATGCACCTCGACACCTGTGCGGTCAAGGAGAGACGATATGACAGTCACCACCCCGCTGGGCACCACCGGGATGGAGATCAGCAGGATCGGCTTCGGCGCCTGGGCGGCAGGCGGCAGCGACTGGAAGTTCGGGTGGGGACCGCAGGACGACGCCGATTCCGTCGCCACCATCCTCGCGCTGGTCGAGCGCGGCGTGAACTGGATCGACACCGCGCCCGCCTACGGCATCGGGCACTCCGAGGAAGTGGTCGGCAAGGCGCTCTCGCAGCTGCCGGAGGCCGACCGGCCGCTGGTGTTCACCAAGGTCGGCCTGGTGTGGACCGACACCGAGGACCTCGCCGGCTCGCCGCGCAAGGTGATGCGCGCCGAGTACGTCCGCCGCGACGTCGAGGCGTCGCTGCGCAGGCTCGGGGTCGACCGGATCGACCTGCTCCAGGTCCACTGGCCCGGTGACGGCGCGCTGGCCGTGCCGGGGGACGGGCCGGACCCGCTGGTCGAGCGGTGGGCGACCCCGTTGGCCGAGTACTGGCAGACCATGGCGGACCTGAAGCGGGAAGGTCTGGTGCGGGCCATCGGCCTGTCCAACCACGACGTCGCCCAGCTCGCCGAAGCCGAGGCCATCGCGCACGTGGAGACCCTCCAGCCGCCGTTCTCGCTGTTGCAGCGCGACGCCGTGCCCGAGCTGGCGTGGTGCGCGGACCACGGCACGGGCACGATCGTCTACCAGCCGCTGCACTCGGGCCTGCTGACCGGTGCGTTCTCCCGGGAACGCGCCGAGTCGCTGCCCGCCGGCGACTGGCGGCGCGGCTCGCCGGACTTCACCACGAACCTGGACCGCAACCTGGCCCTGGTCGACGCCCTGCGGCCCATCGCCGCCGGTCGCGGCACCACGGTGGCCAGCGTCGCCATCGCCTGGGCGCTGTCCGTGCGCGGTGTCACCGGCGCCATCGTCGGCGCGCGTCGCCCGGAGCAGCTGCACGACTGGATCGACGCGGCGTCGCTGGAGCTCTCGCCGCAGGAGCTGGACGCCATCGCGGCGGCGATCGAGGCGACCGGCGCGGGCAGCGGTCCGGCGCGCCCTTGACCCGGCGCCCGTCCCGGCGCCCGCCCGGGAGCCCATGAGCGCATGGGGCGCGGCGCGCGGCGCGGTGACCGTGCTGCGGATGTGCTGGGTCCAGGCGCGGCCCGAGGTGCAGGCCGTGTTCGCGCTGCGGTTCGCCGTGGGCGGGCTCATGGCGGGTGTGGTCGACCCGCGACGCCTGCTGCTGGGCGCGTCGGCGTGGGCGGGCGCGGTGCTGGCGGTCTACCTGGTCAACGGGGTCAGCGACGCGGTCGAGGACTCGATCAACAAACCGACCAGGCCCATCCCGGCGGGCACGCTGGCCGCGGCGGCGGCGATCCGGGTCGCCGCCGCCGCGGCGCTGGCGGCCGTGGTGGGCGCGCTCCTGGTCGGCCCCCGGTTCCTACTGCTGACCGCGACGTTCCTGGTGCTCGGGTGCGCCTACTCGGTGCCGCCGGTCGCGGTGAAGCGGTCGGTGCTCGGCACCGTGGCGGTCGTGCTGGTCGGCGGGGTCGTGACGTACCTGGCGGGCTTCTGCGCCGGTGGCGGCGGCGAGGTCGGCCCGATGCTGGTGCCCGCGGTGGCGCTGTCGTGCTGGATGGCGGGCGTCGGCGCGCTGGCCAAGGACCTGGCCGACACCCGCGGCGACCGGGCCGCCGGGCGTCGCACGTTGGCCGTGCGCTGGGGGCCGTGCCGGGCGCGGCTCGTGGTCGTCGGCAACGCCCTGCTGGTCGGGGTCGGGTTCTTCCTGGTGGTGCTGTGGCGGCTGCCCGTGCTGGTCCTCCCGGCGGGAGTCGTGCTGGCGGGCGCGCTGTGCCTCGCGGCCCGGGTCGGCGGCAGCCCGTACCGGGTCTTCATGCGCACGCAACACGCCGCGCACATCGTCGCCGTGGCCGTGCTCGCCGTCCGGTTGATCGACCGCTGAGCGCGGTCCCTCCCGGCGGCGGTGGCCCCGCGCGACGGGACGGGAGGTGACGTGATCCGGGCGGTGCGGGCCGTGGGTCGACGAGGTCCGCACCGCCGCCGTCCGTCACCTCGCGCGGTGTCGGCGAAACGACGTCTTAACAATACCCGCCGAATTCGGACATCTCGCCCAACGACGGCCCGCGCGTGGTTCACGGGCCCCTTTCGCGCAACCGCGTCCGCCTTCTGGTCGCATCTAGCGGCAATTCATTCCCACCCCTAAAAGGCCCACGTTGCGAGATGGCTTCGGGGTCTTGCCCGGAGACGTTGACTCGTGCTTGAGCCGTGCTAATGTCAACGCCAGGCCGGGTACCTGGCGCGATCCGGGTCGATCTCGTCGGGACCGCTTCTGGGGGAAGACAGGGGGCCACATTGCTGCTCCGCTGCAGGCGGTTAGCGATTCGGCGGCCATCGTGCGCACCGGCACCGGGCGACGCGGCCCGCAATAGTCCGGTTTCCGTCGGGGCCCGTCGGGTCCCGCACCGGGCGTCGCCCGCACGGGGACGTCGATGTCCTGGTCGCCCGAGGTGGCGCGGCCCAGGCGACAACGGCCCGCGCGATGTGCGCTGATTCACTGCGACGTGGCATATCCGTCCATTCCTCCGGAGTCGCCGAACCGTCCTGACGGAATGACGCCCATTCCCCGCCGATGAGCAGTGGGCAGCCATTCCGGTCCCGCACCCGCGAGTGCGGTCGAGTGGTCCTGGGAACTGTCGACCGAGACGTGACGGAGAAAGCATGACAAGCAAGGTGACGGGGAGCGCCTCGGACCGAGGGTGGTTACCCGAGCGGTGTGACGTCGGAGACGGCGCGGAGGCGATGCCGGCCTGGGCACGGTTCGTCGGCCGTCGCGACGCGCTGTTGGAGGAGTACGGCGCGAGGCTGCGGGCGATGCACTCCGCCCTGGCCGAGGACGAGGAGACGTTGCGCAGCTGCGTCGAGCACGCCAGGTCGATCCTGGACGAGTGCGCCGCCGGTATGCGCGAGGGCCGGGTGGTGAGCTGCGAGGACGCCTGGGCGATGGCCTCGGAGATCGGCGCCCGGCGGGCGGCGGGCAACGTGCACCCGGTCGAGTCGCTGCGGGCCGCGGCCGTGCTGATCGAGCTGACCGTGCGGACGCTGCAAGAGATCTGCGCCGACGACCCGGCCGCCGTGCCCCTGCTCTGCACGGCGGTGCTCACCCTCAACCAGTCGATCTCGCTGCGGATGCACGTGGCGTCCATCGCCTACGACCGGTTCCTGTTCGATCGGTTCCAGCGCGCCCAGGCCGACGGCGTGCACACCCTCGCCCGCGAGATCCACGACCACGTGGGCAACGGCGTGAGCCTGGCGCACCGGCAACTGGAGCTGTACGAGGTCCTGCACTCGGAGGGCTGCGGCATCGCGCGGGACCGCGTCGCGCGAGCCCGCCTGGTGCTCACCGAGACGCTGGACACCACCCGCAGGCTGATCGCCGGCTTGCGGGCACGGGTGCCGGTCACCGGGCTGCGGGAAGCGCTGGAGGCGTTCGTCGCCTCGGCCGACTCGCCCTCCACCGAAGTGGACGTCGTCGTGGAGGGCGACGAGAACCGGCTGTCGCACGACGTGGCGGGCGAGCTCTACACGGTCGTCCGCGAAGCGCTGCGCAACGCGCTCCAGCACGCGGGCGCCTCGCGGATCTCCGCGCTCGTCACGATCACGCCGTGGCGGGTGGTCGCCGTGGTCGAGGACAACGGCGCCGGGTTCGACCGCCGCCGCCGCGCCGCCGGGCACGGGCTCGCCTCGATGACCGAGCGCACCACGCTGCTCGGCGGCGAGCTGACCATCACCAGCGCCCGCGGCGCGGGCACCCGCCTGGAGGTCACGATCCCCTTGATGGAGGCGGGACATGCCATCGGTGCATGACCGCACGCCGATCCGGATCGTCGTCGCCGACGACCACACGCTGCTGCGCGAGGCGGTCTGCGACATGCTCCGGATGGAGTCCGGGTTCCTGATCGTCGGCGAGGCCGACGACGGCGCCAGCGCGGTGGTGATGGCCGAGCGGACGCAGCCCGACGTGGTGCTGCTCGACGTGGGGATGCCGGGCAACCACCCGGCGTTCACCGTTCGCAGGATCGCCGAGGTCGCCCCGGACGCCCAGGTCCTCATCGTGAGCATGTACGCCGAGCAGCGGCTGGTGCAGGAGCTGTTGTCGCTGGGCGTGCGCGGCTACCTGCACAAGAGCGTGAGCAGGCAGGAACTGGCCGCGGCCATCCGCACGGTGTGCGCCGACACCCGGCGGGTCGTCGTCTCGGTGGCGTGGACGCCCAGCACCGAGACCGACGACGAGGGCGGGCTGCTGTCCACCCGGGAGCGCGAGGTGCTGGCGCTGGTCGCCCAGGCGATGAGCAACCGGCAGATCGCGACCCGGCTGGACATCACCGAGGGGACGGTGAAGCGGCACCTGCGCAACGTCTTCGGCAAGCTGGCCGCGGTGTCCCGGATCGACGCGGTCAACAAGGCGGTGGCCGCGGGCCTGATCCCGGCGCCGGAGGACCGGCGGGCGCTCAGTCCACGAGCGGTGGGCGGAGCGGGGCGGGGCGGTGCGCCTGGGGCGGGCTGATGAGCCCGGCGTCGACGGCCTTGTTCACCGCGTCGATGCGCGACACCGCACCGATCTTGGCGAAGATGTTGTGCAGGTGGCGCTTGACGGTGGCCTCGGTGATGCCCAGGCGCGCGGCGATCTGGCGGTTGCTCAACGCCTGCGCGACCAGTTCGAGCAGACCCCGCTCACGGCGCGAGAGCGGGGTCTCGCGGTCGTCGTTCCGGTCGATGCCCGCCGCGGCCGGCGACACCGAGATCTGCACCGACCGGTCGTCGCGGACCGTGCTGCGGATGACCGAGACCAGGTGCTGCCTGCTGACGCCCTTGCTCAGGTAGCCGCGCACGCCCTGGGCGAGCATGTCCTGCACGAACGCGGGCGTGTCGTACATGCTCAGGATCACCACGCGGGTGCGCGGCGCCACCTCCCGCAACCGCTGCACGGTCAGCGCCGCCGGGATGCCGGGCATGTCGATGTCCAGCAGCACCACGTCGGGGCACAGCCGGGCGGCCGCCGACACCACCGCCATGCCGTCGCCCACGTCGCCGACGACGGTGAAGTCCGGTTCGGCGTCGAGCGACTCGCGCAGCATCTCCCGCAGGATCACGTGGTCGTCGGCGAGCAGGATGGTGATCCCGCCGGGGTGCGCCGAGGTCACGGCAGCGGCAGCTCGACGTCGACGCGCGACCCCGTGGCCGTCGCGGTCACCACGCAGCTGCCGCCCAGCGAACCGGCGCGCTCGCGCATGGACACCAGGCCGAAACCCTGGCGTGCCGCCGCGCGCGCCGGGTCGAAGCCGATGCCGTCGTCCTCCACCGACGCGGTGATCCGCTCACTGGTGATGTCCACCAGCACCACGGCCTTCTCCGCCGCCGCGTGGGCGAACACGTTGAGCAGGGCCTCGCGCAGGATCAGGAACAGCTCCTTGCGGTGCCGGTCGGGCACGAGCCGCTGGTTGCCGGTGACCTTGACGTGCACCACGGTCCGCCACGCGCCCGCCGTGTCAGCGAACGCGACGATCTCCTGCTCCAGGTCCAACGCCGCCGGACCGTCGGAGAACTCGGTGATGAGCTGGCGCACGATGGACAACGCCGCGGACAGGTGCTCCCGCGCGCCGCTGATCCGCTTCGCGGCGGCGGCGCGGTCGTCGGCCGCCTGGTACAGCTCGCCCAGCTCCAACTGGTGCATGGCGATGCTCAGCTCGTGGCCCAGCTGGTCGTGCACCTCGCGGGCGAGCTGGCGGCGCTCGCGGCGGCGCGCCTCGTCGGCGGTGCGCAGGATGGAGTTGTCGTAGGAGTCGCCGATGGCGTGCACCTGGGACGCGAGGTTGCGGTGCAGCACGGTCAGCACCGCGGCCAGGTCCGGCACGAGCTGCGGCTGCTCGGCCGCGACCCGCAGCAGCTCGGCCAGCACCACGTCCATCAGGACGCCGGTGCCGCCGGGCGGCGCGGACTGCTCCTGCGGCTGCGGCTGGACCGGCGGCGCCGAGCGGGCCAGGTCGGTGACCGTGGCGGTGAGGATGGCGTCCGCCCGCGACAGGCACTCGGGCAGCACGGCCGGGTCCTTGCCGAGCAGGCTCCCGCTCTCGCGCAGCTTGATCTCCAACCGCGCCAGGATCTCGGCGCGGCGGTCGGCGAGCAGGCCACCGGCGGTGACGTCCTCGGCACGTGCCTTCGGCATCTCGATCCCCCCAAGTTCCCGCATCCCGCACGTCGAGGGCACGGCACTGTGCGTGATGCCGATGATACCGCTCGCGGCCGGCGTTTCCGGTGAGGTCCACCGCGACGCTGCGGTGAACCGCGATGGACCCCACCGGGCGGCCTCACCCCGCGACACCGGCGAGGGCCGGCCAGCCGCGGTCCGCGGCGTGCGCGACGAGCGCCGGGTCGGCGCCCACGACCACCGGGCGTCCCACCAGGTCCAACAGCGGCAGGTCGCTGACGTGGTCGCCGTAGGCCGAGCACGCCGCCAGGTCCACGCCGAGGGCCTCGGCGCAGTCGCGCACCGCCGCCGCCTTCGCCGCGCCGATCATCGGCGTGGCGATCGACCCGGTGTAGCGGCCGTCGCGCACCTCCGGCCGTGAGCACAGCACCACGTCGGCGCCCACGTGCTCGGCGATCGGGTCCAGGCACGGCGGGAAGGAGCCGGACACCAGCACGACCGCCTCGCCCGCCGCGGCGTGCGCGCGCAGCCGGTCGAGCACCGGCTCGTGGAACAGCCGTCCGCCGCGCAGCTCCGCGTCGAACCACGCCCGCCCGTGCCCGGCCAGCTCCGCCTCGCCCGTGCCCGCGAAGGTCCGGAAGTACTCGGCCAGGGCGGCGGTGCGGGTCCCGGTCTCGCCGGCCCGCCGCACGCGCTCGCGCACGTCCGCGTACTCGGTCCCCGGGCGCCCGCGCAGCCGCAGGTGGAAGGCCAGGAAGCGGAAGATGCTCTTGACCGCGATCAGGGTGTCGTCGACGTCGAAGAACGCGGCGGCCGGCCCGCTCACACCGCGACCCGCTTGGCCTCGACCAGCGACGCGGCCTCGGCCAGGCTCAGCTCCGGTGTCAGCTCGCCGTCGGGCAGCTTCACGCCGAAGCGGCGCTCCAGCACCACGGACAGCTCGACCAGCACCAGCGAGTCGACGTCCAGGTCGTCGAAGGTGACGTCGGCGGCCATGTCGTCGCCGAACACCCCGTACTTCTCCACGAGCGCGGTGCGGATCACGTCAACCACGGTTTCCACGGTCTTGTCCCCTTTCGACGGGTGTTCTCGGCAGGTCAGACGGAGGCGGTGGCGCGCTCGGTCTCGACGCGCACGTCCATCGCCGCGTACTCGGCCTCGGCCAGCGCGATCGCGCTGTCGACGTCACGGGCCACCGGCAGGTCGAAGATCTCGGTGATGCGGCGCAGCCGCTCGGGCAGCGTGCCGCCGACGACGTGGTAGGGGATGCCCAGCTCGGTCAGCGTGGCCCGCAGGTGCTCGTCGGACAGCGACCGGAACCGCTCGTTGACCGGGCGGTGGCCGTCCTCGGCCAGCGGCAGCTCGTTGGGCAGGTGCACGAACGCGTCGAAGGTGGCCTTCACGTGCCGCTTGAACGCGTGCCCGAGCTGGGCCATGACCTCCTCGAAGAACGCCAGCTCCGGCGTCTTCTCGACCGACTCCAGGTCGGACAGGTGCACCGAGTCGTTGGGGTTGATGCCGACGGTCACGCGCACCGCGCCGTAGATCCACTCCTGCAACGACGAGCCGTCGGAGATGAAGCCGTCCCACAGCCTGCTCTCGTGCACCGCGCGGTCGACGTGCCGCACGACGATCATCTGGAGCAGCTCCGCGGCGGTGCACTCCTCCAGTGCCTTGCCGGGCGCGGCTTCGGGCAGGATCTCGCGCATGGTCTTGGCCCGGGTCCGCGGGATGCCGGTGTAGTGCGACAGCGCCATCCCGGTGATGGTCTTGCCGGAGGAGTACGTTCCGGAGATTCCCAACCGCATTGTGTTGTCCGCCTTCGCTTCTCGGTGAGCCGGGATCGGTGGAGCGGGTTCTGGGGGTCAGGTGGAGGTGGGGAGCCGGTGCGCGACGGAGCACCGGGTGAGCACGCCGAGGCTGTCGCCGACGATCGTGGCGGTGCGCCAGACGCCGTTCGGCGTCTCCAGCAGGGCCGGGTCGACCAGCTCGGCGGTCGCCGGGAACCAGTCACCCGCGCGGCGGCCGGCGGGCGGGCAGGCGGTGATCGTGGTGTGCCGCATCCACAGCGTGTCGCTGGACGCGCGGTCCATGCGGTCGATGGCGTACAGCAGCACCTGGCCCAGCTGGAGGGCCACCACGAACGAGTCGATCATCGACACGACGGGTCCCGCGGCCGAGTCGACCCCGGCGATGGTGAACGCGTCGTCCGGCGGCTCCACCAGGACGTTCGCGGTGGCGTGCGCGGTGGGCACGTCGACGACCACGTCCGCGACCGCCTGCCGCCACGCGCGGAAACCACCGCCGTACAGGCCGGGGTAGTCCGCGCCGAACAGGGCGTCGAGGTCGGCCGCGCGCCGGTCGGGCTCGCCCGCGTCGTGCTCCAGCAGCACCCGGACCCGCATGGCGGCGACCTTGACGTCCACCGCGGACAGCCGTCGCCCGTCGCCCGCGGCCTCGGCCGAGACGTGCTTGGCGGCGACCGGCAGCGAGAGGAGGTTGCCCTCGACGGGCTTGGCGGGCGCCTTGATGTCCACCCGGCGCAGCCACGTCCGGCCGCGGGCGGCCGGGTCGAGGTCGTTGCGCCGCGCGGTCAGCAGCTCGGCCGCCCGCACCGCGAGGATCAGCACGTCGATGGTGGACAGGTGGGGCCGCAGCTCGGCGTCCTCGGTCTTGCGCGACCAGTCCGCCGGGTAGCGGATCTCGACCGTCGAGACCAGCCCGTCGGCCACGCCGCTCAGGCGGGTGCCGCCGACCGCGTAGTCCACCCGGCGGTAACCCGAGCCGAAGAACCGGGTGGCGCCGGGGCCCAGGTGGTCGTCCACGGACTTGAGCAGCAGCACCGGGCTGTCGGTCGAAGTCATGTCGGTCCCCTTTCGCTCATTCCGGGGACGACGTTAGAGCGCGGTGCGCGTTTCCGGCGGGGTCCGTACCACCTATTGCCCCGGCGATTCTCCTAAAGTGGTAGTCGGCACCGGGGCGAAACCGGGAAAGGCCGGCACCCGCGGGTGCCGGCCTTTTCGTCGAGACGGGTCAGAACGTCGAAGCGAGGTCTTCCGCCTTGGCCACCGCCGCAGCCAGGGCGCTTTCGGGGTCGGCGAGCATCCCGTTGCCGTCGAAGTGCAGCTCGGTCACGTCGGTGATGCCGACGAACCGCAGCCAGTCGTTGAAGAACGTGCTGCGGAAGTCCACGCCGAACTCCTGCGGCACGCCCGCGGTGTAGACCCCGCTGGAGTAGACGACGAACGCCTTGCGCCCGGTCATCAGGCCGCTGTACCCGGCGGCGGGGTCGAAGCCGAAGACCCAGCCGGGCTGCGTCACCACGTCGATCCAGTGCTTGAGGGCGTACGGCACGCCCGCGTTCCACATCGGGATGTTGAAGACGTACTCGTCGGCCGCGGCGAACCGGTCGAACACCGCCCGCGCCTGGCTCCAGACGTCGATTTGCTCGGGGGTCTGCTCCTGCCCCGAGAACGCGGCCATCTTGGCCGCGGCGGCCGTGGTGCCGAAATCGGGCAGGCCGTCGTCGAACACCGACAGCACGTCGACCTTCGTCTCCGGCTTGCGGTCCTTGTAAGCGGACAGGAACGCCCCGGCGATGGCGAGCGACTGGCTCGCCGCGCCTCGCGGCGAGGCGTTCACGTGCAGCAGTTGGCTCATGTGGCAGTGCCTTCCAGGTTCGGGAGCCGGCCTGTGCCATCAAAGGGACGTCCCGGCCCGGATTCAATGCCACTGCCACTTTGGTCGTGCGCCCGTGCATCGAAAGTTGTAGCGCGCGGCGCGGGCGCGACCGAGGACCCGTCCGTCGTGCTCCGGGCGGGTCCTCGTGCGCCGGGCCAGGGGTAGGAGGTGGCCCTCGGCCTCATCGGGCACCGGGCGTCGTTAGCGCTAACATTCGATGTTCGGCGAAACTCGCGCGCAACGTGACCGGGTCGTAGTCGTATCCCGCGTGACGCGCACGTGTCAAGAGGCGCCTGTCAAGTGAATTAGCGTTAACAACGTCCGTTCCGGCAGGTTGTTGCGTCCGTCACGACCGCCCTCTACGGTGGCCAGTCGAAGCGCTTCGATGACGAGGGAGCTCCGGGTTCCCCGAGACGAAGGGTCGATCCGTGTCGAGAGTCCGCCGCTCCCTGCTGTTCCCGCTGGTCGCGTTGTTGCTGTCGGCGCCGTTGCCCGCGCACGCCCAGCAACTCCCGTTCCGCGACCCCGACCTGCCGCGCGCGTCCAGGATCGCCGACCTGCTCGGCCGGTTGACCGTCGACGAGAAGGTCTCCCTGCTGCACCAGTACCAACCGGCGATCCCGAGGCTGGGCATCGGCGCGTTCAAGACCGGCACGGAGGCGCTGCACGGCGTCGCGTGGCTGGGCGAGGCGACGGTGTTCCCGCAGGCCATCGGCCTGGCCACCACGTGGGATCCCGAACTGGTCGAACAGGTCGGCGCGGTGACCGGGCGGGAGGCCCGCGGCTTCCACGCGCGCAACCCGGCGTTCAACGGGCTCAACCTGTGGGCCCCGGTGGTGAACCTGCTGCGCGACCCGCGCTGGGGCCGCAACGAGGAGGGCTACTCGGAGGACCCGCACCTGACCGGCGCCATCTCGACCGCGTTCGGGCACGGCGTGCAGGGCGACCACCCCGAGTACCTCCAGGCGGCGCCCACCCTGAAGCACTACGCGGCCTACAACGTCGAGGACGACCGGATCGTGGTCGACTCCATCGTGCCGCCGCGGATCCTCAAGGACTACGACGAGGCCGCCTTCAAGCCGGCCATCCAGGCCGACGCGGCGACCGGCGTGATGGCCTCGTACAACCTGCTCAACGGCAGGCCCACCCACGTCAACCACGACCTCGACGACGTGGTGCGGTCCTGGACCGACGAGGACCTGATGATCGTCGGCGACGCGAGCGGCGCGTCGAACATCGCGGGCGCCCAGCGCTACTACCCGAACGAGGTCGAGGGCAACGCCGCGGCCATCCGCGCGGGCCTGGACAACTTCACCGAGGACAACGACAACTCCGCACCGACCACGGGCTCGATCAAGGCCGCGCTCGACCGGGGCCTGATCACGATGGCCGACGTGGACGACGCCGCCCGGCACGTGCTGTCGATCCGCTTCCGGCTCGGCGAGTTCGACCCGGCGGGCCGCAACCCGTACGCGGGCATCACCCCGGACGTGATCGACGCGCCCGCGCACCGGCAGTTGGCGCGCAAGGCCGCGGCCGAGCAGGTCGTGCTGCTGCGCAACGACGACAAGACGTTGCCGCTGTCCACGGAGGACACCAAGAAGGTCGCCGTCGTCGGCCAGCTCGCCGACACCCTCTACGAGGACTGGTACTCGGGCACGATGCCCTACCGGGTCACCCCGGTGAAGGCCCTGGCCGAACGCGCCGCGGTCACCTCCAGCGAGGGCGTGGACCGGATCAGGCTCAAGGACCTGGCCACCGGCAAGTACGTCACCGCCTCCGCGGCGGACGCGGGCGCGCCGCTGACCGCGACCGCCGCGACCCCGAGCGACGAGGGCGGCCTGGACGTCTTCGACTGGGGCGAGGGCACCGTCACGCTGCGGTCCGTCGCCAACGGCAAGACCGTGTCGCTGGGCGACGGCCGCGCCCTGGTCAACAACGCGGTGCAGCCCAACGGCTGGTTCGTCCAGCAGCAGTTCAAGGTCGTGGCCCAGGCCGACGGCTCGGTCGTGCTGGAGTACGCGGGCAACGAGGTCACCCAGTCCTGGTTCGGCCCGAACAAGTACGTGGTGGTCGGCGCGGACGGCAGGCTGACCCTCGGCGCGGCCACCCCGCGGGACGCCGCGAAGTTCGGCCGCGAAATCGTGCGCAGCGGTGTGGACAGCGCCGTCGAGGCGGCCAAGGGCGCGGACGCCGCCGTCGTGGTGGTCGGCAGCATGCCGTTCATCAACGGCCGCGAGGACGACGACCGCAAGACCACCGAGCTGCCCGCCGGTCAGCGCGCCGTGATCGACGCGGTGCGCGCGGCGAACCCGAACACGATCGTCGTGCTGGAGAGCAGCTACCCGTACTCCGGCGACTGGGACACCGCCGACCTGCCCGCGATCCTGTGGACCTCGCACGCGGGCCAGGAGACCGGGCACGGCATCGCCGACGTGCTGTTCGGCGACCACAACCCGAGCGCCAGGCTGACCCAGACGTGGTACCGCTCCGACGCCGACCTGCCGGACAAGCTCCAGTACGACATCTCCAAGTCCGGCCACACCTACCAGTACTTCCGGGGCAAGCCGCTGTACCCGTTCGGCCACGGCCTGAGCTACACGTCGTTCCGGTACTCCAAGCTCGCCGTGGACCGGTCCCTGGTGCACGCCTCCGGCGAGGTGAAGGTCCGGGTCGACGTGACCAACACGGGCGACCGGGCCGGCGCCGAGGTGGTCCAGCTGTACTCGCACCAGAAGAAGTCGCGGGTCCAGCAGCCGGTCAAGCAGCTGCGCGCGTTCGACCGGGTGGAGCTGCGACCGGGTGAGACGAAGACGGTCCGGTTCACCGTGCCCGTGTCGGAGCTGTCCTTCTGGGACGTGACCCGGGACAAGCGGGTGGTCGAGACCGCGCCGCACGACTTCACGGTCGGCTCGCTGACCCGCACGGTGCACGTGCTCGGCGAGCAGATCCCGCCGCGCGACCTGCGCAAGGTCACCCCAGCGCAGAACTTCGACGACTACTCCGGCGTGACTTTGGTGGACACCACCAGGGAACGCGGCACCGCCGTCGCCTCGACGGCTCCCGGCCAGTGGATCGCGTTCAAGGACGTGAACCTCGGCCCGTCGTCCCGGTCGGTGAAGGCCCGGGTGGCGAACCCGGGTGCGCCGACGACCGTCGAGGTGCGCCTCGGCGGGCCCACCGGCCGCCTGGTGGGCACGCTCGCCGTGCCGACCACGGCCGACAAGTACTCCTGGACCGAGGTCTCGTCGCCGTTGCGCGGCGCGTCCGGTCGGCAGGACGTGTACCTGGTCTTCACGGGGAAGGCCCGGATCGACAACCTCACCGTGGAGGGATCATCCTGATGTCCAAGCGACTCCTGGCGGCCGCGGTCGCGGCCGTGCTGGCCGTGGCGGGCTGCGGAGGGTCGGAGGGGTCCTCCTCCGACCCCAACACCCTCAAGCTCTGGCACTACGAGGGCCCGGACAGCGCCATGGGCGTGGCGTGGGCCGAGGCGATCAAGCAGTTCGAGGCCACGCACCCCGGCGTGAAGGTGCAGTTCGAGGAGAAGGGCTTCGAGCAGATCCAGAAGACCGCCTCGATGGTGCTCAACTCCAAGGACGCGCCGGACATCCTGGAGTACAACAAGGGCAACGCGACCGCCGGCCTGCTGTCCAAGCAGGGCTTGCTGACCGACATCAGCGAGGAGGTCACCAAACGCGGGTGGGACAAGAAGCTCGGGCCCGGCATCGACACCACGGCCAAGTACGACGAGCGCGGCGTGATGGGGTCCGGCAAGTGGTACGGCATCCCCAACTACGCCGAGTACGTGATGGTCTACTACAACAAGACGATGTTCGACCAGCAGGGCTTGGCCGCGCCGAAGACGCTGGACGAGCTGAGCGCCGCGATGGACAAGTTCGCCAAGGCGGGCGTCACGCCGCTCGCGCTGGGCGGCGCGGAGTACCCGGCCGCGCAACTGCTCTACCAACTGGCGCTGACCAAGGCCGACCGGGACTGGGTCGACCGGTTCCAGCGCTACACCGGTGACGTGGACTTCCACGACAACACGTGGGTCTTCGGCGCGGAGACGTTCGCCAAGTGGCTGCGCGAGGGCTACATCTCCAAGGACTCCGCCGGTGTGAAGGCCGAGGACATGGGCCTGGCGTTCATGCAGGGCAAGAGCCCGATCATGATCAGCGGCAGTTGGTGGTACGGCCGGGTGCAGGCCCAGGTGAAGGACTTCGAGTGGGCCACGGTGCCGTGGCCGGGCATGACGGCGGGCTCCAGCGGCAACCTGTGGGTGGTGCCGAAGGGCTCGAAGAACAAGCAGTTGGCCTACGACTTCATCGAGATCACCATGTCGCCCGCGATCCAGGACAAGCTGCGCGACGCGGGCGGCATCGCGGTCGCGCCGAGCGGCACCCCCGCGACCGACCCGAAGACCAAGCAGCTCAACGACGACTTCAAGGCGCTCGTCGACAACGACCGGCTCGCGTTCTACCCGGACTGGCCCGCGCCCGGCTTCTACGACGCGCAGGTGTCGTCGGTGCAGAAGGTGATCACCGGCCAGATCGGCGCGCACGAGGCGTTGACCGAGCTGGCGGACTACTACAAGGAAAACACGGCGAGCGTCGGCAAATGAGCCTGGTCCCCACCTCGATCCGCGACCGCGGGTCGTACCTGCTCTTCCTGATCCCCGGCGGGTTGCTGCTGCTCGCGGTGATCCTGGTGCCGTTCGGGATGAACGTCGGCATCAGCTTCACCGAGTGGTCGGGCGCCGGCACGCCCGAGTGGGTCGGGCTGGACAACTACACCCGGCTGATGTCGGACGGCACCTTCTGGGCGTCGTTCCGGCACAACGTCGGGCTCGTGGTGGCGATGGCGATCCTGCCGACCCTGGCCGGGCTCGTCATCGCCGCCGCCCTGTTCGACTTCGTCGGCAAGCACTTCGGGCCGCGGCACGCCGCCGTGCTGCGGGCGTGCGTCTACCTGCCGCAGGTGCTGCCGATCGCGGTCGCCGGCATCGTGTGGAGCTGGATCCTGGCGCCGCAGGACGGCGCGCTCAACGAGGTGCTGCGCGCCGTCGGGCTGGACTCGCTGGCGCAGAACTGGCTCGGCGACCCGGACCTGGCCCTGTGGACCGTGATGGGCGTGATGCTGTGGATCCAGGTCGGCTACCCGGTGGTGATCTTCATGGCCGGGATGCAGCGGGTGGACCCGTCGCTGCACGAGGCCGCCGAGCTCGACGGCGCGTCGTGGTGGGGCCGGTTCTTCCACGTCACCGTGCCGCAGATCCGGCCGGAGATCTTCGTCGTGCTGCTGACCTGCACCATCGCGGCGCTCAAGGTGTTCGCGCCGATCTACGTGCTGACCAGGGGCGGGCCGGGCGGTTCGACGAACGTGCCGAGCTACTACTCGTTCCAGAACTTCTTCGAGAAGACCCAGGTCGGCTACGGCGCGGCGATCGCCACCGTGCTCACGGTGCTGATCCTGCTGCTCACCACCGCGTTCCTGCGCGTGCAGAACCGGGGTGAGCGGTGATGCGGCGGCACGCGGTCCTGTGGTCGATGATCGTGCTCGCCGCGGTGATGCTGGTGCCGTTCGTCATCGTCGCGCTCAACGCGGTGAAGACGCCGGCGCAGTACTCCACCGGCGGTCCGCTGGACCTGCCGGACGGGGTGTCGCTGGACGGCATCATCGCGTTCTGGGAACGGGTCGACTTCGGCGAGAAGCTGTGGAACAGCGTCGTGATCAGCGGCTCGGTAGCCGTGCTCGCGGTGGTCGTGTCGGTGTTCAACGCCTACGCGCTGGGCATCGGCCGGGTCCGGGGCAGGCTGTGGATCCTGGTGGTGTTCCTCATCGCGAACACCCTGCCGCAGGAGGCGCTGGTCTACCCGCTGTACTTCCTGGCCAACGAGGTCGGGCTGTACGACACGAAGCTGGCCGTGATCATCATCTTCACGGTGATCCAGGCGGCGTTCGGCACCTACCTGCTCACCTCGACGCTCGGCGGCTTCCCCCGCGAACTGCTGGAGGCCGCCCGCATCGACGGTGCGAACAAGTGGCAGACCCTGGTGCGGATCGTGGTGCCGATCAGCAGGCCCACCCTGGGCGTGCTGTTCGTGTTCTTCTTCATCTGGACCTGGAACGAGTTCTTCCTGCCGCTGGTGCTGCTGATCTCCAACGAGAACCAGACGGTGCCGGTGGCGCTCGGTGTGCTCCAGGGCCAGCGGATGATGGACGCCACGATGACCAGCGCCTCGGCGTTGCTCGGGGTCATCCCGGCCATCGTCTTCTTCCTGATCTTTCAGCGCGCGTTGACCCGCGGCATCACGGCAGGAGCGGTCAAGTGAAGTTCAGCGACGGGTACTGGCTGCTTCGACCTGGGGTCGAGGCCGCATATCCGGTTGAGGTGCGTGACGTCACCACCGGCAACGGGGAGGTCGTCGTGCACGCGGCGACCCACCCCATCCGGCACCGGGGCGACACGCTCAAGGGCCCCGTGGTCACGCTCGGGCTCACCTCGCCGATGGCCGACGTGATCGGCGTGAAGATCACGCACTTCGCCGGCGAGGCGCCGAAGGAACCGGCGTTCGCGCTGGCCTCCGACGGCGCGCACGAGGCCAAGGTGGTCGAGGACGACGCCGGCGTGGTGATGAGCGCGGGCGCGCTGTCGGTGCGAGTGCACCGGGGCGAGCAGTGGCGGGTCGACTTCACCGCCGACGGCCGCTCGCTCACCAGCAGCGGCGCCAAGGGCATGGGCTTCATGACCGTGGACGGCACGCACCACGTCCGCGAGCAGCTCACCATGGGCGTCGGTGACGCGGTCTACGGGTTGGGCGAGCGGTTCGGGCCGCTGGTCAAGAACGGCCAGACGGTCGACATCTGGAACGCCGACGGCGGCACGAGCAGCGAGCAGGCCTACAAGAACGTCCCGTTCTACCTGACCAACGCGGGCTACGGGATCTTCGTCAACCACCCCGGGCACGTGTCGTTCGAGGTGGGCTCGGAGGCGGTGTCGAAGGTCCAGTTCAGCGTCGAGGGGCAGTCGCTGGAGTACTTCGTCATCTACGGCCCCACCCCGCGCGAGATCCTGCGCAAGTACACCGCGATGACCGGCCGGCCCGCGCTGCCGCCCGCGTGGTCGTTCGGGCTGTGGCTGTCGACGTCGTTCACCACGTCCTACGACGAGGAGACGGTGTCGGGGTTCATCGACGGGATGCTGACGCGCGACCTGCCGCTGAGCGTGTTCCACTTCGACTGCTTCTGGATGCGCGAGTTCCACTGGTGCGACTTCGAGTGGGACCCGCGCACGTTCCCCGACCCGGTCGGCATGCTGGAGCGGCTGCGCGCCCGCGGCCTGCGCATCTCGGTGTGGATCAACCCCTACATCGCGCAGCGGTCGCCGCTGTTCGCGGAGGGCAAGGCGAACGGCTACCTGCTGCGCAAGCCGAACGGCGACGTGTGGCAGTGGGACCTGTGGCAGCCGGGCATGGCGCTGGTGGACTTCACCAACCCGGCCGCCCGTGCCTGGTACTCGGCCAAGCTGGACGCGCTGCTGGCCCAGGGCGTGGACTGCTTCAAGACCGACTTCGGCGAGCGCGTCCCGACCGACGTGGTCTACCACGACGGCTCGGACCCGGAGCGCATGCACAACCTCTACACGCACCTGTACAACAAGACGGTGTTCGAGGTGCTGCGCAAGCGGCGCGGCGACGGCGACGCGGTGGTGTTCGCCCGGTCGGCCACGGCGGGCTCGCAGCAGTTCCCGGTGCACTGGGGCGGCGACTGCGAGGCCACCTACGAGTCGATGGCGGAGAGCCTGCGCGGCGGCCTGTCGCTGGGCATGTCCGGGTTCGGCTACTGGAGCCACGACATCGGCGGGTTCGAGGGCACGCCGGCGGCCGCGTTGTTCAAGCGGTGGATCGCCTTCGGCCTGCTGTCCTCGCACAGCCGGCTGCACGGCAGCTCGTCCTACCGGGTGCCGTGGCTGTTCGACGAGGAGTCCGTCGATGTGCTGCGCCGGTTCGTGAAGCTGAAGCTGCGGCTGATGCCGTACCTGCACGGCGCGGCGCGGCAGGCGGCGACCGAAGGCGTGCCGATGATGCGCGCGATGGTGGTGGAGTTCCCGGACGACCCCGGCTGCGCGCACCTCGAACGCCAGTACATGCTCGGCGACGACCTGCTGGTCGCGCCGGTGTTCTCCGACGACGGCGACGTGTCGTACTACGTCCCCGAGGGCACGTGGACGCACCTGCTGACCGGCGAGACCGTGCAGGGGCCGCGTTGGGTGCGCGACCGGTGCGACTTCCTCACCGCGCCGGTGCTCGTGCGCCCGAACACGATCCTGCCCGTCGGCGCGGTGGACGACCGACCGGACTACGACTACGCCGAGGGCGTCACGCTGCACGTCTACCAGCTCGGCGACGGCGACCACGTGACGGTCGTCGGTGACACCACGTTCCGCACCCACCGCCGCGGCGACGAGATCCGGGTGGAGGCCGAGGGCGCGCCGTCGAGCTGGCGGCTGCTGCTGGTCGGCGCACGCGCGGTCGACGCCGTGGACGGCGGCGAGGTCGGCTCGCACCCCGACGGGGTGCTCGTCGACGCCGGCTCCGCCGC
The DNA here is from genome assembly GCF_021390395.1 of Saccharothrix sp. S26. GTDB lineage: Bacteria > Actinomycetota > Actinomycetes > Mycobacteriales > Pseudonocardiaceae > Actinosynnema. The sequence continues at coordinate 231,686 of NZ_JAJUWT010000016.1, forward strand.
CCTGACCCTGCGGGGGATCCGTTGAGGCTGTTAGCGGTTGTGCTCGTGCTGTTGGGTTCGCTCGCCGCGACCACCCCGGTGGTCGCGGCGCCCGTGTCCGCCGAGAAGCGGCACGAGGTCTCCTTCGACCGGTACTCGCTGAAGGTGGACGGCGAGCGCGTGATGCTGTGGTCGGGGGAGTTCCACTACTTCCGGCTGCCCAGCCCGGAGCTGTGGCGCGACGTGCTGGAGAAGATCAGGGCCGCCGGGTTCAGCGGCGTGTCGCTGTACTTCCACTGGGGCTACCACTCGCCCTCGCCCGGGGTCTACGACTTCACCGGCGTGCGCGACGTCGACCGGCTGCTGCGCATGGCCGACGAGCTGGGCCTGTACGTGGTGGCCCGGCCCGGTCCCTACATCAACGCCGAGACCAGCGGCGGCGGGTTCCCGGCGTGGTTGAAGACGGTGCCGGGCCGGGCGCGGTCCAGCGATCCCGGCTACCGGGCCGCGTACACCGAGTGGCTCAGCCGCATCAACCCGATCATCGCCCGGCACCAGGTCAGCCGCGGCGGTTCGGTGATCGCCTACAACGTGGAGAACGAGTACGCGGTCAACGTCGACCCCGCCTACATGGAGGACCTCCAGCGGCAGGCGCGTGACGCGGGCATCGACGTGCCGATCGTGCACAACAACTGCTGCGGCGGGAACCTGGCCAACTGGTCGTCCGGCCAGGGCGCGGTGCAGATCCCGGGCGTGGACGACTACCCGCAGTCGTTCGACTGCAAGAACCCCGACACCTGGGGCCCGTGGGGCGACGGCGTCACGCGCAGGCTGCGCGACGACGCGCCGGTGTACGCCGCGGAGTACCAGGCCGGCGCGATCGACCTGAACGACGCCGGGTACGACAAGTGCCGGGAGCTGACCGGCCCGAGCTACATGAAGGTGTTCTACAAGAACAACGCCATCTCCAGCGGCGCCACCATGTACGGCTACTACATGACCTACGGCGGCACGTCGTGGGGATGGCTGCCGCAGCCCAACGACGTCTACACCTCCTACGACTACGGCTCGGCGATCACGGAGTCGCGGCAGCTCACCGCCAAGTACGACGAGTTCAAGCGGCAGGGCTACTTCATGACCACGGTCGCGCCGCTGACCAAGACCGACGAGGCGACCGCGCCGGTGGCCGCCGACCCGGCCGTGCTGGCGCGGGCGCGGGCGAACCCCGACACCGGGACGCAGTTCGTGCTCGTGCGCCACGCCGACCTCGGCGGCGCGACGGACGTGTCCACGACCCTGGACTGGGCCACACCGGACGGCCGCTACCAGGTGCCGGTGCGGGTCGACGGCCGGGACGCCAAGGTACTCGTCGCCGGATACGACCTGGGCGGTCAGCGGCTGGTGTGGTCGAACTCGGAGCTGCTGACCCACATGGAGGCGTCGGGCCGGGACGTGGCCGTGCTGTACGGCCGCGACGGCGAGCAGGGCTCCACGGTCCTGCGCTACGACTCGGCCCCGACCGTGAAGGTGCTCGACGGCCAGGTCCGCGCCACCTACGACAAGGGCGACCTGCGCTTGGACTACACCCACACCGGGCTGTCCCGGGTGCTGGTCACCGGCGGCGGGCGACGGCCCGCGCTGCTGATGCTCGGCACCGACGAGGCCGCCGCGCGGTTCTGGCGGCAGGACACCGCGGCCGGGCCCGTGCTCGTGCGCGGCACGTCGCTGGTCCGTTCCGCCGAGGTCAGGGGCGACCGGCTGGCGTTGCGCGCCGACACCGACCAGGCGTCGGAGGTCGAGGTGTTCGCCCCGGTCCGGCACCTGTCCGTGGGCGGACGCCCGGTGGCCGTGCGGCCGACGTCCAGCGGGTCGCTGGTCGGCTCGCTGCCCGGCCCGCAGGGGGTGCGGCTGCCCGAGCTGACCGGCTGGGAGTACCGGCCGGAAGCGCCCGGCATGAGCGAGTCCGGCTGGACCACGGCGGACAAGACGACGACCGCGAGCCCGATCAAGCCCAAGACGCTGCCGGTGCTCTATGCCGACGAGTACGGCCATCACAACGGCAACGTGTGGTACCGGGGGCGGTTCACCGCCACCGGGGCGGAGAAGACCGTGACGGTCAACGCCATCACCGGCCGGCGCGGCGTCTACCTGGTGTGGCTCAATGGGCGTTACCTGGGCTCGGCGGCGGGCGGCACGCAGGCCGACTCCGAGCCGGTCAACCCCGATCCCGGGCGTGGTGACTTCGCCGTGCCCGAGGGGCTGCTGGCCGCCGGGCAGCAGGCCACGGTGACCGTCTTGGTCGAGAACATGGGCCACAACGACGACTGGACCGCCGACGACGTCCGCCACAAGCAGCCGCGCGGCCTGTTCGGGGTGGTGGTGGAGGGTTCGACCGCGCCGATCTCGTGGCAGATCCGCGGCTCGAAGCCCATGGACGGCGAACGCGGCCCGATGAACGCCGGCGGCCTGTACGGCGAACGCGCCGGCTGGCACCTGCCGGGCTCCGGCGGCTGGCAGCGCCCGCCGGGTCGGCTCCAGCCGGGCGTGTCCTGGTACCGCACGACCTTCGAGCTGGACCTGCCGCGCGGGCAGGACGTCTCGCTCGGGCTGCGGTTCGAGGACACCACCGTCCGCGGTTACCGCGTGCTGGTCTTCGTCAACGGCTGGAACATGGGCCAGTACCTCAACGGCGTCGGCCCCCAGCGGGAGTTCGTGCTCCCGGACGGCGTGCTGCGCGACCACAACACGCTCACCTTCGCCGTGATCGCGACCGAGGCGGCGCAGGGTGACCCCGGGAAGGTGAGCCTGGTGACCCTAGGCAACCACCGGACCGGTGCTGCCGCGGGCCGTTAGGCGCGGCGGCAGCAACCGGACCTCGGGATCGGCTCGACGGCGAGCCGGCCGAGCTCCACGGCCGGGATGTCGACCGACGACAGCGGCACGGACTGCGCCTGCGCGACGTCGGGCGGGCAGACCGCCAGCACCGAGACGTCCTGCGGCACCCGCAGGTCGCGCCGGGACAGCTCCGACAGCAGCGGGCCGAGGATGGCCTCGTTGTGCACCACCAGACCGGTGACCGGGTGCGGCCCGGTCAGCAGGTCGTCCAGGCACTCCCGCAGGCCGTCGTAGGTCGGCACGCAGGCCAGCGTGGCGGCTTCGACGCCGCGGCTCGCGGCCGTGGCCCGGAACCCGCTCAGGAACCGGCCGGCGTAGCTCGTGCCGCGCTGGTAGACGGCGGGGGAGGGGCCGATCAGCGCGATGTCGCGGTGGCCCAGGTCGGCGAGGTGGTGCACGCAGTCCGCGCCGGCGGCGGTGAAGTCGAGGTCCACGCAGGTCAGCTCCTGCGGGTTGTCCGGTACGCCGATCAGCACCGCCGGCCGGGCCAGCTCGCGCAGCACGGGCACGCGCGGCTCGGCCGCTTCGACGTCCATCACGATGATCGCGTCGGCCAGCGAGGACGCCACCACCCGGTGCAGGCCCTCGGCACCCTCGTCCGCGGTCAGCAGCAGCACGTCGTGGTCGTGGGTACGGGCCTCGGTGACCGTGGCCGTGACGAACTGCATGACCACGGGGACGTTCAGGTCGGTGCGCAGCGGCACGACGAGGGCGAGCACGTTCGTCCGGTTGCTCGCCAGCGCCCGCGCGCCCGCGTTGGGGCGGTAGCCGAGCACCCGGATGCTGTGGTGGACCCGGCGCCTGGTGGTCTCCGAGATCGAGCGCTTGCCGGACAGCACGTACGACACGGTGCTGGGCGAGACTCCCGCCGCTCGGGCGACGTCGGCGATGGTGACCATCGGTGGATCATAATACGCCGACGTCGCCGTCGACCGGTTGTCCGGTCCACTGTGGACGGGCCGCTCCGGTCCGCCGGCTGCGAGCGCTAACAGCCTGTGTCGTGAGTCACACGCAGCGTACTGCTTCGCGCTGGTCGGAAACAAACCGCCAGGTCTGGCACTGTGTTGACCTTGGTCGGGCCGGCGCGTTCCCGTTAGCGCTAACACCACGACCTGGGTGGCGAGTCGCGACTGTCGCCGATCCACAGGGGACTGGGAGCGCTCCCGGTCGAAGGCGCGCGGGGCGGAGGGGGTGGGTAACCGCTTTCCAAATCCCTCGTCCGCATCTTGACGTGACGCGCGCGGCTGGTGAATCTTGTGTGGTTCTGGTTGAACATGGAGGTTCAGCATGCCGCGCCTGCGCGCTCTGGTAACGCTCATGTTCGTTCTAGGTGCTTCGGTGGTCGCGGCCAGTCCGATGACCGCCACCGCCGCCCCCATGGACGACCTGTACTCCTACCTGGAGAACCCGGGCATGGTCGCGGAGGGCCAGGAACGGCCGCACGCCTACCTGCCGCCGTACGCCGACGTCGACTCGGCGGTCCGCGGCGACGAGCGTTCCCCGTACACGCAGTCGTTGGACGGCACGTGGCGCATCGCGATGGCCAAGCGGCCGGAGGAGGTGCCCTCGGGCTTCCACGCCGACGGCTACGACACGTCGGGGTGGCGCGAGGTCTCGGTGCCGCACACCTGGCAGACCGACGGCCTCGACCACCCGATCTTCCGCAACATCGCCACCGAGATCCAGCCGGACGACCCGCCGCGCGTGCCGCGCGACGTCAACCCGACCGCCGCCTACGCGCGCGACTTCGACGTCCCCGCCGACTGGGCCGGCCGCGCCACGTTCCTGCGCTTCGAGGGCGTCACCTCCGGCTACTTCGTCTGGGTCAACGGCACCTACATCGGCTACGACCAGGGCGGCTACACGCCGGCGGAGTTCGACGTCTCGGCGGCGCTGAAGCCGGGCCGCAACCGCGTCGCGGTGCAGGTGCACCGCTGGAGCGCGGGCTCCTACCTGGAGGACGTCGACCAGTGGCGGTACTCGGGCATCTTCCGCTCGGTCCGGCTGCACTCGACGCCCGCGACCTACGTCAGCGACGTCACGCTGCGCACCGACCTCGACGCCACCTACACCGACGCGACCCTGTCCGCCGCCGTCGAGGTGGGCCACAAGCCCGGCGGGCCGACCGGCGCGCACCGCGTCACGGCGAGCCTGCGCGACGCCCGCGGCACGGAGGTCGGCCAGGTCGCGGGCGTGGTCGAGGTGACCGAGCAGGGCGGGCAGGTCCAGCTGACCCTGCCGGTGCGCGACCCGGCGAAGTGGACCGACGAGACCCCGAACCTCTACACGGTCGTGCTCACGCTGACCGGGCCGGACGGCCGCACCACCCACATCACCAGCGAGACCACCGGCTTCCGCGAGATCGAGATCCGCGACAAGCAGTTGCTGGTCAACGGCAAGCGCGCGCTGTTCAAGGGCGTGAACCGGGCGGAGACCGACCCCGACCACGGCAGGCACGTCCCCCGGGCGGCGCAGGAACGCGACGTGGCGCTGATGGAACAGCTCAACGTCAACGCGGTGCGCACCTCCCACTACCCGTCGGACCCCTACTTCTACGAACTGGCCGACAAGCACGGCCTGTGGATCGCCGACGAGGTCGACATCGAGACCCACAACCACGAGAACTGCAACAACTGGTGCCAGGCGAACCAGCCGGAGTGGCGGCCCGCGTTCCTGGACCGCTTCACGGCCATGGTCGAGCGCGACAAGAACCACCCCAGCGTCTTCCTGTGGGACACCGGCAACGAAGCCGGCCTCGGCGCGCACCACTACGCCATGGCCGAGTGGCTGGACGCCAACGAGCCGACCCGGCCCAAGTACCACCAGTCCAACAACCCCGACGGCGACGCGCCGTTCGCCGACGTGTGGGGCCCGCGCTACCCGTCGCCGGAGCGGTTCGAGCAGCAGGCGAAGAGCACGACCAAGCCGTTGATCTTCGGTGAGTACGCGCACGCGATGGGCAACAGCCTGGGCAACTTCCGCGAGTTCTGGGACACCATCCGCGCCAACCCCGCCACGCAGGGCGGTTTCATCTGGGACTGGGCCGAGGGCAGCATCCGGCAGCGGGTGCGCGTCCTGCCCGACTCGTCCGGCAACGGCATCCTCGCGCACCTGTCCGGCGCGCCGGAGCTGGTCGACGGCCACCGCGGCAAGGCGCTGTTCATGTCCGGCCTGGACGACTTCGTCGAGGTCTACCGGGACCGCAGGCTCGACATCACGGGCAAGGCGCTGACGCTCGACGCGTGGGTCAAGCCGGAGCGCTGGAGCGGCGACTTCCGCATCGTCGGCAAGGGCGACCACCAGTACGCGCTGAAGATGAAGAACGAGACCACGCTGGAGTTCTTCATCCACAGCGGCACCTGGCAGGCCGTGCAGGCGAGTGTGCCGAGCGACTTCTACGGCAACTGGCACCGGGTCAGCGGCACCTACGACGGCACGGCGTTGCGGCTCTACATCGACGGCCGCGAGGTGGCGAGCAAGCCGTTCACCGGCGCGATCGACCCGTCGTCGGCCGAGGTGAACATCGGCCGCGACTTCGAGACGTCGTGGAACGACCCGGCCAAGGTCGGGCGGATGGCGCACGGCGCGGTGGACGACGTGCGGATCTACGACCGCCCGCTGACCGCGGCCGAGCTGAACGCGCCGGAGCCGGTGGGCGGCGCGGTGCTGGCGCTGGACTTCGACCGGGTCGAGGAACGCGGCACGCACCTGTCCTACGGCTCCAGCCTGTCCGGCCTCGACGGCCTGGTGAGCCCGGACCGCGTCGCCCAGCCGGAGACCGCGCAGATGGCGTGGGCGCACCAGCCGCTGCGGTTCGGCTACGCCGACGGCGTGCTGTCCGTGCGCAACGAGCGGCAGTTCAGCGGCACGGACGGGCTGGAGCTGCGCTGGCGGGTCACCGAGGGCTCGCGGGTGGTGGCGCGCGGGCAGCAGCCGTTGCGCGTGGCCGCGAACTCGACCGGTGAGGTGCGCGTGCCGACGCCCCCGAACCCGGCCGACCGCGAGCGGTTCCTGACCGTGCAGGCCGTCACGACGGCCGCGGGGCCGATGATCCCGACCGGTCACGTCGTGGCGCACGACCAGTTCGCCCTCGGCGGCACGGAGGTGCCGGGGCTGGACGCCGCGTCGAAGGGCGGTCGCGCCACCGTCAGCGCCGACACCGCGAACGCGGTCACGGCGCAGGCCCAGGGCGTGAGCTACACGGTGGACAAGAAGACCGGCACCTTGTCGTCGGTGCGGGTCCGCGACCGGGAACTGCTCGCGGGCGGGCCGAAGCTGGACGCGTGGCGCGCGCCGATCAGCAACGAGACGTTCAAGTGGGGTCGCGCGGAGGGCGAGGACTGGCGCAAGGTCGGCCTCGACCGGCTCGCCACCACCGTCACCGACGTGCGCGTCGAGCCGGTGGACGCCGGCGTGCGGGTGGTCGTGGACAGCCGGGTGGCCGCGCCGGACGTCACCGGCGCGTGGTTCGACCAGACGATGACCTACACCGTCGAACGCGGCGGTGTGCTGCGGCTCGGGCACAAGGTCACGCCGCAAGGCGCCATGCGCACGTTGCCGTACCTGCCGCGCGTCGGCGTCTCGCTCGCCGTGCCGGACACCTACGACCGGTTCGCCTGGTACGGGCGGGAGGCCGAGAGCTACGTCGACCGCAGGGACGGCACGCCGATCGGCGTCCACTCGTCCACCGTGGACGAGCAGTACGTCGACTACCACCGCCCGCAGGACTACGGCAACCACACCGACACGCGGTGGGCGTTGCTCACCGACGGCCGCACGGGCGGCCTGCTGGTGGCCGGGGCGAAGGACGTCAGCGTGACGCCGTACGACGACCTCGACCGGGCCGCGTACCCGTTCCAGCTCCAGCGCAACAAGGGGTGGGTGACGTTGCACGCGAGCCACGCCGTGACGGGCGTCGGCGACACGCCGAACCCGGTGCGGCAGCGCAGCCAGGTCCGACCGGACACGGCCTACGAGTACGAGCTGACCCTGCGCCCGCTGACGGTTCAGGAGGCCCGCGCGGGTCTGCCCTCGGGCGCGTGACCGGGCGGTCGGGTTCGCCGGACCCCCGAACCGGCGAACCCGACCGTCACGTCCCCGCGCCCGCCCGCGACCTCGTCGAGCGCGGTCGGTTCGGACGACCGGCGCTCACGCCGCCGCGTCCAGGCGGTGCCGCTGCTCGGCGGTCAGTTCCAGCGACACCCCGGCGATCGCGTCGTCCAACTGCTCGACGGTGCTGACGCCGACGATCGGCGTGACGTCGAGCTCGCCCCCGGTGAGCCACGCCAGCACCACGCGGTTGCGGTTCGTGCCGGTCTCGGCGGCGATCTCGTCCAGCACGGCCAGCCGGGCGGCGGTGCCGGCGTGGTCGTACTCGGCGGGCAGGGTCTTGTCGGTGCGGGTGTAACGGCCGCTCAGCAGCGGGGTGTAGGCCCACAGCGCCATGTCCTGGTTGTGCTCCAGGTAGTGGATCACCTCGTCGGTGACCGCGCCGAACCGGTGCACCACGGTGGGCCGCGTGCCGGGACGCGGTTGCAGGTAGGTGTGGTGCTGCTGCACGGCGGTGAAGCCGACGCGGCCGTCGGCCTGCGCGATCCGGCGTGCCCGCTCGACCTGCCACACGGGGTAGTTCGAGCCGCCGAGCCGGCCGACCGCACCGGCGGACACCAGCTCGTCGAAGGCGGCGACCGTCTCCTCCAGCGGCGTCACGGGATCGGGCTTGTGTGCCCAGTACAGCTCGACGTGGTCGGTGCCCAGCCGCCGCAGGCTGCCCTCGATCCCGTTCTTGATCACACCGGCCGACAGGCCCTCGGCCGTCTCCGGGAACCGACCGGCCTCGGTCGGCTCGCAGCCCACCTTCGTGCTGATCCGGACGCGGTCGCGCACCCCGGGCCGGCTCGCCAGCCAGCGACCCAGCAACGCCTCGCTCTGCCCGCCGAAACCGCTCGGGTCCTCCCAGAACGAGTAGCAGTTCGCGGTGTCGATCCACACGCCGCCCGCGTCCACGAAACGGTCCAACAACTCGAACGACCGGCGCTCGTCGGTGACCGTGCCGAACAACATCGCGCCCAGGGCCAGCTTCTCCGTCATGCCCGCAACGTTAGGGCGATTCGGCACGGCGGTACTGTCCAATCCTGTGGCGGTTTCCCAGACCAATTTCGCGTGGGCGACGCTGGTGGAGGTCGGCGGGCCAGGACGCCTGCACGACCGCCTGGCGCACGCTCTGCGCACCGCGATCCGGGACGGCCGCCTGCCGGAGGGAGCGGCCGTGCCGCCGAGCCGGGCGCTGGCCGAGGAGCTGGGTTGCTCCCGCTGGGTCGTGACCGAGGCGTACGGGCAGCTCGTCGCGGAGGGCTACCTGGCCGCCCGGGTCGGTTCGGCCACCCGGGTCGCGTGGTCGCCCGAGGCCGTGCCGCGCCGGCCCCGCGCGCGGCGGGCCGAAGCCCGGCCCGCGATCCGCTACGACCTCGCGCCCGGCCTGCCCGACCTGCGCGCGTTCCCGCGCCGGCGCTGGGCGGACGCGGTCCGGTCGGTGATCGGCTCGGCCGGCCACTACGACCTCGACCTGCCGGACCCGGCCGGGCACGCGGTGCTGCGCTCGACCCTCGCGCAGTACCTGCGGCGCTCACGCGGTGCGGACGCCGACCCGTCGTCGCTGTTCGTGTGCGCCGGCGTCACGGACGGCCTGGTCCGCACGTGCCGCGCGCTGGCCGCCGAGGGGATCACCGACCTGGCGGTGGAGCACCCCGGCTGGGCACGGCTGCGTGACGCCGCGGCGAGCACCGGCCTGCGCGTGCACCTCGTGCCGGTGGACGACGACGGCCTGCGCGTGGACGACCTGGCCCGCACCCCGGCGCGCGCGGTCGTCGTCGGCGCGGCGCACCAGTTCCCGACCGGGACGGTGCTGTCCCCGACGCGCCGCGCCGGGCTGGTGCGCTGGGCCCGGGACGTCGGCGGTTACGTCATCGAGGACGACTACGACGCCGAGTTCCGCTACGACCACCACCCGGTCGCCGTGATGCAGGGCATGGACCCCGGCCGCGTGTTCCTGCTCGGCACGGTCAGCAAGACGCTCTCCCCGGCGTTGGGCCTGGGCTGGCTGGTCGCCCCCACCATCGCCGTCCCGGCGCTGCGGGCCGCGAACCCGGTGGCCGCCGCACCGCCGGTGCTGGACCAACTGGCGCTGGCGTCCTTCATCGACCGCGGCTGGTACGACGCGCACCTGCGCGCGTCCCGACGCCGCTTCCGCACCCGCCGCGACCTGCTGCTCACCACCCTGGCCACCGAGCTGCCGCGGGCCCGCGTCTCCGGCACCGCCGCCGGCCTGCACGTCCTGCTGCACCTGCCGGACGACACCGACACCGGCGCCGCGGTCCGCGCCGCGGCCTCGGCCGGCCTGCGCCTGGTCGACCTGGACGACTACCGCGTGCGGCGCTCGTCGGACCGCGCGCTCGTGCTCGGCTACGGCAACATCGGTGACACCGAGATCCCGGCCGCCGTGGCGCTCCTGCGCGAGTCCCTGACCCGCTGATCATCACCGTGCGTGCCCGATGAGCGCGAAACGGTGACGTTACGCTGATGTCGGGAGGTGGTGCGGGGTGCGGGTGCCGTTCCGCGTGCACGAGTCGGTGCGGGCCGAGTTCGAGCGGCGGTGGGCACGCGTGCGGGTGCCGCTCCTGCACGGGTTCCTCGCGCCGCCCGCGGTGAGCCTGGCCGTCGCGCTGATCGGCCCGTGGTCCGGCGCGGTCGTGGCGGGATGGGTCCTGCTGGCTCTCGGCGCGGCCGTGCCGGTGGGGTTCCTCGTGCGGCGCGGCTACGTGCACCGGCCCGGGTGGTGGGCCGGGCTGATCGCGTACACCGGCGCGGCGCAGGCGCTCGGCGTCGCGCTCCTCACCCGGCACCTCCTGCTCGCCCTGCCGACGGTCGCCGCCGCGGCGGTCGCCGGGGTGCTCGTGACGAAGGCCAAGGCGGTGCTGCTGGACGAGGTCGGCGGTGGGATCGCCGGTACCGCCCTCGGCGTGCGCAGCGCGTCACGGCAGGTGCGCAACGCCACCGGGCACCCGGTGCTCGCCCACGCGGACTTCGACGACGACTCCCTGCGCTGGCACGTGACCACCGGACCGTCCACCCCGGACGTCGCCGGCGGCGAGGTGCCGCTGCGCGAGATCAGCGACGTGTGGGTGGCCGACACGCCCGCCGCGCCCGGCGGCGAGGTGGTCGTGGTCCGCACCGGCACCGGGCAGGTGGAGCTGGTCGTCGGCCGCCCGCACGACTTCGCCGCCCTGCTCGACCGCCGACTGCGCCTGCTGCGCGACCCCGGCTGGTCCTGATGGCCGCGCGCCCGTGACGTCCGCCGTTGTTACTCGTTGGTCAAGTGGACGTAGGACGACGGAAGGGGCAGCGGCCATGGTGACCGAGCGGTTGCGGCTTGAGGACGGCACGGAGCTGAACGTGGCGCGCAGCGGACCGCCCGACGCCGAGCTGACCGTGGTGCTCGCCCACGGCTACGCGCTCGACCACCGCAGCTGGCACCGCGTGGTGGCCGCGCTGCCGCCGGAGGTGCAGGTGATCGCCTACGACCACCGCGGCCACGGCGCGTCGTCGCCCGCCGACAAGGAGACCGCGACGATCGAGCAGCTGGGCGACGACCTCGGCGAGCTGATCGAACGCCTGGCACCCGAAGGGCGGGTCGTCGTCGCCGGCCACTCGATGGGCGGCATGGCCGCGATGGCGATGGCCGAACGCCGTCCCCGCCTGTACCGGCAGCGGGTGGCGGGCGTGGTGTTCGTCTCGACGGCCGCGACGGACCTGGCGGAGACGTCGCTGGCGTGGCCCAAGGCGCTGGGCAAGCTGGTCCGCGAGCTGGAGCGCGCGTTCGGGCCGCTGGTGCGCGCGGTGCGGGAGAAGATCGAGCCCGCGAAGACCGCGGGGCTGCGCTGGTGGCTGTTCGGCGACGAGCCGCGCAAGGAGGACGTGGACCTCACCGCGGACATGGTGTGGTCGCACTGGCCCGAGACCATCGCGTTGTTCCGGCCGGCGGTCGACCGGTACGACCGGGAGGCGGCGTTGACCGTCGCGGGCGAACGGCCGGTGATCGCGGTCGTCGGCGACGAGGATCGTCTGGTGCCCGAGTCCAACGCCAAGGCGTTGGCCGCGGCGGTCGGCGGGGAGTCGGTGGTGGTCGAGGACGCGGGCCACATGCTGCCGCTGGAAGCGCCCGGCGAGGTCGCGGCCCGGATCATGGAGCTCGCCGCCTAGCCCGCTTTCGCACCCTCCTCCGGGACGTTCGACGGCCGGCCCGAACGGGTAAGCCGACGTCAAACGATCTCGGGGGAGGTATCGGTGGCACAACGGGTTTCGTACGGGAAAGTCGTCCTGCTCGGCTTGTTCGCCGGCGGGGTGTTCGGGGTCTCTCAGGGGTTGCTGCACGACAGCGTCTGGTACGGCCTCATCATGGGCGTGTTGTGCGGCGGCGCGATGGCGGTGGTGATGCGCCGGGTCCTGGGTTCCACGGCGTTACGGGGGCTGGACCGCGGTCAGCGCCGCGCCGTGTCCCGGGCGATGCGCCGGGGTGAGCCGGTCGAGGATCCGCGGCTGGCCCGGCCGCTGGTGGACCAGGCGGACGCGGTGCTGTCCATGCCGTACCCGGCGAAGTCGCTGCGGGTGGGTGCCGCGGTGGTCGGCGCGTTCGGCCTGGTGACCATGGTGGTGGGTTTCCGCAGTGAAGGGCCGGCGGGGCTGGGCGGCGGCGCGCTGCTCCTGGTCTTGTCGCTGCTGGTGTTGTTCGCCCTCGTCCCGGCGATCCGTCGGCAGCGGGAGCGGATGCTGCGTTCGCAGGAGGTCACGCGCGAGCGGCACGGGCTGTCCGAAGTGGCACCCTCCGCCGAGCGGTGACGTGCGTCGTGGCCCGCCGGGGTACACCCCGCCCCACC